>NZ_CACVCG010000047.1 GCF_902729435.1 Magnetospirillum sp. UT-4
CCGCCTGCGGCGGCTCCTCAGGATGAGGCCCGAATGAGGCGAAGCTCCCGCTCAAGTCAGCGTCTATGCCCGCAGGCTGTCCACGTCGATGAAGCCCAGCTCGCGCGCCTCGGCGTCGAAGGCCTCGCGGTAGATGGGGAAGGCGCCGGTCTTGCGGATGGTCTCGCCGGTCATGGAATTGACGTAGTCGCGGCGCACCAGCAGCGGATGGGCGGCCGTGTTGGGGCAGGCATCGCCCTCGGCGATCAGGGCGCGGATCTGGGCGGTCAGGCCGGCGGCGTGGCAGGCATCCAGGTCGGCCTCGCGCCGCAATTCGTCGATCTCGGCCTTGAGCTCCTCGTTCTCCTCGCGCAATTGCTCGATTTCCGCCTGCAGGCGGGCCAGTTCGAATTCGGTCTGGGACATGGGACAGCCTCGCGAAAAAATCAGCGGCCGAAGGCGCGCAGCATGATGTCGACGGCCGCCGCGACGGTCGAGTCAGGGGTGGCGGCGGGGTTGGGCGGCAGGCCGAACAGGGCGCGCTGGAAGCATTCGCTGCGCAGCATGCCGATGAAGGCGTCGGTGGCCTGCCAGGGATCGTCCAGGCGCAGTTCGCCCCGCGCCGCCAGCCCGGCCAGCAAGTCGGCGACGCGCTGGCGGCCGCGCACCGGCCCGGCCCGGTAGAAGGCGTCGGCAAGGTCGGGATGGCGGGCCGATTCCGCCACCACCACCCGGTAGATGCGCAACACCTCGGGCGACAGGAACATGTCGAGCAGCTGGCGCCCGGCGGCGGTCAGCGCCGCACGGGCGTCCTGGCCCGGCGTCGCGGCGACGGCGCCCAGGCCATCGGCCTCGTCGTCGCAGCGGCGGCAGATGATGGCGCCGAACAGCTCGTCCTTGCCCTGGAAATGGGCATAGATGGTGGCCTTCGACACGCCGGCGCGGGCCGCCATCTGGTCCATGCTGGTGCCGGCATAGCCGCTTTCCAGGAAGCAGGCCTGGGCGGCATCCAGGATGGCGGCGCGCTTTGCCGCGGTTCGGGGGGTATCGGACCTGGCCATGACGCTAAACTAAACCGGCCGGTTCAGTTTCGTCAAAGGCCTTTATCCCTGTCCCAGCGCCGCCTTGCGGTCCTCCACCACCTTGTCGGCGGCACGCCCCGAAAGGTCCTGCAGATGGTCGAAGCGCCACGAGAAGGTGCCGACGCCCATGGTCAGCGAGCGCAGCTCGACGATCAGGTCGCCCATTTCGGCCTGCGGCAGGTAGGCCGAGACCTGGTCCCAGCCGGTCCAGCCTTCCTTGGCGTCGTAGCCCAGGATCTGGCCGCGACGGCCCGAGATGATGCGCTGCGCCTTCGAGGTGAAGTCGGACGGAACCGACACCTCGACCTGCAGGATGGGCTCCAGCAGCACCGGCTCGCACTTGGGCAGGCCCTCGGTCATGGCGATGCGGGCGGCGGTCTTGAACGCCATGTCCGAGCTGTCCACCGAGTGGTAGCTGCCGTCGGTCAGGGTCACCGCCACGTCCACCACCGGGAAGCCCAGCGGGCCGCATTTCAGGAACTCGGTGACGCCGTCCTCGACCGCCGGGATGTAGTTGCGCGGGATGGCGCCGCCGACGATCTTGTCCTCGAAGGCGAAGCCGGCGCCGCGCGGCTGCGGCCGGATCTCCATGTGGACGTCGCCGAACTGGCCGTGGCCGCCCGACTGCTTCTTGTGGCGGCCATGCACCGCGGTCGGCTTCCTGACGGTCTCCTTGTAGGGGACGGTGGGCTTGGCGGTGACCACGCCCATGTTGAAGCGGCTCTTCAGCCGTTCCAGCGCCACCAGCAGGTGGATCTCGCCCTGGCCCCACAGCACCAGTTCCGAGAATTCGGCGTTCTGCTCCAGGCGGTACGAGGGGTCCTCCTCCACCAGCTTGGTCAGGGTGCCCGACAGCTTGACGTCGTCGCCCTTCTTCTCGGCCTGCAGGGACAGGCCGAACAGCGGCTCCAGCGGCGCCGGCCAGGGGGCGCCGGTCTCGCCCTCGCCGCCCAGCAGGTCGCCGGTGGCGACGCTGTCGAGGCGGCCGAAGGCGGCGACGTCGCCCACCCCGGCCTTGGCCGCCTTGGTCAGGCTGCCGCCATTGGCGAGGTACAGGCCCGAGGGCCGCGTCCCGCCCACCGTCTGGCTGTCGGCAAACTCGCCGCGGAGGATGCGGGCATAGCTGAGCTTGCCGGTATGGGCGGCGTGCACGGTCTTGAACACCCGGGCCACCGCGGCGCCGCCATTGGCGAAGCCCAGCCGGGCGGCGGTGGCGGTGGGGGCGGGCACGTCGTGGCGCAGCGCCTTCCACAGCCGGGTGATGCCGCCGTCGTTCTCGGCGGTGCCGAAGAACACCGGCACGATGAGGTCGTCGGCCAGGTCCTTGGCCAGGTCGTCATAGACCTCCTGGGCCGGCGGGGCGACGTCCTCGAGCAGTTCTTCGAGCAGGTGGTCGTCGAAATCGGCCAGGTGCTCCAGCATCTCCTGGCGGGCCTGGCGCTCCTCGTCCTGCATGGCATCGGGGATCTTGATCAGGTCCGAGGTCTGGCCGGGATGGTAGCGGTAGGCCCGCTCGCTCACCAGATCGACGAAGCCGACCACCTGGTCGTTCTCGCGGATGGGCACCTCGCGCAGCACCAGCGGCCGTTCCGACACCGCCTGCAGCGCCTCCAGCGTTTCCCGCAGGCGCACGCCGGCGGTATCGACCTTGTTGACGAACAGCATGTGGGGCACCCGGTGCTCGTCGAGGAACTTGAGCAGCGGCGCCACCATCACCGCGCGGGCGGGATCGGGCTCGCACACCACGATGGCGGCGTCCACCGCCATCAGCGTGTTGTAGGCGTCCTGCTGGAACTCCACCGAGCCCGGGCAGTCGATGAAGGTCCAGCGCTCGCCCAGATATTCGGTGCCGGCGATGGTCGGCTCGACGCTCATCAGCCGGGCGCGGGCCTCGGCGCTGGCATCGCCGACGGTGTTGCCGTCCTTGATGCGGCCCTGGCGGGGAATGGCGCCGGCGCGGAACAGCAGGGCTTCCAGCAGGGTGGTCTTGCCGCTGGCGAACGGCCCGACCAGGGCGGCGGCGCGCGGAAGCGAAGGAGTCTTGCCGGTCATTGAATTCCCTCCCGTACTGAAAGCTGACGCCATGCTTTCAGGTGGCGCCGCGACTGGCAAGGGGGAATGGTGAGGAAGGAGGCATCCCCAGGGCGGGCTTGACACGCGCCGAGGTGAGGCGGCAACGCCCCGCGATCAGGGCAAGGGAACCTCGCGCCGGCGGGCGGAACTGAGCACCATCTCCAGCGCCCGCTCGCTGCATTCGACGCAGGACTGGCAGCCGCGCCGGCTGGCGCACAGCAGAATCTCGCGCAGGCCGTCGAGGTCGTCGGGCTTGCCCTTGCCCTCGGTCCAGCCGCATCGGGTCGTGACGGATTCTTTCATCGCCGTCTCCCCCCTTTCCAAAAATATTGGCGCCTCCCGAAATGGGGGCGCCAATGCATCTTCACCCTATACCCACACGACAAGCAAGGTCATGGGAACTAACGCATACTATCCTTGTGCGCAGCCCTCCGCCTTTCGCATGAGCGTCGCAGCCTCGCCGGTTGCGCCGGCCGCCGCCATTTCGTAAGGTTCGCGCCCGAAGGCAGCCCCAGACCGAAAAAAGGACGCCCCGCAATGAAGATCGACGGTGTTCCCTATCGCACCATCTGGCCGGCCGCCGACGGGGCGGCGGTGGAGATCATCGACCAGACCCGGCTGCCGCACGAATTCGTCACGGTGCGCCTGGACACCCTGGCCGACGCCGCCCATGCCATCAAGGCCATGCTGGTGCGCGGGGCGCCGCTGATCGGCGCCACCGCCGCCTACGGCATGGCGCTGGCCGCCCGGGCCAACCCGTCGGACCTGGCGCTGACGGTGGCCTACAATGTGCTGCACGCCACCCGCCCGACCGCCATCAACCTGAAATGGGCGCTGGACGAGATGATCAAGGCGCTGGGCCCGGTGCCCGAGCCTGAGCGCGCCGCCGCCGCCTTCGCCCGCGCCGCCGCCATCGCCGACGAGGACGTGGCCATCTGCTCGGCCATCGGCGACCACGGCGCCCGGCTGATCGCCGAAGCGTGGGAGAAGGCCAAGGCCAAGGGCGCCTCGCGCGTCAACGTGCTGACCCATTGCAATGCCGGCTGGCTCGCCACCGTCGATTGGGGCACCGCGCTGGCCCCGGTCTACAAGGCCTTCGATGCCGGCCTGCCGGTCCATGTCTGGGTCGATGAGACGCGCCCCCGCAACCAGGGCGCGGCGCTGACCGCGCGCGAGCTGAACTGGCACGGCGTGCCGCACACGGTGATCGCCGACAATACCGGCGGTCACCTGATGCAGCACGGCGAGGTCGACATCGTCATCGTCGGCACCGACCGCACCACCCGGGGCGGCGACGTCTGCAACAAGATCGGCACCTATCTGAAGGCGCTGGCGGCCAAGGACAACGGCGTGCCGTTCCACGTCGCCCTGCCCAGCCCGACCATCGACTGGACCGTCGCCGACGGGGTCAAGGAGATCCCCATCGAGCAGCGCGACCCGCGCGAGCAGAGCCACATCGCCGGCAAGGACGAAGCCGGGCGGGTGGTCGAGGTCCAGCTGGTCCCCGACGGCAGCGCCGCCGCCAATTACGCCTTCGACGTCACCCCCGCCCGCCTGGTCACCGGCCTGATCACCGAACGCGGTGTCTGTGCCGCCTCGGCCGAGGGGCTGCGGGCGTTGTTCCCCGAAAAAGCCTGAGGTCCCCATGAAATCCCTGTGGTCCGATACCGACGCCCAAGCCGCCATCGCCAAGTATGCGGCCCAGGGCCATAACCAGGATCTGGCGCTGCGCGTCTACACCACCCGGCTGCTGGGCGGCGATCCCAGGCTGGTGCTGCACGGCGGCGGCAACACCTCGGTCAAGACCGTCGTGAAGGATCTGGTCGGCGACGAGGTCGAGGTGCTGTGCGTCAAGGGCTCGGGCTGGGACATGGGCAACATCGAGCCGGCCGGCCTGCCGGCCGTGCGCATGGCGCCGCTGTTCAAGCTGCGCCGCCTGCCGGTGCTGTCGGACGAGGACATGGTCAATTTCCAGCGCGGCAACCTGATGGATTCGTCCAGCCCGAATCCCTCGGTGGAGACGCTGCTGCACGCCTTCCTGCCGCACAAGTTCATCGACCACACCCATTCCACCGCGGTGCTGTCGCTGACCGACCAGCCCGACGGCGAGGCCCTCTGCCGCGATCTCTACGGCCCGAAGATGGGCTACGTCCCCTACATCATGCCCGGCTTCGCCCTGGCCAAGAAGGCGGCCGAAATCTACGAGCAGGATTCCTCGGTGGAGGGGCTGATCCTGCTGAAGCACGGCATCTTCACCTTCGGCGCCACCGCCAAGGAAGCCTATGAGCGCATGATCCACTACGTGGACATGGCCGAAAAGCGGCTGCAGCAGAAGCGCAAGCCGGTGTTCAAGGCCGCCGCCCTGCCGGCCAGGGTGGCGCCGGTGTCGGCCGTCACGCCGGTGCTGCGCGGCCTGCTCGCCATCGAGGGCAAGGACGGCGCGTTCAAGCGCTGGGTGCTGGACTTCCGCACCTCCGACGCCATCCGCAACTACGTCGATGGCGAGGAGGTGTCGCGCTATTCCCAGGTCGGCGTGGTCACCCCCGACCACACCATCCGCACCAAGAACTGGCCGGCGGTGCTGCCGGCGCCCGATGGCGACGCCATGGAGGCCTGGGCGGCCTCGGCGAAGGCCGCCATCGACACCTACGTCGCCCGCTACCATTCCTATTTCGAGCGCAACAACGTCCGCGCCGAGCCGAAGAAGACCGAACTCGATCCCATGCCGCGGGTGCTGCTGGTGCCCGGCCTCGGGCTGTTCGGCGTGGGGGCCTCGAAGAAGGACGCCGCCATCGCCGCCGACATCGCGGTCAACACGGTGGAAAGCGTCACCGACGCCGAGGCGGTCGGCACCTACCAGCCGGTCTCGGAAGCCGACATGTTCGACTGCGAATACTGGGGGCTGGAGCAGGCCAAGCTGGGCAAGGGCGCCGAGAAGGCGCTGGCCCGCCAGGTGGTGGTGGTCACCGGCGGCGGCTCGGGCATCGGCGCCGCCACCGCGAAGGCGTTTGCGAAGGAGGGCGCCGAGGTGGCGGTGCTCGACCTCAACGAGGGCGCGGCGCAATCCGTCGCCAGATCCATCGGCGGCAAGGCCCTGGGCCTGGCCTGCGACGTCACCGATCCCAAGTCGGTGGCGGCGGCGTTCGCGGCGGTGTGCGCCCATTTCGGCGGCGTCGATGTGGTGGTCTCCAATGCCGGCGCCGCCTGGCAGGGCACGGTGGGCACGGTCGATGACGCGGTGCTGCGCACCAGCTTCGAGCTCAACTTCTTCGGCCACCAATCGGTGGCCAGCAACGCCGTGCAGGTGATGAAGGCGCAAGGGACGGGGGGCTGCCTGCTGTTCAACACCTCGAAGCAGGCGCTGAACCCGGGCAAGAACTTCGGCCCCTACGGCCTGCCCAAGGCCGCCACCCTGTTCCTGATGAAGCAATACGCCCTGGACCACGGCGCCGACGGCATTCGCTCCAACGCCGTCAACGCCGACCGCATCCGCTCGGGCCTGCTGACCGACGAGATGATCGCCAGCCGGTCGAAGGCCCGCGGGGTGTCGGAAACCAACTACATGGCCGGCAACCTGCTGGGCCGCGAGGTCACCGCCGAGGACGTCGCCGACGCCTTCGTCTACCTCGCCCGGGCGTCCAAGACCACCGCCTGCACGCTGACCGTCGATGGCGGCAATATCGAGGCGAGTTTGAGGTAGGTCCTGCCGTTTATCTTCGTCACCCCCGGGCTTGACCCGGGGGTCCACGGTGGCCGCCGTGACCGTGAAGCGTGGATGGCCGGGTCAAGCCCGGCCATGACGACGTTATGGCAATTCGGAGGTCACGGCCACGGGCTCGCCCCGATCACCGGCAGGTGCAGGTGGATCAGGGCGGCATAAAGGGCGATGCCGATCAGCCAGCGCCAGCCGGTCTCGGGCACCATCACCCAGGCCGGGCGGCCGGTCAGGGCGGCAAGGCCGTCCCAGTCGGCCAGGGCGCGCCGCCGCGCCGCGTCGAGCAGGCGGGGACCGGCCAGAGCAAGGGTCAGCAGCGGCACGAACACCAGAGCCGCGGCGGCATCGCCGTTGGGCACCAGGTGGGCGCCGGCCCAGATCGCCAGGCCCCACAGCACCGGATGGCGGGTCAGGCGCAGCAGGCCCGGCCGGGCGGGATCGAAGCCCTTGCCCCCGGGGCCGATGGAGAACGGGTTGGGCGTGGCCATCCCCGCCCCCAGCAGCAGGCAGGCCGGCGCCATGGCCAGCACCGGCACCCAGCGCATCCACGGCTGCTGATGCCACAGCACGATCGTGGGGGCGCGCTGGTAGGCGACGATGATCCAGGCCAGCAGCGCCAGCGACAGCAGCGAATAGGCGGCGATGAACCCGGTGCGGCCGCCCAGGGCGCGTTCGGCGCCGGCGCGGAAGGCGGGCCGGTTGGTCAGGCGGTGGCTGGCCAGGAACACCGCCACCGCCAGCGCCAGCTCCAGCACCGGGTCAGGCCCAGGGATGGGCTTCGGGAATGTCGAGCCGGTGCAGGCGGGCCGCCGCGGTCAGGGTGTTCCTGAGCAGGCAGGCGATGGTCATCGGCCCGACGCCGCCGGGCACCGGGGTGATGGCACCGGCCACCTGGACCGCCTCGGCGAAGGCGACGTCGCCCACCAGCTTGTTCTTGCCGGTCTGGTGGTCGACCACCCGGTTGATGCCGACGTCGATCACCGTTGCCCCGGGCTTGATCCAGTCGCCCCGGATCATCTCGGGCCGGCCCACGGCGGCGACCACGATGTCGGCGGCGCGCACCTCGGCCGGCAGGTCGCGGGTCTGGGAATGGGCGACGGTGACGGTGCAGCTTTCGCGGATCAGCAGATGGGCCATGGGCTTGCCGACGATGTTGGAGCGCCCGACGACGATGGCCTTCATCCCCGCCAGCGGCCCCAGATGGTCGCGCAGCATCATCAGCGAGCCCAGCGGCGTGCACGGAATCAGGCCGATGCCGCCCGAGGCCAGCTTGCCCACGTTCCAGGGGTGGAAGCCATCGACGTCCTTGTCGGGACGGATGGCTTCGATGACCTTCTGGGAATCGATGTGGCGGGGCAGCGGCAGCTGCACCAGGATGCCGTGCACGGCGGGATCGTCGTTGAGCCCCTCGATCAGGTTCAGCACATGGTGCTCGGGGGTGTCGGCGGGCAGGATGTGCTCGAACGAGTCCATGCCGCATTCCATCGCCCGCTTGTTCTTGTTGCGGACATAGACCTGGCTGGCCGGGTCCTCGCCCACCAGCACCACCGCCAGGCCGGGGGTGACGTGATGCTCGTCGCGGATCTCGCGCACGCGGGCGGCGATCTCGTCGCGCAGCCCGGCGGAAAAGGCGTTGCCGTCGATAAGCTTGGCACTCGTCATGTCAGCCTCTCCATCCAGGTTGCGAGGCGCCCCCCCAGCTCGTCGGGGTCGCCGGCCACGTGTATCACCTTGCGCCGGTCGGTGGCCCCCTGGACCAGCGTCAGCGCCGATTTCGCCACCTTCCATTCCTTCGCCAGCAGCTTGATCAGCGCGGCATTGGCCTTGCCGTCCTCGGGCACGGCGGTGACCGAGACCTTGAGCGCCACCGCACCGTCGGCATCGGCGGCGAGGCCGTCGATGCGGTCCCGCGCCGCCTTGGGCGTCAGGCGCACCCGCACCCGCACCCCGCCGGCGGCGGCGGCGACCGGCGACGCGGTCAAACCTGGCGTACCACCACCAGCAGCTCGCCCACCACCATGCGCAGGAAGATCAGGATCAGCCACAACGCGATGGGGGACAGGTCGACCGGGCCGATATCGGGCATCCAGCGGCGGATCGGGCGCAGCGCCGGTTCGGTCAGCCGTGCCAGCACCTCGCCGATGGTGCGGACGGCGTGGTTGTAGGTGTTGACCACGCCGAAGGCCAGCAGCCAGCTGAAGATCACCGTCGCCAGGACGATGTACCAGTAGATGGCCAGGGCGATGTCCACGACGGTGAGCAAGGGGACGAGGATGATGTCCATCGCGATGGGCCTCGGGTCTTCGGTTGGGCGCGCGGCCCAACCCTACCGGCAGAGGCGCCCGCGCGCAAGGGGACCCAAGGGTCGGCTTTGGTCCAGGCAGCGCTTGACAGCCCCCGGCCCATCCCATATTTTCGGCGCCCTTGAACGGGGCTGTAGCTCAGATGGGAGAGCGCCGCAATCGCACTGCGGAGGTCAGGGGTTCGATTCCCCTCAGCTCCACCAATTTTCTGCCCGCCGAATCCGCTGATCGTGTTACCACGATCAGCGGTGGAGCGCAAGGTTTCGCTTGCGTAAAGAGAGGCGTGGCACATCCAATGACATAGCAAAAAGGCCGCCAATCCCAAGGATTAGCGGCCTGATGCACGGCTAAGAATAATTCGTGTGGCAACGACTTTCTTAGCGTGCGTCAGGTCAGGTGTCAACGGAAAACCCTGTGTTTTCCGCACGGGCTGGCTCGTCCTTTTTCTCGTCGTGAAAGCCGCGCCCTCCGCGAGGAGGAGCGATGACGTGCGACCCAATGTTTGCGGTGGGGAGGCCCACCGGTAAGCAGCGGATGGAGGCCGCCCTGGCGGCGGCGGTGATGGAAAGCCGGGCCAAGGCGGCTCCGGCGCTGATCGGGACAGATCTTCGGCCCTTCGTGGCGCCACCGCCGGCGCCGGCCGAGATCGCCGCTCCGACGCGGCGGCGCGGGCCGTCGCGGCGCATGATCCAGCGCCGCCGCGCCGCCCATGCCCGGGCGCGCTGGCCATGGAAGCTGCAAACCCTGGCGGATGGCTGGACCGACGCCGAGGCCTGCCTGATCGACGCCTTGCTCTATCTGGGGGGCGCCACCGGCGAGTTCGAAGCCTACCGCGCCGAGTTGGGGAACCGTGCCGGCATCAGCCCGTCGGCGCAGCGCGCGGCCGAGGCCAAGCTGCGCTCACTCGGACTTCTGGAGGTGACGGAAAACCGCCTGGGCTACTCCCGCAACGAGGCCAACTCCTACCGCCTGATGGGGGTGTTGCGCGAGGCGGCGCGCATGTTGTGGGTGCGGAGGGGGGAGGGTACAAAACTTAGCGAACCCTCCGGTGGTGTTGAGAATCAACAACACCATACATCTCCTACATTGACCGCCCCCACCACGGTAAAGCGGACGCCTGGACGGCGCCCTCCCGTCGCCCAGGGGGCGCCGACCTCCCCCCGATCAGGGGAGGTACGTATGCCGCTCGGCAGGGGCGAGGGAGCGGAGCCGCCGGCGGCCGAGGCGGCGCCGGATCGGGTGGACGAACGCCTTGCCCTCGACCTGGCCCGCACCTTCCTGCCCGACCTCGCCCCGGACGAGGCGCCACCCGAATCGGCGGCCGAGCTGCTGGCCATCGCCGACCGGCTGCAGCGGACCTATGCGCCCACCCTGTGGCCGCAGGTCTGGCGGAGCTGGCGAGCGCGCTGGGGCCTGACGGCCGCGCTGGCCATCGTGGAAACCGGCCTGATGCGCCGGGGCGGCAAGATACGGGAGAGCGGTGGCCAATACCTGTCGGGGTTGCTTGGCCGCAACCGGCGCCAGGCGCCGGCGCCGGAGGCGACGCTGCAGGCGATGCGGGCGGCGCGATGCGCGCCCGGCCTGGCCATCGGCCGGCGCTGGGCACCCGGCCCCGATGGAGGCCGGCCATGAGACGCCCCGCCACCATGACGTGGATCATATATTTCCACGCCGCGATCGTCGCCCTCAGCCCCATTTTCTCCGTCGTTTCAATGGCATCGCCTAACGGTGAGGTCGGTGAAATCGCGCGAATTATCGATGGCGACACCTTCGTCGTCCGCCATGCCGGCGCGCCGAACGGAGAGCCGATGCGCGCAATGCACATGGACACCCCTGAAAAGGGGGACCGTGCCCGCTGCCAGGCCGAACGGACGCTGGCCCGGCGAGCCTCCGACCTGGCCCGCCGCTTGTTGCCGCCGGGAAGCCGCGTCCGGCTGCAGCCCGCCGGCCGCGACCGCTACGGCCGCTTGTTGGCTGCGATCACCTTGGCGGACGGGCGTGATCTCGCCCGGGTGATGATCGCCTCCGGCCTGGCCCGCCCCTATGAGGGCGGCAGGAAGTCCGATTGGTGCCGGCCATGATGACGACCGAAAACTCAGGGGCTGTCCGCCCCTCGCGCGGTCAATGGGCAAGCGCCGGGCTGGCGCCCGTCGGCACGGGGCGGCCCTCCCCCGAAAATCCGCTTCGCGGATCGCTGGCGCGCCCTCCGGGTTTCGGGCGGTACCCCCGCCACCCCGTGCCCCATGACCTTGCTACCCCCGATTCCACGACGAGGGAAAGGTGCGCCGCCCACGACCAGGTGGTGCCCGCCAACCCCGATGGAGAACAGTCATGAGCTACACGCTTGGAAATGGATGGAATGAAGACTGCGGCTATTACAGCTATCCCTCGCGGCGCGGCGTTGGCCAGCGCCTGCATTCTGGTTGCCGGAAGTCGGACGCCTACAAGCTGCCCATGGGCTGGATGCCCGGGGCCTGGAAGAAGTGGCCGCACCTGGGATCGGTGAGGCGCAACACCTACCGGCCGGCGATCGCGGAGGCGCGCCGGCGCCGGTTCTTCCAGGCGATGAACCGCAATCCCCTCTACTACATCGACATCGACTACCGGCCGGCCGGCGCCCTGCGTCTCGGCTATGCCTGGGAATGGCGGACGCGGGAAAGCGACCGCCCCGCCACCGAGCTTCCGACCGGTCGCCGGACCATCACCCTGCAGCTCGACGGCACCACCGCCCAGCTGCTCGACGAGCTGGCGGCGCTGTGCACCGAGGCCGACCAGGAGAGCGGGAGTTTCACCAGCCATGGGCCGCTGACCGTCGAGAGCATGCTGCAGATGGTGATCCAGGACCTGGCGATGGTGGTGTCGCGTCCCGGGTCCTGGGAGGGCGCCAACATGGCCAGAGTGTTCGCCAGCCACGGCTACCAGGTCTGACAGGGGAGGGACGTGCCATGACCCTTGTTTCGCGATCCATGTACACGGAACCCAAATCAGCGTCCCCGGGCGGCGAAAGCGCCCCCCGGCAGTGCCGGTGGTGCGGGACGGTCATGAACAGCCCACGGCGCAACCAGGCGTGCTGCAGCGCCGAGTGCCGTGAGGCCTGGGAACGCTCCAAGCGTGACCGGCGCAAGCAGGCCGCAGCGGAGAAGCCGAAGGGAACCTGCCTGTGGTGCGACGGCCCCTTCGACAAGATGCGGAAGGCTCAGGACTTCTGCTGCCCGGACCACCAGCAGGCGTTCAACAATTTCTGGAAGGGCAAGGGGCCGGCGCTGGCCAAGGCCCTGCACGCCTGGCGCGTCGGCAAGGCGCCGGGTGGCTTGACCGAGGTGTGCCGTGAGTTTGCCGCTGCCCGTGACGAGCTGAAGGACAAGCGCGCCGCAGCCGCCAAAGCGAAGAAGGGAGGCTGAACCATGGTGAAGTACGTTCCCCCGGCCAACGACAACGCCGACGCCCGCCGCGCCCTCGCCCACCTGCGGGCGTTCCGGGCCATGCCCGCCCCGATCCAAGACCGCCTCACCCACTTGGCAGAGGCCATCATGCAGGCCGGTGATCCGGCCAACCTGGATGCGGCGTGGCAGGGCCTGCGCGACCAGGTGCACCACTTCCGCCTGGCCGACCAGGTCGATGAGACGGAGGGTTGACGATGCGCGCCACCACATGCTGGCGACGGCTCCCCGTCGCTGATCCCAACGACCCGCGCGAGATCGAGGCCAAGACCGAAACGCTGGCGGAGGAGATCCATGCCAAGTCGGGGCGGCCTGCATACGTCGCGACAACGTTGCGGCGGGGGGCAGAGGTGTGGGCCGCCTATACCGTTGAAAGCTGGCGGGAGGCTCCGTAGCCGAGCATATCGAGCTCCAAACTGGGCAGAAAGGGGGAACGGTGGGTTTGGGAGGAATGGCTGACCCTAGGGTTAAGTGCAGTGGCGCCGAAACTCGCACAGAAGCACGGAGCGACTAGATTAGCTCGCACGGGTAGAGTAGGATTAGGCCGAAATACCTTTGGGGCTGGGCATGAAAACGCACCAAGTTTTCGGTATCACACCGCACGTTAGCGAGCATTCCTACATCGATCGTGGTTCGTTGGATCGCGAGTTCCAGAAGCTCATCGATCGCCAGCAAACTCACATTGCTATCAGGGGAGCGTCAAAGGTCGGCAAGTCCTGGCTCCGGCAGCGCGTGTTGAACGACCCCATCGTCGTGCAGTGCCGCCTTTCCTACACGACCCTGGACATATATCGCGATGCCCTGGCCCGGCTCGATATTTGCCTCGAAATCGAGAAAACCGAGACCTCAGCGCTGAAAGGTAAAATTGCGGCAGTTGGAGAAGCGGGTTTCAAACTCATCGCCAAGGCGACGGGGAGCGTCGAAGTCGCCGGCGAATACCAGGCGGGGGTTAAGGAACATGCCGTCGGTAAGGACCTTGGCGATCTGGAATTCATTGCCTCTCTAATTCGCGCGTCAAAACGCACGCTCGTGATTGAAGACTTCCACTATCTATCGACCGAGGAGCAGCGGCGCTTCGCGTTCGATCTAAAAACGCTTTGGGATTACCATACTTTCGTCGTGGTCATTGGGGTCTGGATCAGCGAAAACATGTTGATCACCCTGAACCCTGACCTTGCGGATCGGATTGAAGAGATACCCGTGACCTGGCAAAGAGCAGAGCTCAAGGAAGTTCTGCTAAAGGGATGTGGCGCTCTGGGTCTTCAGCCAAGCAGCCAAGTTGCTGATGAGCTGACGGAAATCGCCTATGAAAGCGCCGGGCTCCTGCAAAAATTGGCGCTTAGAATGATTGATGACGAACTGGGTATCTCCGAGTCCGCACCTACTGGCACCGCGATCCAGATCAATGACATTGGAGCAGTGCATTCTGCGGCAATGCATGTTGCCGAACAACTGAATCAGCTGTATCAGGCTTTTGCGAGGCGGGTTTCCGACGGAATCAGAACGCGAAAAAACTCGACAGGCATTTATGCTCATGCGATGGCCGCAGTCATGTCTGCGACTGATCAGCAATTGTCAGAGGGGCTTTCTGCAAAGGTTATCCACGGCGTGGCAAATGCACGCCAACCCCGCGTCCAGCTCGGCAACCTTAAGACCATCCTTGCACGCTTCCCAGAACTGCAAGTGGACTCGGACGGTCGCGGCTTGGTACTGGCCTACGACCCGCAAGACGAAAAGGTCAATGTCGTCGATAAGCAACTGCTTCTATATCGCCGGTTTGCGACCATCAAGTGGCCTTGGGAGGATTTGATAACAGAATGCGGTAATGACGAGAGTGTGTATGAAGGTTGACCGGGTCATTCTTGATGACCCCCCTAGTTCCACATTCTCACCAGTGTTTTTTCTGTTAGCATCAGCAGCCAGTGTGGCAAGTGCGTACGATACCCGTTTTTGTAGGCCTGCACTGACACTCGGATCGACCGCCATGGGCGGAACTTCATAAAGCCAGGTTCGCGTCGGTGAGTGCCAGATGACCAATCGGAACGCCTCCCAGTGTACTTTGCCAATTGGCTGCCTATCCGGTACCATTTCCCGACATAGGGAGCCGCAGCGATGGCGCAGCCACAGCCTTCACCCGACATGTCCGACGCCGAGGAACGCCGCTTCGCCGCCGCGTTCACCCGTGACGTTGCCAACGATTCCGGCGAGGAGGCGAAGCGCCACCTCGCCGCTGGCCGGCCGATCTATTACGGCGACGACCGCTTCCGCGACGCCGTTGTGAAAGAGTACCCGGACGGGCGGCGCCAGCTCGTCACCTTCCGGGACGAGACCGAAGTGGTCTTGCGCGACCTCTGATGCATCAGCTCTGGATCGTCGCCGGCCCCAATGGGTCCGGCAAGACCACCCTGACCCGCAAGCATCTGGCAAGCCGCCTTCCCGTCGTGAATCCCGACGACAACGCCCGCGAGCTGGCGGGCGTGGCGACGGTGGCGGCCGACACCGCAATCCGGGCCGGGCGCCAGGCCCTCACCCGGCAACGCCAGTTGATCGCTGCGCGCCAGAGCTTCGCCCTGGAGACCACCTTTTCCGGCAACCGTGAACTGGCGCTCATGCGCGACGCCAAGGCGGCCGGCTACAAGGTCAACCTGGTCTTCGTCTGCACCGACACGCCGGAGCTGTCCATCGGCCGGATCATGGTCCGGGTCGCCGATGGCGGCCATCATGTTCCGGCGGCCGATGTGCGGCGCCGCTACCAGCGCAGCCTGGCCAACCTTCCCGCCGGCATGGCGCTGGCGGATCGCACCTGGTTGCTGGACAACACCCGATCCCGCATGCGCCTGGTTGCTTCGATCGAGGCCGGCCAGGTCAAGAGCCAGTCCAACGCCCTTCCCCGCTGGGTCCGACAAGCCCGATTGCCGATCCTGGAGCAGGGAGCCGGCCTGACCCCGTAGCGGGCCACGGGTCGGACCACCCGGGCCACCGCCTCCATCGCCTCGGTTTCGTGGCCGTGCTCCTACAGATTGCCCGGGCCGGCGGCAATGACGCATTTTGGCTCCCCCACGCCCTGCGGGCGCGGTCCCCCCAAAATGCTATGCCCCCGGCCCGGGTAATCTGTTGCCGGAGCGCCATCGAAACCGCGCCGATGGAGGCTCCCATGACCCGCACCGCCACCGAGACCCACACCTACCTGCACTGGCACGACGACGTTCCCTACCTGGTCAGCTGGACCCCGGGCACCGAGTTCGGCACCCTTGAAGCCCGGGTCGCCGACGACGACTTCGCCGCCCTCGCCGCCGCGCCCTGGTCCGTCGGCATCCGCCTCGATGTCGCGGCCGTGGCCCTGGAGCAGATCGCGGCGGTCAACGTCCAGATGCACCACGACGCGGCGGCGGCCGAGCGCACCTTCGCCATGGCCGCTTAGGCGGCCATGGACACCTCCAGTCCGGGCGTCGGCCGAAGGGGTGACGCCACCGGCCGGGGGGATCGCAAGCTCACCCCCCGGCCGGCGCCGTCTGGTGGCCGCTGGCGAATTCCCGCCAGAACGTCGGCCAGCCGTCCTCGCGCAGGGTTATAGCGATCGTCTCGCCGGATCGCTGGCCAGGCACGGGCGTCAGCACCACCTCTTTTAGGAGCGCCTTGAACATCTGCCGGGTCTCGACGACATCCGCGTTCAGATCCACGTTCGCCACCGCCCGCAGCAGCCCGACCGCAATTGCCGCTTCCTCGGGCACTACCACCGGGTGGACGGACAGCGCCTTCTGCCGGATGGTGGCCAGGTCCGCCTGCAGCTCCAAAATCCTTGCCGTGGCCTGATCGACATCGACTCCCTTTTCGACCGCTGTCAGCAGCCGACGGATACCCGCCTCAGTATCGGCTTCCCGCCGCGCCAGGTCCTCTTGCTTCGCGAGGTCCTTGGCGAACGCCTTGGAAAACGGGGCGCGAAACCCTCCCTGTTCAATCCGCTTCCGGATCGCCCGGAAGGTCGCCGCCATCAGCACAGCTTCCGTCGTGCCCCGCGCGTTGGCGCATTTCTTGGCGTAGCGGTGGGTCGAACACAGATATCGCGATGCATTAGCCAGCGACTTCGGCCCTCCGCAGGCGCCACATTTCACCCAGCCCGTGAGGGCGTGCTGGTTGTGGCTGTTCAGGATGGTGCCCAGTGTCTTTCGCGGCTTCTCCGCCTGTTTGCGCTCTCGAAGCCGCCGCTGCGCCTTCTGCCACAGGTCATCGGCGATGATGCGGAGCGCCGGCACTGCGGTGCGGGTCCATTCCTCTTCGGGGTTGCAGATGTAGCGCTTCTTGCCGCTCACCGGGTCCCGGACGATCCGAGTCCGGTTGTAGATCAGGTTCCCGATATACACCTCGTTGCAGAGGATGCCTTCTTGCCGCTTCAGCGAGCCGGCGATGGCGTTCCGCTTCCACAGTCCTCCCGATGGCGAAGGTATCTCGTCCCGGTTCAGCGCCTCTACGATTTGCGGGATTTTCGCGCCGCCCACGAAATCCGCGAACACGCGGCGCACGACCTCTGCCTGTGCCTCGTTGATTGCCCGGACGCCATTGACCGTGCGGCCCTTCCCATCCACGACCCCTCGCACCACCCGGTAGCCATAGGGGCAGGACGAGGCGGAGTAGCCTGCGGCCACCCGCGCCGATTGTCCCCGCCGAACCTTCGCCTTCAAGTCCCGCAGCATCAGTTGGTTCATCGTCCCTTTGAGGCCGATGTGCAGCTCGGTGATGTGTCCCTCATGGACGGTCCACATGCCGACACCATGATAGGCCATCCTCTCATACAGGCCGGCAATGTCTTTCAGCGACCGTGACACCCGGTCGAGGCCTTCCGCCACCACCAGGTCAATCCGCTTCGCCTCGACGGCCCGCATGAGGCGGAGCAGGCCGGGACGTTCCATCGTGGAGCCGGTGATCGCTGCGTCCGAGAACACCAGCGCGGATCGCGGGTCCGTGGGGGCGAAATGCTGGGTGATGACCGAGCGGCAGAGCGCCACCTGGTCATCGACCGATGACGGGTTCTGGAGGTCGCTTGAGTAGCGGGCGTAGATGGCGATGCAGCGGGGCAGACCGTGCTTTCTCATGGGGCATGGTTATGCCGCCGGATTTCCACGTATGCAATGGGGCCGGGACCAGCCGGCGGTTTTTCATGTGTTTGTCGATGTTTGTCGAACTGCCACGATCTTTGTCGATGTTTGTCGAACTTTCCCCCGACTTTCCCTTGTCGTGATACGGCAGGATAGGCGCGGTGGGCCCACCGCGCGGCGCCCCGGAGGGCGCAAGGGCTTATTCGCACCTCAGCGGTGCTCAACGATCTTCGGGAGGCCAAAGGCGGCGGAGCCTAATTTCATAGTCGTGCTGCTCACCGGCATAGACACCCTCCAATTGGTCGACATAGGCGTTGACCGTTGATCAGACCATAAGCCGTCGTTACGGATCATCGTGTCGAGCGCCTCGACACTGACCGTAATCGTCGTGAATCTGCGGGAGCAGGTTGTTGGTCGGCAGCGGATCATCGTTCACCTCCATGCTTGTGGAGGTATTTATGCTGCGTCCGCAGGCGCGCTGCCGGGGCAGCCTCTTCGTGCGTGACCAATGCTGTCATGGCCCGCAACACTTGTGCTTGCTGCCTCTCCGCTGCACTGCCATCATCGATCCGCAAAAGTGCGTTCAGGTTGCGACTTGCCTGGGGGAGGGCGATGCCGGCGGGAATTACAGTGAGCGCGACATCTACCATCACGCCCTCGCTCGCGGACATGGACAGCCGTCGCTGATCGAGGCTAGTTCGGCTTGGAGGCGTGTTCCGCCGAACGACTTGGCTTATGAGAGATCGAGGGGATTTTGAAATGAACGTCCAGGCGCATGAGCAGCTAAAGGCGACCATCTGGGAAATTGCCAACCGCCTTCGCGGCCCCTATCGCCCGCCCCAATACCGTTTGGTCATGTTGCCAATCATCGTTCTGCGCCGGCTGGACTGCGTTCTTGAGCCGACGAAAGACGCGGTTCTGAAGGAGTACGAGCGCCTCACCGCTCAGAACATGCCGGAAGCGGCGATGGATCGTCTTCTCGGCAAGGCGGCGGACCCCAAACGCAAGCACCCCCTCTACAACACCAGCCCGTTCACCTTCCAGAAGCTGCTTGGCGACGCCGAAAACATCGCCCCCAACCTCGTCTCCTACATCAACGGTTTCTCGGCGACCGCGCGGAGCATCTTCGAGCGCTTCAAGTTCAACGACCAGATCGAGAAGTTGGACGCCAGCAACCGGCTTTTCACTATCGTCAAGGCGATGGCCGATGTGGACCTGCATCCCGACTTCATCGACAACCTCCAGATGGGCTACCTGTTCGAGCATCTGGTGATGCGCTTCAACGAGCAGGCCAACGAGGAGGCCGGCGACCACTTCACCCCGCGTGAGGTCATCCGGCTGATGGCGAACCTCGTCTACACCGGAGAGCAGGATGTCTATCGTCCCAGCATCTTTCTAAAAATTTACGATCCGACCTGCGGCACCGGCGGCATGCTGTCAGAGTCAGAGAAGTTCATCCTGGACCAGAACAGCCGTGCCAACCTCGCCCTGTTCGGGCAGGAGTATAACGACGAGTCCTGGGCTATCTGCTGCTCGGATATGCTGATCAAGGACGAGGATACCAGCAGCATCGTTCTCGGTGACACGCTCGGTGACGGCAAGACCCGTGACGGGTTCGAGGGCGAGAATTTCCATTACCTGCTTGCCAACCCACCATTCGGCGTGGAGTGGAAGGATCAGAAGATCGTCGTCGAGAAGGAGCACAGCGAATTGGGCTTCTCCGGGCGCTTCGGCGCCGGTCTGCCCGCCATCAATGACGGCTCGCTGCTGTTCCTTCAGCACATGATTTCCAAGATGCACCCCTACAAGAAGGGGGATGAGGACGCGGTTGGCTCCAAGATCGCCATCGTCTTCAACGGTTCGCCCACCGGGTGAAGCCGGCGGGATCGACGCCCTCCGGGAGGTACCAGGACTTGGCCTGCCGATCCCACTTGGCGCCGGCGGCTTTGGCTTCATCCTTTTCGGCGAAAGGCACGGCGATGAAGGTGCGTCGTTTCGGTTCCTCGGTCATCGCAGGCTCCCGGTCCTCGGTGATCGCGGTTTCTGCGCCGGCGGGCTGGCGGCGGGCCGTCTGTTCCAGCTCTTGCCGACGCTCGGGTTCCATCACCCACGTCTTGATGGTTTCCGCGTCGCGGGCGGCGCGGAAAATCTCGTTCTTGTCTTCCTGCAAGGTCCGCAGCCACGATTCCACATAGGCCGCATGGTTGGAGGGATCGAACGAGATGCCCATGTCGCGGGCCAGCATGTAGCTGGCGATCTCCGCCCTCAGTTCCTCCCGCGCGTAGCCCTCGGAGCCGAACGGCCCGAAGTCGCGGGCAAGGCGGGAATGGTGGCCGGTGGCGTGCCCCAGCTCGTGCAAAGCGGTCTCGTAATAGGCTTCCGTGCCCTTGAACGATTCGATCGGCGGCAAATGGATCTGATCGGTGGCGGGGCGGTAGAAGGCCCGGTTGCGCTGGTCATGGAATACCGGCACGCCGGCGCCGGCGATGATGGCTTCCGCCCGGGCGATGCGGGCCGGTGCCTCCGGCGCCGGCGGCGGCATATAGGCGGCCAGGCCGTCGATTTGATCGGCGTTGAACACCTTGGCGTAGAACACCCGGGGCCGATCGAGGCGCACGGACTCGCGGCGCGGCCGGCCGCTGGAATCCAGCACCGGATTGCCGGCGGCATCGACCATCGGCCGATCCATGGTCCACTGCCAGTATTCGATGGTGGCCGAGCGTTCGCCCTTGCGGACTTGCGCCCCCTGTTCGAGGGCTTGGCGATAGGTCATCCAGCGCGGATCGCCGCGCCCCTGCAGCGTCAGCCACAGGTCGTTGATGCCGCGATAGGGCTTTCCGGATATCGGGTTGAACGGCCCGGTGCCGAGCGTTCCGGCCTGCCAGGGCTTCTGCCAAGGGGCGGTGCCGGCCTCGATGCGGGCGATGATCTCGCCGGCGATCTCGTCGCGATAGCTGATCTTGCCGTCGGCCATCACTCACCCCCTTCCGCCACGTCGTCGAAGCGGCTTTCCAGGGCGTCATCGGGGGCCAAGGCGTCTTCGACGAACGCCCCCATGGTTTCCGCGTCGTCGGGATCGACCGGCACCACGGCACCAGCCGAGGCGGTGAGGGCGATGCACCGGGCCAGGGTATGTTCCAGCGTCGTCATGGTCGTTTCCCCCCTTCAGTTCTTGTCTTCGACGATCGGCGTGATGCCGCCGGTGTTATCGACTTCGATCTCCACCGAAGTCCGCTTCTGGCCTTCCTGTTCCCAGGCGCGGGCACGAAGTGCCCCCTGGACGAACACCAGACGGCCCTTGGTCGCCTCCTTGGCCAGCACCTTGTCGATGAGCGAAGGGACGAAGGTGACGACCCGGAACCAGTCGGTTTCGGTATGCCACTTGCCGGAACGGTCCTTGTAGGAGCGATCGACGGCGAGATTGAACGAGGCCACCTTGCCCTTGTCCCCGGGCATGGTCTTGATCTCGGCATCGGCACCGAGGCGGCCCACCAGCATCGCGGTGTTGAGGTTGAACATCACATTTCCCCTATGGTCAGAACGCCGGCCGCGAGAACGCACGGAGCCGGTCGGCGATGGGTGAAGGGCCGGCCTCCGCCGCCGGCATGGGCAGCCCGGCGCCATCGTCCGGGCGGTCGCAGCCGACCGGGGCGAGGCGGGAACGGGCGAGCAGGGTCTTGTCGAAGAAGTAGAGTGGCTGGCGGCCGAGGATCGGCGGGGCGCCGGCGGCGAACACAAGCATGTCGCCGGCTCGCACGATGCGGGACGGATCGCGGGCCGATTTCTTGGCCGCCTTCAGCCGCATGCATTCATCGGGCGTCAGCAGCGGCCGGCCGACCTCCGACACCGAGTCGGTGACACTGGCGCCGAAGACCTGCATGGCCTTGCGATTGCGGCTGCGCTTGGCCTGGACGATGGTCGTCTTGCCGCACATCTCCGACAGGGTCTTCGCGGTGGCCACGTCGTTGGGGGCGTAGGCGACGCGGATATGGCAATTGCCGATGATCGAGTTCTCGCGGCCGTAGGTGCCCTGCAGCTGAACCAGGTCCTGGACGATCAGGAACGCCTTGATGCCGTAGCCGGCCATGAAGGCCAGCGCCCGCTCGAAGATTTCCAGCTTCCCGATCGAGGTGAACTCATCGAGCATCAGCAGCAGGCGGTGGCGGTAGGCCGCCTTGCCGTCGGCTCCGACGTTCTGCATCAGCCGGCGCATGAACAGGTTGAGGATCACCCGCAGCAGCGGGCGCAGGCGGTCGATGTCGGACGGCGGCACGATCAGGTACAGCGATGCCGGCTCATCGCCGGTCATCAGATCCTCAAGGCGGAAATCCGACGTGGCGATGTTCTTGGCGATGATGGGATCGCGGTAGAGCGCCAGATCGACCTTCGACGAGGACTGCACGCCCGACCGTTCCGGCCCGGCCCGGTCCTTCATTTCCTGTGCGGCGGCGTTGACCAGGTGGTTGGCCGCCGGCGTGCCTTCGGCGAAGGCGATCATCTTGTCCAACAGGTCATCCAGCCCCTCGCCCGGGGCGGTCAGCACCGCATCCACGTCGGGCAGCGAGGCAGCCCGGTTCTGGTCACGGCGGATGGTGTAGAGGGTGTAGAGGATGCCCGCGGTCAGCCAGGCGTACCCGGATTTCTGCCAGTAATCGGCCAGGCCCTTGCCGTCCGGGTCGATGATCATGGCGGCGATGTTTTGGGCATCGGCGACTTCATGGCCGGTGCCGATGCGGACCTCCGCCAGCGGGTTGAAGCGGATCGATCCTTCTTCCGCCGTGGGATCGAACTTGAGGATGCGCTGACCGAGCGACGCCCGCCAGCCCGAGGTCAGCCGCCAGTTCTCGCCCTTGATATCCAGCACCAGCACCGAGGTGGGCCAGGACAGCAGCGTCGGCAGCACCAGGCCGACGCCCTTGCCCGACCGTGTCGGGGCGAAGGTCAGCACATGCTCCGGCCCGTCATGGCGCAGGGTGCGGGCACCGCGCCAAGTGGGCCAGCCGCCCACCACCACTCCGACCCGCCCCATGAGGCCGGCGCTGCGGACATCGGCCTTGCGCGCCCAGCGGGCCGATCCGTGCAGGGTGGTGTCGTCGCGGGCGCCGTGCATGGTGTGGCCGCCGATCCGCGAGGCCACCGCCTGCAGCGCCAGGATCAAGGCGATGGAGACGGCGCCGGCGCCGAGGATGCCCCACTGGACGAAGCCGGGCACCTGGCCATAGGCCTGCAGGTATCGCCACACCCAGGCCCAGGACTCACCCTGCAGCGGGTAGAATGCCCACATTTCCTGCCACAGCCACCCCAGCGCCACGAAGACGCCAGCGACGACGAAGGGCACGGCCAGGACGATCATGCGGCGATCCTTTCCTGCAGCTCGCCGTCGCGCATCACCCAGCGATCGGCGCGCGGCTCGTAGATGTCGGTGATGCGGCGGTAGCCGTCGGTGGTGCGCTTGATCTGGACGATCACGTCCACCAGCTCGGCGAGGAATTCTGGCACCCGGGGCATGGTCTGCCCCGACCAGGCGATGTTCTGATCGAACTTGCGGTGCAGAACCTGGTAGGGGCTTTCGGCGTGGATCGTGCACATGAACCCAGTGATTCCCGAGTTCAGGGCGCCCAAGGCGGCGAAGGCGTTTTGCGTGCTGATCTCGCCGAAGATGACGTGATCCGGGGTGGCGCGCATTTGGTGGTCGTAGAGCTGGCGCCAATCGATCATGCCCGAGGCGGTGGACGCCTCACGGGCCGCCAGCAGGCCGACGCCGTCCCAGAACCGATCAATGTGCAGTTCCGGCGTATCCTCGCAGGCGACCACCCGGCGATCGGCCGGCAGGAATTCCAGCAGCTTGTTGAGCAGCGTCGTCTTGCCGGTGTTGGTGGCGCCGGAGACGATCATGTTGCGCTCCGCCATCAAGGCGGCGCGGAGATAGGAGACCACCGGCGCCGAGGCCCCCACCTGGTCCCAGGTGGGGGTGAAGGGGTGCTTGCAGCGGATGGCCATGGACACCCCGGTTTGCACCGAGGAGCCCACCAGGCATTCGAAGCGGTGCCGCACCTCCGGCACGATGCAGGAGAGCTTCGGCGCCGTGTCGGGGTCGAACAGGACGCCAGTGACGTTGGCCAGCGACCGGCACATGTCCTCGATGCGGGCCAGCGTCAGCTCCGGCGCTTCGACGATGCGCTTGCCTTCGCCGCGCCGATCGACGATGACCCGCTTCGGCCTGGTCATCCGCATCTCGACCGTGGTGGCGTCGTCGTAATACGCCGCCAGCGGCCGAAGGATGATGGAGATCGCCGAGGACATGGCGATCACCAGCCCAGTTGTGCCCGCCAGGTCGCCACAGCTCCCGCAGTCGGGTTCTGCGTGCAGGAGCCGGCGTACTCGGTGCACGGCTGTTCGCGCTTGACCGAGTTCAGGCTGGAGATGGTCGTGCCATCTTCGCGAATTACGACGTGAGTTGCGGTGTAATCGGCGTACTGGCAATAGATCGGCCAGGTGCCGACAAGCACTTGCCCCTCACCAGCCCAGGTTTCGTATTGATAATGCGTCCCGCACTGGTAGCTGGCGTCACTGCCGGCGACCTTGTTCCATTCGGCGGCGGACATTCCGCCTGATGCGGTGCAGACGTTGGTCGGGCCGATCGGCAACCCGGCCCCGACATTCTTCAGGTATTCGGTGTCGTCCGGACGGTCCCAACGCTGATAATTGGCTGTCAGGCGATAGGCATTGCAGCCCTCGTAACTGCTTTGACCGGTTGCCTGTGTCGTTGTCCCGTTGGGCAGGTACGACACCTGCGGCGCCCCTGGCACCACTGTCGATGACGCCACCGTGTAGGTGCTGCCGTTTACCGAAATCGTCACCGTGGACAGCGGATAGGACCACAGCTGGTCATCGTGATGCTGATAGCCGGTGACCGTCACGTCATGGGCATAGGTCACCGCCGAGGTCTGGCATCCGGCGACGTATTCCCGCACGCCACTGGGCTTCAGGTAATAGAACCGCTCTTGCCCATAGGACACGCCGGCATCGAGGTCGTGGGTCCATTGCGACGGTTCCATGCAGCCGTCCGTCGTCGCCATGATGGCCGACGACGAAGTGTCGGGCGTGCATTCGGTGATGTACTGAGCGACGCCATCCACGGTGATTCGCTTGCGCGATTGCAGCGTGACGGTCTTCGTCGTCAGGTTGGTGATCGGTGTGCAGATGTAGTTGCCGCCGGCATCGGCATAGACCGTCTCGTGCGGGAAGGTCCGGCCGTCATCGGCGCAGGGCGCCGCCTGGTAGGTCACGCCGCCGCGCACATAGGTCCACATGCTCAGTTCGTGGCTCATCGCACCGGCGAAGTCGTGGCGCATGGAACAGTTGGCCGCGCTTTCCGTCATGGCCACGGCGGCCGACTTGGTGGAGGTGTCGCAGCCCCGCGCCTCGATTCGGGCGTTGTTGCGGTTGAGGTAGACGAGGGCCGCCTGGGGCACCGCCTGCGAGGTGGAGAAATCCAGGAACATGGCGCACTGAGATTCGTCTTCCGCGATGGTGTAGACGGTCTCGGTGTCTTGGGTGCATTCGCCGACCGGGTGGTTCTCCCCGGAATCGTCGATGTAATAGAGGCTGTATTGCGGCCACGCCTTCAGGCCCGCCAGATCGACGACATCGACCGAGCACGACAGGTAGGACTTCTGCAGCGCGAAGCTGACCTCGGAATCGCTGCACTGCCCGTCCGCCGACAGGGCTCCGTCGGTGAAGGTCTGCGTCTTGCTCTGCCGGAACGCGCGGCCCTGCGCCACGTCGATACGCACCGGGCAGCCCTCGGTGGTGGTGCGCGTGTCTACCGTCGGTTCGTCGGTGGTGGTCTGTGGCGTGGCGGCCACCGTCGGCGACTTGTAGCCCGAGGCCAGGTCGTTGGAGGAACCGCCGCCGGTGGTGGGGTTCTGCGACGTATCGTCCTTGACGACCGTCTTTTCCTCCTTCGCCGTCTTCGGCGTGGCCAGGCGCTGCAGCGCCGCCACCAGGGCCGCCTTCGATCCCTGGACCTCAATGGTCTTTTCCGGGAAGAGCTGGCTGGTCTCCTTGGCGTCGAACTGCGCCGTCATTCCCTCGGTGGAGATGGTTTCCTCGCGGTCGCCCTTGGCCACCGACACCACCAGCACTTGGCCGATGGATTGATTGTCCACCGCCACCTTGCGGGCGTAGCCCTTGGCGGTGACCCCCGACAGCAGCTCCGGCGCCACGCCATCGATGCGCCCGAGCGCGAACGACGCCGGGATCGGCTGCGCCTCCGGCAAGGTGACCGCCGCCACCGGCCACACCGGGACGGCGATGGTATCGACCGGCGCCGCCGGCGCCGTCGCGGTTGCCGCCGTGGCCGGCGTGGGGGCGGCGGTTTGCGCCAGGGCCGGCGCGGACCAGGCGAGGAAGGCGGCGAGGGCCGCAACGGCGATACGCATGGCGCTACTCCACGGTTGCGATGTACCAGTCGGTGTCGGGGCGGACCTGGACACGGGTGCCCTGTGCCACCTTCAGGATCGGGGTGAGGTTGATGGTCTGTTCGAGGGTGGCGGCGGTGATCTCGCCCAGGCGTTGGGACAGCTCCGAGCCGCCCTCACTCAGGGCGCCGCCACCGCCCGAGAACGAGCTGGTAGATCCACTGGACGACGACGAGCTGGACGAGCTGGCCGAATTGCTGCCGGCGGTGGCCGCCCGCACCGCCGCCGAAATGCCGGCGAGGATGAAGGCGGTGCCGTAGCGTTCGGCGAAGCGGTTATCGACATCGCCCGAAACGCCGAGGCCGCCCTGGACATCGGTGACGTTGGCCTTGATGCCGAAGATTTCCGCCCGGCTCTCGCCCAGCAGGACGCGGGAACAGCGCAGCGGCGCGCGGCTCGAGCCGACCTTGTCCAGGCTCTTGAACGCGCAGACCAGGCGCGAGCCCTTGGGCACCAGCACGTTGCGGCCGTGATAGCCGAACACGTCGCGCGTCACCTGGATCACCACCGGGCCGCCGGTGGTGCCGTCCAGTTGGGTGTTGATGCCGGTTTCGAGAATGCCGCTGATGTAGCGATCGGTGGTGATGATCCGGGCGTTATCGACCGGCAGCGACGACAGCGACGATTTTTCCTCATATTCGGCCACCGGGGCGCCGACCCCGCCGCCCGGTCCCGCCGGCGGGACCGGAGGGCGCGGCATGGCCGGGCCGGCATCCGCGGTTCCGGTGCCGCCGATCTCCGGCAGCACGGCGGCGCCGGCGGTGCGGCGCTGGTAGGTGGCGCGCATGGCCAGTTCCAGGGCGTCCGGCCCGGGCGGCGGTGCGACCACCGGCAGCGGCGCCGGCACCGGCACTTCCCGGATCACCTCTTGCCGGATGATCACCGGCGGCATTGGCGGCGGTGGCGGCGGCGCCTCGACCTTCGGCTCCGGCGGCTTGTACGTCCACACAGCGGGATCGTCGGGCGGCAGCGGCAATGGCGCCGGCGCCGACGGCTGGCAGGCGCCGGACAGCGTCATGCCGGCGGCCAGCGCCAGGTCGCACAGCGCACCCATCAGGGCTTCTCCCCGGTGTATTGGATGCACAGGTACTTCTTGCCGTTCTTGAGGGTGATCAGCGGCGATGTGCTCTCGACCACGAAGACCGAGCCCTCGACATGGCTGTTCACCAGCTCGTCGATGCCGTCGATGGTGACGTAGCCGGCCGACAGCTCCATTCCGTCCCACTTGCCGCCGTAGCGAATGTAGGTGAAGAAGTCGTCCCGCCAGACCGTCTCAGGCTTCAGGCTTTCGTCGCCCCACAGCTTGTAGTCGCCCCAGCCGTGGAACTTGGCGGGATCGACCGGCACATGGCGCACGAAGTCGCGCTTGGCCCCCTTCGCCAGGGGCTTGCCGTCGTCCGGCTTCGCCTTTTCCTTGTCGTGATCCTCGCCGATGCCGGCGACGGCTTCGGGGCGCTCCCGGCCGGCGATCCGCACCACCAGGTCGGGGACATTCAGGGAATTGACCGTCTCCGCCCGGATGTAGAAGGGATAGACCGCCCCCGACCTGGTGTAGACGTTGAGATTGGTGTCGATGCCCCAGGCGGTGGGCCGAACCGCCAGCTTGTTGCTGGACTTGACCTTGACCTGGAAGCCGACGGCATCGCCGGGATCGGCGCTGGTGATCACCGCGTCTTCCGGCAGGATCACCGTGGTGGTCATGAATTCGCGGGTGCGGACCTTGTAGACGCAGTCCTCGCACAGGCGCTGGACATAGACGCCCTTGCGCGCGTCCGAATCGTTCCAGGCATCCTGGACCTGACCGCCGGCACCCGGCCTGGTCATGTCGGGGAACACGCCTTCCGCCTGGAATTCGGCCTGCTGCCTCTTGTCGGCCGACATGGGCATGGCGGCGCCCGGCGTGGGGCCGGGATGCAACTGGACCGGCGCGGTGGTCGCCGGCGGCGGCAGTTGCGCCGGCTGCGCCTTCGGCGGTGGCGTCGTGGGCACCTGGCCCTTGCCGGTGAAGGGCGTCTGGGCTTCGGCCGGCAGGACGGCCAGGCCGACCAGGGCGGCGACGGCGATGAGAGGCAGGATCATGTATTCCCCCTTTCCTTCAGCGCCACGTCGAGAACGCGCAGCCCCAAGGGATTCTCGAATTTCTCGCTTTCGCGGACGGTGTGCGGGCGGGTGGTGACCGCCAGGTAGGCCCGCAGCTTGCGGGTCTCGACGGCCTTGCCGTCGCGGGTGTCGCTCTGCACGAAGTCCACGGCGTAATGGGCGATGCCGTCGCGCAGGGAGATGCGTTCGGCCGTTTCCACCACGACCGAGCGGTTGAGCTTGCTGTCCAGTGCCCGCTCGATGTCCTTCAGCCGCTCGCCGGTGAACCGCTTCCAGAGGTCCGCGTCGGAATGGATGTTGGCTTCCCGCATGCGGTCGCCTTGGGACACCGCATCGATCTCCAGCAGGATGCGGACGTAACGGCGGACGAAGGCTTCCATCATCAGATCGAAGCCCGGCGTCTCCCGGGTGATGGGCAGCACCCGGACCAGCGACACCGGATCGACCGGCACCATGCGATCGTCCCGTGGCTCGATGCGGACCAGGCCCATTTGCACCTTCTGCAGCGGCACCAGGGTGGAGATCGCCGAGGACTGGACGATCACCACTGCCAACAGGCCGACATTGGTCATGGCCGAGAGCCGCAGCATCCACGCCAGGCGGCGATGGGCGGCCTCGAAGGCGTAGGGATCGGCGGCCCGCAACGCGCCGTGATCCACCACCCCCGGCACCTGGTCCACATGGCGCGGACGCCGGCGCCGGCGCTGGAGGTGGAGCAGCCGCTTCAGGCTGGCGGGAAGCTGCAGCCTCATCCGAGCCCCCACTGGAAGCCGGGGGCCGTGTACGGCACCGGCAGGCACGCGCAGGGGCTTTTCAGCATTTCGTCGGTGCCGGTGCCGTCGTGCTGGATTTCACGGGCACTGCCGCAGGCGGCGAGAAGCAGGACGGCGAGCAAGGGCAGAAACTTCATCGATCTCTCCTGTCGTGACACATCGACCGGCGACCCATCAGGACCCGCCGCCCGGCTTGTTGATGTTGCGGAACTTGTCGGCCAGATCGGCCCCGGCGGCCTTGGTGGCGCCCTCCCATAGCCGGTCATGCATTTGCCCGCCGAACTGGCCCAACATCCCCGCCACTTCGCGGCTTTTCTTCAGGCCAAAGAGGGCGCTACCCGATACGCCAGCGGTCAGGATGCCTGCCGCCGCATTGGTCAGAGCGGTCTGAGCGATAGAGTTGGCCTGGGAGGTGCCCTCGGTCATGAGGGCCGTGCCCATCCAGCCGAGGAAGAGGATGACCAGAAACTCTGGATTGGTGATTGAGGCGAACTCGTTGAGCTGGTCGCCGGACAGGCTGGCAGGGTCGATGCTCAGGGTGTTGACGCCGAAGATTGTCAGAGCCAGCGCGGCTGTGCTGGCGAATAGCACCAGGATCGAGGCCAGCAGCGTCTTGGCGCCCGACTGCGCCATGCCGCGCCCCCAGTTGAAGGCGAAGGCCATGAACAGGAACGGCGCGAACACCCCGATCATGGTGGCGCGGAAGATGGCCACCACGACTTGACTGGAATAGGCGACGACGAGCAGGAAATAGGGAACCACCAGAACGATGGCGTAAGCGTAGTTCCCCAGTTCGTACAGCGCACCGGCACGCCAGATTGCGCCGGCGGCCTGGAACACCTTGTAGACCGCTTTTTCGCCATTGGCAGCGAGGGCGACCAGGCCGTCATACCCCGAGCTGTCCTGTACTCCGCCGGCGATGGAGAACACCGCTGCCGATGAGGCACCCATGATGGAGACGGCGGATGAATACACGTATGATATAAGTTGAGTAGATTGACTCCCGAGCAATATTCCGGTTATACTTATAAATACAAAGTCCTTTATGATTTCAGTGTGTTCCGTCATCCGCAGGGCAAGTCGAATGCCAGACAACACGATCCACAATCCGGCGAGCGCCCCGAACAACATGAGCATCGGGTCATGCAGCGTCTCGCTCAGCTTGTCGGCGAAGTCCTGCGTCAGCTCGACGTATTTCACCAGCGGCTTGCAGGTCCAACAGGTGGTGGCGAGATCGGCCGGATTAGCCATGGTGCTTATCCTTCTCAGCGTTGTTCCGGCGTTCGGTGAGGACGATCTCACTCAACGGCTCGCCAAGGGCTTCGATGAAACCCTTGAGGGCCTGAAGACCCTTGGCGGATTGGTCGTTGGTGGCCTTGTCTTGGCGTTCTTCGTCGGCAGCGGAAAACGCCGTCCGCGCACTAAAAAGGGTGGTCCCCTCGGTGGCTCCCACGTCGCCGAAGCGATGATCCTGGACAAGCACTACGAGGACCCAGTCGCCCGCCACGGGGCGCGGTACATTCGGGACAAGTTCTTCAGCTGACCTGGTCATTTCCCCTCTCCCTCCCCGGTGATTTCCTTGACCCTGTCCGCCGGCAGGCCGGCCTTGATGGCCACCGCCGCCTGCAGCTTCAGCATTTGCGCGAGAAGCTGGAGTTGCCGCGCCGAGGCGCGCAGGCCGGCCACCTGGACTTGCGCCTGGACGTGTTCGCGGTCTTGCAGGGTCTTGGCCGCAGCCAGGTCCGACTGCAGCTGATCGGCCGCGCTGTTCAGCTCGTCGGCTTGCTTCATCTGCACATCGGCCTGAGCGAGCGCCCGCGACGTGGTGTCTTCGATCAGAGCGGTGCGCCGCCCGGCCGCCTGGACCCGCAAGCGTTCCTGATCGGCGTAGGACATGCCCTTGGTGGCCGCTGGATCGACGAACAGCGCCGAGCGATAGGCCGACGAGGCCTCGCAGATGGACCCGAGATTGAGGTCTTCGGTCTTGATGCCCCACTTCAGCCCGTCGGGCATCAGGCAGCGCATGTCGCTCTTGGTCTGCGCCGCAATGCGTTCCAGGTTGGGGATCGGCAGCGACATATTGGCGACCAGGCCGACCGCGTCCTGGACTTCCTTCATGAAGCCCGAGATGTCGTTGAGGAAGGCGACTTGCTGCTTCAGCTCTTGAAGCTGCTGGAGTTGGGTGGCGGCCTGGTTCTTCAGTTCCTTGATCTGCTCGACCGCCTTGGCCACGGCGGCGCTATCAAGGACGGCATAGGTGGCCTGGGCGGCCGGCACCGCCACGACCAGGCCGACGACGGCCAGAACCATCCGGGTCAGACGTGGGCGGGCCATTGGTCCCCCCACTTGGCTTGAATGGCCTGCAGATCACGCACGGAGTCGGGACCGGAGCGGTAGAACCGCAACGGCCGGCCGAGCGGCGCCAGATCGACATCGAGAATCACCGATTCCTCGAACCCGGTGGCCGCCTCGCGCTTCACCAGCAGCACCTTGCGCCCCTCCGGCGCGCCGAAGATGAAGCCCCTTTGCTCGTCGTTGAGATTGAACGGCTCGTAGGCCGAGGGATTGCCCTGGGGGTTCGGGAAGAAAAAGAACGAGGCGGTGTTTTCGATCACCGCGTCGGCGATCCCCGACTTGTGCAGGGCGCCCGGGTCCTGGAAGGCCATGCCGACGGCGCCGCCGAACTTCCGGTACTCGCGATACATTTCCGCCGCCAGGTCGCAGAAGGCCGGGTTGCGCAGCAGCTTCGCGGCCTCGTCGATGAAGATGGCGAAGCCCTTGGCGCGGCCCTCGCGCGCCAAGCGTTCGATGGCGCTGGCGATGTGCGCCACCACCGGCGGCCCGAGATTGGGGTCTTCCAGCGCCTCGTTCATGTTGATGCCGGTCATGAACGACTGATCCAGCAGCCCCGAGAGGCTGTCGCGGGCCGCGTTGAAGGTGTTGGCGTAGAGGCCGGCGCGTTCGCGGTCGTCCATCACCCAGCGGGCGAACGCCTTGCGGGCGTCGCTGCGGGCGGGGAAGCACAGGGGGAAGATCTGATTGAAGGTCCGCGCCTCGACCGGGAGGGTGAAGGCGGTTTCCACGACGTGGGACAGGATGTCCTCGATGCCGTCGGCCTGGCCCGCATCGCCCAGCATGGAGCGGACCAGCAGCGCCAGACGCTGGCGGTTGAGCGGGGTGTCGTCGGTATCCAGGGGGTTGAGGGCCAGCTTGTCGAAAGGCTGGTACAGGCCGCCCAGGCATTCGCAGATGAACCGTGCGCCCTCCTTGGAATCGAAGATGAAGGAGCGGATGCCCTCGAACTTCGCCAGGCCGCCCAGCAGGTGCATCATCAGGCTGGTCTTGCCGACGCCGGCGGGCGCCATGACGAGGAAATTGCCGAGGGCCTTTTCCGCCTTCCGGCACTGGAACTGGAAAGCGTAGGCCTGTCCGCTGCCGGTGGTGAAGCTGCGCACCGGCCCCTTTCCGTACTGGGATTCGACCAGGCCGACCGGGGCGCTCTCGAACGGCCAGATGGCGGCGACATTCTCGACAAATAGCTTCAACGGCCGGGCCAGCTTCTCCCGCTCCGGCAGCCGGTTGAACCACATCACCGGCACTTCCTTGGTCTGAACCGAATAGGCCACGCGCCGATTGCCCAACACCCGGGCCACCGTGGCGACCAGGGTCTCCAGCTCGGCTTCCGTCCGGGCGCGCAGCACGATGATGCCCTGCGTCTCCAGCCGCGAGGTCTTGCCCTGTGACAGCAGCTCGATGGCGCCGTGGCATTCGGCTGCGGCTTGCTCCGAGCCGAAGGGGTTGTTGGCGCCGCGCTTCAGCAGCATCAATTCGCGATCCCGCGAGAGCGGCACGCAGACTTGCGAAAGCTCGATTTCGCCGGGGATGGCCATCAGCTCGTGCAGCAAGTGGCCGGAGACCAGGTCCGGCCATTCGTGGATGGCCATGATCCTGTGCAGCCAGGCGTCGGGCAGATGGACCAGGAATTTGCCCGTCGCCTTGTCGAAGATCGGACTGGCGGCCTGCAGGTTGGCCGAGATGTTGGCCGACACCGACCGCAGATCGTCGCGCAGATCGCCGCAGACGAGGAAATTCAGGAACCCGGTCAGGGGGCAGTCCGCCGCCGGGTCGATCGGGCGCATCAGACGATGGGGCTGGTAGTTGGCCAGCAGTGCGGCGACCTTTTCGTCGGCTTCTTCCAGCGCATGCAGCGCCGGCGCCTGCAGGGTCATGTACCAGCGCAGCGCCCAGGATTTCCGATAGCGCGCGGCTTCCGCCTCGCCGATCTCCGCCAGCGCCGGCGTGGGCCAGCTCGCCGGCATCACCGATTCGCTGCGGCGTTTCACGCCGAAGATACGGATCACCACGCCCCGGCTGGCGCAGGCGTGGAGGAAGTCGGACCGTCCCTGATGCAGCGCGACTTGCTCCGCCTCCGGCTTGGTGTCGTAGGCCATGCCGCCCAGGTGCCAGGCCCGGACCACCCCGCCGCTCTTGAGGCGGACGGTCATGCCGTCGGTGTCGATGCGGTCCAGTTCCAGCTCGCGGCCGAGCCAATCCAGCTCGACCGATCCAAACGCCATCCGCCGGGCGGCCGGAACCGCAAGTGCTCCGGCCGCCACGGCGGCGCCTCCCATGCCGATCGCGATTGGCCACAGGCTCATGAGCGGCCCCCTTGGGAGCGTTTGCCAGGGAACGCTCCGGTCAGCAGCCATCGGCGATGGGAGAAACGCCAAAAGGCGAAGGTGGTCAGGAAGACGGACTCGATGTGGCGGTCGGAGCGCCCCAGACGATGAGCCCTCGCCAGGCCGAGGATCGTCACCAGGGTCATGGCGATCACCGAGAGGGCGACGGCGCCGAAGACGATGGTCAGCACATAGACGGCGATGCCGCCGGCGATGCTGAGAGCCATCAGCCGCGGTGGCAGGCCGAACACGGTGAAGGGCCACTGGATATGGGTGAACACGACCGACCGCGCCTTCATCGGTCAGCTCTGCTTCATCAGGTCGATGAACCAGATGATCGCCATCGGCCCGACCGTGACGAGCAGGGCGGCGATGAAGAACGTCCAGATACGCGACCACTCGATGCGCTGGTTCATCGCCGACCACAGGCCGTAGCCGACGATGGACAGGCCGATCAGGGCCCCGCCGATGGTGACCAGCGACTTGGTGATCGAGGTCACGCCCTCTTCGGCAGGCTTGATCCAGTCGGCGGCGCCGCCTGCAGCCAGGGCGGGAACGGCAAGGACGCTGGCCAGCGCGAACGCGGCCAGATAGGTGGAGAGGTCCAAACGGGTAGGCATGGCGGTAGTCCTTATCGAAGAATGGAAAGGGTGATCGCCATAGCGACGCCGAATGCCGCCAATTGCTTGGCGGCCAGCGCGATGGCGGGGAGAAGGCGAGGGGAATTGGCGTGGTTTTCCATGACCGGCCCTCACCGAAGGATGGACAGGAAGATCGCGATGGCCGCGCCAGCGGCGGCCACCGTGAGCAGGGAAAGGGCGAGGTGATAGCGGCGGTGCCGGCGCAACTGGCGGTCCAGTTGATCCATGGCCAAGGCCTGGCGTTCGACCAGGGCGAACGCCTGATCGAGAGACGCCTTGACGGTCTTGTCCTTGAGGCTGGCCAGCACCGTATCCACGGCTTCGGCGCAAGCCTCGCCGGTGGCGCCGAGGAAGCCGCGAATGGCCTCATCGTGCCGCCGCAGCATGGCCTCGTAATCGGCCACCATGCCCTGATGCAGGGTGACCAGCATCAACAGCGGATCGTCGGTGCCGACCGCCACGCCATGTTCCCTGACCAGCAAGGCCCGGGCATCGTCGAGACTCATGGCCCGCGCTGCCGGCGGCGCATCGCCGCCGGCCTGCACGATCTCGCCCGTGATGGGATCGAAGATCGGCGTGGGCATCACAGGTTCGCCCGCGCCATCTGGCCATCCAGGTTGCGCCAGATCATGCGCAACCGCTGGCGTTCCATCACGCCAAAGTCGGAGCTGGCGTCGGCTTCCGCGAACGTCGCGCGCCGATCCAACAGCTTCATCATGTCGCGGCCGAAGGTCTCCTTCTTGACCTCCGGGATGGTGACCATCCCCTGGATACGGCCAGCGTGGTCCTTGTAGGCCTTGCTTTCCTCGAACCGCTTGCCGTTGTGGACCGGCTTGCCGAAGAACTCGTTGATCCACACCACCAAGCCCACATCGGCGATGTTGCCGGCCAGGCTGACGAAGCCCTGCATGGTATCCATCAGGGCTTGGCCGCCGGTGATGACGGTATGGATGCGGACGGTGTGGCCAGCTTCGGCGAGCAGGCCCACGACCCCGTTCTGCAGCATGTAGGAGCAGAGGGGTACGAAGGTGCTGGCACCGTTATCGACGATGGCCGCCGGCGTGCCCGCCTCACCCTCGGTGAGGATGCGTTCGATCAGCTCGTCGAACGCACGCGGATTGATGTCGGCGTCGTCCATGATGTTGAGGGTGGTGGCGCCGAACGCCTTGTAGCCGGCGAAGGTGGCGTTGACCGGATCGGTGTCGATGGCCAGCAACGGCGTGATGCCACGCGCCACGTAGTGCTGCGCCAGAAGGGCGGCGATCAGCGACTTGCCGACACCCCCCTTGCCCTGAAGGATGAAATCGACCTGCATTTCACTTGCTCCCTTGGTCTGGTTCGTCCCCCCACAGCGTCGCCATCGATGGCAGCTTCGCGTGGGTGAACTGCGCCGTGATGGCGTCCTCTTGCGAGGGCGCCACCGGCCGGCTGGAAACGGTCACGGGAGCGGGAATGCAAGCACGGGCAGCCAGGTCGCGACCCGGTGCCCGTTGCTCGTTGGTTTTTGTGAGGGCGTGAACCTGGAGGTAAAAGTTCTTCAGGGTGACCGAGACTTGCCCGGCCCCATTCAGCTCCAGCCAGATTTGGCGGATAGTTAAGCCTTCGTTAAGCCGTTGAAAGATCGCGGGCTTGAGGGCGATAACTTCGCGTTTTGCTTGACCCCACCGAGACCCTGACACAATATCCCCTCATCGTGACCTATTTGGTTCACGACTCGGCGGGCCGTCGAAACTAGCGAAACTTCAGCTCCACCAAAGTTTCAGAAGGCCGGGCGGCGACGCCCGGCCTTCTTTGTTTCCCCGCCCCCCCGACCAACGGCGAAGTAGCATCGCCGGGACGGCCGGGGTAAGATCATCGGATGTGTCTCGCAGCCATTCCGGATAGGGGCCGATGCTGAAGAAACCGAAGAACGAGCGCCGGTTCGACGACCGTCATCCCGGCACCGGCCTGCATTGCCGGATGGAGGGCTTCGAGTTCGAGGTTCTCGACGTCTCGCTCGGCGGCATGAAGGTGCCGGTGCCCGAGGGCCATCGCGCCTGGAAGGGCGAAGTGGTGCGGTTCGAGCTGGATTCGCTGCATTGGCCCGAGATGCGCACGGCGAAGGGCAGTGCCGAGGTGCGCGCGGTGGTGGGCGACTGGATGGCGCTGCAGTTCGTGCGGCCGTCCTACGACCTGATGAAGATGGTCAGCCGCCATGTCGCCACCCTGCTCTGGGGCGACCGTCCCTACGGGTACTGAGGCCGGCTAGAGCCGGATGCTATCAGGTTGAATCCGCCTCTAAATCAATAAATTAGAGTGCGATTCAGACATTAGGTCGGCGCACCCCGTGCGCCGACCTAATGTCATCGCGCTCTAGTTCGCCCTGGACGGCGCCGCTGCGGCGGCCGCGGCGGTGTTGTCGGCGCTCATCTGCGCCGCCTTCTTGCGCATGGCGTCGAGCAGGCCATCGACCTTGCCGCCGGCGCTCTGGATCACCGAGGTGTATTCCGAGCGGTGGGTGAAGGCCATGGAGGCCCCCTCGACCTTGATGTCGAGCACGCGGAAGCCTTCGGCGCCCTTGTTGCGCAGACGCCACGAGACGTTGACGGGCTCCAGCTTCTCGCGCTTGATCCGCGAATCGACGATCATGTCGGTCTCGCCCTCGGGGGCGACGGCCAGGATCTCCAGGGTCTCGCCGCCGTAATCCTTGAACCGCCGGGTCCAGGTGTAGACCTGGATGTCCTCGAACAGCTTCAGGAATTCCGTCTGCTGCTCGGGCGTGGCGGCGCGCCAGTGGCGGGCCAGCACCAGCTTGCCGATCTCGGGCAGGTCGAAGGTGTCGACGAACAGGGCGCGGAAGCGCTTGGACCGTTCCTCGTCCGACAGGCCCTTGACCGCCACCGTGGTCATGGCGGTATCGGCCAGCTTCTGGATGAAGGCGCGGGCGTCGGCGGTCGCGTCGGCGCGGGCCGACGGCGACAGCGCCAGCAGCGACAGCAGGGCGAAGACGGCGACCAGGGAACGACGCGAGAACATGGACCTCAGTGGCTTTCGTTGGAGAGGCCGCCGGCCGAGCTGACGTTCATGCCCGGGGTCGGCTTTTCGCCCAGGCTGTTCTTGATTTCGGCATCGCGGCGCTGCCGGTAAAGGGCGCGGATGGCGGAATAATAATCGAGCGATGTCCGCTCGACCTCGTCCAGGGTATCGAGCAGCGATTCCCGCTTGTCGATGCCGGCCAGGCCGCTGCGGGTCCACATGGCCCAATCCTCGCCGACGCGGTCGATGTACAGGTTGACCGGGTCGCCCAGCCATTCCGCCACCAGGCCGACACCGTCGCGCGGATTGGACGGGCCGATGATGGGCAGCACCAGATAGGGTCCCTCGCCGATTCCCCAGACCGCGAAGGTCTGGCCGAAATCCTCGTCATGGTAGGGAATGCCGCTGGCGCCGGCCAGGTCGAACAGGCCGCCGATGCCGAAGCCGGTGTTGAAGGCGAAGCGCATCAGGGTCTGCACGGCGCGGTCGGGCGCGCCCTGCAGGATGTCGTTGGCCAGGATGATGGGCGAACGCAGATTGTTCAGGAAGTCGCGCACGCGGTCGCGGCCATAGGGCGGCACCGCCTCGCGGTAGGCCTGGGCCAGCGGCTTCAGCAGCGCCTTGTCGACCGCCTGGTTGAAGGCGAAGACGGTGCGGTTCATGGGCTCGAGCGGGTCGTTGACCTGCTCCCACTCGACCATCGCCTCCTTGTCGTCGGCGGGCGGCGGGGTGGCGCAGCCGGCCACCAGGGCGAGCGCGAACACGGACGCGACGAGGCGCGGGAGAATGGTGCGAGGCGTGAAGGCTGGCATGTCGATTCTTCGAAACCCTGTTTCACCCACGGTTTTGGCGGCGCCCCCGTGCCGCGGCACGGGCGGCCGCGCCCCGCATACAGGGCGACGCGGCATCGTTCGAGGTATCATAGTCCTTCGGGAAACGCCAGTGGGCACCGTCCGGATTGTGGCTGGCCCTACCGAAAATGTGGCAATTTTGCCACAACTCATCGGGTCATCACCGGAACATGGGGCTTCCATATCCGCATAAAGATATGTTTATATGTTTTTGAACTTGAGGGGAGGCTCCTGGCGATGGATGCGGTGTTGACCGGCCTGCGGGCGGCGGCGGAGCCGACCCGGCTGCGCCTGCTGGCGCTGCTTGCCCAGGGCGACCTCACCGTCACCGAGCTGACCGGCATCCTGGGCCAGAGCCAGCCGCGCGTCTCTCGCCACCTGAAGCTGATGTGCGACTCCGGCCTGCTGGAACGCTACCCCGAGGGCGCCTGGGTGTTCTACCGCCTCGCCGCCAAGGGGAACGGCGCCGAGCTGGCCCGCGCCCTGCTGCCGCTGCTGCCCGAGGCCGACGCCACCCTGGGCCTCGACCGCCAGCGCCTGGATTCGGTGCGCGCCGCCCGCGCCGCCCGTGCCCAGGCCTATTTCACCGAGAACGCCGCCCGCTGGGACGAGATGCGCTCGCTGCATGCCGACCAGGCCGAGGTCGATCGCGCCCTGGTCGCCGCCATCACCGGGCGCCGGGTGCGCGACCTGGTCGACATGGGCACCGGCACCGGGCGGGTGCTGCAGGCCCTGGCCGCCCACGTCGAGCAGGGAATCGGCCTCGATTTCTCGCGGGAGATGCTGGCGGTGGCGCGCGCCAACCTGGAACGGGCCGGCATCCGCAACTGCATGGTGCGCCAGGGCGACATCACCCAGTTGCCGCTGCCCGCCGCCTCGGCCGACCTGGTCACCATCCACCAGGTGCTGCACTACGCCGCCGAGCCGGCCCTGGTGGTGGCCGAGGCGGCCCGCGTGCTGCGGCCCGGCGGGCTGCTGGTGGCGGTCGACCTCGCCCCCCACGACCTGGAAGCCTTGCGCGACCAGCACGCCCACCGCCGCCTCGGCTTCGCCGATTCCGAAGTGGCGGACTGGTTTCGCGCCGCCGGCCTGACGCCCGGCCCCATCGCCCGGCTGCCCGGCCACCCCTTGACGGTGGTGCTGTGGCAGGCCGACAAAGCCATCGAAACCGCAGGAGCCCGCCCGTGAGCCGCCAACTCCCCATCGCCGCCGCCGCCCGCCCGGTGGCGGTGTCGTTCGAATTCTTCCCGCCCAAGACCGAGAAGATGCAGGCGACCCTGTGGGACTGCATCAAGCGCCTGGAGCCCTTGGCCCCCAGCTTCGTCTCGGTGACCTACGGCGCCGGCGGCACCACCCGCGAGCGCACCCACGAGACGGTGGTCCGCATCGCCCGCGAGACCGGCCTGAAGGCCGCCGCCCACCTCACCTGCGTCGGCCACGCCAAGGGCGAGGTGGACGACATCGCGCGGCGCTACTGGGACGAGGGCGTGCGGCACATCGTCGCGTTGCGCGGCGATGCCCCCGAGGGCAGCGGTCCCTATGTCCCCACCCCGGGCGGCTATGCCTATGCCGCCGATCTGGTGGCCGGGCTGAAGCGCATCGCCGATTTCGAGATTTCCGTCGCCGCCTATCCGGAAGTCCACCCCGACGCGCCCGATGCCGCCTTCGACCTCGACAATCTGAAGCGCAAGGTCGATGCCGGCGCCACCCGCGCCATCACCCAGTACTTCTTCGACGTCGATGTCTATCGCCGCTTCATCGACCGGGCGCGGGCCGCCGGCATCACCGTGCCCATCGTGCCCGGCATCCTGCCGGTGACCAACTTCGCCCAGGTGCAGAAGTTCTCGGCCGCCTGCGGCGCCACCGTGCCGGGCTGGATGGCCAAGCTGTTCGAGGGCCTCGACGACGACCCCGAAACCCGCCGCCTGGTCGCCGCCACCGTGGCCGCCGAGCAATGCCGGGCCCTGGCGGCGGACGGGGTCGACCAGTTCCATTTCTACACGCTGAACCGCGCCGATCTGGCCTATGCGATCTCGCATATCCTGGGCGTGCGGCCGGCGCGGAGCGCGTGACTGCCGGCGCGGAGCGCGTGATTGAATGTGAGTGAACCACAGAGGCACAGAGACACAGAGAAGGCACAGAGAAAAAATTTCTCTTCCCCTTCTCTGTGACTCCTCTGTGCCTCTGTGTCTCTGTGGTGAATAAACCATCGGCCGCGACGCAGCCGCCGACGAGGAAAAAGACATGACCGACATTCTCAACAGCGCCGATCTGGCCTATGCGATCTCGCATATCCTGGGCGTGCGGCCGGCGCGGAGCGCGTGATCGCTCCCTCCCTCGCCCGCCTGCGGGAGAGGGAGGGCCGGGGAGGGAGAGGGCCAACGGAGCGTGCCGCATGGTGACCTGGAAACCGCATTCGGCGACCGAAAGGGCGCGACAGCTCAGGCAGGAAAATGCCACCGAGGCGGAGAAGGCCTTATGGCGTCGCCTGCAGGCGAAGCAGTTGAACGGCAGCAAATGGAGGCGCCAGCATCCCATCGGCCCCTACTTCGCCGACTTCGTCTGCCACGAATACGGCCTGATCGTGGAACTGGACGGCGGGCAGCACGGCCTGCCGGACCATCAGGCCCACGACCGCCGCCGCGCGGACTATCTGGAGAGCCTGGGATTCAAGATCCTCCGCTACTGGAACAACGAAGTGCTTGAGAACATCGAGGGCGTCCTGGAAACGCTGGCGCAGGCCCTGGCCGGGCGGCCCTCTCCCCCCACCCCCCTCTCCCGCAAGCGGGCGAGGGGGAGCACGTCAACGACGGAACCGAATCAATGACCGACATTCTCGACCACCTCTCTTCCCGCGTTCTTCTCTGCGACGGCGGCACCGGCGCGCTGGTGCAGGCCATGAACCTGTCGGTGGACAAGGATTTCTGGGGCCACGAGAACTGCACCGAAATTTTGGTGAAGTCGCGTCCCGACGTCATCCGCGGCATCCACGCCCGCTATTTCGAGGCCGGGTCGGACATGGTCGAGGCCGACACCTTCGGCGCCAGCCCCATCACCCTGGCCGAGTTCGGCCTGCAGGATCAGGCCTTCGACCTCAACCGGACGGCCATCGAGATCGCCTGGGAGGCGGCCGAGCAGTTCAAGGGCGACGGCCGGGCCCGCTTCGTGCTGGGGGCCATCGGGCCGGGCACCAAGCTGCCCAGCCTTGGCCATATCGGCTATGACGAGCTCGAGGCCGCCTATGCCCTGCAGGCCGCCGGCCAGATCGCCGGCAAGGTCTCGGCCTTCCTGGTCGAGACCTGCCAGGACCCGCTGCAGATCAAGGCCGCCATCAACGGCTGCCGTCTGGCCAACGCCCAGGCCGGCACCGACGTGCCGGTGCTGGTGCAGGTGACGGTGGAGACCACCGGCACCCTGCTGGTGGGCGCCGACATCGCCGCCGCCGCCACCGTGATCCAGTCGCTGGGGGTGCCGTCGCTGGGGCTGAACTGCGCCGCCGGCCCGCAGGAGATGATGGAGCACGTCAAGTGGCTGGCCGAGAACTGGCCCGGCCTGGTCTCGGTGCAGCCCAATGCCGGCCTGCCCGAACTGGTGGACGGCCAGACCCGCTATCCGCTGCTGCCCGAGGAACTGGCGCTGTGGCACGAGCGCTTCGTCGCCATGGGAGTCAACCTGATCGGCGGCTGCTGCGGCACCACGCCACCCCACATCGCCGCCACCAACGAGATGCTGAAGCGCATCGGCAATGGCGCGCGGCCCGCTCCGGTCAAGCGCACGGTTCATTGGGTGCCGGCGGTGGCCTCGCTCTATTCCCAGGTGCCGCTGAAGCAGGAGAACGCCTTCCTGTCCATCGGCGAGCGCTGCAACGCCAACGGCTCGAAGAAGTTCCGCGACATGCAGGACGCCGAGGACTGGGACGGCATCGTCGCCCTGGCCCGCGAGCAGGTGAAGGAGGGCAGCCACACCCTGGACGTCTGCACCGCCTTCGTCGGCCGCGACGAGGTGCGCGACATGACCGAGGTGGTGACCCGCCTGCGCGGCGCCGTCACCACCCCGCTGGTCATCGATTCCACCGAGCTTCCCGTCCTGGAAGCCGGCCTGAAGCTGTACGGCGGCAAGGCCATCCTCAATTCCATCAACTTCGAGAACGGCGAGGGCGACGCCGCCGACCGCCTGCGCCTGGCCAGGAAGTTCGGCGCCGCCGTGGTGGCGCTGACCATCGACGAGGACGGCATGGCCAAGTCGTGCGCCGACAAGCTGCGCGTCGCCCGCCGCCTCTACGACTTCGCCGTCAACACCCACGGCCTGGCCCCCGCCGACCTGCTGTTCGACCCGCTGACCTTCACCATCTGCACCGGCAACGAGGACGACCGCCGCCTCGCCATCGAGACCCTGGACGCCATCGCCGGCATCGCCAAGGAGATGCCGGAATGCGGCATCGTGCTGGGCCTGTCCAACGTCTCGTTCGGCTTGAAGCCGGCGGCGCGGCAGGTGCTGAACTCGGTGTTCATCGACCATGCCATCAAGCGCGGCATGACCGGGGCCATCGTCCACGTCTCCAAGATTCTGCCCCTGCACACCCTGCCGGCCGAGGAAGTGGCGGCGGCCGAGGACCTGATCTTCGACCGCGATCCGCAGGCCCTGGCCCGCTTCATCGCCCTGTTCGGCGACCGCAAGGCCGCCGACATGAAGAAGGAGCTGCCGGCCAGCACCGAGGAGCGCCTGAAGCAGCGCATCATCGACGGCGACCGCACCGGCCTCGACGACGATCTCGCCAAGGCCATGGCGGAAGGGTGGAAGCCGCTGGACATCATCAACAATCTGCTGCTGGACGGCATGAAGGTGGTGGGCGAGCTGTTCGGCTCCGGCAAGATGCAGCTGCCCTTCGTGCTGCAATCGGCCGAGACCATGAAGGCCGCCGTGGCCTTCCTCGAACCCCACATGGACAAGGCGGCGGGCACCACCAAGGCCACCCTGGTGCTGGCCACCGTCAAGGGCGACGTCCACGACATCGGCAAGAACCTGGTCGACATCATCCTCACCAACAACGGCTACAAGGTGGTCAATATCGGCATCAAGCAGCCGGTGGCCGAGATCATCAAGGCGGCCCGCGAGCACAAGGCCGACGCGGTCGGCATGTCCGGCCTGCTGGTCAAGTCCACGGTGATCATGAAGGAGAACCTGGCCGAGATGACCGCCGCCGGCCTGGACGTGCCGGTGCTGCTGGGCGGCGCCGCGCTGACCCGCAAGTATGTGGAGGAGGATTGCCGCGCCGTCTACGGCTCGGGCCGGGTGGCCTATGCCCGCGACGCCTTCGACGGGCTGGACCTGATGAGCAAGGTCGCCGAGGGCGGCTTCGACGCCCTGGTGGCCGAGCGGGCCGAGGGGCCGCGCCCCGGCAATTCCCGCCGCCTGGGCGTGGCCGCCGGCGACGACCGCCGCCCGATCGACTGGGACGCCGTCACCACCCGCCGGGCCGAGCTGCACCGCGACGTCGCCGTTCCCACCCCGCCGTTCTGGGGCGCCCGAATCATCGAGAAGCTGCCGCTGCAGAACCTGGTGCCGTTCCTCAACGAGACCATGCTGTATCAGTTCCACTGGGGCTACAAGAAGCAGGGCCGCTCCATCGACGAGTTCAAGGCCTGGGCGGCCAAGGAGCTGAAGCCCATCGCCCATGCCATGCTGAAGCGCTGCGAGAAGGAAGGAATCCTCAAAGGCCAGGCCGCCTACGGCTATTGGAAGGCGGCATCGGATGGCGACACCGTGGTGCTGTTCGCCGAGGACGGCACGACCGAGGTCGCCCGCTTCCCCTTCCCGCGCCAGGCCAAGGACGACGGCATCTCCATAGGCGACTTCTTCCGCCCCGTCTCGGACCCGGTGCGCGACGTCATCGGCCTGCAGGTGGTGACCATGGGCCGCGCCGCCTCGGAGGTGGCCGAGCAGTGGTTCAAGGCCGACAAGTACCAGGACTACCTGTACCTGCACGGCCTGTCGGTGGAGATGGCGGAAGCCGCCGCCGAATACGTCCACAAGCGCATCCGGGCCGAACTGGGCTTCGCCGCCGAGGACGCGGCCGATACCGAGAAACTCCTGAAGCAGGGCTACCGCGGCAGCCGCTGGAGCTTCGGCTACCCGGCCTGCCCGCGCATCGAGGACCAGTCGGCCCTGCTGTCGCTTCTCGGCGCCGACCGCATCGGCGTGACCCTGTCGGACGAGTTCCAGCTGGAACCGGAACAAAGCACCTCGGCCATCGTCAGCCTGCACCCGCAGGCGCGGTATTTCACGGTGTAGGGCGTTACGCCGCTGTCGCACTCAGTCGATTATTCATGATATTCTAACGGCTGGGTGCTAACCAACACGGGGAAGTATGAAGGATTGACGATGGCCGGTGGCGATAACGTCATAAGAGCATTCACGGCGGAGCAGGTGGTGCGGCTTACCGGACTGAGCAAGCGCCAGCTCGCTGAGTGGGACCGGATCGGATTCTTTGCGCCGCAGTATGCAGTGGAGGACCGTCGTTCGCATTTTTCGCGCATTTATTCCTTCAAGGACGTAGTGGGGCTTCGGACCATTAGCCTGCTGCGCGGGGGGTACGCCGTACCCCTCAAACACCTTAAGGAAGTTGCCGCCGAACTTTCTAAACGCATGGCCACATGGGCAGACGTCCGACTGTACGTCTGGAACCGGCAGGTTTGTTGGGACGACCCGGAGACCGGCAAGCCTATTGGTGTCACCAGTGGCCAGTACGCGTTGCTGGAAATTTCCGACATCATGACCGAGATGCGCCAGGAAGCGGAGCGCCTTAACCGTCGCGACCAGTCGGAAATTGGGAAAATTGAACGCCACAGATATGTCGCGCACAATGCCGCAGTGGTGGCGGGCACCAGGATTCGCGTCTCGACTATTATGCGGTTTGTCGAGGCGGGGTATACGGCATCGGCCATCGTTGCAGAATTTCCGTCGCTGACCGAGGCCGACGTTGAAGGCGTCATTCGACAGCAAAAGAGCGGCGCCGCAGCTTGACCGCGACGCGCCTACGCCTCAGCCTGGTCTTGGATGAAGGGGTGCCCGTCTCCGTTGGAAAAGCGTTTCAGGAGGCTGGTCATGAAGTGCATTGGTTCAACGACGTCTTTACGAAAGGTGCCCCCGACCCGCTTGTCGCTACTGTCGCGCAATTGAACGAATGGGTGCTTATCGCGCTGGACGGCGATATGAAGCAACTGGCCAAGTCAGCAGGGATTGGGCACCGGTCATTCTCAAAATTGAGTTTAATCAAATTGTCCTGCGACGAGACTGTCGCTGCAGCTCGGGTAAGGGTCTGTATGTCGCTTATCGAGCATGAGTGGCATAATGGCGTAACCAATGGCGCCGACCGATGCCTTTTTCTGGAAATTGGCAATTCCTGGATACGGTCTAACCGTTAGGCGGTCCAAAGAGTTCGCCACCACACCATGGTCAGCCCGAAACGTTTGCGCTAAGGTCCGGGCGTCATGACGCGCACCATCTACCACATGTGCCGAGCCGAGGAATGGGCTGCCGCCCAGGCTGACGGCGCCTATCGCGGGTCGTCCCAGGACGCGGGCGACGGCTTCATCCATTTCTCCACCGCCCTTCAAGTGGAGGAGAGCGCGGCGAAGCATCGCGCCGGGCAGGACGGGCTGGTGCTGCTGGCGGTGGACGGGGCGGTGCTGGGGCCGGCGCTGAAGTGGGAGGCGTCGCGGGGCGGCCAGCTGTTCCCGCACCTCTACGGCCCGCTGCCGGTGAACGCGGTCAAGGCGGTGCGCGACCTGCCGCTGGACCCCGCCTCCGGGCGCCACATCTTTCCCAAGCTCGAGGACTGACGTGTTCGACTACTACCACTGGGCCGGGCCGCTGATCCGCGCCTTCGATCCCGAGACCGCCCACGGCCTGGCCATCCGCGCCCTGAAATGGGGGCTGGTGCCGGCCCAGAAGCGGGTGGCGGCGCCGTCGCTGGAGGTGGCGCTGTGGGGGCTGCGGTTCCCCAATCCGGTCGGCCTCGCCGCCGGCTTCGACAAGAATGCCGAGGTGCCCGATGCCATGCTGCGCCAGGGCTTCGGCTTCGTCGAGATCGGCTCGGTGACACCCCGGCCGCAGCCGGGCAATCCCCGCCCGCGCATGTTCCGCCTGACCGAGGACGCGGCGGTGATCAACCGCATGGGCTTCAACAACCAGGGCCTCGACCGGGTGGCGGCGCGGCTGGAGGCACGGCCGCGCATCGGCATCGTCGGCGCCAATCTGGGCAAGAACAAGGACACCGAGGACGCCGCCTCGGACTACGAGAAGGGCGCCGCCCGGCTGGGGCCGCTGGCCGATTACGTGGTCATCAACGTCTCGTCGCCCAACACCCCGGGCCTGCGCGCGCTGCAGGGGCGCGATCAGCTGGAGGGGCTGGTCGGCCGCACCCGCGCCGCCCTCGAGGCTGCCACCAAGGGGGCCAAGCGGCCGCCGCTGCTGCTGAAGATCGCCCCCGACCTCACCGAGGCCGACCTGGTCGATATCGCGAGCGTGGCGCTGGACGGGGCGCTGGACGGGCTGATGATCTCCAACACCACCATCGCCCGGCCGGACAGCCTGCGCTCGCCCCAGGCCGGCGAATCCGGCGGGCTGTCGGGCGCGCCGCTGTTCGAGCCCTCCACCGCCGTGCTGGCCCGCATGTACGCCCTGACCGAGGGGCGGCTGCCGCTGGTGGGGGTGGGCGGCATCGCCTCGGGCGCTGACGCCTATGCCAAGATCCGCGCCGGCGCCTCGCTGGTGCAGCTTTATTCGGCCCTGGTCTATCACGGCCCCGCCCTGGTCGCCCGCATCAACCGCGAGCTGGCCGCCCTGCTGGCCCGCGACGGCCACGCTTCGGTGGCCGACGCGGTGGGGAGCGCGGCATGAGGGTGCCGCTGATCCCCGGCCTCGCCGCCCTGGCCGAGCAGGCCGACGGCTATCTCCTCGATTTGTGGGGGGTGATCCATGACGGCGTCGTCGCCTATGCCGGCGCCGGCGAGACCCTGCGGGCCATCCGCGCCGCCGGCAAGCGCACCCTGCTGCTGTCCAACGCGCCCCGGCGCGGCGCCACCCTGGTCGAGCAGCTGAGCCGCCTGGGGCTGCCGCGCCACCTCTATGACGAGGTGCTGTCCTCGGGCGATGCGGTGCACCTGGAACTGGAGCGCCGCAGCGATCCGTTCTTCGCCGATCTCGGGCGCCGGCTCTACCATATGGGGCCGGAGCGCGACACCAGCGTGTTCGACGGACTGGATTACCGCTCGGTCGGCATCGACGAGGCCGACTTCATCGTCAATACCGGGCCGGTCGACCTGGAGGAGACCATCGCCGAGTACCAGCCGGTGCTGGACCGGGCCATCGCCCGGCGCCTGCCCATGGTCTGCGCCAATCCCGACCATGTGGTGATGCGCCAGGGCCGGGCCATCATGTGCGCCGGCGCCATCGCCAGCCATTACCAGGCCATGGGCGGCCGCGTCGCCATGCGCGGCAAGCCCGACCCGGCCATCTACACGGTGGCGCTGGAGCGGCTGGGCTGCGCCGCCGACCGGGTGCTGGCGGTGGGCGACGCGCTGCACACCGACGTCAAGGGCGCCAATGCCGCCGGCCTGCGGGCGGTGTTCGTGACCCAGGGGATCCACGCCGCCGAGCTGGGCATCGAGCCGGGCGCCGAACCCGAACCCGCCCGCCTGGCCGAGGTGGTGGCCGCGCACGGCGAAATCCCGCTGGCGGCGATGGCGACGTTCCGGTGGTAGAAAAGTAAGGGGTTCACCACAAAGACACAAAGAACACGAAGAAATAAAATTCTTATTTTCTCTTTCTTGGTGTCCTTTGTGTCTTTGTGGTGAATCTATTGTTTTTTCGGAGTCGATAGATGACGCACGAGACCGATGTGGTGGTGGTGGGCGCCGGGCCGGTGGGCCTGTTCGCGGTGTTCGAATGCGGCATGGTCAAGCTGCGCTGCCACGTGGTCGATGCCCTCGACGCGGTGGGTGGCCAGTGCGCCGCCCTTTATCCGGAAAAGCCCATCTACGACGTCCCCGGCCATCCCGCCATCCTGGCCGCCGACCTGATCGCCCGGCTCGAGGCCCAGGCGGCGCCGTTCCATCCGGTGATGCATCTGGGCCGCCGCATGAACGGGCTGGAGCGGCAGGGCGAGGTCTGGCGCTGCACCCTGTCCGACGGCACCGACATCCTGGCCAAGGCGGTGATCGTCGCCGCCGGCGGCGGCGCCTTCGGCCCCAACCGGCCGCCGCTGGACGGCATCGAGGGCTTCGAGGGCCAGGGTCCGGGCCGCGGCGTGCACTATTTCGTCACCCGGCGCGAGGATTACCGGGGCCGGCGCGTGGTCATCGCCGGCGGTGGCGATTCGGCGGTGGACTGGGCCATCTCGCTGGCCGAGGTGGCGGCGTCGGTGGCGGTGGTGCATCGCCGCCCGAAATTCCGCGCCGCCCCGGAATCCGAGGCGCGCCTGAAGGCGCTGTCCGAATCCGGCGCGGTGGAACTGGTGGTGCCCTACCAGCTGCACGGCCTCGAGGCCGCCCCCGGCGGCGCCCTGGCGGCGGTCACCGTGGCGACGCTGGAGGGCCAGACCCGCCGCCTGGAGGCCGACGCCCTGCTGCCCTTCTTCGGGCTGGCCAGCGATCTGGGACCCATCGCCGAATGGGGCCTGGCCCTGGAGCGCAACACGGTGGCGGTCGATCCCGCCACCATGGCCACCACTACCCCGGGCATCTTCGCCGCCGGCGACGTCTGCACCTATCCCGGCAAGCTGAAGCTGATCCTGAGCGGCTTCGCCGAAGCCGCCCGCGCCGCCCACTCCGCCCGCGCCCACACCCACCCGGACGAGGCCCTGCACTTCGAGCACTCCACCACCTCGGGCGTGCCGGCAGCGTAACGCGGGTTCGGCGTCGGAGTACCTTCCGAGATTCCGTTCGGGCAATGGCGGCCCTCGCCCGCGTGGGCCATTTCCCCGCCATGCGCATCACCCTGGCCGTCCTGTTCAGCCTTGCCGCCCTTCCCGCCGCCGCCGCGCCGGAGCACCTGCTGGTGCGCTGGCCCGCCAGCGGCGCCTGCGAGGTGCGCGTCTCGGTGCCGCACTGGAGCGGCCAGTGGCAGCGCCTGGGCGGCTATCCCAGCCGGGCCGAGGCCGAGAAGGCGCTGGCCGCGTCCATGCGCAGCGGGGTGTGCCGCGCCGTCCGACAGGGCAGAAAATAGGCATCCGGCGCGATTGCCTTCTGTTTGTGCAATGCGTTAAAGTCGCAGTCTGCTTCCGCCGAAGCCAGACTGCGAGCGAGTGATGAGCGACATCGACACCCTGAAGGCCGAAATCAAGAAGCTGTCGACCCAGGCGACCCAGGCCAAGATGGACCTGCACGACCTGTCCGAGGAGCTGCCCGTCAACTGGGAGACCATCCCCCAGGTGGCGGAACGCTGCCATGCCCTGCACGCCAGGCTGGCCGAGGCGCGGGCCAAGCTGAAGGCGGCCGGCGGCTGAGGCGCCGGCCTGCGCTCATATCAAGCGGGAGCTTCGTCTCATTCGGGCCTCATCCTGAGGAGCCGCCGCAGGCGGCGTCTCGAAGGATGAGGCTACGGGTAGGGAATGGGGCACCCCGCCCTAATCCGTCCTGCGCCGCCCCATGGCCAGGCGGTAGAGGAACAGGATCAACACCGCACCGACCACGGCGCCGATGAAGCCGGCCGCCTGGTCGGTGCCGTACCAGCCCAGGGCGCGGCCGGCCCAGGTCGCCAGCAATGCGCCGCCGATGCCCAGCAGGATGGTGACGATGAAGCCGCCGGGGTCGCGCCCCGGCATCAGCAGTTTGGCGACGATGCCGGCCAGCAGGCCGATGACGATGGCGAAGATGAACGACATGGGGCCTCTCCCGCAGCGGGTTGCGGAAGGTTAACGGCCGCCGGGTCCGCGGGGTTCCGTTACCCGAGATCGATCAGCTCGACCTCGCCGGCGCCGATGTGCCAGGGGACGAATTCCGCCGCCACCCGGGCGAAGCGGTCGGGGGCGTCGGTGGCCAGGTAGCGCACGCCGCCGGCGCAAAGCGGCGGACGGGCCAGGCCGCGATGCTCCAGCAATGCGTCCACCGCCCGCGCGGTGGTGGTGGCGGAATCGACGATGGCTACCCCGTTGCCCACCACCCGGCGCAGCAGCGGCATCAGCGCGGGGAAATGGGTGCAGCCGAGCAGCAGGCAGTCGCCGGCCTCGCCCTCGGGGGCCTGGGCGAACAGCGGATCGAGGTAGTGGCGGGCGACCATCTCGGCGATGGGGCCGTCGGTCATGCCTTCCTCGACCATGGCCACGAACAGCGGGCAGGCGCGCTGCGTCACCCGGGCGCCGGGGCGGGAATTGAGGACGGCGTGCGGATAGATGCCGGCCTCGACCGTGCTCTCGGTGGCGATGACGACGATGCGGCCGCGGGCGCTGGCATGCCCGGCGGCGGTGGCTCCGGGCTCGATCACGCCGATCACCGGCAGGCCGGGGAACTCCGCCCGCAGGGTCTCCAGCGCATGGGCCGACGAGGTGTTGTCGGCCACCACCAGCGCCTTGATGCCGGTGGCGACCAGGGCGCGGGCGGCCTGGACGGCGTAATGGCTGACGGTGGCGGCGCTCTTGGTGCCGTAGGGCAGGCGCGCGGTGTCCCCCAGATAGACCAGGGCCTCGGCCGGCAGCCGCTCGCGCAGCGCCTTCAGCACGGTCAGCCCGCCGACGCCGGAATCGAAGATTCCGATGGGACGCGACAGCTCGCTGGGCATGGAGGGGAATTCCGGGGCGGCCGAAGGGAATGGCGGCATCTTCCGTCAAACCGGAGGAAATGCAAGCGTGGAACGAAGCGCCCGCCCCGGCTGTTGGCCTGACAAACCACTTCATACCCGTGGAGGAGCGTCATGTTCGTGCGCCTCGCTCTTGCCCTGGTCCCGCTGGCGGCATTGTATGCCGGCACCGCCCAGGCCCAAGGCCCGGCTCCGGCCCCAGCCCCGCCAGGCGATGCGGCGGCCGGCGCGAAGGTGTTCAACCAGTGCAAGGCCTGCCACACCGTCGAGCCCGGCAAGAACCGCGTCGGCCCCAGCCTGCACGGGATCGTCGGCCGCCCCTCGGGCAAGGTCGAGGGATTCAAGTACTCGCCAGCCATGGCCGGCGCCAACCTGACCTGGACGCCGGAAAACCTGGACAAGTACCTGGCCGACCCCAAGGGCTTCATCCCGGGCAACAAGATGGCCTATGCCGGGCTGAAGAAGCCCGAGGACCGCGCCAACGTGATCGCCTATCTCGCCACCCAGAAATGACCGCCACAGGAGGGTTGCGATGAAGACGCGCTATTTCGCCCTGGTGATGGGCGTGGTCTTCCTGGCCATCGGCATCCTCGGCTTCGTCCCCGGCGTGCTGATGCCGCCCGAGGCCGGCCCGCCGCTGGTGGTCGAGGCCGGGCACGGCGTGCTGTTCGGGCTGTTCCCGGTCAACGTCCTGCACAACATCGTGCACCTGGCATTCGGCGTCTGGGGGGTGGTGGTGTGGCGGTCCTTCGTGCCGTCGCGCGCCTATGCCCGCGCCGTCGCCGTGGTCTACGCGGTGCTGACGGTGATGGGGCTGATCCCGGTGCTCGACACGGTGTTCGGGCTGGTGCCGATCCACAGCCACGACATCTGGCTGCATGGCGCCATCACCCTGGTGGCCGCCTATTTCGGATATGCCCCGGTGACCGCCGTCGAAACCGCCGGCGATCTCCCGCCGCGGCGCTAACCCGGAAGTCCGAACCCCGGAAGTTCGAACCAAGGAACCGGGCGCCGCCCGGACTGTTTCCCCAGCAAGCAGGCAGCGTAACGAGGAGGGCGCCATGGCAGATCCCATCGTGACTCCGACCGCCGACATGCCACCGGCCGTGGAGGGCGGCGGCGGCGGACTCGGCGAAGGCAAGGTTAAACGGGCGGCCCGGGCGGGCGGCGAAGAAGCCATGGCCCAGGCCAAGGCGGCGGTGCGCGACGCCGCCGACGAACAGCGCCGGCGCGCCGCCAGTGCGGTCGACGGCATGGCGGGTGCCCTGCATCGCGCGGCAACGGACCTGGAATCGGAGAACGAAATGATCGGCCGCTACACCCATATCGCCGCCGAGCGGCTGAACGAGGTCGCCGACTACCTGCGTTCCACCGGGTGGGACGACGTGATGGGCGGGGCCGAGGACTTCGCCCGCCGCCAGCCCTACTGGTTCGTCGGCGGCGCCGCCATGGTCGGCTTCGTGCTCGCCCGGGCGGTGAAGAACGCCGGCCCCGGCCCGCGCCGGATGCCGCGCCGCATGTCCGCGGCCCAGGCTCCGACATCCGCCCTGGGCGGCCCCGGGGGGACCGGCGGCTACGGCGCCTCGGCAGGCACCGACACCGGAATCGGCATGCCCGGCGACACCATCCCGGGCGCGGGAGGCTGACATGGCGGATGTGCTTCCCGACCGTTCGCTGGCCGGCCTGTTCGGCGAGCTGACCCGCGAGACCGCCCAGCTGTTCCGCCAGGAAATCGACCTCGCCAAGGCCGAGCTTGCCGAAAAGGCGCGGCAGGCCGGGTGGGGCGCGGCCGAGCTGATCACCGGCGGCCTGGTCCTGTTCGTCGCCTTTCAGGCCCTGGTGGCGGCCGCCATCCTGGGCCTCGCCACGGTGATCGCGCTGTGGGCGGCGGCGGCGGTGGTCGGCCTCGCTTTGGCGGTGATCGGCGCCGCCGTGCTCGCCCGCGGGCTGGCCGCCATGCGCGGCGAGAACCTGACCCTGCGCCGGACGTTCGAGACGTTCCGCGATAACACCCGCTGGGCCAAGGAGCAGCTGCGATGACCACAAAGGAGATCGAGGACGGTATCGAACGAACCCGCGGCGCCATGGCGAGCACGCTCTCCGCCATCGAGCACCGTCTTTCCCCCCGGCAAATCATGGATCAGGCGGTGGACACCATGCGAGACATAGCTAACGATCGTTCCCGCGTCGGCGCCATGGTGCGCGACAATCCCGTTCCGCTCGCCCTGATCGGCGTCGGCATCGGCTGGCTGGCCCTGTCGGGCACCCTGTCGCAGAGCCGCCAGGGCACTTCGGGATCCTACGAAAGCCTGGAAGGGGCGGCGGAGTGGGGCGGCGAGGCGACCACCGCCATGGCGTCGCAATACACCGACGAGGCCCGCGCCGCCGCCGGGGTGAGCGCCAAGGCCCGTGACGCCGCCGCACGCGCCGGCGACCGCCTCAACCGCTGGAGCCATGACGCCAAGGTGCAGGCCTCGCATGCCGCCGACCGCACCCGCGACACCTATCGCGAGCACCCGTTGACCATGGGCCTGGTCGCCGTGCTGGCCGGCGCCGCCATCGGCGCCCTGCTGCCGCGCAGCCAAGCGGAATCGGAAATGCTGGGCGACGTGGATATCGCCGGCAAGGCGCGCGAGGCCGGCCAGCAGCTGGTGGACAAGGCCGAACGGGTGGCCGAGCGGGCGGTCCACGGCGCCAAGGAGGAGGGCGGCAAGGCGCTGCGCGAGGAAGGCGCGGCGACCCGTCCCGGCTCCAGCCTGACCCATTGACCGAGGACCGGTGATGGCCGGCCGCGCCGCCGACCCACGGGGACGCCAGGCCGACCGGCCATCGGGGATTTCCCGGTCCGGCTGGCTCGACGTCGCCCGCAGGATGTGGGACGACATCGGCCGCTACGAGCTGTCGGTGGTGTCGGCCGGAATCGCCTTCAACGAGTTCTTCGCCCTGTTTCCGGCCTTGGCCGCCGGCGTGGCCCTGTTCGGGCTGGTCGCCGATCCGATGGTGGTCGAGGAGCAGGTCAACGCCCTGGGCGGCTTCCTGCCCGACGACGTCCGCCGCCTGATCGGCGAGCAGCTGGTCGGGCTGACCCGCGCCTCGGAAGGGTCGCTGGGGGTGTCCTTCGGCATCGCCCTGGTGGTCGCCCTGTGGGGAGCGACCCGCGGGGTGAAGGGCCTGATGGCGGGCCTCAACATCGTCAACGGCGAGGAGGAGGGGCGCGGCTTCCTCCGCTACAATCTGGTGGCGCTGGCGCTGACCGTGGGCTCGATCCTGTTCGGACTGGTGGCACTGGGGCTGGTGGCGGCGCTGCCCGCCGCGCTCGGCCTGCTGCCGCTGCCGGACGGGGTCAAGACCGCGCTGTCGGCGGGGCGCTGGCCGGTGCTCGGCGCCTTCGCGCTGGCCGGCCTGGTCGTCATCTACCGCTATGCGCCCTCGCGCCAGCCGCCGCGCTGGCGCTGGGTCACCTGGGGGGCGGCGCTGGCGGTGCTGGTCTGGCTCGCCGGGTCGGGGCTGTTCTCCCTTTACGCCGCCCGCTTCGGCAGCTTCAACGAGACCTACGGCTCGGTGGCGGCGGTGGCGGTGATGCTGCTGTGGTTCCAGCTCACCGCCTTCGCGGTGCTGCTGGGGGCGCTGCTGGATGCCGAGGCCGAGCACCAGACCGTTCGTGACAGCACCACCGGCCCGGAACAGCCCATGGGCCGCCGCGGCGCCCGCATGGCCGACACCGTCGGGCGCGCGCGCCGCTAGGGGTAAACCCTCTGATCCTAACGGCAGTTCCTCTGCCCCCGCCCCGGCCCGCCCGGGCGGCGCGATAATGGGGGCGTTGAAAGATCAGCGGGAGGGTCCCATGGGCAGGACGGTGAGGGCGATGACGGCGGCGGCGCTGGCGCTGGCGATCGCGGTGCCGGCCTGGGCGGCGGGTCGCGGCGCGGCGGAAATCTGCGCCGGCGCCGGCTTCCGCGCCGGTACCGCCGCCTTCGACCTGTGCGTCGGCCGCATGGCCGGCGACGACCCGTTGGCGGCGCTGGACGAGGGTGAGCGGGTGCCGGTGTCCGGGCCGGGCGCCGAGCCGGTCGGCGACGAGGCCCTCGGCCAGCTGGCGCCGCCGGCGCCACCCGTGCTGCCCGGGCTGCGGCTGCCGGCCTCGCGCGAGGATTTGCCGCCATCGTTCTCGACCCCGGCGGTGACGCCGTCGGCGCCGCCCCTGCCACCCGTGTCGCCCCCGGCCAACGCGCCGCCGGGCAATCCGCCCCCGGGGCCGACCCCGCCCACCCTGCCGGGATTCCGCGTCACCTTCCCGACCCTGCCGTTCGGCGGACAATAGGGGACTTGGCGGCACCTGTTCCTTTCGTCTAGTTTCCTGAAGGACGGAAGGACCGGACATGACCGCCACACTCGGCAAGGACGTGCTGTTGCAACTGCAGTTCACCCCGCTGTTCTCGGGGCTGCAGGAGGGTGACATCCGCGACCTGGTGGCCGGCGCCGTCATCGAGGCGCACGGCCACGAGGCGCAGCTCTACGCCGCCGGTGACCCGGTCGAGCGCTTCTACGTGGTGCTCGACGGGCATGTGGAGCTGTCCATCGACGCCGAAGGCCGGCGCAGCGTGGTCGAGGTGGCGCGCAAGGGCACCGTGCTGGGCGATGCCGCCATGTTCGGCGACGGGCGCTTCCTGATGACCGCGCGGGCGCTGACCGGGGCGACGCTGCTGGCGGTGCCGGCCGAGTCCTTCCTGGCCAAGCTGGAGGCCCGCTTCGACATCATCACCCACATGCTGTCGACCATGTCGTTCCGCCTGCGCATGCTGGTGCGCCAGATCGCCGAGCTGAAGCTGAAGACCACCGCCCAGCGCCTGGGCAGCTTCCTGCTGTCCATGGTCGAGGCCGAGGAGGGCGCGGTGTCGGTGCGCTTTCCCTACGACAAGAAGCTGGTCGCCGACGAGCTGGGGATGAAGCCGGAAAGCCTGTCGCGGGCGCTGGCCAAGCTGGCCAAGGTGGGGGTGGAATCCAAGGCCGACAACGTGGTGCGCATCGCCGATATCGAGCGCCTGCGCGACTTCTGCGTCGAGGACGATCTGGCATGATTCAGCCCGCCGATCTCGACCTGTGCGCCAAGGCGCCGCTGTTCGCCGCCCTGGAGCGCCGGGAATTGGCGCTGCTGCTCGAGGCGGCGCAAAGCGTGGCCTATCCCGAGACCGGGCTGCTGTTCAGCCAGGGCGACCTCGCCGACCGCTTCTTCGTGGTGTTGGGCGGCCGCGTCAACATCTTCGCCCTGACCGAAAGCGGCGACCAGTCGGTGATCGAGGTGTTCGACGCCGTCTCCACCTTCGCCGAGGCGGCCATGTTCTCGTCGGGGCGCTTCCCGCTGAACTGCGAGGTGGTGGCGGGCTCGCGGCTGGTCCACGTGCCGGCCGGCCCGTTCCTCAAGCGCCTGTCCGAGAACCGCAAGCTCGCCTTCCACCTGCTGTCGGGCCTGTCGCGCTGGCAGATGCGGATGATCCGCGAGATCGGCGATCTGAAGAGCAAGTCGCCCGGCCAGCGCCTGGCCTCGTTCCTGCTGGCCCTCGCCCAGGGGGCCGAGGGCAGCGCCCCCAAGAGCAGCGCGCAGGTGCGCCTGCCCATCACCAAGGCGGTGCTGGCCAGCCGCATCGGCATCGCCCCGGAATCGCTGTCCAGGGCGCTCGGCCGGCTGAAGGCCTGCGGGGTGGAAAGCGTCGGCCGCGAACTGGTGCTGACCGATCTGGACGCCCTGCGCCGCCTGGTCCGCGACGGCGGCGAGTAGCCCCCCCGCTTCCTCTTGTCGAAAATCAAGGAGGCCGCGCCGCCGCGGCGGCAAGCTTCTGCCCATGCTTGCAGGAGCGGGTGGCGATGGCTGAGCGTGGCGACGGACTACCAACCTGGCTGGCCCAGGCGGCGGCGGTCTCTCCCATCGACGTGCGGGCCGGCCTCGCCGCCGGCGAGGACCCGCTGGGCCAGTTGATGGAGGCCGCCGACAAGGTGGAGTTCGGCGGCTGCCTGGTGGTGGACGCGCCGTTCAATCCGTCGCCGCTGCGCCGGGTTCTGGCGGCGCGCGGCTTCTCGTCGTTCGGCCGCCGGCTGGGCGGCGGTCACTGGCGGGTCTATTTCCACCTCGACGGCGGCCTCGACTGGGAGCGCGATTCCGAGGCCGAGATGATGCCCGAGGGGGCGCTGAGCTGGCGCGAGCCCGACGGCCTGCACGTGGACGTCCGCCGCCTGGCGCCGCCGCTGCCCATGGTCGCCATCCTGCGCCTGATCGACGCCTCGGGGCCGGAGCTGGGGGTGCTGCAGGTGCATCACGACCGCCTGCCCCACTTCCTGGTGCCCGAGCTGGCCGAGCGCGGCTGGCGCATCGCCGACACGGTCGAGGAGCCGGGCGAGATCCGCCTGCGGCTGGAACGGGGGGCCTGATGGTTCCGTTCATGATGGGGGCCGAGGACCGGCTGCTGCCGCCCGCGATCCCCTTCGGCTTCTTCGCCGCCGCGGTGCTGTTCCACATCGCCGGCTGGGCCGCCCTGGTGGCGGCGGCGGGCCAGGCGCCGGGCTTCACCGGCGGGCTGGGGCCGCTGGTGGCCGGGCTGCACCTGATCACCCTGGGGGTGCTGGCCATGGCCGCCATGGGCGCCGCCTTCCAGATCCTGCCGGTCGCCACCCGCCGCCGGCTGGGGCCGCTGTGGGCGTGCCGCCTGACCTGGGTCCTGTATGTCCCCGGGGTGGCGCTGCTGTGCTGGGGCATGGCCATGGTGGCGCCGTGGGCGCTGCATTCCGGCGCGGCGCTGACGGTGGCCGGGCTGGCCCTGTTCGGCGTGCTGGTCGGGCGCAACCTGACGGCGGTGGACGATCTGCCGGCGGTGACGGTGCCGGCCTGGCTGGCGCTGGCCGCCCTGGCCGGGCTGAGCGGCCTCGGCCTGGCGCTGGTGGCCGATGTCTCGGCCGGCTTCCTGCCCGACCGCGCCGCCTTCGCCGCCGCCCACGCCGCGCTGGCCGGTTACGGCTTCATGGGCCTGCTGGCGCTGGGCTTCTCGGCGGTGCTGCTGCCCATGTTCGTGCTGGCCCCGGCGGTGCCCGGCGCCGCCGCCCGCCGATCCGCCCTGCTGGCCGGGCTGGCCCTGGCGCTGGGCGCGGTCGGCGCCGCGGCGGCGACGGGATGGCTGGCGGCGCTGGGCACCGGTCTGGGGCTGGCGGCGGTGGCGCTGCACCTCAGGGGTGTGCGCGCCGTCCTCGCCCAGCGCATGCGGCGCCGGCTGGAGCCGTTCTTCCGCCTGCTCGGCCTCGGCTGGGCCATGCTGCCGGCCAGCCTGGTCGCCGCGCTGGCGCTGGCGCTGGGGCTCGACCCCGAGCGCACGGCGCCGCTGTGGGGGCTGCTGCTGGTGTTCGGCTGGCTGCTCAGTTTCGTCACCGGCATGCTCAGCCGCATCATGCCCTTCCTCGCCTCCATGCATTCCGGCGCCATGGTGTCGCGCCTGGCCGCCGGGCGGGCGCTGCCGGTCCATGCCGCGCTGCACGGGGCGGCGCTGACCCTGCTCGCCCTCGGGCTGCTGCTGCCCTGGCCGCCGCTGATGGTCGCCGGGGCGGCGGCCGGGCTGGCCGGATCGCTTGCCTTCGCCCTGTTCGCCGCCCTCGTTCTCGTCCGCACCCGCACCCACCTTCGCGAAGGAAAAGCCTGATGTTCACCCAGACCCGGATCGGCGCCCTGCTGCACCAGGACCACATGGCCACCATCGACGCCCTGCAGGAGTTGGAGGCCTTCCTCGCCGACCACCGCGCCCCGCCGGCCCGCGGCGGTCAGGCCGATTCCTTCCTGGCCCGCCTGTCCGCCCTGCTGCGGGCCGAGGTCGAGCAGCACTTCGCCTTCGAGGAGGGCCGCCTGTTCCCGCTGTTCATCGCCCGCGGCGAGACCGGCATCGTGATGATGCTGACCCACGAGCACCGCTCGATCCTGCCGCTGGCGCTGAAGGTGGCCGAGACCGCCGCCCGGGCGGTGGAGAGCGGGTTCGACGACGCCACCTGGCGCGAATTCCGCGACGCCGGGGCCGAGCTGGTGGAACGCGAGATCTTCCACGTGCAGAAGGAGGAGATGGGCCTGCTGGCCGCCATCACCGCCCTGGTCGGCCCCGAGGCCGATGCCGAACTGGCCGAGGCCTACCAGCGCGAGGTGGGGTGAGGGCGAAGGCCCGCGTCTGTCCGGTTTGGATTTAGGAGCACCCTCGCCCGCTCGCGGGACCTTTGCGAAACTATGCCCGAGGACGCCCTCGTCCTTCGAGACGGCCGCTGGCGCGGTCTCCTCAGGATGAGGGCTTTAATGATTTCAACGTATTAAGCCTCATCCTGAGGAAGCCCGTAGGGCTGTC
>NZ_CACVCG010000048.1 GCF_902729435.1 Magnetospirillum sp. UT-4
CCGACGACCACGTCCGCTCCGACGACGACGCAGGCTCCGACGACCACGTCCGCTCCGACGACGACGCAGGCTCCGACGACCACGTCTGCTCCGACGACCACGTCTGCTCCGACGACGACGTGCGCTCCGACGACCACGTCCGCTCCGACGACGACGTGCGCTCCGACGACCACGTCTGCTCCGACGACCACGTCCGCTCCGACGACGACGTGCGCTCCGACGACGACGTGCGCTCCGACGACCACGTCTGCTCCGACGACGACGTCCGCTCCGACGACGACGTGCGCTCCGACGACCACGCAGTCTCCGACGACCACGTCGGCTCCGACGACGACGTGCATGCCGACGACCCAGCACGATGATCCGAACATGCAGGCCCAGAACGCGGTCCTGGACGAGGACGACGTGACGGCCGGCGGCAGTGACCAGAGCGATGCCTATTCGGTGACGAAGACCATCGACTTCGACACCGGCGGGGCGCGGTACGCCGACTTCAAGCTCGAGGTGCCGGCCGACCTGAAGGCCATGCATCTGACCTCTGACGGGGTCGAGCTGAAGTACTCGGTCACCAACAACGGCAATACGCTGGTGGCCAAGGCGGGCACCGAGGAGGTGTTCTCGATCAAGCTCACCGAATCTGGCGGCAATGCCTCGTACACCTACACGCTGAAGGGCCATATCGACCACGATCCCGGCCAGGGAGAGCAGGTGGAGACCCTGCCTGTCGGCCTGATGATGAAGACCTCGACGGGCGACGTGATCCGCGAGACCTTCACCGTGGGCGTGGTCGATGACCGGCCCGAGGCCGAGAACGACCTGGATACGGTCGCGTCGCGGCTGGGTGCCACCACCACCGGCAACGTCCTCACCGGCATCGACGCAGATGCCAGCACGGGCGCCCACCTGGTGGCCGACGAAAACGGCGCCGACAGTGCCGCCGTCTCGGCGGTGCGCAGCGGCGATACGGTCGTCAGCTTCGACGACGCCAGTGCCGTCCATGTGGACGCCAAGGGCAACCACTACGTCGACGTCCAGGGCGAGCACGGCTCACTCCGGATCTTCGACAACGGCAGCTACACCTACAAGGTCACCGACGCCCAGGCCGGGCAGTCGGAAACCGTGACCATCGACAACAGCAACTACCGCGCCTCGGACCATGGCTTCCAGGTATCGGCCAAGTCCCTGGACGCCCAGGGGAACTATGTCGACGGCCAGGTCAACCACTATGACGGCGGCTGGGGCACGGGCTTCGGCGTGGACGGCAACAAGGGCGGCGTCAAGATCGGCGTCGACGAGGAAACCGGCTACGTCCCCGCCTACGGCAAGTCCGAGCAGCTGATCATCGACTTCGACAAGGATGTCTCCACCGCCAAGGTGACACTGGACACCTTCTTCGACACGTCGGTGGATGCCCGGGTCGAGGTGGGCAAGATCACCGCGCTCAAGGATGGCCAGGAGGTCGGGTCGATGACCTTCTCCGGCAAGGACGCCAGCGGCGACCTGGTCGTGTCTGTCGACTTCGACAAGAACTTCGACCAGCTGGTCCTGGAAGGCTCGCCCTACAAGGGCGGTCAGGGCGGCATCACCACCGACAGCTCCGACTTCCTGGTCCGGGGAGTGACCTTCACCACCGTCCCGGCGCCGGTCGAGGAGCACTTCGAGTACACCATCCGCGATCACGACGGCGACATCGCCAAGGCCATGCTGGACATCAACGTGGCCAGCCCCGCCGGCCGTGACCTGGGCGTGACCCTGGGCGACGACCAGGGGCTGCACGCCTGCCAGGACGAGTTCACCTTCGGTCATGGCGTTTCCGGCGGGGGCGACGGATGGACCCAGCTGGTGCTGGACGACACCCTTGGCCAAGGTGCCGCGGAGGGTTGGGGCAATTACAACGAGACCGTCGAGATCCAGGATCACGGCGCCGACAAGGGCGGCTGTGGCCAGGATCAAGGCGAAAACAACCACAACATCGACCAGAACGACAGTATCGGCTGGTAGGTTTTGGGGTACTCTTACGGCTGCCGCCCCCCATGGGGGCGGCAGCCGAATTTTTGCCGGGAGCGGGGAATGGCGAAGCGTCCGCGGATCTTCGTGAACATCGCGTCTTATCGGGATACCGAATGCCAGCACACGGTTCGTGACCTTTTCTCCAAGGCGAAGCACCCCGACCGCGTGTTCGTGGGTATTTGCTGGCAGTTCATTCCTGGCGAGGATGACGACTGCTTCCAGGTCGTCACCCGGCCGGACCAGGTCCGCGTCATCGAGGTCAACGCCAACGAAAGCAAGGGGGTGTGCTGGGCGCGGTCGCAGGTCCAGTCCCTGTGGCGCGGCGAGGAGTTCACCTTGCAGATCGACAGCCACATGCGGTTCGTCGAGCACTGGGACGAGCTCCTTCTGACCATGATCGGCGAGTGCGACTCGCCGAAGCCGGTGATCAGCACCTATCCGCCCAGCTACGAGCCCCCGGACCAGCTTTCCGAGCCGACCGTCTCGGCGATCAGCGCCAGCGAGTTCGACAAGAACGGCATCCTCAAATTCCGCGCCCACGGCTCGCCTCTGCCGGAGCCGCCGCCACCGCCGCAGCCCAACCATTTCATCGCCGCCGGCCTGCTGTTCGGGCCGTCCTCCATCAACACCGACGTCCCTTACGATCCCTACCTGTACTTCCACGGCGAGGAGATTTCGCTCGCCGTTCGCCTGTTCACCCATGGCTACGACGTCTTCACCCCCAACCGCTGCATCGCCTTCCACGACTACACCAATGCAAGGGGACGCAAGCGCCACTGGGACGATTTCGAGTGGGCGCACCTCAACGCCCTGTCGTTCAACCGCATCCGCCATTTGCTCGGCATCGCCGAAAGCGACGACCCGGAAGTGCTGCGGGAGATGGACCGCTATGGCTTGGGAAGCGTGCGAAGCTTGGCCGAGTTCGAGCGCTCGGCGAAAGTCGACTTCAAGAACCGGCTGATCGACGGCATGTCAGACATCGAGCGCGTCGAGGCCATGGCGCCGGACGAGCGCTCCGAAATCGCCCATACCTTCTTCGTCAACATCTGGCGGTCGAACGGCTGGGGCCACGCCGAGTCGCGCAGCGGCTCGGGCGCCAACCTCGCGCAGACCGAAATCATCAAGGCCAGGCTGGTGGATGCCTTCGCCTTCCTGGGCGCCGAGGCGGTCGCCGATGCGGGTTGCGGCGAAATGAACTGGATGAAGACCGTGGTCGACCGGTTCCGCTTCTATTTCGGCTTCGACCTGGTGGGCGACTTGGTGACCGAATTGCGGACCAAGCACGCCCGCCGGCACAACTGCTTCTTCTCCAAGCTCGACATCATGCTGGACGTGATGCCGCGCGCCGATGTGATTCTCTGCCGGGACGTGCTGACCCACTATCCCACCTGCATGGTCCGGGCGGCATTCGACAATTTCAAGCGGAGCGGCGCCAGGTATGTGGCCGCAACCACCTTCACCAATACCGAAAACAAACCCGACAACCTGATCGGGGGCTGGCAGCCGATGAACCTGATGGCGGAGCCGTTCAACCTGCCGCAGCCCCGCATCCTTCTGTCCGAGGACCTGAAGGGCACCACCAAGTCCATCGGCATCTGGGCAATTTCGGATCTGCCGTGATGGAGGAGGCGGTCCTGCGTCGCGCGTTCGAGGCCGATCCCTCGGACATCCCGGCACGGAATGCCCTGGCCCGAAACCTTGCCGACAGCGGCCGCGCCGAGGAAGCGGCCTTCATCGAATCCGGCACCGAGACCCTGGAAGGCGCGCAGGAACCGGCGGCTACGGCGGCCGTCGCCCGCCACCTGTACCGCCGAGGCATGACCGATCATGCCAGATCCCTCGCCGCCGCCTGCGGCCTTAACCTGCCTGCCGACGTGGACGACGGCGACGCGCGGGAGGCGGCCGACCGTGCCCGCCGGGCTGAGCGGTGGAGCGAGGCCGAGGATTCCTACCTCAAAGCCTTGGCTGCGCGGCCGGACAGTGCCGGCGCCCTGCGCGGACTGGCGGCGGTGACGCTGGCCCTGGGACGGCCGGTGGAGGCGGCGCTGATCGTCCGGGCCGGTCTGTCGCTCGCCCCGATGGATGCGCGCCTGCACCTGCAACTCGGCCGTTGCCTCGGGGCGTTCAACCGCCTGACGGAGGCGGCCGAGCATCTGCGCACCGCCTGGGCACGCGATCCCGGACTGTCCGGCCTGGCCATCGAACTGGCGGAAGCGGAGCTCGGCCTCGGGCGTCTGCACTCCGCCTCGGAGCCGCTGGCCTTCGCCGCCGCCGAGCAGCCGGACAATGCCGACCTGCTGCGGCGGCTGGCGCATCATCACCTGGCCTGCGGACATCCCGCCGAGGCGGTGGTGTGGCTGCGGCGTCTGGCCGAATGCGGCGAGGCCGGCGCGGACGCCGCCCCCCTCCTCGACCTGGCGCTCGGGCGGCGGCGCCCCTACCCCGCCGACATGCCCGACGATACCGAACTGCGCGACGCGCTGGCCCGCATCCCGATGTTCGCGCAGGCCGACTGGTCGCGCCTCGCCTGTACGCCGATCACCCACGGCAACCGCAACCGGGTCTACCGCATCGACCTCGACGATCTCGCCTACGTGCTGCGCCTGCCCGCCTTTCCGAGGCAACGGCCGTCCGCCTATCTCGACGAACGCTACACCCTGGCCCGTGCCCATGCCTGGGGTGTCGCCCCGCCCGCCTTGTACATGGACGTTGCCGACGGCACCCTGGTCACGCCCTTCGCCGGACGCCACCTCGACCCGGCGGACCTGGCCGACCCGGCGGTGCTGGAGGCGGTGGGGCGCTTGCTGGCCCGGGTTCACGCCGGACCGGCGGTGCGCGGGCGGCATGAGCCGCTGGCGACCCTCGACGGGCGCCGACAGGCCATCGCCGGGCAATCATTCCCCTTCGTTCCCGACTTTGCCGCGATCGAGGCCCGGATCGCCGAATTGCGGGCCGCCCTGGCCGCCACCCTGCCGCCGCCCTGTCCCTGCCACAACGACGTCAACCCGGGGAACATCATCCGGTCGCCGGGCGGGCTGGTCCTGGTCGACTGGCAGATGGCCGCCATGGGCGATCCCGACTGGGAGGTGGGGGGGGTGCTGGCCCGGCTTCCGGCGGATGACGACGGCCTGCACGAGATCCTGCTGGCATCGGCCTCCGATGGACGGCCGCCGGGCACCGGAGCGGCCCGCGCCCGGCTGGCGGCGATCATCCACCGCTTCATCGAGGTGGTGGAGGGGATGCAGATGAGCCTGGAATTCCCCGACGATCCCGGCTGGCGGCGTCATGCCGAAGGCGCCCTGGCCTTTGTCCGGGCGGGGTTGGCGGCGGCGGCGACAGCCAGGGCATTGCAGTCGCTGCGCGCTTCGGGTTAGCTAGCGGCGACCAGGAGGGCGCCGTGTCGGGAAATCCGCCAATCATCGCTGTTTTCAATGCCAAGGGTGGCGTCGGCAAGACGACCACGGTGGTCAACCTGGCCGTCTGCCTGGCGGCGTTCGGGCGCAAGGTGCTGGTGGTCGACGTTGACGCCCAGGGCAATGCCACCACCAGCTTCGCCAAGGCCGAGCTGCCGCGCCGCGGTACCTACGACCTGATGACCGGCCGCGCCACCTTGGCCGAAGTGATGCACCCGACCTTCATCGACGGGGTTTCCCTTGTGGGAGCCACCGACGACCTCGGCATCGTCGATGTGGAGCTGGCCGTCTCCTCGCTGCAGCAGGGACGACTGCGCGATCTGATCGCGGCCGGCGGCGGCGAACTCGACATCGTTCTGGTGGATTGTCCGCCAGCCATCGGCGCCATGACCGTCAATGCGCTGATCTCGGCCCATGCGGTGATCGTGCCGGCCAATCCGACACCGTTCGCCCATGACGGGCTGATGCGCACCTGGCACATCGTCAAGCGGTTCCGCTCCACCCTCAACCCCGCCCTGTTCGTTCACGGCGTCCTGCTCACCCTGGCCGACAGCCAGCAGGAATGGGCGATGGAGCATGTGATGAAGGCCGAGCTGGGCGACCTGGTCTATCCGGTGCGCGTTTCGCACGAACCCCGGGTCTTCGTCGATGCCGCCGGCCACGGCCTGCCGGCGTGTGTGTTCGCCCCCGCCAGTGCCGGCGCGCGGGAATACCTTTCCCTGGCCGAACAGGTGCTGCTGGGCGAACCGCGCCTGCACCGCACCGTGCTCAACCTGGCCGGCAATCCCGATCCGGTGCCGGCGGCGAGCCGGCAGGCCGCAGAGAATGCGCTGTCGGCGTGGCACGTCAAGGCGCGGGACATGGGGTTGCTGAACCAGACCATCAACATACCGTCGCTGGGTCCGGCCCTGCCGCCGCCGGTGTTCGCGCCCGAGGCGACACCGCACCGCACCTGCTCCACCTGGCTGCTGGTCGCCGTTGCCGTCACCGGAGCGATATTCGGCGCCGCCGCGGCCCTGCTGACGATGCTCGGGTAGCAGGTATTGGCGCGGCGGCGATCACGCTGAAACGATACGGGCAACCGCTTGCAAGCCCATCACCGGAACGCCGCCCAGGTGCATCCGGCTCTAACGGATCGAGTGCCTCACCATCTCGGCGTGCCGGGTCCCGGCCTTGTGGACCGCCACCTGGCGCATGTCGCGGCAGGTGCGGCCGTCGGCGGCCACCCGGACCTCCGACACCGGTTCGACCCAGCCCCACATGGCGGAACTGCCGGCCGAACGGACCGGCTCCACCGCGGCCCAGGTGCCGCCGGGAGCCGAGGTCCCAGCCCAGGCGGCACCTCGGCAGTGGTGGAGGCCCATACCACCTTGCCGCCGGTCGGGGCTTCGAATGAAGCTTGGCCAGCTGGACCCGTTACCCCGCCGACATCATCCCGGCGGGCAGCGTGAAGCGGAAGGTACTGCCGTGTCCCTCTGCCGACTCCACCCAGATACGGCCCCCATAACTTTCGACGATGCGCTGGGCGATGGACAACCCGATGCCGGTTCCCTGACGGCCGTCGTGGGGAGAAAGGCGTTCGAACATTTCGAAAACCTTGTCATGGTAGGCGGGATCGATGCCGATGCCGTTGTCAGCTACTGTTACGGTCAATGCCTCGCCGTCGCTGACGGCAGAAATTTCGACGCGCACCCGTCTGTCGGGGTGGCGGTACTTGATGGCGTTGCCGATCAGATTCTGCAGCAGGCTGGCCAGCCGCACCGGATCTCCCAGCACGGTCGGCAGCGGCTGCAAGACGATGTCGGAGTCCACCTCGGACACCAGGGTGTCCAGACCCTTCAGCACCTCTAGGACCACCTCGCCGAGATCGACCTCGGTCACATGGGGGTGGGCGCCGGTCAGGCGCGAGTAGCTGAGCAGATCCGTGATCAGCGCCGACATCCGCTTGGCGCCGCTCACCGCAAAATCGATGATTTCGTCGGCGTCGGCGTCGAGTCGCCCCCTGTAGCGGCGCGCCAGCAACTGGACGAAACTGGCGACGGTCCGCAGCGGCTCCTGCAGGTCGTGGGAGGCGACATAGACGAAGCGCTGAAGTTCGCGGTTGATGTCCTCGAGGTTGATCTTCTGTTCGAGCAGGCTTTCGCTGAGGCGGTGCTGGTGGCTGACGTCAATATGCATGACCAGCGCGCCGTCGAAGGAGCCACGGTCCACCGGCAGAATCTGCACCCGCTGCCAGCAGCAACCGAGGGAGTCGGCCGCAACCGCCACCTCCTCCTCGAACATATCCGTGCGGCCAGCCAGTACGTCGGCGAGGCCGGACCCGACGCGGGCGGCCACGGCAGCGTCCCACAATCCGCTTTGCAGGGTCACGGAGGGGTAACACCCGGTCAATGTCCCCTGGTGGCCGCGAACCACCATCCGCTTCCATTCGGCATTGGTGAGCACCGGGCAGCCGCCGCCATCGAGCAGGGCGACCGCGGCCGGAAGGGCGTCGAGCAGCATCCTCCATACTGCGAACAGCACATCAGATGGGGCGCCGCCGGCGCCGTGGCTGCCGGGGCTCATTCGTTCTGCCCCTGACCGAGAAAGGCCAGCAGACCCTCGGCATCGACCAGGGTGCCCAGCAGCATGCCGACGGGTGGAGGTTGGCGGCGCACCAAGGTCGGGGTGACGAGAATCCCGGCGGACATGGCCCTTGTGGGATCGGCCAGGACATCGACGATTTCAACCTCGACGCCGCCCTCCACCCGCGCTGCCGCTGCCTCGAGGTTGCGGCGGGCGATCTGCGAATTGGCGGCTCGTCCTGCGATGTATAGCTCGACCTTCCCCGTCATGCCGCCGTCACCTCCGGTCGGCGGAGCGTGAGGCGAGGACCGAGCTGAAATCAGCGGTCTCCCGTTCCTGCATCTCCGCATCGAATTCGTCCATGCCTTGTATCTCCGCCTGCTTGGCCGCCAGTTCGGCTGCCAGCAGGGCGACTCGCGTCTTCAGTTCGTCCAACTGGGCCTGAGCGCGGATGCGCTCGTGCCGGCGGCGAAAGCGGACGCGCTGGCGTTCCGCCATGTCCTCGTTTTCGCGTTCCAGGCGGGCGGTCCCCATCAGCACCTGGCCTCCGGAGGAATAGACATCGGCCAGCGTCGGCCCACGATCGGTGAGGATCAGCTCGCGAACCTGCGAGGAATGCGCCGAGCCCCGGGACTTCACCACCGACAGGGCGCGATTGCGTTCACCGCCATGGGCGACGAAGGTCACATGCAGCCAGGTGTCGGCCATGGTCGAAACGTGGGTCTGGGTGATCTCGCGCTCGGGATCGGAGCCCTCGATCAGGGCGGTGAAGATGGCGGTGATGCCCTGAGACTTGACGAAATCGACCAGCATTTCGATCAGCGAGTCGGCAATCACCTTGCCGCCGCCCTTGACCAGGGCAGAGACCGGGTCGATCACCAGCATCGCCGGCTGGAAGTCCTCGCACACCTTGCGCAGGCGGTGGACATGCTGCTGCGCCGAGGCCGAGGCCGAGCGCATGCTGACCATCCGCAGCAGGCCGGCTTCGCGATGCCGCCCGAGGTCGAGCGATACGGAGGCCAGATTACGCACGATCTGATCCTCCGCCTCGTCGAAGCTCACGAACAATGCCCGCTCGCCGCGGCAGCAGACGGCATTCACCATTGCACCAGCCAAGGTGGTCTTGGCAGTGCCGGGGGCGCCGGAAATCAGCGCCGTCGAGCCACGGTACATCCCGCCGCCCATCATGGTGTCGAGGCGCTCGACCCCCGACGAGATTCGGTCGGAGAAGACCTGATGGCGGCTGTTGACGTCCTGATAGAGCAGTTCGAGCCCCGCCTCGGTGATCGCCAGGGGAAAGCGGTTGGTGGTCACCGGTGTGCCGCGCGCCTTGGCCACCCGCAGCGTCGCCACCGAGACGTCGCCCTCGAGCCGGCGCTCCAGCGCCAGCACGCAATCGACGATGTACTGTGCCGCATCCACCGGCAGGCTGCCGCCAAATCCGTCCATCTTGATGGTCATGATGGTGGTCAGCTTCAATTCGCGCAGGGTTCGCGCCAGCTGAAACATCTGCTGCAGCAGGCGCCCGCGGTCGGGCTGCATGGCCAGCAGCAGGTCGATGCCGTCGAGGACCAGCCGGGTGGCACCCATGGCCTGGGCCTGTGCCGCCATCATGCCGAGGAAGCCATCAAGCTCGATGCTGCCGGTCATCTCAGCCTCGGCGCCGAGGCGGGCATCGACGATGTGGATCAGCCCATCGGCCACCAGCCGGGGCAGGCCCCAGCCGAAATCCTTCAGGTGGCCGATCAGATCCTCGGGGCTTTCCTCGAAGCTGACGAACAGGCTGCGTTCGTCAAGGGCCGCGGCGGCGTTGGCCAGCATCTGCATGGCAAGCACCGTCTTGCCCGCTCCGGGACCTCCCAGAATCAGGGTCGCCCGGTCGGCCGGAACGCCGCCACCGAGAATTGCGTCGAGACCGCGTATGCCCGTGGGCTTGCGCTCCGTCATGAAATTTCCACTCCAGTTGCACCGGCTTCAGCCCGATCAGAACAATTCAATGGCCGCCCCCCTGTCCTGTGCCCGGGCGCCCTGAGCCGTGGCCGCTTGGCGATTGGCTTTAAGCTCGGCAATCGCCGCCGCGACCGCTTGCTCCAGATGCGAATTCACCAACGCGTCCAGCTCGGGCCACGATGCCATGGCGGCACCGGTCATCGCGGCGTCGGTGGCCATGATAGCGTCGGAAATGCGATCGGAACAGCGGTTGAGCGCCTCCAGCCGCTGCTTGACGACGTCCTGGAACTGGATGGAGCCGATCATCTCCATGATCGGCTCGCCCAGCCGTTCGTTCTCTTGCTGGACCCTGGCCATGGTGTCGTGCTGTTGGGCGATGAGGGCCTGCAAGCTTTCGGTCAACTCGCCGACGGCCTCGGAAATCACCGCCAGACTGCTTTCCTCCTTGCGGTTGCGCTCGCCGACAACGGTACTCAGGCTGGCTTCGACCGTTTTTTCGAGATTGGCGATGCCGGCGCCAATCTCCACCGCCGCATGGTCCGATTGCAGGGACAGGGCCTTGACCTCGGCGGCGACGATGGCGAATCCCTTGCCCTGTTCGCCGGCACGAGCCGCCTCGATGGTGGCATTCAGCGCCAGCATCCGGGTCGATCCGGCGATGCCGCGGACGGTCTGAACCATCTGCCCCAGATTGGCGACCACGTCGCTGATGTTTTCCATCGCCTTTCGCACGACTTCGGCATCGCGGAGCCGATCGGCGGCAAGCTGATCGACCAGGGACTGGCTGCGATGCAGTTGCTCGATGAGCTGGATGACACGGTCGTTGGCATTGGCATCGCTGATGAAGGCGAGCAGACCTTCCAGACTGCCTTCGACCACCTTGAGGTCGCTCATCAGATCGGCGGCATTCCTCTCGGACTCGAAGATGACGCTGCTGGTCTCGCCCTTCATGGCATCGGCGAACAGACGGAAGTAGGAGAATTTCTCCGAAATGCATTTTTCGCACTGGAAGGAATCAAAGACCGCAGCAGCCGGCGGTGGCGTGTTCCTGGCGGCGGCCGTGGGAGCGAGCGACTCGCTGTCGGGAGCCGGCAGCTCTGGCCGACCACCCCACGCCAGGGCCAAAGCCAGCGCCACGCCTGCCATCAGCACTCGCACGGCGATGGCCAGCGGAGCCGCCATGGCGGGCAGGAGGGCCACGGCGGCCTCGCCGAGGACTATGGCCAGCAGAAGCGCCGCCGCCGGCCGGGGCCACGGCAAGGAGGCCCTAGGAGCCGCCCTCTGCAGAATTCTATTGTTCATGGCGATCACCCAGTCATGTCATCCGCGCTAATCATCGGCGGGTTAAAACAGCTCGACCTTCGGCCCGCTGGTCTCGTGAACGTCGAGCCCGGCGGCGGCATGGTGGTCGTCGCGTTGGCTGGTCATCACGCAATCGTCGAGAGCCTTGTTGAACATTTCCTTGAAATTCTCGGTGCGATCCATGGACCGCCGGTCGCCGAGGCGCTGGGCGAGATCGATCATGTGCTGATCGACGATCAGCGACAGCCGCGCGAGAAAGTCGATCTGCTGCTGGGTGAGGTCCTGGAACTGGAGCTGGCCCAACAAGGAGACGATCGGTGACCCGACCGCATCGGCCAGCGCCTTCAATTCCGTGGCGTTCCCGGGGGCGGCGCGGTCGATCGCCGTGCGCAGGCGCGCCAGGTCGGAATCCATTTCCGTCAGCCCGTTGACGATGCCGATGGCGGCGGCGCTGGTGCTGGCGGTGATGCGTTCGCCCTGATCGCGCAGCAGGCGGGTGAAGGCACGGTACTGGGCCAACTCGTCGGAGACCCGAAACAGCAACAGGCGAACAGCCCGCGGCGTGAGGCCATCGCGGCGCCCCAACAGATAGCCGATGGCCACACCGGCCGCCGACAGCCCGGACACCATCAACACCGTCGCCAACTCACCACCGACCGCCATGGTTGCCGCGGCGCCGCTTCCTGCGAAGACGGAGGCGGCCACGGCGATCCGCAACAGCGCGACCCGTTCGGTCGTGCCGTGCAAGGTGCCGGCGGCGGAGGCGGATGGGGTGGTCATCCGTTGGGCAGTATCTGTTTGACCACCTTGAGAAGGTCGTCGGGCTGAACGGGCTTGACCAGCCATCCCGTCGCCTTGGCGGCGCGGGCTTCGTCGCGCTTGGCCTGCTGCGATTCGGTGGTCACCACCAGAATCGGCAGGAATTGGAGGCCCGACATGGTGCGGACCTTGCGGATCAGGTCGATGCCGCTCATCCCCGGCATGTGGATGTCGGTAATGATCAGCTGGGGCTTGAGACCGCCAGTGAGCTGGGTGGCCGCGTCCTCGCCGCTGGCCGCCTTGGCGACAGTGAAGCCAGCCTTGTGCAGGATGGCCTCCATACTCATCAGGATGGTCGCCGAATCGTCGACGATGAGGATGGTGGAAGGCATCACGAGACCTTGTTCTGGAGTTCGGGGGACAATCGCGGCCAGGACATCGCCAATTCGTCGGCGAGCAGGTAATAGTCCAGGGCACCGCGGGTGCGCGGGGCGAACTGGCGGATCGGCTGGCGCTCTGAGAAGGCGGCGGCCAATCGGATATCGCTGCGGATGGGGCGCAGCATCCGCTCGGCGCCGAACTGGCGGGCGATGTCGGCCAAGACCGCCCGATGGTGACCGATGCGCTCGCAGGCCATGATCGGCAGCAATCCCACCAGCTTCAGTTCCGGATTGGTGGTGGTGACCGCCTTGTAGAACAGCCGCGACAATTGCTTCACCCCCTCGACCGACAGCGCATGGGCCAGAAGCGGAATGAGCAGGCCATCGGCGGCGGCCATGGCGCAGGTCAGCACCAGGTCGAGCGATGGCGGCGTATCGAGCACGACGATGTCATAGCGCCCCATCCCGGGGTGGCGGAGATGGCCGGCCAGCAGCAAGGGATCGCCGAGCGTTCCGGACCCGTCGTAGAGGGCATCGGCGGGGGCGCACCACAGGTTGGGCCACGCCGTCGCCATCACCGCCGTCCCGAGGTCGAAGTGGGGATCGCGAAAGACCTCGTGGCAGGTACATCCCGGCTTCGGGTCGATTCCCAGTCCGAACCCGGCATGGCCCTGGGTATCGAGATCGACCACCAGCACCTGCCGGCCCCGAGCCGCCCATTCGGCGGCCAGATTGACGGCGGTGGTGGTCTTGCCGCTGCCTCCCTTGCGATTGGAGACCGCGACGACGAATGGGCGCGTCATTTCGCCGCCTTTCGCTCCACCGGTCCCAACGCCTGCGGCAGCCAGCGGGCGAGGAATGCCTCTCGCGGCAGGGCCGAGAGCGTCGGCCGCACTGCCAGCAGCACTTGCAGTACGGCGGTATGCAGATGCGTGCAGGCGGCGAGGTCGATCCGCGCGCCGCGATGGGCTTGCAGGAATTCCAGCAGCGGCAAGGCATCCTCGACGGTGCAGGTGTCCTGGGCGATTGCCGCGTTCTTGGCGAACTTGAACGGCATGGCTACAGCAACTCCTTGAGGTTGAGCACCAGCAGCACGCGGCCATCGCCCAGCAGCGCCGAGCCGGAATAGCCGCGGATGTTGGCGAGAATGCCGTCGAAGGGCTTCAGGATGATGTCCATCCCCTCGCGGAAGTTATCGACGACCAGGCCGACCATGTTGCCGCCGATCCGCACCACCAGCACGGCGTCCTCTTCGCTGCCGTCGCCGATCCACACCGAGGTCGGGACGCCCATCAGGCGGTCGAGACGAATGAGCGGCACGATGGCGTCGCGCAACACGAACGCCTCGGACTGCTTGAAGCGGCGCACGGCGTCGCGATGGACCCGCACGGTCTCGGCGATGTGGTCCATGGGGATGCCGAACAGCATGCCGCCGCCGGCTTCGACCACCATCACCCGCGTTACCGCCATGCTGAGCGGCAGCGACAGGCGCACCGTCGTCCCTTCGCCCGTCACGGAGGTGATGGAGACGCTGCCGCCGGTCTTTTCCACCCCGGTGACCACCACGTCCATGCCGACGCCGCGCCCCGACAGGTCGGAGACCTGGGCGGCGGTGGAGAAGCCCGGCATGAACACCAGGTTGACCGCCTCCTGGTCAGTGAGGCGGGCCGCCCGCTCTTCGTCGAGGACACCCTTGGCGACGGCCGACGCCTTGATCTTGGCGGGGTCGATGCCGCGGCCGTCGTCGACCACCTCGATCACCACCTGGTCGCTTTCCTGGAATGCCCGCAGCAGGACGGTGGCCTGACTCGGCTTGCCGGCGGCGTCGCGGTCCTCGGGCGGCTCGATGCCGTGGTCTATGGCGTTCCTGACGATGTGCAACAGCGGATCACCAAGGGCCTCGATGATGTTCTTGTCGGCGGCGGTGTCGGCGCCCTCGATCACCAGGTCGATGCGTTTGCCAAGTTTGCGCGCCACGTCGCGCACCAGCCTTGGGAAGCGGTCGAACACCTCCGAGACCGGCAGCATGCGCACCGCCATGATGGCGCCCTGCATCTCCTGGGCGAGGCGTTCGATGACGGCGTGCAGGTCCTTGATCTCGCGGCTCATCTCGCGCGAGCCATGGACCTGCTCGGCGCGCTTTGCCAGGAAAGGCAGGCTGTTCTTCGACACCACCAGTTCGCCGATCAGGTTCATCAGCGTGTCGATCTTGGCCTGGTCCACCTTCAGCACGCGGCTGGCCTGCTTGACCTCCGGGCTGGGATGCTCGCCGGCCTCAGCCCGGCGCCGGCCGTGATCGCCCGCCGCCTGCATGACTGCGGCGGCGGTCCCCTCGTCGGTCAACAGCCAGTGGTCCAGCAGGTCGAGCGCCGGGGCGGCGGACTCCTGAACCCTGGCGGCCTCGACCGCCGCGGACCAGGCGGCGGCGTCTGCGGCCCTGCGGCCCTCCGCGGCAAGAATATTGGCGACGGTTTTCGCCACCGAGTCGAGCCGTGTCGCATATCCGCCCGGCGCCACCGGAAGTCCGAGGATGGCACGCTGGCTGTCGAGAATGCGTGCCGCCGTGAGCGACACCGTCCCCAGGCCGGCGCGCTCCGGAAGGGCGGTCGCCGCCGGGGCCGCCACGGCCGCGATTGGGCGCGCGAGCGGGGCGGGCGCCAGCGGATGAAGGTCGGCGTCGCCGGTGGCGATGCACCCGATCAGCGCCGTCACCCACGAGGCATCGGGTGTGGGAACGGCGAGCACCGCGTCCAGCCACCGCAGCGCCGAAGCCAGAAGCAGCGCCGGAGCGGTGAGGTGGAGGAGGGCAGCCACCGCCCGCCGCAGCGCCGGCCAGTCGGCGGCGGCGACCAGGCGCCGCGCCTCCTCGACGAAGTCGCCGTAGACCGGGCCGCCGTTGCGGTCGCCGGTCACCGTCACCAAGGCGTGCGGCGGCACCGGCGCCATCCCAACCTGCTCGATTACGTAACGGAACAGCGCCTCGACCTCGGTGGACGGCGCCGCGACAAGGGCGCGAAAGCGCAGGTTGCAGCGATAGGGATCGAGGGCGTCCATTGCCGGCCAGGGCTCGGCCGCCTCAATGGCGAGACTGCGAAGTTCTGGCATTTGCCGGAACAGGATGAAGGGGTCCTCGCCGCTGAAAAAGCTGTCCTCTAGCGGAATGTACTCCACGGCCTGAAGCTCCGCTCCGGCCATCGCCGCCGCGAAGGCCGACAGCCGGTCCACTTCCGGGATGGCCGCCAGCCAGTCCAACGTGACCAGGTCACCGGCATGAGCGGCCGATGGACCAGCCTGGGTGGCACCGTAATCGGCCGGCAGCACCGCGCGCAGGGCGGCCGTCATCTCCTTGGACACCCCGTCGGCGCCGGCGCGCAGGGCACCGGTGCCGTCGATGTCGTCCACCCAGGCGCTGACCTGGTCGAGCGCGTCCAGCAGCATGTCGACCAACTCGGAAGTCATCGGCAGTTGGCCGGTGCGCACGACGCTCAGGACATCCTCACTGGCATGCACCAGTTTGGTGAAGGCGGGGAAGTCGAACAGGCCCGCCGAGCCCTTCAGCGTATGGACGGAGCGAAAGACCTCGTTGATGGCGGCTTCGTCGCCCGGATGCTTTTCCAGCACCAGCAAGGCGGAGGCGGACCCCTGCAGGAGTTCGCGGGCCTCGCCGACGAAGCGTTCGAGAAGGGGTGTGCTCATGGAGGCGATATTCCTGCGATCAGCCTGGCCATGCGGATGATTTCCTGCACCTCGGCCAGAGGCACGGCGAACATCTCGTCGGCGACATGAAAGATGACGAACTGGCGGGCATCACCGGCACCGACGACATCCGCCGCCGACGTTCCGGGCTCATCCCGCACCGCTTCCGCAACTTCGGACATGAAGCGTCCTCCTGTTGGCTATAAGGGTAGGGGGAAGCCTCAGGCGCCGGCCTGCAACTCGTCGGCGAGCGATGCGATCTCCTCGATTGCGGCTGCCAGTTCCTCGGCCCCCTTGGCCTGCTGCTTGGCGGCGACGCCGGCCTCGCCGGTGGCGCGGGTGGTCTGCTGGGCGGCGGCGGCGATCTGTTCGACGCCGGTCTGCACTTCCTTGACCATGCGGACGATGTCTTCGGCGCCGGTCAGGATATCGCGGTTGCCCTTCAACACCACCGCCACATCCCTGGACACCGTTTCCAGATCGGCGCTGATCACCTTGTTCTTCTCGACCTCGGCGGCGGCGGCGTTGCCGATCTCCTCGAGGTCGCGGCGCACCGAGCCGATCTGGTCCTGAATGGCCTTCACCGTGTCCTTGATGCGGTCGGCGTTCTCGGCCGAATCGCGGGCGAGGTTGCGGATGTCGGTGGAGACCACCGCGAAGCCCTTGCCGAACTCGCCGGCCCGGGCCGCTTCCACCGAGCCGTTGACCGCCAGCATGTTGGTCTGGATGGACACTGTGGTGATGGCATCGACGATCTTGTCGATGCGGCGGCTGATCTGCTCAAGGGCGTTCATCTGTTCGCGGCTCTGCTTGCCGGCCTCGACCGAGCCCATGACGCCGTCGATCAGTTCGTCGATGCCCTTGATGCTGCTGGCCACCCGCTCGGCGGTGGCCTCGGCCTTGGCGAGCGCATCGGCGGCATTGGTGGTCGACAACTGCGCCGCCCGCTCGACCTCGGCGATGGCCGCCGAGGATTGCTGGGTCGCCGCCCCCTGCTGCTGCGCCCCCTTCTGGATCTGCTCGAGCGCCACCATGATCTGGGCAGCGGCGCGGTTGATTTACTCCACTGCCGACGACAACTCCTCGGCGGCCGAGGCGACCTCCTCGCTGCTCTTGGAGATATCGGTGGAGTTCTTCAACTCGTCGGCCAGTTCGGACAGTTCCTGTGCCGCCTGCTCGGATTGGGTCAGCGCCTGGGTCTGCTGGTCGATGGTCTTGATCGATTCCTGGCAGGCGGCGCTTTGCTCCTCGGCGGCGGCGGCGATGATCTCCGAGCCCTTTTGTGCCTCGCGGGCGGCAATGGCGGATTCTTCCGACGCCTTGGCGATCTCGCGGCCGCCATTGGCGATGTCCACCATGTCGGTTCGGATCTGATCCAACTGGGTGGTGATCTGCTTGCCCTTCTCCACCTCCAGCTTGGCGCTGGTGGCGGAGGCGGTGATGCCCTCGGCGATGATCTTGACGTCCTTCTGGATCTGGGCGATCAGGTCCTGAATCTCGCGGGCGCTCTTTTCGCTGGTCTCGGCCAGGGTGCGCACCTCGTCGGCGACCACGGCGAAGCCCTTGCCGTGCTGTCCGGCCCGCGCTGCCTCGATGGCGGCATTCAGCGCCAGCAGGTTGGTCTGGTCGGCGATGCGGGCCACGGCCTTGACCACCTCGGAAATGGCCGCCGCCTGGCGTTCGAGTTCCTCGATCATCTGCACCGAGGCGACCTGACGCTCGGCGGCCCGGCCGATGGCGGCGATCGAGTTGGAGATCTGCACCGAGACGCTTTGGATCAGGGACTGCAGCGCCTCGGTCTTGGCGACTGAGACGTCGGCGTTATCCTTGGCCTTGCGGATCAGGCCGGCGCCGTGATCGACCGCCTTCTGCGATTGCTGGGCGGCACCCGCCGCCTCCTCGGCGCCCTGGGCGATCTGCTCGGAGGCCTTGCGCAATTCCTCGGCGGCCGAGGCCGATTCGGCGATGCCGCTGGCCAGCTGCGAAGTGGCGGCGGCGATGCGCTCGGCCGCCTTCTGCTGACGGGCGAAGGTGCGCGCCTTGCGCTTCTGCGCCTCGGCCAACAGTTTGCTGCCGCTCGCGGTGCCGCCATCCTCGTCAGTCCTTACCGCGACCTGCCCGCCGATCTGGTTTTTCTTGACGAGAGCCATGCCCATCCCCTTCGCTGCACTGCGATTACACGATTGAACGCACATACAATGGGCGTACGGACCGGCAGGGGTAATCCTATCCTTTGTGCTGGGGGGGGTGGGTATCGAAGGATAGCTACGCGGAGCGCCCCCTGCCGACCGACAACAGACTCCACACAGCCTGGGCGCGATTGGCGGCGCCGATTTTTTTGTAGATGCTGCGCAGGCGCGCCTTGACGGCAGTCTCGTCGATATCGAGGCGTTGGGCGATGACCTTGTTGGGCAATCCGTCCAGCAAGAGGGGAATCACCTCGGTCTCGGCCGGTGAGAAGTGAACATTCCGGAACGCGTAAGCCGACGACGGACATTCCGGCAGCAGGCGGCTATTGGAATTCGCCAGCGCGACGATTGCGCTCGCGGGGAGATAGCATTCGCCGGCCATGACCAAACGCAGGGCATGCTGCACGCCGCAGCCGGACATTCCTTTGGAGATGACCCCATGGGCACCGGCATCGACGGCAGCCAGCACGGTGGCGGAATCTGCGGTGGCAGTGAGCAGAACAACCTTGGTGGAGGGATAGCGGTCGCCGAAGACACGGACGCCGTTCACACCGTCCATGCCAGACATGGAATGCCCCAGCAGCGCCAGGTCGAACTTACGCTGGTTTGCTACGGAAATCGCGCCATCAAGCGAGTCTGCATCGGCTATCTCGACGTTGGCATTCACCTTGCTGACAAAGGCGCGAATACCATCGCGCAGCAACCGCTGTTCGTCCGCAAACAAAACGCGCATACGGCACCTTTGGGGGTGGAACGAGCCACCCAAACCAGCATCTGAACCCAACGATAGGAGGGGCCTATCGCCTGCGAGAGGCAACCCTATCCTTCGATACAAGAGGCCCCATCAGCCGAGCAGCGCCTTGACCGCCTGCGCGCGGCTGGCGACGCCCAGCTTCCTATATATGGTGCGCAGCCGTGCCTTGACCGCCGATTCTTCGACCTCCAGTCGCCGCGCGATAAGGTGGTTGGACAGACCGTCCAGCAGCAGCACGACCACCTCATGCTCGCGTGCGGTGAACGGGGGCGGAGATCTCTGGTCGCCCATCCCGGCCGGAGGCGCGGCGCGCGCCATTTCCCGCAGGCGGTTGACCAGCCCGTTGTTGAGAGCGGACATGGCGTCGATGGCCTTTTGCGATGTTGCTGCCTCGGCTTTTGGGCGACCGACAATCACCAGCAATCCCCCATCGAATACGCTGCCATCGAAGCGAAAGAGTGCCGGACCTTCCGCAAGGTCGATGGCAAACATCCAATTGAATGCCGCACCATCGCGCTTTGATGCGGCGATAAAATCGCGCGCCATCACCGCATCTTTTGCCACCACCTGGTGATCGAGGCGCCGAGCGATCTCAAGGACCGAAGAGATGCCGAGCCCGTCGCTGCGAATTTCACGCAACGTCCCGTCGAGATCGCAGTGCAGCACGGTGCCGGCGGTGGTCGGCATCATCTTACCCAGTCGTCAGCCAGGGCCAGAGCCTGACGGCCGTCGGCAGCGGTGCCGTCTGCCCCAACGCGCCGCCACAGATCCTGGTCAACGGAGAAGGGATAGCCGCCCGCCAGGATCTTTCTCCCGTTTCCGCCCGGGCTGGTCCGCAGCAAGGCAATCAGCGATGCCGCAGCCGGTACGCTGGCCACGGTCATCGCCGAGACAGCAACGACCGCGGCGCCACTCCGCGCCGCGAAAGCCGCCATTGCCTTGGGCGGAGTGCTGGCGCCGAGAAAGTGCGTTTCCCAGCCCCCCAGCTGAAATTGGTCGGTCACCATCCGCAGGCCCATTTCATGCAATTCCCCCTCTGCACAGGCGGCAACCAGCACCGGCCCGCGTCGTTCCGTCGCGAAGATGCGGGGGTAGAAGCGCGCCATGATAACCTGGGTGGCGGCAGAGGCTGCATGCTCCTCGGCCACGGTGATTTGGCCTCGGTGCCACAATCGCCCGACCTCGCGCATGGCCGGGCCGACGATATCGGGCAACGTGGCGGCAATGTCGGCACCACCCTCGACTGCGTCGAAAAGAATGGCTGCTGCCTTCGGGTAATCAAAGGCCAGCAGCGCCGCCAGAAACTTTGCCGAAGGACCGGTGAGCGGGCCGCCCGAGCAGGCCAAGGAGGCGAATTCAGGCGGCAGGCGATCGAGTTCCCTGAGGCCCCGGCGCAGCAGGCGAGCCGTATCCTGGCCCTGGGACCCGCGCACCGCTTCCACCGCCTGGGCCAGACAGTCCAGAGCCGGCCGCAGGTCCGCCACCGGCAGCCCCAGATTGCCGATCAGCGCCCGGACCCAGGCCAGGTAGTCGATCAGCAGGGGAAGACTGTCCAGGGCGGCTGCCGCCTCCACGTAGATCAGATGCATGAGCATGTCGCGTCGGCACGCGTCGCGGGCCCCGGCCGGATAGCGCAAGGCAGCCGAAGGGTGGTGGCTGTAAAACGCCTCTACCCCCAGAGCCGCAATTTCCGCGCCGTTGGGCGTGCCCGGTAGAACCATGTTCATGTCGCCGCGCTCCACGCCGGCGGCACGCTACCGCACGGTCTCCAAGGATGGAATTTCGGCATTCTACCCAGCCTGGCCCGGCGCTATGGCGATCTTTCGATAGGTTCGCCGTCGCTTCGACCTGCAGGTGCCCGCCACATCTTGTCATTGACATGGCCTGGAGGCACAATAGGGCATGGATCCGACGAAATTCGGCAAAATTCTCTCGCTGGCCGCCTCCGACAACGAGGCCGAGGCCTTGCGTGCGCTTCAGGTGGCGAAGCGAATGCTCGACGGCGCCGGCCTGGATTTCGTCGATCTCGCCCATCTTGCGACATCGACCGAGGAGGGCGGCGAAGCCGAGGCCATTGCCGAGTTGCAGGAGAGCCTGGCCCGGATACGCCGTGAAAATCGGCTATTGAAGGTGGAGAACCGGCGCCTGCGGACGGCCACTCCGGCGACTGCGCCGGAATGCGCCCGGGACGTGGCGGATGTCGAGCGCAAGCTGGCAGCCGAAATGTCGGCCAGAGCCCGCGCCGAAGCGGAGCGCCTTGCCGCGGACGAAGACGCAGTCCGAATGGCGGCGGAGATCCGCCAGCTCGCCGCAGCCTGCAGCCATCTCAGATGCGAGCTGGAGCGTAGCGAGCACGAGCGATACCGTCTGATTGCCGAGGCACGGAAGGATTCCTTCACCCCGCCGAAGCGTCCCGGCCTCTGCAAGTCGGCACGCACGCCGATGGGCCAATACAGGATTTTCTAGCGGTAATTACATCAGGGTCGGAAAGCGCTGCCCCACTGAGTTTTCAAAATTTGACCAAAGCGCTTACTTCCGTTTGGGTCACTGGGGCAAAACCCCGGGGCACTCAGGCGGCGAAGCGTGCAACGACGTTTCGGGCAGGCTGTCTTCCCCTGTGGGACCATCGACGATCTACCGTTCGTCGCGAAGCGGCGTTCCCAGGGACCGGATCAGGTCTTCGGCCAGCATCTCGGCGGCCTTGGAGGTGCTCCCAGGGGCCCTCAGGAGGACGATTTCCGTATCCGCCAGTTCGGGCAGGCCGTGCTCGGGGCCAATGACCATCAGGCCGGCGGTCACCATTTCACGCGGCAGCACCGTCACCCCCAAGCCACCGCGCACGGCGGCCTGGATGCCGGTGAAACTGGGGCTGGAATAGATGATGCGCCATGTGCGCCCCGCCCTCTCCAATGCCGCCAGGGCACGGCGGCGGTATATGTCCGGGTTGGGAGCAAGCACCAGGGGAAGCGGCGCGGCCTCGTTCAGACGGAGGCGGTCGGACATGGCCCAGACCAGGGGCTCGCGCCAGACCTTGACGCCATCGCCCGGTCCTTGCGGCTCGCGCTTGCACAGGACCAGATCGTACTGACCACGGGAAAACGACTCCAGCAGGTTGGCGGTGAAGTCGCACTGGACCTCCAGCGTCACCTGCGGGTGTGCGCGCGTGAAGCGGGACAGGACCTCGGAAAGGTGGTTGGTGGCGAAGTCCTCGGGCGTGCCCAGGCGCACCGTTCCCCCTACGTCGGGTTCCTGGAGCAGGACCCGCGCCTCGTCGGCGAGGTGCAGCAGGCGGCGCGCATACGTCAGCAGAAGTTCTCCCGCCGCCGTGAGCTCGGGCTCGCGCCGGTCGCGCGACAACACCCGTTGTCCCAGGGCCTCTTCCAGGCGCTTGATCTGCAGGCTGACCGCCGACTGGGTCCGACCGAGGCGCACCGCCGCGCGGGTGAAACCGCCGCAATCGACGACGGCGACGAAGCTGCGCAAAAGGTCGAAGTCGAACGGCGGCAGGGGAGTGGGCATTCTCGGGTTTCCTCCCGCCTCCTGTTTAACGCTTCGGCGCGTTGCGGGAAAGGCCCGGAGCCGGCATGGCGAGGGGCCGGCCCCGGTTACATCTTGGCCGGCACCGCGCCCAACGGCGGAACGGTGCCGATCTGGCAGATTTCCCGTGCCACCATTGCCCCCTCGGTCCTGCGGGTTGTCAGAACTTTTCCGGCCTGAGCACGTCCACGTCGGAGATGAACAGGATCATGGCGAAGTTCCGGTAATACCGTTCTTCGACATGATGGATGATGGCGTCGGCCGTCCGGTCGTCGCAGACGATCTCGACGCGGATGTTCGACGAGGCCTCCCACGATCCCGCCCGCACGCCGCGGCTGCCCTTGCCGCGCGCCTCGGTGACCGTGTAGCCGTGGGCGCCCAATGCCTCGACGTCCTCCAGCAGCATGCCTTCCAGCGCGGCTTCGGCGATGATGGTGACGAGCTTGCGAACCTGGCGGGGCATCACAGTCCTCCCTCCAGCCGGGCCGCGAGGTGGTGGTAGAAGGGGATGCCGGCAAGGATGTTGAAGGGGAACGTCACGCCCAGCGACGCGGTCAGGGACAGGGCGGGATTGGCCTCGGGAACGATCAGGCGGAAGGCGGCCGGCACGGCGATGTAGGAGGCGCTGGCCGCCAGTGTCGCCATCAGGACGGTGCCGCCCAGGGACATTTGGAAGGCCGCGGCGAGGCCGAGGCCGAGGGCGGCGCCGACCAGGGGCATGCCCAGGCCGAAGGCCACCAGGAATGGCCCGTGGTGGCGAAGCGAGCCCAACTGGCCGGCGGCGATCAGCCCCATTTCCAGCAGGAAGAGCGCCAGCACGCCCTTGAACAGGTCGAAGAACAGGAACCCGATCGGTTGCAGCCCTTCGGCGCCCACCGCCCAGCCGATCAGCAATCCGCCCACCAGCAGGACGATGCTCTTGCCGAGCAGGACCTCATGGGCCATGCGCTTCCACCGGGTCTCCATGGCGATCCCGCGCGCCAGGGCCACGCCGACGATGATGGCGGGGATCTCCAGGATGACCACGAACACCGGCATGTACGCCTCGAAGCCGATGTCGCGGTAGGTCAGGTAAGCCGTGGCCACCGCGAAGGTTCCGACGCTGACCGACCCGTAATGGGCGGCGATGGCGGCGGCATCGGCGCGTTTCAGACGGCCGACGACGTGCAGGACCGGAAACGCCAATAGCGGCATGATCGCCCCCATCGCCGCCACCGCCGCCACCTGGGGCAGCAACGCCGGCAGGGATTGCCGCCCCAGCTCGGCGCCGCCCTTGAGGCCGATGGCCAGCAGCAGCACCATGCTGAGGAATTCGTAGACCGGCGCCGGGAGCCTCAGTTCCGAGCGCATCAGCCCGGCGGCCACGCCGAGGACGAAGAACAGGATGACCGGGTCCAGCACCGCCATCACGCGGCCCCGGCGGCCAGCGTCCAGGACAGTCGGCCGGTGAGGCCGTTGCGGTAGAGCGGGGCGCCGATGCGCTGGGGATAGGCCGCGGTCAGCCGATCCATCTCGGCGGCGACGGCGCGCCGGCGTGCTCCGCCATCGAAGACGGGGACATAGAGATGGCCATCGCGCTCCCCGTCCCGCGACAGCAGGGCGCCGGCGAGGTCCCGGTGCGACGGATGCCACGGCACCGCATCGGCGCCGAAATACGGCTCGAACCGCCATACCGCCCACACGCCCACGCGTTCGAACGACTGCTCGAACCGCAGCGACCGGTAGACGCCGGGCGCGCACGGGACCGCGACCCGGGCCTCGGGCAGCGAGGCCGACGCGGGGTCGCACCAGACGCCGCGCAGCGGCCCGTTCACCGGTTCGAGACGCCGCACCAGGTCACCGATGGCGGCCGAATTTTCCTGCAGCACCTTCAAGTTGCGCACGACGACGAGCACTGACCGTCTCCTGGCTGGATGAGACGGATCGACAGTACGGTGCGGCAAACCATATTAAAAATTGATAGTATTAATGAATACCATTGCTAACTGAAATGATTCTGCCCCATGGCCAGGCCCGGTCCGCCGGCCAGAAGGGATTCGAGGAACGTCCGCGCGACCTTCGACAACGTCTTTCCGCTCAGGTGAACCACGTTCCACTGGCGGAGCAGAGGGAAGCCGTCGATGTCGAGTGTGATGAGGCGGCTGGTCTCGAGTTCGAGTTCCATGCTTCTCCGCGGAAGAATCGACAGTCCCAGATTGGCCATCACCCCCTGCTTGATGGCCTCGGTGCTGCCAAGCTCCATGTAGGGCCGGATCGTCGCCCCGTGGTCGGCGAGCATCCGCTCCAGGGCCATGCGGGTCCCCGACCCGCGTTCGCGCACCAGCATCCGCTCCTCGGCCAGGGCGGCGAGGGGTATCCCGGTCCGTCCGGCCAGGCGGTGGCTGGGATGGGCGACGATCATCAGCAGGTTGTCCAGGAACGGATATGCCCGAACGTCAAGTTCGGGCGGAACCTGCCCCATGATGACGAAGTCGTCGCGGTTGTCGGCCAGGCGTTCGATGACACGGGTGCGGTTCGTCACGGTCAGGCGGGGAATGACCTCGGGGTGGGTGCCGATGAAGGCGCCCAGGTAGTGGGGAATGAAGTACTTGGCCGACGTCACCACCGCCAGGTCAAGCGGACCCCGCACTGTCTCGCGGATGTCGTCCAGCGCGTCGTCAAGCGACCGCAACCGCCCCAGCACATCGAGACAGGCGGCGTGGACCGCATGGCCCGAGGGCGTGAGAAACAGACGCTTGCCCATATGCTCGAACAGCCGCACGCCGGCGTTCTCCTCGAGCCGCTTCAACTGGATCGAGACCGCCGGCTGGGTCAGGTGCAGTTCCTCGGCCGCTCGGGTGAAGCTGTGGTGACGGGCCACGGCCTCGAACAGTCGCATCTGCTGAAGGGTCAGGTGCATCGCCATTCCATAAACATTTGTTTATTCAAAAGATAAGATCATTTAATTTTCTTTTATTCATTCGCCTCCCTAAGGTCAAGCGCAACGAAGCCCCGACCCCGCGCGGGCTCGCAGCCATCAGACAGGAGCGAAACATGGGAAAGACTTACCAGGCGGGCGTGAAGGAATACCGCGAAACCTATTGGGATCCCAACTACACGCCGAAGGACAGCGACTTCCTGGCCTGCTTCAAGGTGGTCCCCCAGCCGGGCGTGCCGCGTGAAGAGGCCGCCGCCGCGGTCTGCGCCGAATCCTCGACCGCCACCTGGACGACGGTCTGGACCGATCTTCTGACCGACCTCGACTACTACAAGGGCCGCGCCTACGCCATCGAGGACGTGCCAGGCGACGACGAGGCCTTCTACGCCTTCATCGCCTACCCGATGGGCCTGTTCGAGGAAGGCTCGGTGGTCAACGTCTTCACGTCGCTGGTCGGCAACGTGTTCGGGTTCAAGGCCGTCCGCACCCTGCGCCTGGAGGATGTCCGCTTCCCGCTGTGGTTCGTCACCACCTGCGACGGCCCGCCCCACGGCATCCAGGTCGAACGCGACAAGCTCGACAAGTACGGCCGGCCGCTGCTGGGCTGCACCATCAAGCCCAAGCTCGGCCTGTCGGCCAAGAATTACGGCCGGGCGGTCTACGAATGCCTGCGCGGCGGCCTGGACTTCACCAAGGACGACGAGAACGTCAACTCCCAGCCGTTCATGCGCTGGCGCGACCGCTTCCTGTTCTGCCAGGAGGCCATCGAGAAGGCCGAGGCCGAGACCGGCGAGCGCAAGGGTCACTACCTGAACGTGACCGCCGGCAACATGGAGGAGATCTACAAGCGCGCCGAGTTCGCGAAGGAGATCGGCACCCCGATCATCATGAGCGACTACCTGACCATCGGCTGGGCGGCCCATTCGTCGCTGTCGCGCTGGTGCCGCGACAACGGCATGCTGCTGCACGTCCATCGCGCCATGCACGGCGTGATCGACCGCAATCCCAAGCACGGCATCAACTTCCGGGTCCTGGCCAAGCTGCTGCGCCTGCTGGGCGGCGACCACCTGCATTCGGGCACCGTGGTCGGCAAGCTCGAGGGCGATCGCGCCGCCACCCTCGGCTGGGTCGATCTGATGCGCGAACGCTACGTCAAGGAAGACCGCTCGCGCGGCATCTTCTTCGACCAGGATTGGGGCCAGATGCCGGCGGTGATGCCGGTCGCCTCGGGCGGCATCCACGTCTGGCACATGCCGGCCCTGGTGTCGATCTTCGGCGACGACGCCGTCCTTCAGTTCGGCGGCGGCACCATCGGCCACCCGTGGGGCAACGCCGCCGGCGCCGCAGCCAACCGCGTGGCGCTGGAAGCCTGCGTCCAGGCCCGCAACGAGGGCCGCAACCTGGAGCGCGAGGGCAAGGACATCCTGACCAACGCCGCCAAGAGCAGCCCCGAGCTGAAGATGGCGATGGAGACCTGGAAGGAAATCAAGTTCGAGTTCGACACCGTCGACAAGCTTGATGTCGCCCACAAGTAAGATCGTCACCCGAGACACGAGGACAACGTCATGAGCGAGATGCAGGACTACAAGTCGCGCCTGTCGGACCCCAACAGCCGCAAGCTGGGCACCTTCTCCTACCTGCCCCAGATGGATTCCGACCAACTGCGCAAGCAGATCCAGTACATCGTCAACAATGGCTGGAACCCGGCCATCGAGCACACCGAGCCGAAGCAGGCCACCAGCAATTTCTGGTACATGTGGAAGCTGCCCATGTTCGGCGAGACCGACGTGGACCGCATCCTCGGCGAGATCGAGTTGTGCAAGAAGGCCAATCCCGGCAATCACGTCCGCCTGATCGGCTACGACAACATCAAGCAGAGCCAGGGCGCCAACATGGTGGTCTACAGGGCCCCCATCGAGGTCTGAGCCTGGGCCGGAAGCCGCGTCCTCCCCTGTCTCCGCGGCTTCCGGCTTGTCTCTTCCCAGCCTTCGCGAGGAACCGCGCCATGAGCCAGTCTGAACGGGACCAGTACCGGGTCAAGACCCAGCCCTACTATCGTCCGGTCGCCAACGAGGTCGAAGTCTACGGAGCCGCTTACGACGTGCGGATGCCGGTGATGCTGAAGGGGCCGACCGGCTGCGGCAAGTCCCGCTTCGTCGAGTACATGGCCTGGACGTTGGGCAAGCCGCTGATCACGGTGGCCTGCAACGAGGACATGACCGCCTCGGACCTGATCGGCCGCTTCCTCCTCGACATCAACGGCACCCGCTGGCAGGACGGCCCGCTGACGGTGGCCGCCCGCATCGGAGCCATCTGCTATCTCGATGAGGTGGTGGAGGCCCGCCAGGACACCACCGTGGTGATCCATCCCCTGACCGACCACCGCCGCTGCCTGCCCCTGGACAAGAAGGGCGAACTGGTCGAGGCCCATCCCGACTTCCAGATGGTCATCAGCTACAACCCCGGCTACCAGTCGATGATGAAGGACCTGAAGCAGTCGACCAAGCAGCGGTTCGGCGCCATGGTCTTCGACTATCCCCCGGCCGCGGTGGAGGCCGAGATCGTCGCCCACGAATCCGGCGTCTCCCCCGACATCGCCGCCCGGCTGGTGCAGATGGCGGAGCGCAGCCGCAACCTCAAGGGCCATGGCCTGGATGAGGGCATGTCGACCCGTCTGCTGGTCTATGCCGGCCAGCTGATCGCCAAGGGTGTCGCCCCCCAGGACGCCTGCCGCATGACCCTGGCCCGGCCGCTGACCGACGACCCCGACATGCTGGATACCCTGGACACCGCCATCGCCACGTTCTTCGGCTGACCCACCCAAACCCGCGAGGGCCGCCCGCCATGACCGTGAACCTCGAGGACTATCGGACCGAGCTGTACGCTCACGCGCCGGAACTGGCGCTTACCCTGGACGCCACGGTCCACGAGGCCGCACGCATCCTGTCGCCGGCGGGACTCAAGGATTACCTCGACGGGGCGCGGGGCTTCGTGACCCTCGGCCGCGGCCCCCAGCTGCTGGTCACCTATCTGGAGACCCTTCCGCTGGTGGCGAAGGAATGCGGCGAGGACGTGGTGCGGGACTGCGTGCACTCGGTGATGAAGCTGTCCTCCATGACCTCGGGCGATGTTCTCACCCTGGTTTACGCCACCCTGCCCACCGCCGCCAACCGGCTGGGTGATCCGGACCTGCTGCGCGGGTATCTCCAGCTCCTCCACCGCCTGGTGGCCAAGGCGCCGCGCGGATTGCGGCCCATGCTGGGCCAACTGGACGAGCTTCTCGGCAAGCTCACCTTGTCGGGGCTGCGCCGCTGGGCGGATTTCGGCGCCGAGGCCTATCGCCGCGACCTGCCGCGCCAGGCGGCGTATTTCGGCCTGCAGAGCGAGGACAGCAAGGCCGTCCTCCAGCGCGAGCGGAAGGGCACCCTGTTCGTCGATTCCCAGCGCAAGCTCAACTTCTATCTGCGGGCCTTCTGGGGGCGGGATTTCTTCCTGCGTCCGACGGCGGCCGACCACATGGGCTTCCGCCCCTTCATCGAGGCCCGCACCCTGCACCTGCCCGATGCGGTGGACGGCCTGGGTGACGTCGGCGGCATGGACATCTTCCGTGCCATGGCCGCCCACATGGCCGCCCATCTGGCCTATACCACGCGTCCCCAGTCGGCCGAGGCGCTGGCCCCGGCCCAGCAATTCTTCGTCGGGCTGATGGAGGACGCCCGTGTCGAATACCGGGCCTGCAGGGACTTCCCCGGAATGCGGCGGCTGTGGATGTCGCTGATGCCCGACGGCGAGACTCCCCATCCCGAGCATGAATCGGTGGCTCTGATCGAACGCTGCGCCATCGCCCTGCTCGACCCCAAGCGTCCCACCGGCGATCCCGACCTGGATCGCCTGGTCGCCCGCTTCCACGACGCCGTCGGTCCGGGTGACGAATCCTTGTCCATGGACCTGGGGCTCGACGTGTTCAACGTCTTCGCCCACCGTCGCGCCGTGCCCAGCTTGCGTATCCTGGAGGCCCTGCGCATCCCCTATCGCGACGACAACCGCTTCGTCTGGTCCAGTGACCATTTCGACTGGCTGGACAGCGCCGCCTATCTGCCCGCCGGCCAACGCCAGATCCGCAAGCACGTCGGCTTGATGGAGTTCATCAACGAGACCGACGTGGAGAACGCCGGTGACGATGCCCAGGAAATCTGGGTGCTGGGCACCGAGCTGTTCCCCTACGAGGACGAAGGCGTCTCGTTCAACCAGCGCGAGGGCAAGGAGCCGGTCTCGGACCCGGTCCACTACCAGGAATGGGACTATCAGGTGCAGTTGTACCGCCCCAACTGGGCGACCCTGCGCGAGCGGCGCCAGGGCAGGGGCGACCCCGGGCGCATCGACGCCCTGCTGTCGGCGAACCGGGGGGTCAGCCAACGCATCAAGCAGATCGTCGATCGCCTGCGCCCCCAGGGCGTGTCGCGTCAACGCAAGCTGGAGGACGGCGACGAACTGGACCTCAACGCCGCCGTCGATGCCATGGTCCAGCTGCGCATGGGGCTGCATCCCGACACCCGCATCACCATGCGCAACGTGCTCAACCGGCGCGACCTGTGCGTGCTGGTGCTGCTCGACCTGTCCGAATCCACCAACGAACTGGTGCGCGGGGAGGACAAGTCGGTGCTGGAGCTCACCCGCGAGGCCACCGCGCTGGTCGCCACCGCCATCGCGGGCATCGGCGACCCCTTCGCCATCCACGGCTTCGCCTCCGACGGCCGGCACGACGTCCATTACTACCCGTTCAAGGATTTCGACCAGCGCTTCGACGGCGACGCGAAAAGCCGCCTCGCCGGCATGACCGGCGGGTATTCCACCCGCATGGGGACGGCGCTGCGTCATGCCGGCCGGCATCTGCTGCAACGGGGCGAGCGGCACAAGCTTCTGCTGGTGGTGACCGACGGCGAGCCGGCCGACATCGACGAGCGCGATCCCCAATACCTGCGCCTGGATGCCAGGAAGGCGATCGACGAATTGCGGGCCTCGGGCGTCCACCCCTATTGTCTGAACCTGGATCCGAATGCGGACCGGTACGTGGAACGAATCTTCGGGGCCAACAACTATACCATCATCGACCACGTGCGCCGCCTGCCGGAGAAGCTTCCCGCCCTGTTCGCCCACATCACGGCCTGACGCCTGGGTGGAGAAGCCCATCCGGCCGCCGACGCCCTCCCCAAGTCGGCCCCCCCTGCGGCTTTTCTCTGCCGCCTTCCGATTAGAGCCGGATGCTATCAGGTTGAATCCGCCTCTAAATCAATAAATTAGAGTGCGATTCAGACACCGGCTCTAGGAGGTGTGCCCTCTTAGGGATTCACAGCTCCTAACGGTCAAGCCGTCACGGTCGCCGAGGTGTCAGGCCGTCCCGAGACCACCGAACCCAGCTCGAAGCGGTTCCTGCCCTGATGCTTGGCGCGGTAGAGCGCCTGGTCCGCCGCGTCGATCAAGGCCAGGGCGGCGGCGGCGCGAAGCCGGCGGGCAGGCGCCCCACAGCTCGGCCGCCGCCTTGCGGCCGGTGTCGTAGGCGGCGCGGAAATCGCCGCAATTGGCATGGAAATGGACCATGGCCTCGAACACCACCATCCGTTCCTCGACGCTGCGCGCCTCGGCCAGCGCCCGGCTGTAGGCCAGCGCGGCCCTGGCATAGTCCAGCGCCGGCCCATAGGCGATGGCGAAGAGGTGGTTGTCCAGGTCGTCCTCGGCGGTGTCCCGCAGCAGCGCCATGCCGATCAGGCGGTCGGGCGAGGCGGAGCTTGGCCTCCATGCCCGGCATGCCCTCGGCCATGACCTCGTACAGCGTCACGCCGCCGAAATCCTCCATCACCATGGCCAGGGTGTGTCCGGTCCTGACCAGGTCGAGCACCCTGATCACCGCCGGGTGGTCAAGGGACCGCAACAGCTCGAACTCGTAGCGAAGACGCGCCAACTGGCTGGCGGTGGGATAATCCACCGCCATCACCTTGATGATCACGGGCAATCCACCAGTTGCGAAACGACCCTGTAGCCGGGAAGCGCGTACATTTCGCCGAATGCTGAGTGGGGCGAGGCGAATGTAAGTCATCGGCCGGACAACAGGTGCGGCTTCCGTCGCGCCTGCGCGGGAATGACGGCGGAGGACTGGGATTCCCCCCCCTCACCACTCGCGGGTAGGCGGCGCCTTGCCCAGGGCGACCAAGCACTGGGGATTATCGACGTAATAGTGCAGGCGGGCATTGAACGGCGACGACACCCCGCCCTGGTCCTGGCGGTGCATGACCCGTTCCATCATTGCGACATCCCTGGGGACCGGGCAATGCTGCCGGATCTCGCACCCGTCGCAATGGCGCCGCATGTGTTCCATGGCATCCTCCCATTCCGGACCGGAGCCCCCAAGGCCCCCCTTCGCCGACCGAAGCTTAGGCGGACCATACCGCGCAGACCCATCGGATGTCTGCCCCACCCCGACCGAAATCACAGAACATTAACCAGCGGCCCGCTCCACCTGGACGTTCGGGCGATCTCATTTCTCGGTCAACCCCACCGCCATGGCGCGGGTCAGGGGTGCCAGCAGATATTCCAGGGCGGTGCGTTCGCCGGTGACCACCAGCACGTCGGCCTGCATGCCCGGGGTGAGCGGGCCGGGCAGGCCTTTCAGCGATACGGGATCGAGGCCGATGCGGGCGAGGTAATAGGGGGCGCCGTCCCGCTCGTCGTGCAGCAGGTCGGCCGAGACCCCCGTCACGGTGCCGGCGGCGGGCGGCGTCAGCCCGCGCAGGAAGGTGCGCAGCCGCACCTGGGCCGGCCGGCCGGCATGCACCCGGTCGATGTCCTCGGGGGCGATGCGGGCCTCGACGATCAGCGCTTCGTCCTTCGGCACGATGTCCATCACCGCCTCGCCCGGCTGCAGCACGCCGCCCACCGTGTGCACCTTCAGCCCCACCACCACGCCGGCACGGGGAGCCCGCAGGACGGTGCGGGCCAGGGCGTCGTCCACCGCCGCCAGCTGCTGCTCGACGTCGCGGATCTGGGCTTCGACCTCGCGCAGTTCGCCCGCCACCTCGTTGAGGTGCTTGTAGTCGATGTTGGAGATCTCCAGCTCGGTGCCGGCCTGGGCCTGGCGCAGGCGGGCGATGCGCGCGGTGTAGTCGTCGCGCTCGCCGCGCAGCTTCTCGGCCTCGCGCTTCAGGGCGAGCAGGCGCGGGCGCCGTTCCAGGCCGCGCGCCACCAGGCCGCCGACCGAGCCGATTTCCTCCTCGACCAGGCTGAGCTGGCGGTCCTTGGACCGGCGCTCGGCCTCCAGCGCGTCGGCCTCGCGGTCATAAAGGACCAGCCGCTTGCGCAGCACCGCGATCTGGCCGTCCAGGGTGGTGCGGCGGGCGCGGAACAGATTGGCCTGGACCCGACGGATTTCGTCGATGCGGGGCGATTGGACGGGCGGCAGGGCACTGGCGAAGTCCACCGCCCCGGTGCCGTCGCGTTCGGCCACCAGGCGGGCGCGGGTGCCCAGGCCGTCCCAGTACTGCGACAGCAGCTGGCCGCGGCGGGCGCGGACGGCGACGTCTTCCAGCAGGACCAGCGGCTGGCTGGCCGCCACCTTGTCGCCGTCCCTGACCAGGATGGCGCGCACGATGCCGCCCTCGCGGTGCTGCACGGTCTTGCGGTAGGTATCGACCTTGACCTCGCCGGGGGCCACCGCCGCCTCGTCGAGCGGCGCCGTCGCCGCCCACAGGCCGAACCCGGCGAAGGCCACCACCAGGGTGGCGAAGCCGATGCGCAACGCCAGGCCGCCGCCCACCGGCTCGCTGCCGGCGACCTCTGGGACGGCCTCGGGGGGAACCGCCTCGCGGGCCGGCAGCAGCGCGGTCATGCCCCGGCTCCCTGTGCGGTGGCGAGGCGGCCGGCGGCGGGTGCGCCCGGCTGCGGCAGCACCCGGGCCATCACCTCCTCGCGCGGCCCCAGCATCTCCATCCGCCCCTCCTTCAGCAGCAGCAGGCGATCGACGGTCATCAGCACGCGGGCGCGGTGGGCGATCACCAGGGTCGTCACCCCCTGCCCGCGCGCCCGCAGCAGCGCCCGGATCAGCGCGTTCTCGCCCTCGGAATCCAGGTTCGAATTGGGCTCGTCCAGCACCAGCAGGCGCGGCGAGCCGTAGAACGCCCGGGCGATGGCGATGCGCTGGCGCTGCCCGCCCGACAGGTTGCGCACCGCCTCGCCGATCTCGGTGTCGTAGCCGAGCGGCAGGCGCAGCACCATCTCGTGCACGCCGGCCGCCTGCGCCGCCGCCACCACCAGGGCATCGTCGGGCTTGCCCATGCGGGCGATGTTGCGCTTCACCGAGCCGGGGAACAGCTCGACGTCCTGCGGCAGATAGCCGATGTGGCGGCCCAGGTCGTCGCGGTCCCAGGTGGCGAGGTCGGCGCCGTCGAGGCGGGCGCAGCCACGGTTGGGGGCGAGGATGCCCAGCACCACCCGTGCCAGCGTCGTCTTGCCTGCCGCCGAGGCGCCGATCACCCCCAGCGATTCGCCCGGCGCCAAGGCGAGGTCGATGCCGGCCAGCACCGGCCGTTCACGCCCCGGCACCTCGACCGTCACCCGGTCCAGGGTCAGTCGTCCGCCGGGTACCGGCAGCCGGGTGGTCGCCCGCCGCGGCGCCGGACGCTGCAGCTCGGCGGCGATGCGGGCCAGGGCGGCACGGGCGGCGATGACGCTGCGCCAGCTGCCCACCAGGCTTTCCACCGGCGCCAGGGCGCGGGCCAGGATGATGGAGCCGGCGACGATGGCGCCGGCCGACAGCTGGTCGTTGATGGCCAGCCACGCCCCCAGGGTGAGCACGGCGATCTGGATGAAGAAGCGCCCGAAGCGGGCCAACGCCGTCAGCAGCGCCGCCCGCTGCAGGCCCCGGCCGGTCAGCGCCTCGGTGCGCGCCGCCTCGGTACGCCAGTCGGCGATGATGCCGCCCAGCATGCCCATGGCCTCGATCACCTCGGCGCGGCGCACGCAATCGTCGGCGCGCGCCTGCGCCTGCTGGACCCGCAGGCCGGCGGCCCGCAACGGCGTGCGGGTGGCGTACTCGCTGGCGATGGCCAGGCCGAACAGCACCAACGCCCCGCCCGTGGTCAGCCAGCCCAGGGCCGGATGCAGCAGGAACATCACCGCCACATAGACCGGCACCCAGGGCGAATCGAACAGGTGGAAAACGGCGGCGCCGGTCAGCACCCCGCGCACCACCGCAAGGTCGCGCAGCAGCGACGCCCCCGCCGCCGACTCGCCGGTGGCGCCACGGCGCACGCCACGCACCAGCAGCGCCGGCGCCCAGGCGCGGTCGAGCCACAGCCCGGCATGCACCATCAGCCGCGACCGCACCGCCTCGAGCACGGCGTGAACCGCCAGCGCCCCGGCCGCGATCACCGCCAGCAGAGCCAGGGTCTCGCCCGAGCGGCTGGACAGGACGCGGTCGTAGATCTGCAGGGTGTAGAGCGGTACCGCCAGGATCAACAGGTTGCCGAACAGGCTGAAGACGGCGACCGCGGCGAATGTCCGCCGGGCGCCCGCCAGGATGCCGTCGTCGCCGGCCATGGGCTTGCCTCACCGCTTGGGAAGGGGGCGGCCGTCCACGCCGAAGCACGGACGGCCCCACCGCTTGAAAAGGATAGCGGCCGACCGTGCCGAAGCACGGACGGCCGCGAAGTTCCTTAGCTGAGGAACCAGTCGGCGGTGACGTCGCCCTGCTGGACGTTCTCCAGCGTGAGCGTGCCGCCGTCCAGGGTGAGCACCACCGGCGTGGCGCCACCGGTATCGGTCCCGGTGTCGGTCCCGGTATCGGTGCCGGTATCGGTCCCGGTATCGGTGCCCGTATCGGTCCCGGTGTCGGTACCCGTATCGGTCCCGGTGTCGGTCCCCGTATCGGTGTCGGTGCCGGTGTCGGTCCCGGTATCGGTGCCGGTATCGGTCCCGGTATCGGTGCCCGTATCGGTGCCGGTGTCGGTGCCGGTATCGGTCCCGGTGTCGGTCCCGGTATCGGTCCCCGTATCGGTCCCGGTGTCGGTGCCGGTATCGGTGCCGGTGTCGGTGCCCGTATCGGTGCCGGTATCGGTGCCGGTATCGGTCCCGGTATCGGTCCCGGTATCGGTCCCGGTATCGGTCCCGGTATCGGTGCCCGTATCGGTGCCGGTGTCGGTGCCGGTATCGGTCCCGGTGTCGGTGCCGGTATCGGTGCCGGTGTCGGTGCCCGTATCGGTGCCCGTATCGGTGCCGGTATCGGTCCCGGTATCGGTCCCGGTATCGGTCCCGGTGTCAGTCCCCGTATCGGTGCCGCCGCCCAGGGTGGACAGCACGGTCGAGACGTCCTGGCCGGTGGCGATCAGCAGGCGGTCGCCGTCGGCGAAGCTGAAGTCCTGGATGACGTCGTTGCCGCCGTCATAGATGAACAGATCGGCCCCGGCGCCGCCGTTGAGGACGTCGTTGCCTGCCCCGCCGGAGAGCACGTCGTTGCCCTCGCCGCCCTGCAGCACATCATCGAAGGTGCTGCCGACCAGGACGTCGTTGCCGCCGCCGCCATCGAGCTGATAGCCGGAAACAGCCGTGGTGGCCGATCCGCCCGCACCGGTGGTGCCGGTGCCGGTGTCGTCGGTGGTGCCGGTATCGGTGGTGCCGGTGTCGGCGCCGGTATCGGTGGTGGCTGTGTCGTCGGTGGTGCCGGTGTCGTCGGCGGTGCCGGTGTCGTCGGTGGTTCCGGTATCGGTGGTACCGGTGTCGTCGGTGGTACCGGTGTCGTCGGTGGTACCGGTGTCGTCGGTGGTACCGGTATCGGTGGTGTCGCCGGCCGTGCCACCGGTGCCATCGGTGGTGTCACCGCCGGTTGCCCCGCCGGTTCCGTCAGCCGTGCCGCCGGTATCGGTGGTGCCCGTGTCGGTCCCGGTATCGGTATCGGTATCGGTCCCGGTATCGGTTCCGGTATCGGTTCCGGTATCGGTCCCGGTATCGGTGTCGGTTGCGCCGCCGCCGGCCGGCAGGACGTCAGGGGCGATCAGGATGTCGTTGCCGTCGCCGCCGACCAGGATGGAGGTCTCGGGCGAGCCGATCAGCAGGTCGTCGGAGGATTGGCCGGTGACCGTGACGTCGCCATCAGCGGCGGTGATCACGGTCAGATTGTCGCCCGCGGTCGCCGTGGCGCCGCCCGTGGTGCCGTTGCCGGTGGTGCCAGCATCGGTACCGGTCGAGGTTGTCCCGTTAGCCATTGGGGAGCTCCCTGTCGAAGTTGCCAACTGGAGAAGCCAACGGGCGAGCGGTGAAACCGTTGCATCCGATGACGGCCATAGGCTTTCGATGCCGGCGATCATGCCGCCGGCGCGGGCGCCGGGAAACTATTCGTGGTCTGGTTCGGGGCTCGAGGGGGCCACCGCCTTGGGCGGGCGGTTCTTGTCCTCGTTGGAGAAGCGGAAGCGCCCGGCCAGGATGCACCCCTTCATGCCGGGGTCGCAGGGCCGCCCCGCCACCTTGGTGCAGGTTCCGTTGATGTCGTGGGGGCAGCCCCAACCGCTCATGATGAAAAGGCCTCCTGTGCCGGCACCAGCATAGCGGAACCGCGGGAGTGGCGGAACCCGGCCCGCGCCCGCGGTGTTTCGCTTGCAGCGCGGAGACGGGAGGACGTCATGCGGGTTGCGGATGCGGCGATTGGACTGGCGGCGGTGGGAGCGGGGTGGCTGGTGGCGCGCGCCCTGCTGCGGCGGCGCTCAGCCACCGGCTATGTGGGCGGCAACCCTGAGCACCGGCCGCCCAGCCCCGAGCGCCTGATCGGGCTGCCGCCCGGCCACCGCAGGGCTGGCGACAGTGCCGAGGTCCTGGCGGGCACCCGGCCCTCCTGAGCCCTGCCTTCCCGAGCCCGGTGGACGGGTGCGGCGCCGGCGCCTATTCTGAATCGCAGCACGCCTCGTCACCGGAAGGACCGCCATGCCGGACCTGATCCGCCGCCTTCACCCGACCGATCCGGGCTCGACCGAGTGGCCCGGCCCGACCGAGTGGATCGTCGCCAACGGCCTGGGCGGCTACGCCACCGGCCTGGTCGCCGGCGGCCCGATCCGCCGCTATCACGGCTGGCTGGTGGCGGCGCTGCCGCCGCCCCTGGGCCGCACCATGCTGTTCAACCACCTCGAGGAAACCGTGCTGGCACCCGGCGGGCACCGCCTGGCGCTGGGCGGCGAGGTGCTGAAGCTGGCCGAATTCCGCCTGGAGGATGGGCTGCCGGTATGGCGGTTCGAGGGCGGCGGCGTGGTCGTCGAGCGCCGCCTGGCCATGCCCTGGCGCCGCAACGAGACCCATCTGCTGTGGCAGATCCTGGCCGGCGGCGACGGCGATGCCGGGATCGAGCTGCGTCCGTGGCTGCAGCCGCGTCCCCACGGCACCCCGGTGGACGCCCCCCTGCCCGGTCCGCCCAGGGTGGCGGCCGAGGGCGGGCGGGTCGAGATCGCCCTGGGCGCCATGCCGCCGCTGCGCCTCGCGCTGGAAGGCGAGGCGCCGTCGCTGGACCTGGGCGCGGGCGACCGCCGCGAATGGTACTACGCCAACGAGGACGACGGCGGCGACCCGGCGCGCGGGCCGCTGTGGAGCCCCGGCACCCTGTCGGTCCGGTTCGCCGGCGGCGCCGCCGCGCTGGTGGCCTCGGCCGAGGATTCCTCGTCATCCACCGCCGCCACCTTCGCCGCCGAGCGGGCCCGCCGCCGCGCCCTGGTGGCCCGGGCTCACCCCGCTTTGCATGACGGCGCAGCCGCCGAACTGGTGCTGGCCGCCGATGCCTTCGTCGTCACCCCCCGCCACCGCCCCGACCACGACGGCGACGCTGCCCGTTCGATCATCGCCGGCTATCACTGGTTCACCGACTGGGGCCGCGACACCATGATCAGCCTGGAGGGGCTGACCCTGCTGACCGGCCGCGCCGACGAGGCCGCGCCGATCCTGCGCAGTTTCGCCGGCCACGTGCGCGACGGCCTGATCCCCAACATGTTCCCCGACGGCGCCGAGCAGGGCCTCTACAACACCGCCGACGCGACGTTGTGGTTCTTCCACGCGGTCGGCCGCTGCGTCGCCCTGACCGGCGACCGCGCCCTGCTGACCGAACTGCTGCCGGTGCTGTCCGACATCATCGAGCACCACCGCCGCGGCACCCGCTTCGGCATCGCCGTGGACCCGGCCGACGGCCTGCTTCGCCAGGGCGCCGACGGCCTGCAGCTGACCTGGATGGACGCCAAGGTGGGAGACTGGGTGGTCACCCCGCGGCGGGGCAAGGCGGTGGAGATCAACGCCCTGTGGTACAATGCCCTGGCCCTGATGGCCGAGTGGCTGGAGGCGGCCGGCGATGCCGCCGGGGCCGCCCGCGCCGGCGCCGATGCCGCCCGGGTCCGCGACTCCTTCAACCGCCGCTTCTGGGCGCCGGCGCTGGGCCATCTCTACGACGTGGTGGACGGCGAGGGGGGGGACGACGCCACCTTGCGGCCCAACCAGCTGTTCGCGCTCTCGCTTCCCAACCCGGTGCTGGAGCCCGCCCATTGGCCGGCGGTGGCGGCGGCGGTGCGCGACCGCCTGCTCACCCCGGTGGGCCTGCGCTCCCTCGCCCCCGGCCATCCCGACTACAAGCCCCGCTATGTCGGCGACCAGTGGGGCCGCGACGGCGCCTATCACCAGGGCACGGTGTGGGCCTGGCTGATCGGCCCCTTCATCGATGCCTGGCTGCGCGCTTATCCCGACGATGCCGAGGGCGCGCGGGCGGTGCTGTCGGCCATGCTGCCGGAGTTGGACCGCTTCGCCGTCGGCACCCTGGGCGAGGTCTTCGACGCCGACCCGCCCCATACCCCGCGCGGCTGCATCGCCCAGGCCTGGAGCGTGGCGGAATGGCTGCGCGCCTGGGTCCGCGCGGCGGAAGCCCAACCCGGATGATGGCTCGACAGGGGGCCGGCGGCGCGGTCACACTGCCGCCGCCCATCCACCAGATCCGAGCCGCCATGCCCCCCTCGCCCGCCCGTATCTGGCGCACCCCCGCCGGAGGCACCGTCGCCTGCGCCGAGAAGCTCAAGGTGCTGGAGCAGAACCTGGAGGAATTCGAGACCGTCGCCCGCGACATCCTGGAGGACGCCGCCCTGATGGGCTGCGACGTCGAACAGGTGCGCGCGGTGTTGCGCGAGCGGCTCGATTTGCTGCGGGTGCGATATTCGGGCCGCGGCATCTAACACACAATTATTTTGTGATTACTCCTTGCGGTCAGGCCGTCGGCGATGATTGACCGATGGGGTGTGCGTTTGTTTTACTGGATTCAACATCGTGAGCGCGGAGACCGCGCCGCTGGGGTCAAGAATAACGGTGCCTCTGGGAGATCGCGGTATGGTCGTTAGCGGCGTGCAGGTTCAGCCGGCCGGGGGCAAGGCTGACCATTTCGCTTCGGAAGTCCTGGAGAAGATCGAAAGCCTCAGCCTCGAGGTGGCCGACATCGCCGGGACCATGGATGGCCTCGCCAAGTTCGTGCAGCACCAGGAGGATTTGTTCGGCCAGTTGAAGGGCATCGCCCACTGCATGGCCGACGCCATCCGCCGCATCGACGGCGCCGGCCGCGAGACCCGCGAGGTCACCGAGCAGGCCGGCCGCCAGTCCACCGATTCGCTGGGCACCATCGGCGGCGCGCTGGCCGACATCAACCGGCTGGTGGGCGCCGTCCAGGGCATCGAGGAGCGGCTGGAGGAACTGGAAAGCGCGCTGGGCGAGGTCAGCACCATGTCGCGCGACATCCAGAAGATCGCGCGCCAGACCAACCTGCTGGCGCTGAACGCCACCATCGAGGCGGCGCGCGCCGGCGAATCCGGCAAGGGCTTCGCGGTGGTCGCCACCGAGGTCAAGACCCTGGCCCGCCAGACCGCCGACGTCACCTCGGGCATCGACGACACCGTGGGCAAGCTGTCGGGCTCGGTGACCGACCTCATCTCGTCCTCGACCGACACCCTGAAGATGGCCGATTCGGTCAATGCCGGCGTGGCGGTGATCAACGACGCGGTCTCGGTGTTCGGCCAGGCCATCGGCACCGTCGAATCCCGGGTGTCCGACATCGCCCAGGCGGCCGGCGTGTCGCTGGAGCAGTGCGGCGAGGTCATCACCGAAATCGACAAGTTCTTCGAGGGCATCTCCCGCACCAGCGAGTCGCTGCGCCGTGCCGACGAGCGCATCTCGTCGCTGCTGCAGAACTCCGAGGAACTGATCGGCTTCATCGCCGATTCCGGCTACCGCACCGGCGACACCCCGTTCATCGAGTTCGTCCAGGTCGGCGCCACCCGGATCTCGGGCCTGTTCAACGAGGCGGTGAGCGCCGGGCGCATCTCCATGGACGATTTGTTCGACGAGGATTACCGCCCCATCGAGGGCAGCAACCCGATCCAGCACATGACCCGTTTCGTGCGCCTGACCGACACATTGCTGCCGGAAATCCAGGAACCGGCGCTGGAATTCGACGAGCGGATCGCCTTCTGCGCCGCGGTCGATCGCAACGGCTACCTGCCCACCCACAATCTCAAGTTCTCGCAGGCGCAGGGTCCGGACGCGGTGTGGAACAACGCCAATTGCCGCAACCGGCGGATCTTCAACGACCGCACCGGCCTGCGTGCCGGCCGCAACACCGAGCCGTTCCTGCTGCAGACCTATCGCCGCGACATGGGCGGCGGCAAGTTCGTGATGATGAAGGACGTCTCGGCCCCCATCACCGTCGGAGGCCGCCACTGGGGCGGCCTGCGCATGGGCTACCGGATGGGCTGACGCCGGTCGGCAGATGATGCGAATCGCCGAAGGCGCCTTGGCCGACCGGCAAGGCCGCGCGCCGCCTGAGCGTCACCGTCTCGGCATGAAATGACCGAACAGGTCATTTCATCGGCCGGGCGGTATTAGACTCCAGGGCGGCGGCGATGGCCTCGCGCAGGCGGTCGGTGTGGACCGGCTTGTGCAGAAAGGTCAGCCGGCGGCGCCGGCCCTCGGACAGCTCGGCCTCGCCGGTCTCGCCGGTCAGGATGATGGCCGGCAGGGTGGCGCCATTGCGGCCGCGCACCGCCTCGACCACGTCGAAGCCGGTGATGCCGGCGCGCAGGCGCAGATCCGACAGCACCACGTCTGGCGGCGTGGCGGCGGCACTGGCCACCGCCTGATCCAGATCCTCGGCGGGCAGCACCGCGACGCCCCACGCTTCCAGCACCATCTGCAGCCCCAGCAGCACCATGGGATCATCCTCGACCACCAGCACCGTCCGGCCCGCTACATCCATCGGCCCCATCCTCCGTTGCCCGAAAATCGTCCCCACGAGGTATATGGGCTCCCCCGCCGGTCGCCGCCGCCTGCACCTGAGAGGTAGGCCCGCTCCGGCCGGGGCTTGCCCGCCGTGGCGGTTGATGCTCTCATCGGCGCATGCGCGCCCCCGTCCTTCGCCTTCCTCTCCTGCTGGCCTGCCTGGCCGCCCTTGCCGATCCCGCCCGGGCCGACCCGCCGCCCCCGGCCACCATCGTGGTCGATGCCGCCAGCGGCCGGGTGCTGGCACAGGAGCGCGCCGGCCAGCCGCGGCATCCGGCGTCACTGACCAAGCTGATGACCGTCTACCTGGCGTTCAAGGACATCGCCGCCGGCAGGGCGGCGCGGGCCGACACCATCCGCGTCTCCGAGCGGGCGGCGACGCAGCCGGGCTCCACCCTGGGGCTGAAGGCCGGCACCGCCATCGGGCTCGAGCAGGCGCTGCGGGCGGTGGTGGTGCGCTCGGCCAACGACGCGGCGGTGGCGGTGGCCGAGCACCTGGCCGGCAGCGAGGACGCCTTCGCCGGGCGCATGACCGCCGAGGCGGCGCGCCTGGGCATGACCGCCACCCGCTTCGCCAATGCCAGCGGCCTGACCGCTCCCGGCCACCTCAGCACCGCGCGCGACATGGCGGTGCTGGCGCTGGCGCTGAAGCGCGACTTCCCTGCCGCCTGGCCGCTGTTCGCGACGCGCGAGGTGGCCTGGGGCAAGGCCCGGCTGCCCACCGTCAACGGCTTCCTGGCCGCCTATCCCGGTGCCGAGGGGCTGAAGACCGGCTTCACCTGCCATGCCGGCTACAACCTTGCCGCCGCCGCCAGCCGCGGCCAGCGCCGCGCCGTGGCGGTGGTGATGGGCAGTGCCAGCAAGGAGTCCCGCCTGGCGCTGGCCGCCCGCCTGCTCGACCGCGCCTTCGCCGCGACGTCGTCAGAGGGCCTAATGCTGGCCGAGTTGGGTCCCCAGGACGGACCGGTGCCGGACCTGGCCGCCGCTGTCTGCAGCGGCGCCGTCCCCGGCGAGACCGCGGCCACCCCCCGGGTGCCGCCGGGCTGGGCGCTCGAGCTGGCGTTCGGGCGGGACCGCGCCCAGGTGGCCCGCGACCTGGCCGCCGCCCGCCGCAAGCTGGGGTCGCGCCTGGGCGGCACGCCGGTGGTGCTGTTGCGCCCGTTCGACGGCGGGCTGCGCTATCGCGGCCTGGTCGCCGGTCTGGCCCAGGACAAGGCGGTGCCCCTCTGCCTGGGCCTCAGGGCCGAGGGCGGCGAGGAACGCTGCCTGGTGCTGCCGCCCGCCGCCGTCGAGGCGGCGGTGAACGACGAGCGCCGCTACCGCATGATCGCCGCGCGCGAGTAGTTGCGGAAGCCGCCCCGAAAGGCGCATAATCGGCAACGGAAGAGAACCTCCGTTGGTCAGCCAGAAGGCCGACTCGCCATGAGCGAAGCCCGCATCCATCCGCTGTCCCTGCTGTCCCGCCGCCTGCACTTGCTCGGCAAGGTGCTGGCGTTGGTGTGCTGCGCGTGGATCGCCGTGGTGGGGCCGGCGCTGATGCGCGACCTCAACGCCGATCAGCTGGGCAATCACCGCTCGCCCCAGGTGCAGGAGCGCGTCAAGGGCTGCGACGGCGACTTCGCGTCGCGCTACGCCTGCACCGACCTGATCCTGCTGGCCGGCCACCGCGACGGCGCCGTCGAGGTGCTGCGGCGCCTGGGCCTGACCCTGATGCTGCCGACCATTGCCTGGGCCATGTGGCGGGCGGTGATGGACCGCACCGACCGCCTGTGCCGCTCCGCCGTCTTCCGCGCCGCCGCCGCCCGCGCCGCCGGGCTGGACTGGGAGACCGGGCGCGGATGAGGGGCGCCGCCCGATGCCTCTGTGCGCACGAGGCATGTCCCCTGTAGCCATTGGCGCACGGCTTTCGTATGGTATGAGCCTTGAACTTGCGGGTCCGCGCCGCGGTGCACGGGAGGGCTGGGCAATGACTCATCGCATGTCGGAGGATGGCGCGACGCTGACCGTCGCGTTCACCGGCCAGATCAACTTTTCCGCCAATATCGAGTTCCGCGACCTGCTGGCCGAGATCGTCGAGAAGCGGCCGCAGCGGGTGGTGTTCGACCTGTCCGATCTGGCCGCCGTGGATTCGGTCGGGCTGGGCCTTCTCTACATCGCCAACGAGGAGGTGGCCGCCATGGGCGCCAAGCTCATCCTGGCGCATCCCAGGGACCGCGTCGCCCGCCTGCTGGAGCTGACCGAGTCCGCCCAGATCTTCGAAATCCTCCACTGACCGCACCGGGAGGGGGTTCCATGGCCGCCGATCTTTTCCTGTCCGGCAGGGTCAGGACGTTCGCCCGCGACGAAATCATCGTCTCGAAGACCGACCGCACCGGCAAGATCACCTACGCCAACGACGTCTTCATCGCCTTGAGCGGCTATAGCGAGGACGAGCTGCTGGGCGCGCCCCACAGCATCCTGCGCCATCCCGCCATGCCGCGCTGCGTCTTCCGCCTGCTGTGGGACACCATCGAGAAGGGCGACGAGATCTTCGCCTATGTGGTGAACCGGGCCAAGAACGGCGACGAGTATTGGGTGTTCGCCCACGTCACCCCCAATTTCGGTCCCGATGGCGGCATCGTCGGCTACCATTCCAATCGCCGGGTGCCCAAGGATTCGGCGGTGGAGACGGTCAAGCCGCTCTATGCCGAGCTGCTGGCCATGGAGCAGGCGGCGCCCGACCGCAAGGTCGGAGTGGAGCGCTCCTATGCCGCCCTGCTGGCCAAGGTCGGCGAGCTGGGCTTCGCCAGCTACGACCAGCTCATCTTCGCCATCTGCCGCTAGGAGGCCGCCATGCCGACACCTTCGTCGTCCGCGGCCCGCATCGCCGCCCTCGCCGGTCTCGCGTTGGCTGCCGTCGCCGCCGTCATCCTCGGCCTGCGTCATCCCGACGGCATCGGCATCGCCTTGCTGGTGGCCGGCACCATGGGCGCCGCCGTCGCCGCGGCGGTGCTGCTGCGCCCGGGTATCGGCGGCTGCGAGGGGATGGTCAGGCTCGCTGCCGACACGGTGATGGCGGCCTCGGCCGGCGACCTCAACGTCCGCATCCTGCGCATTCCGGCCGATGGCAGCGACCTCTCCCGCCTGCTCAACGGGGTCAACCGCATCCTCGATCTGTCCGAGGAGTTCGCCAAGGACACCGGCGCCGCCATGGCCCGGGCCGGGCGCAAGGAATACTTCCGCATCATCCCCGAGGAGGGATTGCGCGGCGACTTCCTCACCTTCGCCCGCCTCATCAACAAGGTGATGGGCGACATGGAGGCGCGCGACCGCGAGACCACCGAGTTCGAACAGGCGGTGCGCGCCCTGGTCGGCCAGGTCGCCCGCTCCACCGAGGGCATCGCCCGCACCGCCGACCAGATGGCCCAGCGGTCGGAACGCGCCGGCGCCCGCTCCATCGACGTCGGCGACGCCGCCGAGGCCACCACCGAACGCGCCAACGCGGTGTCCGACGTCACCCGCCAGTTGGCGTCGGCCATCAACGAGATCGCCCAGCAGGTGACCCTGTCCAGCAGCGTCGCCCACGGCGCGGTGGGCACCATCGCCGCCACTTCCGAGCGGGTCAACGGCCTGGCCGACGCGGTCCAGCGCATCGGCGCCGTGGTCCAGCTGATCAGCCAGATCGCCAGCCAGACCAACCTGCTGGCGCTCAACGCCACCATCGAGGCGGCGCGGGCGGGCGAGGCCGGCAAGGGCTTCGCGGTGGTGGCGCACGAGGTCAAGACCCTGGCCAACCAGACGGCGCGGGCGACCGCCGACATCACCAACCAGGTCGGGGAGATCCAGGCCGCCACCCGCGACGCGGTGGCCGCCATCGACGACGTGGTCGGCACCATCCGCCGGATGGACGAGATCGCCGCCGCCATCGCCTCGGCGGTGCAGGAACAGGAGGCCGCCACCCGGGACATCTCGACCAACATCGAGGAGGTCGCCGGCAAGGCCCGCGAGGTCTCGGCCGCCGTGGCGGTGGTCTCGCAGGTGTCCTCCCAGGCCTGCGGCGGCACCATCCGCGTCATCTGGAGCGCGGAATCCCTGTCCCAGGTGGTCAAGTCCCTGAGCCAGCGGGTCGACGAGTACATCGCCAAGGTGCGCTAATGAGATCCGGGCGGGCACGGTTATGGTTGCTTCGGCGACCGAACCACTATACTCTAGTATAGAACTGTTCCAAGGTGATGCCCATGAACCGTGATCCTTCCGGAGGTGCCTGTGCCGCCGAGCAATTGGTGGAAGCCGGCGTGCGCCCGACCCGCCCGCGGCTGGCCATCATGGAAGCGATCCGGACCGGCGCCACCCGCCACCTGACGCCCGAGGCCTTCCACCGCGAACTGGCCGATGGCGGCGTTCACCTGTCGCTGGCCACGGTCTACAACACCCTCAACCATTTCTCGGAAGTCGGCCTGCTGCGCCGGGTCGGCTTCGGCGACCGCAGCTATTACTGCACCAACGCCGCCGAGCATCACCATTTCTATGACGAGGCCACCGGCCGCCTGGAAGACATCCCGGGTGCGCAGCCGCAGGTGGTGTGCCTGCCCGAGGCGCCGCCCGGCATGGAAATCGACGGCGTCGAAGTGATCGTCAAGCTACGCCGCTCGCGCCAGTATCCGCGTTAGCGCTGACCCTGCCCCCTCGCCCGCAGGCAGGACCTTTGCGAAACCCTCCCCACTGGTGGGGGAGGGTGGCGGCGCAGCCGCCGGGTAGGGGGGCTTACGCGCGGCGAGCGCGGAAAAATATTTAACGTCATCAAACACTTCATGTAGCGCGCTGACGCGCGCACCCCCCACCCCAGCCCTCCCCCACAAGGGGGGAGGGAGCCCAAAAAGGCAATTTCGCAAAGGTCCCGCAGGCGGGCGAGGGGGCGATCCTACCCCAGCAGCGAGCGCAGCATCCACGCGGTCTTCTCGTGCACCTGCATGCGCTGGGTCAGCAGGTCGGCGGTGGGCTCGTCGTGGGCTTCGTCCACCATCGGGAAGATGGAGCGGGCGGTGCGCACCACCGCCTCCTGGTCCTTGACCAGCTGGGCGATCATCTCCTCGGCCGACGGCACGCCTTCGGCCTCGGACAGCACGGTCAGATCGGCGAACTGCTTGTAGCTGCCGGGGGCCGGAAAGCCCAGGGCGCGGATGCGTTCGGCGATCAGGTCCACCGCCAGGGCCAGCTCGGTGTACTGCTGCTCGAACATGAGATGCAGCGTGTTGAACATCGGCCCGGTCACGTTCCAGTGGAAGTTGTGGGTCTTGAGGTACAGCGTGTAGGTGTCGGCCAGCAGGCGCGACAGCCCCTCCCCGATCTTGCCCCGGGTGGCGTCGTCGATGCCGATGTCGATGCTGCTCATCGCGTGTCTCCTGATCCCCTTGATTGCAGGTGGATCCAGTCATAGCCCCGGCAACATCATCGGTCCAATAGATATTTTGGTATAGTTTCATTGATGCAGTCGATTACGGAAATGGCGCCAACCATCCTATAGTCGGAGAAAAGGAGGTGCCGCCATGGAGCCCAGGAAGACGATGCGGGTGATTGTCGAAGGCCGCGTGCAGGGCGTGTGGTTTCGCGGCTGGACGGTGGAGGCCGCCAATGCCCACGGGCTGGACGGCTGGGTCCGCAACCTGTCCGACGGCCGCGTCGAGGCAGTGTTCTCCGGCCCCGCCGAACGGGTCGATCGCATGGTCCAGGCCTGCCGCGCCGGTCCGCCGGCAGCCGACGTGAAGCGGGTCAGCGCCGAGCCCTGGGCCGAGCATCCCGGCCACGGCTTCCACCAGCGGCCCACCGTTTGACCTCTTCCCCCAGGGGTGTAAGCTGATGGCATTGGATCTGTCCCGCCGCCTGTTCCTAGCCGGAGTCGCCGCCATGGCCGTTCCCACCCCCGCATCCGCCGCGCCCAAGCGCACCTTCCCCAAGGACTTCCTGTGGGGGGCCTCGACCGCCGCCTACCAGATCGAGGGCGCCTACAACGAGGACGGCCGCGGCAAGGACGTGTGGGATACCTACACCGAGCAGGGCCGCATCATGGACGGCACCAGCGCCAAGGTGGCCTGCGACCACTACCACCGCTACCCGGAGGACGTGGCGCTGCTGAAGGCGGCCAACTTCAACGCCTACCGCTTCTCCATCGCCTGGCCGCGCATCCTGCCGACCGGCGAGGGCGCGGTGAACCCCAAGGGCCTGGACTTCTACGACCGCCTGGTCGACGAGATCCTGAAGGCCGGCATCCGCCCCTTCGCCTGCCTGTACCACTGGGACCTGCCCCAGGCGCTGATGGACAAGGGCGGATGGCAGAGCCGCGACATGGCCGGCCCCTTCGCCGAATACGCCCGCATCGTCACCAGGCGCCTGGGCGACCGGGTCAAGGACTGGGTGATGCTGAACGAGCCCAACGTGGTCGCCATCTTCGGCTACGGCCTCACCGACCAGGCGCCGGGCCTCAACCTGGGCGAGATGGGCGTCCTGAAGGCGCTGCACCACCAGAACCTGGCCCAGGGCGCCGCGCTGCGCGCCATCCGGGCCGAGCATTCGGACGTGCGCCTGGGCACCGTCACCAATATCCAGCCCTGCCGCCCCGACACCGAGTCCGAAGCCGACCGCGCCGCCGCCATCCGCTGGGACGCGGTGTGGAACCGGGTCACCGTCGACGGGTTGCTGCGGGGCGCGGTGCCCGACGTGCTGGCCGAGAAGATGGCGCCCATCGTCAAGGCCGGCGACATGGAGGCGGTGAAGTTCCCCATCGACATGCTGGGCATCAACTACTATTCCCGCTGCACCATGAAGCACGACCCCGACCACATGTTCGACGTGTGGTGGGGCGACCCCAAGGCCGAGCGCTACACGGTGATGGGCTGGCCGGTGCAGCCGGACGGGCTCTACGACCTGCTGATGGAGTTCAAGCACCTCTACGGCAATCCGGCGGTCTACATCGCCGAGAACGGCGCCGCCTACGACGACGTGGTGTCGCCCGACGGCCAGATCCACGATTCCGAGCGCGCCCGCTTCATCAAGGAGCACATCGAGCAGGTCCACCGGGCGCTGACCGACGGCGCCAACATCAAGGGCTACCTGGCCTGGAGCCTGCTCGACAATTTCGAATGGTCGTTCGGCCTGTCCAAGCGCTTCGGCATCGTCCGCGTCGATTACGACACCCTGGTGCGCACGCCCAAGGACAGCTACCGCATGCTGGCCGAGATCGCCAAGGCCAACGCGGTGTAGCGGGTCTGCTCCCCTCCCCTCGATGGGGAGGGGTCTTTCCTCTTTTGCTCCCCTCCCCTTGTGGGGGAGGGGTTGGGGGCGGGGTGGAGTCACACACTCCACCGCCGACGCGGTTCCCCCCCACCCCAACCCTCCCCCACAAGGGGGGAGGGAGTGACTCTCACCCCCTCCCCCACAAGGGGGGAGGGGGTGAGAGTCACTCCGCCGGCAGGGTGAAGCAGAAGCGGCAGCCGCCGCCCTCGGCATCCTCGATCCAGATGCGGCCGCCGTGGCGTTCGACCACCTTGCGGCAGACGGCCAGGCCGATGCCGGTGCCCTCGCAGGTGGTGCGGCCGGCCAGGCGTTGGAAGATTCCGAAGACGCGCTCGCGCTGGTCGGCGGGAATGCCGATGCCGTTATCGGTGACGACGACCAGCCAGGCGCGGGCCTGGCGCCGCCACTCGACCCGGATGCGGGGCGGCCGGTCGGGATGGCGGTACTTGACGGCGTTGCCGATCAGGTTCTGGAACAGCCGGCGCAGCTCGTTGGGGTTGCCCGCCACCACCGGATCGTCGGCGGGCACCGCGACCGTCGCCCCGGCATCGGCGATGGCGACGTCGAGGTCGCGCAGCGCCTCGGCCAGCGCCATCTCGAGCGCCACCGGCTGATGCGGCGCATCGCCGCGGCCGATGCGGGAATAGTCCAGCAGGTCGATGATCAAGGCGTCCATGCGCTTGGCGCCATCGACGGCGAAACCCAGGAACTCCGCCAGATCGGGATCGGCGTTACCGCCCAGCCGCTTGGCGATCAGCGCCAGGTAGCTGCTGATCATGCGCAGCGGCTCGCGCAGATCGTGGCTGGCAACATAGGCGAATTCCGCCAGTTCGGCATTGGAGCGCGACAGGTCCTCCATGGCCGCCCGCACCGCCTCGGCCGAGTGCTGCTGGTCGGTGACGTCGCGGAAGACGTTGACCACCCCGATCACCTCGCCGTGCTCGACGATGGGGGTGCAGGTGTATTCCACCGGGAACGAACCGCCGTCCCGGCGCCAGTAGACCTCGCCGCCGATGCTGCGAGCGGTGCCGTCGGTGGCGGTCAGGCGGATCGGGCATTCGGCCTCGGGATACTCGCGCCCATCGCCATGGTGGTGATGGCTCAGCTCATGCAGGTCCAGCCCCACCCCCTCGCCATCGCCCCATCCCAGCATGCGCCGTGCCGCCTGGTTGGCGAAGACCACCTTGCCGGCGACATCGACGCCGCAGATGCCCTCGCCCACCGCCTCCAGGATGAGGTCGCTGCGCCGCCGAACGTCGTGCAATTGCCGGTGCAGGCGGGCCAGGATGGCCGTCAGCGCCGCCACGGTGAGCGCGAAGACCAGGATGGCCGCGGACATGATCGACAGGTGGACCAGCCGCGGCCGGATCACCCGGTCGGTGGCGGCATGCAGGTCGGCCACGGTCTCCGAGGCGACGACCACCAGCGGATAATGGGGAATGCGGCGGTAGGCGAACAGCCGGGTCTGGCCATCGACCGAGCCCACGGCCTCGAAGGTGCCGACCTCCTGGGTGAAGAAGGGACGGTCGGCGGGAAGGGTCCGCCCCACCACCGTCTGGCCACCCTGCTCCTCGGGCGCGCGGGCCCGCACCACCCGGTCCAGCCCCGCCACCGCCACCGCGCCGTTCGGCCCCAGCCCGATATGGGGGACGTCGCGGACCAGTTCGGCAGGCGAAATGGCAAGCACCACGGTGCCGCCGTAGCCGCCATGGGGCGCCTCGATCCGGCGGGTCATCTGTATCATCGTCCGCTTGGCGAAGCGCCCCATGACCGGCACGCTGACATACAGGATGTCGTCATCGCCCTCCATGTGGAAACGGACATGGGGGCGGTCGGCAAAATTGACCGGCGGCTCCACCGGGGCCAGCGTGCTGAAGCGCGCCCAGCCCTCGGCATCCATGACGGTGACGGCGACCGACGGCCCCGGAATGCCGTCGCGCTGGACCGAGTCAACCGCCTCGGCGAAGCGGTCGCGGTCGTGCACCCAGACGTGGCGCAGGAACAAGGCGGTACCGTTGACCCCGGCCAGCGTACGGCCGATGTGGCTTTCCATGGTGCGGGCGGCGTTGTCCAGGCGGACCAGCGCGTCCTGGCGGATTCGCTCGCGCTCGCGGGTGGTCTCGCCGGCGAAGGACAGCCACACCAGGGCGACGGCGGCCAGCCCCACGGCGACGACGCCGGCCGGGACGACACGGGTGCTGGTGGCGATGCGGGCGATGTATCCATCCGTCATAATTCCATGGTAACGGAAGGACCTGCGGTTGAGAAGATGCAGCACTTCTAATTTTATCTACCCTCATCCCGTGCATAACGGGCTACCGCCGTTTTCGTTCCGCCTTGGAAAAGTTGCTCATGTGCCCCTCGCGCGCGGCGAGGCGGCGGGCGGCGCCGATCACCTGACCGCTCCTGCCCTCGGCGGCGGTGACCGACACCAGGCGCTCCAGGGTGGTGGCGCCGCAGCCGGGACAGGCGGGGACCTCGTCGCCGCGCACCAGGGTCTCGAACTCCTGGCCGCAGCCGGAACAGCGGTACGAATAAAGCGGCATGGCTCCTCCGGTGTGGCATTCCCGACAGGGTCGGGCTTTCCGCCACACCGAAGCAAAGGGCGTGCCTACTCCGCCGCCGGCTTCTCGGCGTGGTAGATCTCGCCGCCGTCGGCGCGGAATTTCTCGCTCATTGCTTCCATACCGTGCTCGGCCATCATGGCTTCGCTCCGCTCCGCGGCGATGTCCCGCACTTCCTGGCTGATCTTGTAGGCGCAGAACTTGGGGCCGCACATGGAGCAGAAATGGGCAAGCTTCGCCCCTTCGGCGGGCATGGTGCGGTCGTGGAATTCCAGCGCCTTGTCGGGGTCCAGCGACAGGTGGAACTGGTCCTTCCAGCGGAACGAGAAGCGGGCGCGCGACAGCGCGTCATCGCGCAGCCTGGCCGCCGGATGGCCCTTGGCCAGGTCGGCGGCATGGGCGGCCAGCTTGTAGGTGACCACCCCTTCGCGCACGTCCTGGCGGTCGGGCAGGCCCAGATGCTCCTTGGGAGTCACGTAGCACAGCATGGCGGTGCCGAACCAGCCGATCATGGCGGCGCCCACGGCGCTGGTGATGTGGTCGTAGCCCGGGGCGATGTCGGTGACCAGCGGCCCCAGGGTGTAGAACGGCGCCTCGCCGCACAGCTTCAGCTGCTTCTCGACGTTGACCTTGATCTTGTGCATGGGGACGTGGCCCGGCCCCTCGATGATCACCTGGCAATCGTGCTTCCAGGCGATCCTGGTCAGCTCGCCCAGCGTCTCCAGCTCGGCGAACTGGGCGGCGTCGTTGGCGTCGGCGATGGAGCCGGGGCGCAGGCCGTCGCCCAGGCTGAAGGCGACGTCATAGGCCCTGAGGATGTGGCAGATGTCCTCGAAATGGGTATAGAGGAAATTCTCCTTGTGGTGGGACAGGCACCACTTGGCCATGATCGAGCCGCCACGGCTGACGATGCCGGTGACCCGCTTGGCGGTCAGCGGGATGTGGGCCAGGCGCAGGCCGGCATGGATGGTGAAATAGTCCACCCCCTGCTCGCACTGCTCGATCAGGGTGTCGCGGAAGACCTCCCAGGTCAGGTCCTCGGCGCGGCCGTCCACCTTCTCCAGCGCCTGGTAGATGGGCACGGTGCCGATGGGCACCGGCGAGTTGCGCAGGATCCATTCGCGGGTGGCGTGGATGTGGCGCCCGGTGGACAGGTCCATCACCGTGTCGGCGCCCCAGCGGATGGCCCACACCATCTTCTCGACCTCTTCCGCCACCGACGAGGCCACCGCCGAATTGCCGATGTTGGCGTTGATCTTGGTGAGGAAGTTCCGCCCGATGATCATCGGCTCGGCTTCCGGGTGGTTGAGGTTGGCGGGAATGATGGCGCGGCCGCGGGCGATCTCGTCGCGGACGAATTCGGGCGTCACCTGGTCGGGAATCTCGGCGCCGAAATCCTCGCCGTCCCGCTCCATGGCCTCCGCCCGGCGCAGGTTCTCGCGAATGGCGACGTATTCCATTTCCGGGGTGATGATGCCGCGGCGGGCATAGGCCATCTGGGTCACCGCCGCGCCGCCCTTGGCCCGCAGCGGCTTGCGGCCGGCGCGGTCGAACACCGGCACCGAGATGGTCTCGCCCGGCTTGAGGCCGTCATCCTCGGGCCGGTGGGCGCGCCCGGGATACTCCTCGACGTCGCCGCGCGCCAGCACCCAGGCGCGGCGCAGGGGGGCCAGGCCGGCCGCGATGTCGACCCGCACCGAGGGATCGGTATAGGGCCCCGAGGTGTCGTAGAGACGCACCGGCGGCTCGTCGGCCGACGGCTCGAGGTCGACCTCGCGCATGGCGACGCGGATGTCGGGGCGCGAGCCCTCGACGTGAATCTTGCGCGAGCCGGGCAGCGGCCCGGTGGTGACGTCAAGCGCCTGGGAACGGTCGGACATGGCTTGCTCCGCAAGGGTGCAGGACGGCGAATGGCGGAGCAGGATCCGATCCCTTCGCCGGCATGACCCGGATCAGGTTCCAAGGGTCGCCGGCGGACGCGCTCCGGCCTCTCAGCCCCGCATCCGGGGCTCCCCTTCGGGAAGAAGCATGGAGATTGGGGCCTGATAGGGCATGAAGTCAACCCTATGCCACGCAGGGGTTCCGCCGCGCATCGACGCGAAATACATACAACCTTCGTATTTTCATTTTTATAATATAAGGCTAAGGTCGTAAATTGTCCGCCAAAAGTAGAGGAGTGCCTTCCCATGACCATCGACATCAAGGCCAGGCTCGGCCTTCTGTGGGCGGTGGCGGTCGCCACCCTCACCGTCCTGGGCGGAAATGCCCTCTACACCCACGATTCCATCGACCGGTCGGCCGAGGCGGTTCATCAGCGGAGTGCCGCCGCCCGCGAGGTGACGGCCGCCAATGTCGATCAGCTGGTTCTGACCCTGGCCGCCATGGATTCCATCATCGACCGCGGCGACCGCAAGGTGCAGCCCGAGCGGCTCGAGGACATGAAGGTGCGCTCGCGCCGGCTGCTGGATTTCGCCGCCCACGTCGCCGCCCTGGCCGACACGCCCGAGGAAAGGGCGCTGGCGGCCAGCCTGCCGGGCGACGTCAAGGCCCTCAACGACCTGATCCTGGGGGATCTGAAGGCGGCCATCGAGGCCGGGGCCGACGACGACGCCTTCGCCCGGCTGGACGACGCCATCGACGAGGCCGGCGGCAAGGTCGAGACCGCCCTGATCGCGCTGCAGGATTCGCTCTATGCCGAGGTGGACGAAGCCAACGCCGACGAGAAGGCCACCGTGGCGGCGACGCTGCGGGTCGCCATCATCACCTTCGTCCTCGCCCTCGTCGCCTTGTCGGCCATCTCGCTGCTGGTCGGGCGCTCGATCATCGCGCCGCTGGCGGCCCTGCGCGGGGCCACCCTGAGGTTGGCCGGCGGCGACCGCTCGGTGGCCATTCCCGCCACCGGCGCCCGCGACGAGATCGGCGACCTCGCCCGCGCCATCGACGGCTTCAAGACCGCGCTGGCCGAGGCCGACCAGCTGCGCCGCGACCAGGAGGCCGCCAAGGCGGCGGCCGAGGCCGAACGGCGGCGCAGCCTGGTCCAGATCGCCGACCACTTCGAAAGGAGCGTGCAGGGCGTGGTCGCCACCGTCTCCAGCTCGGCGACCCAGTTGCGGGGCACGGCCGAGCACATGGTGTCGGCGGCAGCCGAATCCGAAGGCCATGCCAGCGCGCTGGCCGGTGCCGCCGAACGCACCGCCGCCAATGTCGAGACCGTCGCCGCCGCGGCCGAGGAACTGACCGCCTCGATCTCGGAGATCTCGCGCCGGGTGGCCGAATCCGCCGGCATCTCGCGCGAGGCGGTGACCGAGGCGCAGCGGGTCGACCAGATGGTCCGCCAGCTTTCCGGCGCCGCGTCGCGCATCGGCGACGTGGTCCAGCTGATCAACCAGATCGCCAGCCAGACCAACCTGCTGGCGCTCAACGCCACCATCGAGGCGGCCCGGGCGGGCGAGGCCGGCAAGGGCTTCGCCGTGGTCGCCAACGAGGTGAAAAGCCTGGCCAACCAGACCGCCAAGGCGACCGAGGAGATCACCTCCCAGATCACCGGCGTCCAGGCCGCCACCCGCGACGTCGCCGAAGGCATCGCCGGCATCGTCAAGACCATCGACACCATCAGCGGCATCTCGGCCGGCATCGCCTCGGCGGTCGAGGAACAGGGCGCCGCCACCGGCGAGATCGCCCGCAACGTCGCCGAAGCCTCGGCCGCCACCTCCGAGGTGTCGTCGGCGGTGGGACGGATGACCCAGGTGGTCAACGAGGTCAATTCCGGCGCCACCCAGGTGCTGGGCGCCGCCGGCGTGCTGGCCGACAACGCCGGCACCCTGACCGGAGGCGTCCATGACTTCCTCGCCGGCGTGCGCCAGGGGTGAGCCTGGCCGCCGCCGTCAGGCCGAGCGGGTCAGCGGCATGGGCTGGCCGCTCAGCAGCGGCCGCATCATGTCGATGGCGTCGTCGCCGCATTGGATGGCGGAGGTGCAGCCGTTCATCAGCGAGCATTCCAGCATGCGGTTGATGCAGTCCAGCTTGAGCGCCACATAGGCAGCCTCGTCACCCTTGGCGGCGCAGCCATCGGGACAGATGGTGCCGCGCCAAAGGGCGCCGCGAATATCGCAGGAGAGGCTGGAACCGAACCTGTTCATGACCGTCGCGCCGCAGCTTTGGGCCAGCGGCGCCCCTTCCGTATCGGATGGGGCAAACTACCATCGGCAAGATTTCACATCCGCTCCGCCGGGCTTAACGTTTGGTGAAATTCGGGCACCATACCAAGTCCGAATGACGAATTCGGACTTGGTATGGTCTTGTTCGTCCCTCGCCGGGCGCAAACCTCCGGTTTGCTTGGCCGCGCCCGCAGTGGGCGCAGAATACGGAACCCGAATGGAATATTCGGATTCCGCATCACAGCCGCACCAGCAGCGCCAGCGAGCGCGCGTCCAGGGGATAGGCGTCGCCCGAGGCGTGGCGGTGGCCCTGGCGCAGGGGGTCGAAGGTGTCGACCCAGACCTCCCACAGGCGGTCGGCGCCCGGCAGGGTGAACGGCACCGGCTCCCAGAAGGCGTTGAACAGCAGCAAAAAGGCTAGATCCCGCTGGGGCAGACCGCCGGCGGTGGTGTAGTAGAAGTCGCTGGTGTCGCCGGTATAGACCAGCCCCAGGGTGCGCGCCTCGGGGAAGCTCCAGTCCTCGTCGGTCATCTCGCCGCCGGCCGGGCTCACCCAGACGAGGTCGGTGCCGTGGACCGTGCGCCCGCGCAGGAAGCGGGGCCGGTGGAACACCGGGTGGTTGCGGCGGATGGCCAGCAGGCGGCGGACGAAGGCCAGCAGGTCGGGATCGGACCCCTCCCAGTCGGTCCAGGCCAGGGCATTGTCCTGGCAATAGGCGTTGTTGTTGCCGTGCTGGCTGTTGCCGACCTCGTCGCCGGCCAGCAGCATGGGCACCCCCTGGGACAGCAGCAGGGTCGCCAGCAGGTTGCGGCGCTGGCGCCGGCGCAGTTCCAGCACCTCGGAATCGGTGGTCTCGCCCTCGGCGCCGCAATTCCACGATTCGTTGTCGTCGGCGCCGTCGCGGTTGTCCTCGCCGTTGGCCTGGTTGTGCTTGTCGTTATAGGAGACCAGGTCGTTCAGGGTGAAGCCGTCATGGGCGGTGATGAAATTGACCGAGGCCCAGGGCCGCCGGCCACGGTGGTCGAAGATGTCGGCCGAGCCGGTCAGCCGTGACGCCAGCTCGGGCACCATGCCGCCCTCGCCTTTCCAGAACCGCCGCACCACATCGCGGTAGCGTCCGTTCCATTCCGCCCAGCCCGGCGGGAAGCCGCCGACCCGGTAGCCGCCGTGGCCCAGATCCCACGGCTCGGCGATCAGCTTGACCGAGGACAGCACCGGGTCCTGGCCGACCGCGTCGAAGAAGGCGGCGCCGGGATCGTAGTGGAAGCCGTCGCGCGCCAGGCTGGCGGTCAGGTCGAAGCGGAAGCCGTCCACATGCATCTCGGACACCCAGTAGCGCAGGGAATCCAGCACCAATTGCAGCACCCGCGGATGGCCGAGGTCGAGGGTGTTGCCGCAGCCGGTGGAATCCCAGTAATAGCGCTGGTCCTCGGGCACCAGCTTGTAGTAGCTGGCGTTGTCGATGCCCTTGAAGCTGAGGGTGGGTCCCAGGTGGTGGCCCTCGGCGGTGTGGTTGTAGACCACGTCCAGGATGACCTCGATGCCGGCATCGTGCAGCCGCTGCACCGTCGCCTTGAACTCGGACGGCCGCCCGGTGGCGAGGTAACGCGGCTCGACCGCGAAGAAGCCGATGGAATTGTAGCCCCAGTAGTTGCGCAGCCCCTGCTCGACCAGGTGGCGGTCGTCGACGAAGGCGTGCACCGGCATCAGCTCGATGGCGGTCACCCCCAGGGCGCGCAGGTGCTCGATCATCGCCGGCCATGCCAGGGCGGCGATGGTGCCGCGGCGGCCCTCGGGAATCTCGGGATGCAGCATGGTCAGGCCGCGCGCATGGGCCTCGTACACCACCGTCTGAGACCAGGGGGTTTCCGGCCGACGTCCCCGCCCCCAGGTGAAGGCGGTATCGACCAACTCGCATTTGGGCATCAGGCGGGCGTTGTCGCGGCGGTCGAAGGACAAGTCCTCGCGCGGATGGCCCACGCGATAGGCGAAATGGGCGTCGCTCCACCGAAAGCCCCCCTTCAGCGCCTTGGCGTAGGGATCGATCAGCAGCTTGTGGGGATTGAAGCGATGGCCGGCATGGGGATCGTAGGGGCCGTACACCCGGTAGCCGTAAAGCTGGCCCGGCAGGATGTCGGGGACATAGCCGTGCCAGACCTCGTCGGTGTATTCGGGCAGGACGATGCGCTCGCGCTCCTTTTCGCCCGAGGGGTCGAACAGGCACAGCTCCACCTTTTCGGCATGGGCCGAGAACAGGGCGAAATTCGCCCCCGCCCCGTCCCAGGTGGCCCCCAGACGGTGTGGTGCTCCCGGCCAGACGCGGGCTCGCGGCAGGTATGGCATGCCGGCAAAGTGGGGCGCCGGCCGGCGCGAATCCACTTATACCGTTGGATTGGCCCGGGACTGTCACCATCCGACGTTTGCGATCGCATGGAAAACAGGGGATATTGGCCGACAAAGTACTCAACTGCGTGGGAAATCCGGGAACACCGCGTGGGCCACGACGACCACAACAAGGCGGTCAGGCGGATCACCGACACCTTGCGCGGACCCTTCACCAAGGTCCTGCGCGAGTTGGTGCCGTCATTCAGCGAGATCCCCGAGCGGGATTTCTACGACACCGTCATCAACGATCCCGATTTGCTGCACGGCTGCCTGCTGATCTTCCGCAAGCGGCGCGAGGCCTTCGCGCACATCCTGATCGACAGCGACGGCCGCCACGTCACCGACGACTTCGTCCGCCTGCGCTGCGGCCGCAGCGTCCACGACATCATCGGCATGGTGGTCCGCACCCATGCCAAGCGCCATTTCCAGGACGCCCTGGGCGGCAGCCCCGGCGACAAGGCCAGCCGCGCCAGCCGGCTGTACGACGCCATGAACGAATACCTGATCCACGAGTGGCAGGTGCCGCTGGTCCGCCACTTCGCGCCCATGCCGGTGGCGCTGGTGCGCGAGCTGGGTCCGGCCATCCTGGAGCTGCGCTCGCCCGCGGCGATCCAGGCGGTGATCGACGGCAAGCCGATCCCCG
>NZ_CACVCG010000051.1 GCF_902729435.1 Magnetospirillum sp. UT-4
CGCTCTAGACCCTATCTTTCCCCCTGAAGTTCGCACCATTCTGCGGATTTCAGAGTCGACACACTACCTTACAGCGGCAGCAGGCCCTTGCGGGCTGCCGCCAGGATGGTCTGGGACTTGGTGGCGGTGCCGAGCTTGCGGCCGCAATTGGCCAGGTGGAACTCCACCGTCTTGGGCGAGATGCCCAGGATGGTGGCGGTTTCCCACGCCGTCTTGCCCTCCGCCGCCCACAGCAGCGCCTCGCGTTCGCGTGCCGTCAGCGCCGGTGCCGGTCCCTCGGCGGCGGCGGCGGCGCGGGTGAACATCTTCAGGATGCCGCCATCGGGCATGCGCTTGCCCACCACCCGGATCAGGGTGCCGTCGGGACGGCGCCGCGAATAGCTGTCGGCGACGCTGGCCAGGCGCTGGCTGACGATCAGCCTGGCCTCGCCGCCGCCGTGTTCGCCGCGGGCGATGTTGAAGGCGACGAAGTCCAGGAACGGCGTGCCCGGGCGCAGCAGATCGGGCGGGAAGCCCATGATCTCGACAAGGGGGCGGTTCCACGTCAGCAGGCGCAGCTGGGCGTCGAAGCGGATGACGCCCACGTCGAGCGCGTCCAGGGTTTCCTGCAGCAGTTCCATCGGCCCCCTCCTGGGGGCACAGGATAACCCGGGAATCGAGGCGGGGCGATGGTCAAGGCGCCGGTTTCTTGCCGACGGCGCAATCGGGCGGGCCGGAATGGCTGATGGGGGTGTTGGACGGCGGATCGCTGGCCGGGAAGGAATCCTCGCTGGCCACGTCCACCGCGTCCTCATCGGCCGGCTCGCTCTGGTAGACCGGCACCTTGCGCCCGGGCTCGCGCGGGTCGGCGCGGGTGCGGGCCGTCTCCTTGTCGTCCTTGGCCTTGCTGCCCATGGCGGGGCTCCTGTCGGGTGGGATCACCCCGCCATGTGGTGCGCCGCCACGGTGGCGGCAAATCCTATTTGCCGGCCATCTCCATCATCGCCGCCACCACCGCGGCGGCGCCCTCGGCGATCTGGCCGATGCTGGCGTCCAGCATGTAGCAAGGCGAGGTCGCCACCCGGGCGGCACGGTCCACCACCACCTCGCCGTGGCCGGCGGTGCGGTGGCGGCCGCCCATCTGCTCGATGGCGGCGGCGGTGCCGGCGTCCGAGCCGATGGTCAACTCGGCGCCGGGCAGCACCCTGGCCAGAACCGCCGGGGCGATGCACAGGGCGCCGATGGGCTTGCCGGCGGCATGCATGGCGCGGATGGCGCGTTCCACCTCGGGCTCGACCCGGCAGTCGCCACCATCGGCGGCGAAGGTGCTCAGGGTCTTGGCGGCGCCGAAGCCGCCCGGCAGCAGCAGCCCGTCGAAGCCGGCCGCATCGAGGGCCGCCAGCGGCTTGATCCTGCCCCTGGCGATGCGCGCCGATTCGACCAGCGCGTTGCGGCTTTCGGCCATGGGCTGGCCGGTCAGGTGGTTGACCACGTCGTGCTGGGCGATATCGGGGGCGAAGCATTGATACGCGGCGCCGGCGCGGTCGATGGCCAGCAGGGCCAGCACCGCCTCGTGGATCTCGGACCCGTCATGGACGCCGCACCCCGACAGGATCACGGCGAAGGTCGGTCTGTTCATGGCTGGCCTCCCGCTTGGACAGCGTTCCGAATGCGCGACATGCGGACCACGATAATCCCGATAGCGGGTTTCCTCCAGCCTGCCCCCTGCACTATGGTCACGGCCGGCGCAACGGCAACGCCGTCGCCTTGTGCACTGCAATATGGGGCCAGAGCCATGGTTGTACAGTCCGCCGGCGACCGGCTGGAAGGGATATTCCGCAAGGCCAGCATCCTGGGCGACGCCCTGTCGGTGCTGCACTGGGACATGTCGACCATGATGCCCGACGGCGGCGCCGAATCCCGCGGCGAGCAGCTGGCCTTGCTGAAATCCATGGCCCACGGGCTGATCGCCGCGCCCGAGATCCCGGACCTGCTGGCCGAGGCCGAGGCGGCGGTGTCGGATCCCTGGCAGCGCGCCAACCTGCGCGAGATGCGGCGCGACTGGGTGCATGCGGCGGCGGTTCCGGCCGATCTGGTCGAGGCCCTGGCCAGGGCCGAATCGGCCTGCGAGATGGTGTGGCGCCAGGCCCGCCCGGCCGCCGACTACGCCGCCGTGCTGCCGACCCTGCGGCCGCTGCTGGCGCTGGTGCGCGAGGCCGGCCAGGCCAAGGCGGCGGCGCTGGGGGTGGGGGTCTACGACGCCCTGCTGGACCAGTACGAGCCGGACGGCCGCTCGGCCGAGATCGACGCGGTGTTCGCCGACCTGGAAACCTTCCTGCCCGCCTTCATCGAGCGCGCCTTGGCCGCCCAGGCGGCGCGACCGGAACCCAGGCTGCCCGCCGGCCCCTTCCCGGCCGAAAAGCAGAAGACGCTGGGCACCGAGCTGATGGCGGCGCTGGGCTTCGACTTCGCCCATGGCCGCCTGGACACCAGCTTCCATCCCTTCTGTGGCGGCTACCCCGAGGACGTGCGCATCACCACCCGCTACGACGAGGCCGATTTCACCTCGGCGCTGATGGGGGTGCTGCACGAGACCGGCCACGCCCTCTACGATTTCGGCCTGCCGGTGGGGCGCTGGCGGCACCAGCCGGTGGCGCGGGCCCGCGGCATGCAGATGCATGAAAGCCAAAGCCTGCTGATCGAGATGCAGGCCTGCCGCTCGCGCCAGTTCATGGCCTTCGCCGCGCCCAGGATGCGGGCGGCATTCGCCGGCGCCGGGCCGGAGTGGGAAGCGGAGAACCTCTACCGCCTGGGCATCCGGGTCGAGCGCGGCTTCATCCGCGTCGATGCCGACGAGGTCACCTATCCCGCCCACGTCATCATCCGCTACCGGCTGGAGAAGGCGCTGGTGGAAGGCAGCCTGGACCTGGCAGACCTGCCGGAGGCGTGGAACGACGGCTACCGCAGGCTGCTCGGCATCACCCCGCCCGACGACCGCCTGGGCTGCCTGCAGGACATCCACTGGTACGGGGGGTCGTGGGGCTATTTCCCCACCTACACCCTGGGCGCCATGACCGCCGCCCAGCTGTTCGACGCCGCCACCCGCGCCGACCCGGCCATCCTGCCCGGCATCGGCCGGGGCGACTTCGCGCCGCTGCTGGCCTGGCTGAAGACCAACGTCCACGGCCTGGGCTCGTCGCTCTCCACCCGCGACCTGCTGATCCACGCCACGGGGCGCCCGCTGGATTCCGGCGTGTTCAAGCGCCACCTGGAGAGGCGGTATCTGGACTAGCTGCCCCCGCCCGGCTAGTGTGTCCCACTTTTCGAATAGTTTCAGGTTGACCACACGGTGAAATACGTCAGCACCCGGGGACGCGCCCCGGTCCTCGATTTCGACGACGTGCTGCTGGCCGGGCTGGCCCGCGACGGCGGCCTTTACGTGCCCGAGAGCTGGCCGCGCTTCAGCCCCGACCACATCCGGGCCCTGCGCGGCCTGCCCTATGACCGGCTGGCCACCCGGGTGATGGCGCCGTTCGTCGCCGGCTGCCTGACCGAGGAGGAATTGGCCGACATGGTCGCCGATTCCTACAAGGGCTTCACCCATCCGGCGGTGGCGCCCTTGCGCCAGATCGGCCACAACCAGTGGGTCTGCGAGCTGTTCCACGGCCCGACCCTGGCCTTCAAGGACTACGCCCTGCAGCTGGTCGGGCGGCTGTTCGACCATGTGCTGGCCAAGAAGGGGCGGCGGGTGACCATCGTCGGCGCCACCTCGGGCGACACCGGCTCGGCCGCCATCGAGGCCTGCCGCGACCGCGCCGCCGTGGACATCGTCATCCTGCATCCCCGGGGGCGCACCTCCGAGGTGCAGCGCCGCCAGATGACCACGGTACTGTCCGCCAACGTCCGCAACCTGGCCGTCGAGGGCACCTTCGACGACTGCCAGGACATCGTGAAGGGGCTGTTCAACGACCATGCCTTCCGCGACGAGATCGGCCTGTCGGCGGTCAATTCCATCAACTGGGCCCGGGTGATGGCCCAGGTCGCCTATTACTTCGCCGCCGCCGTGGCCCTGGGCGCCCCCGACGTCGCCGTGGACTTCGCCGTGCCCACCGGCAATTTCGGCAACGTCTTCGCCGGCTACGTGGCGCGGTGCATGGGCCTGCCCATCAATCGCCTGGTGGTGGGCTCCAACCGCAACGACATCCTGACCCGCTTCTTCGAGGGCGGGGTGATGAGCGCGGAAGGGGTGGTGCCGACCCTGTCGCCCAGCATGGACATCCAGGTGTCCAGCAATTTCGAGCGGCTGCTGTTCGAGTATCTGGGGCGCGAGGGCGCGGCGGTGGAGCGGCTGCAGGACGAGTTCCGCGCCTCGGGCCGCGCCGCCCTGCCCCAGGGCGCCTGGGCCGCCATGCGCGAGCTGTTCCAGGGCCACCGCTTCGACGACGAGGCGACGCTGGCGCTGATGCGCACGCTGTGGACCGGCACCGGCGAGGTGCTCGACCCCCATTCCGCCATCGGAATCGGCGCCGGGCTGAAGGCGGCGCCGTCCCTGGCGCCGCTGGTGGCGCTGGCCACCGCCCACCCGGCCAAGTTCCCCGACGCGGTGGAGCGGGCCACCGGGCGGCGGCCGGACCTGCCGCCCCATCTCGCCGATCTGTTCCAGCGGCCCGAGCGCCTCGACGTCATCGCCAACGACGTCGGCGCGGTGCGCGACTACGTGCGCGCCTTCGCCGGCCGCGGGCAACGCCCATGAGCATCCGGGAGACCCGACTTCCCTCCGGCCTGCGCATCGTCACCGATCCCATGAGCGCGGTGGAAAGCGCCTCGCTGGGGGTGTGGGTCGATGCCGGCACCCGCCACGAGCCGGAAGCCGTCAACGGCATCTCGCACCTGCTCGAGCACATGGCGTTCAAGGGCACCGAGCGGCGCTCGGCCCGCGCCATCGCCGAAGAGATGGACGCCGTCGGCGGCCACCTCAACGCCTACACGGCGCGCGACCACACCGCCTATTACGCCAAGGTGCTGAAGGCCGATACCGGCCTGGCGCTGGACATCGTCGCCGACATCCTGCAGCACTCCCTTCTCGATGCCGAGGAACTGGCGCGCGAGCAGGCGGTGGTGGTGCAGGAGATCAACCAGGCCTTCGACACCCCCGACGACATCATCTTCGACCATTTCCAGGCCGCCGCCTTCCCCGACCAGCCGCTGGGCCGGCCGGTGCTGGGCACCGAGGAGCTGGTGCGCGGCATGGGCCGCGCCACCATCCTGGATTACATGCGCGCCCATTACGCGGCGCCGCGCATGGTGCTGGCGGCCTCGGGCAACGTCGATCACGACGCCCTGGTCGAGGAGGCCGGCCGGGCCTTCGCCGGCCTGGCGGCGGGCGAGGCCGGGAGCTTCCACCCCGCCCGCTATGTGGGCGGCGATTACCGCGAGGAGCGCGACATCGAGCAGGTCAACCTGGTGGTCGGCTTCGACGGCGTCTCCTTCGCCGATCCCGACTACTACGCCGCCTCGGTGCTGTCCACGCTGCTGGGCGGCGGCATGTCCAGCCGCCTGTTCCAGGAGGTGCGCGAGAAGCGCGGCCTGGTCTATTCCATCTATTCCTTCACCTCGTCCTACGGCGACGGCGGGCTGTTCGGCATCTATGCCGGCACCGGCGAGGACGAGGTCGAGGAGCTGGTGCCGGTGATGTGCGACGAGGTGGTCAAGGTCGCCGGCGGCGTCTCCGAGGAAGAGGTGCTGCGCGCCCGCGCCCAGCTCAAGGCCTCGATCCTGATGAGTCTGGAAAGCACCAGCTCGCGCTGCGAGCAGGTGGCCCGCCAGATTCTGATCTACGGCCGACCGGTGCCGACCGCGGAAGTGGTGGCGAAGATCGAGGCCATCGAGGCCGCCGACATCGCCCGCCTGGCCAGACGCCTGTTCGCCACCACCCCGACCATCGCCGCCATCGGCCCGCTGGGCAAGCTGGAGGGGTACGGGAAGATGGCGGATCGGTTGCGGGTGTAACGGACTCCCCTTCCGCCGCCGCAGACAGAATACCCTCGCCCGCCTGCGGGAGCTTTGCGAAATTGCCTTTTTGGGCTCCCTCCCCCACCAGTGGGGAGGGTTTCGCAAAGGTCCCGCCTGCGGGAGAGGGGGCGTCAAGCCCGCCGCGCCACCCAGCCGCCGAAGCACAGCGCCCGGAAGAATTGACGCGGCGGGCCGAAGCCGGCAGCGGCCAGCAGCTCGGCCAGGCGCGCCTCGGTCACCGGATGGATGTCGCGATCGACATGGCCGAGGCCCTTGCCGATGTCGTCCTCGGCGATGCCGGCGGCGCGCTGCAAATGCTGCCAGAAGGTCCTGAGCTCGGCCTGCCAGGGATCGTCCCAGCCGGGGCCGAACAGATCGGCCAGCACCAGCGGCGCCCCCGGCTTGAGGTGTTTCGCCACGTCCTCCAGCAGCGCCTGCTTGGCGCCGTCGTCGGGCAGGAAGTGCAGCACCAGCAGCAGGGTGGCGGCGTCGAACGGCTCGAACACCGGCAGCTCCGAGACCTGCGAGGGGTAGAGGCGGACCCGCTCGACCAGGCCGTGCTCGGCCACCTTGCGCTCGGCATGGGCCAGCATGTCCTCGGCCGGATCGACACCGACCACGTGCAAGCCGGGGCAGGCCTGGGCCAGGGCGACGCATTCCGATCCGGTCCCGGCCCCCGCCACCAGCACCCGGCCTTGCCCGCCCGAGGTTTCCGCCAGCACCATGCAGGCCAGCTGGTGCAGCGCCTCGTAGCCGGGGATGGCATCGCGGATGCGGCGGTCGTAGGCCTGGGCCCGTTCGGCGTCGAACATGTCGGTCATGGCTGCTCTCCACGCGGATAGCCGTCCAGCTGCGCCAGCGCCGCCCCCACCGCCAGGGTCGCCGCCAGCGCCACGTTGAGCGAGCGCAGGCCCGGCGCCATCGGGATCAGCAGCCGGCAATCGGCCGCCGCCGCCACCGCGTCGGGCACGCCCGCGCTCTCGCGCCCCACCATGATGACATCGCCGGCGGCGAAGGAAAAGCGGTCGAGGCGATGGTCGCCGCCGGTGGTCAGCAGCACCAGCCGGGACCCGGCGCGGGCGGCGCGGAAGGCGGCGAACGAGGAATGCCGTGCCACCGCCACATGGTCGAGGTAATCCATGCCGGCCCGGCGCATGCGCTTGTCGTCCCACAGGAAGCCGCACGGCTCGATGACGTCGAGGGCAAGATCCAGGCAGGCGGCAAGGCGCAGCAGCGCCCCGGCGTTCTGCGGAATGTCGGGCTGGAACAGGGCCAGGCGAAGCAAGCTGTTCATCCGTCGAACAAAACGCCCCTTTCGGGTAGGTTCCGGCCCACGAAATCGGAGCCGCCTGAATTAGTATTTGCTTAAATGACCTGACTCGCCTGTTGAATCAGGCCTTCCAATGTGGTTAATAGGGCCGCTTCTGCGGGCCAACAAGAGGTTAATTCCATGGCTGATTCGGCAACGCATGCCCAGCCGTCGGCGGACGGCGAGACCCGGCGGGACTTCCTGCTCTACGCCACCACCGCGGTCGGCGTCGCCGGCACCGGCTTGGCGCTGTGGCCCTTCGTGCACAGCATGAACCCGGCCGCCGACACCCTGGCGCTGTCCACCACCGACGTCGATATCTCGGCCATCCAGCCGGGCCAGGCGATCACGGTGGTCTGGCGCGGCAAGCCGGTGTTCGTGCGCCACCGCACCCCCGAGGAAATCGCCACCGCGCAGAAGGAAGACGGCGCGTCCGACCTGCGCGACAAGCAGACCGACGCCAGCCGCGTGCAGAAGGCGGAATGGCTGATCGTGATCGGCGTCTGCACCCACCTGGGCTGCGTCCCGCTGGGCCAGAAGTCGGCCGATCCGCGCGGTGATTTCGGCGGCTGGTTCTGCCCCTGCCACGGCTCGCACTACGACACCTCGGGCCGCATCCGCAAGGGTCCGGCGCCGCTGAACCTGCCGGTTCCGGACTACAAGTTCACTTCCGACACCACCATCCGCATCGGGTAAGGATTGGCCATGAGCGGTTTTCAGACCAACAACAAGGTGGTGAGCTGGCTGGACCAGCGGCTTCCCATCTTCTCGATGATGCAGCATTCGGCCATCGACTACCCGACGCCGAGGAACCTGAACTACTGGTGGAACTTCGGTTCGCTGGCCGGGTTCGTGCTGGTGATCATGATCCTCACCGGCGTCGTGCTGGTGATGAACTATGCCTCGCACACCTCGATGGCCTTCGACTCGGTCGAACGCATCATGCGCGACGTCAATTACGGGTGGCTGATCCGCTACCTGCACATGAACGGCGCCTCGATGTTCTTCATCCTGGTCTACATCCACATCTTCCGGAACCTCTATTACGGCTCGTACAAGAGCCCGCGCGAGGTTCTGTGGTGGATCGGCATCGTCATCTATCTGGCGATGATGGCCACCGGCTTCCTCGGCTACGTGCTGCCCTGGGGCCAGATGTCGTTCTGGGGCGCCACCGTCATCACCAACCTGTTCTCGGCCTTCCCCATCGTCGGCGAGCCGATCGTGACCTGGCTGTGGGGCGGCTTCTCGGTCGACAACCCGACCCTGAGCCGCTTCTTCTCGCTGCACTACCTGCTGCCGTTCGTCATCTTCGGCCTGGTGGTGCTGCACGTCTGGGCGCTGCACACGGTGAAGTCGAACAATCCGCTGGGCGTCGAGATCAAGACCCCGGCCGATGCCATCCCCTTCCATCCCTACTACACGATCAAGGACCTGTTCGGCATCGGGGTGTTCCTGATGTTCTACCTGGCCTTCGTGTTCTGGGCGCCCAACTTCTTCGGCGAGCCGGACAACTACATCCCGGCCAACCCGATGGTGACCCCGCCGCACATCGTGCCGGAATGGTATTACCTGCCGTTCTATGCGATCCTGCGCGCCTTCACCACCGACATCTGGATCATCTCGGCCAAGCTGCAGGGCGTGGTCGCCATGTTCGGCGCCATCCTGATCCTGTTCGCGCTGCCGTGGCTGGACACCTCCAAGGTGCGGTCGGCCCGCTTCCGGCCGCTGTACCGGCAGTTCTTCTGGCTGTTCCTCATCGACTGCCTGATCCTGGGCTATGTCGGCGGCAAGCCGGCCGAGGGCATCCTGATCACCGTCGGCCAGATCGCCACCGCGTACTACTTCTTCCACTTCCTGGTGCTGATGCCGGTGCTTGGAAGGATCGAGAAGCCGAAGCCGCTGCCCGCCAGCATCTCGGCCCCCGTGCTGAAGGAGAAGGCGCATGCGTAAGCTGGTTCTGTCCGCGATCGTCGCCGCCGGCCTGACCGCCGTCGGCGGCACCGCCCAAGCCTCGGGCGGTGGCGAGCCCCTGATGAAGCCCGGCTTCAGCTGGGAAGGCGTATTCGGCCGCTACGACAAGGGCGAGCTGAAGCGCGGCTTCGAGGTGTTCCACCAGGTCTGCTCCAACTGCCACGGCCTGCGCCTGGTCGCCTACCGCAATCTCGCCGCGGTCGGCCTCGACCAGGAGGAGATCAAGACCGTGGCGGCCGAGCGCGAGCTGCCCGACGCTCCCAACGACGAAGGCATGGTCAGCCCGCGCCCGGGCCGTCCCAGCGACAAGTACATCGATCCCTTCCCCAACGAGAAGGCGGCCGCCTCGGCCAATGGCGGCGCCGCGCCGCCGGATCTGTCGCTGATGGCCAAGGCCCGTGTGGGCGGCCCCAACTACGTCTACTCGCTGATGCTGGGCTTCGTGGAGAATCCTCCCGCCGACCATCCCATCCCCGAGGGCAAGTACTTCAACACCTATTTCCCCGGTAACGCCATCAGCATGCCGCCGCAGCTGATGGAGGACCTGGTCACCTACGCCGACGGCACCAAGGCGACGCCGGAGCAGATGGCCAAGGACATCACCGCGTTCCTCAACTGGGCCGCCGAGCCCGAGCTGGACGAGCGCAAGTCCATGGGCCTCAAGGTGATGATCTTCCTGCTGGTCTTCACCGCCATGCTGTACGCGCTGAAGCGCCAGATCTGGAAGAACATCCACTGATCCTGGCCTGAGCGCAGCCGAATGGGCCGCCGTCCTTGCGACGGCGGCCTTTTTGTTTTAGAGCACGGGGCGCAGGTCCATTCCAACAGGGGCGCACCCATGACCCAACCCGTGCTCGGCATCATCGGCGGTTCCGGCGTCTACGACATCGACGGCCTGACCAACACCCAGTGGCGCAAGGTCGATTCGCCGTTCGGCGCACCCTCGGACGAGCTGCTGTTCGGCGAGTTGGACGGCCAGAAGCTGGTGTTCCTGCCGCGCCACGGCCGCGGCCACCGCGTGCCGCCGTCGGAGCTGAATTTCCGCGCCAACGTCGACGCCCTGAAGCGGGCCGGGGTGACCGAGATCGTCTCGGTCTCGGCGGTGGGGTCGCTGAAGGAGGAATTGCCGCCCGGCACCTTCGTCATCGTCGACCAGTTCATCGACCGCACCTTCGCCCGCACCAAGTCGTTCTTCGAGAGCGGCCTGGTGGCCCATGTCTCCATGGCCCATCCGGTGTGCGGGCGCCTAGGGGATGCCATCGAGGCGGCGGCGGCCGAGGCCGGCATCGTCGCGGTGCGCGGCGGCACCTATCTGGTGATGGAGGGGCCGCAATTCTCGACCCAGGCGGAAAGCAACCTGTATCGCCAGTGGGGCTGCGACGTCATCGGCATGACCAACATGCCCGAGGCCAAGCTCGCCCGCGAGGCCGAGATGTGCTACGCCACCGTCGCCATGGTCACCGACTATGATTGCTGGCACCCCGACCACGACGCGGTCACCGTCGAGCAGGTGGTCAAGGTCCTGCTCGCCAATGCCGACCGCGCCCGCGCCCTGGTCAAGGCCATCGTGCCGCGCATCGGCGGCCGCACCACGCCCTGCGCCAAGGGCTGCCACACCGCGCTGGAACACGCCATCATCACCCATCCCGGCACCCGCGACCCGGCCCTGGTCGCAAAGCTGGACGCCGTCGCCGGGCGGGTGCTGAAGGCCACCTAGCTGTGAAGGTATGGAAAGTGCCGCAGCGACGAAAAACCCCCGGGGCGGCGGACCCCGGGGGTGTCGGCGGAAGGTGCGGGTCTAGCGCTTGATGTTGACCAGTTCGCTCAGCATCTCGTCGGCCGAGGTGATGATCTTGGCCGCCGCCGAATAGGCGCGCTGGGTGACGATCATGGTGGTGAACTCCTCGCCGATGTCGACGGTGGAGGATTCCAGCGAGCCGGCGGCGACTTCGCCGGCCCCCGCCTCGCCCGCTTCGCGCAACGTCGCCTCGCCCGAATAGTCGGTCGAGATGAACACGTTGCCGGTCAGGCTTTCCATGCCGTTGGCGTTGATGAAGGTGGCCACCGGGATCTGGAAGACCGGGCGGGTGACGCCGTTGTCGAACAAAGCGGTGACGACGCCGTCGGACCCGATGGAGACGCCGGCGAAATTGCCGAACTGGGCGCCGTCCTGGCTGATGTAGGACAGCTGGTAGCTGCCCGACAGCTGGGTCAGGCCGTCGGCGATGTCGGTGTTGCCGAGGAACAGATCCATGCGCTCGTCGATGTCGGCGTTGACCTGGGTCATGTTCTGCGACCCGTTGGACCAGGTGACGGCGACCTTGGACAGGTTGAAGTCGTCGGGGGTGCCGTCGCCGTTGAAGGTGACGCCGTTGCCGGTCTGGGTGATGGCCGGGATGTCGAAGATGCCGGTCACCGTGTCCACCAGCTGGCTGCCGGTGGCCGACAGGCTGCGGGCCTGGTTCTGCAGGCAGTAGGTGCCGAGATTGGTGTCCGAGCAGTCGATCTGCATGGCCTCGGCGTTGACCCGCTGGGCGATCTCGACGGTGGAGCCGTTGGCCTTGACGGTGGGCAAGGTCTCGCCGGCGGTCAGGGCACCGGTGCCGCCCAGGGCGGCGATGTAATTGCGCGGATTGCGCATGGCGTTGGCCAGGGCGGTGGCGACGTCGGAGCCGTCCGAGGCCGAGCTGATGTCCACTTCCACGTCGCCGGTGATGACGCCGTCGGTGGAGAACTCGAACACGGTATCGACGCCGTTGATGGTCACCGTGATCTGGGACCCGTTCATGGCGGTGATGTCGCTGGTGGAGGCGGCGGTGAAGTCCAGGCGGCCCTGGGCGGCATAAACCGCGTCGGAGTCGTCATAGACCACCGCCACCGCCGAACCCTCGGGAGCGGGAATGCCGCGCTCGGCGAAGTACTTGGTGTTGCTGACGGTGACCACGCCGGCGGCGCTGCCGGTGACGTAGTAGGTGCCGTTGTTGGCGGTATCCTCGGCGCCCGAGATGGTGAACACCGTGCCCACCGGCAACGAGGCGGAATCGGCGGCGGTGGCGAAGGTGATGGTCCCGGCGGTGGCGCTGAAGGCGCAGCCGGTGGTGCCGCCGTTGGTCAGCACGGTGGTGCTGCCGCCGGCAAGGGCGCCCTCGATGGTGAAGTCGGCGGCGGTGTCGGCGGCATTGGCGGTCAGCGACGTATTGGTCACCCCGAACGAGTCGGCGCGGCTCTGCAGGTCCCAGACGTTGGAATTGGTCTTGGCCCAGGAATACTGCGTGTTGTGGGTGCCGCCCAGGGTGTCGTAGATCAGGACGTTGGTCTTGAACTCGTCGTTGATCTCGGCATCGGCCGGCAGGTTGGCGCCCAGGCGGATGTTGCGGGTCTTGGTGGCGGTGCCCGCCATCTCGTTCAGGTTCATCGCCTTGAGATGTTCGGGATTGATGATGTTGTCGTTGATGTACTGGGTCTGGCCCGAGGTCGGGTGCTTGTAGGCCTTCATGTAGGTGCGGCCGTCCGAGCCGGTGACTTCCACCGCCTGCGGGGTGTTGTCGGTGGGCATCAGGGGCCAGCCCTGCATGTACCAGCCCGACACGTTCTGCAGATAGCCCTCGCGGTCGACCTTGAACGAGCCGGCGCGGGTATAGGCGAACATGGAATTGCCGTCGGTGTAGGGATCGGCAGTCTGGTTGACCACGAAGAACCCGGACCCCGACAGGGCGACGTCGGTGGACGAGCTCGAGGATTGCAGCAGGCCCTGCACGTCGATGCCGTGCCGCACCTTGGACTGCACGCCGCCCGGCGCGTACTGGGTGCCCGAGGTCTGCTTGGTCACCAGGGTCTGGAAATTGACCTTGGTCCCCTTGTAGCCGACCGTGTTGACGTTGGTGATGTTGTCCGAGATCGCACCCATTGCGGACGACTGCGCCGCAAGGCCCGACACACCGGAGAACAAGGCGCCGTAAAGACTCATGGTATCCTCCTATTCTCTCCGGCCGTCAGTTGACGGATGCCGTATCGCGAACGGTCAGCACCTTGTCGATGCCGACCACCACACCGTTCATGCCCAGCAGGCTGCTGCTGGAATCCTTGCCCGACGCCACGTCGGTGACCTTGCCGTAGGCGGTCACGCCGGCGGCGACGGTCTTGCCGGTGCCGTCGATGGCGGAGATCGCCACCTTGTAGGCGCCGTCGTCCAACTGGTTGCCGTCGCTGTCCTTGCCGTCCCACGACACTTCCTGGCGGTCGGTGGTGGCCTTCAGCGGCAGGGTGGCGACGATCTTGCCGCCCGAGTCCTGGATCACCGCGTTGGCCGAGGTGGCCTCGTCGGCGAGGGTGACGCTGAACGCCGCCTTGCCGTCCTGCAGCGGCACGCTCATGGTGTCGGCCTCGATGCTGTTGCCGATGTAGTTGATGAGCTGCGACTGGGTGTTGATGCTCTGCGAGGCGATCAGCTTTTCCAGGTTGGCATTGGCGTTGATCTGCTGCTCGACCGAGGCGAACTGGACCAGCTGATTGGTGAACTCGGTGGAGTCCATGGGGCTCAGCGGGTCCTGGTTCTTCAGCTGCACCGTCAGCATGGTCAGGAAGGTGTCGAAGTTCTGGGCCAGCGACTTGGTGCCGGCGGCCGACTTCGAGGTGGTTGTGGCGTCTGCGGCGCCCAGGGCTTCGGTGGTGATGGACATGGAAGCCTCCCCTAGACCTGGATATCGACGCCGGAGCGACGGCCGCCGGTGCGGGCCTGGGCCTGCGTCTGGGCGGTGAGGTCGGTCCCGGTGGCGGCGCCGGCGGCGGCCAGGCGCGAGCGCCGGGTGCGTCCCTGGCCCTGGCCGTCCTGGGCGTTCTGCTGCTGGTTGCCCTCGCGCAAGCTGAAGGACAGCGAGCCCGATTCGGTCTTGAAGCCGGCCTCGGACAGCGCCTTTTCCAGGCTGCGCGAGTCCTTCTGCAGCAGTGCCAGGGTGTCCTTGTTGTCGGCGGTGACGGTGCCGGTGACGCGGCCGTCCTGGGCAATGTCGAGCTTGACCTCGATGCTGCCCAGATCGGCCGGCTTCAGCTGCACCTTGATGACGTCGTGGCCGTTCTGCGCCTGCTTGGCGATCTGCACCTTGACCTGGTCCAGCACCGCCTGCTGCTCCTGCGCGGTCTGCGGCCGGTGCGGCGCCTGGGCGGCCTGGGCGGCGGCGGCCTTGCTGGCGGCCTGCGTGCCCGAGGCGCCGTTCAGGCCGGCCACCGCCTGGGTCTGGCCGGACTGGCCGGCATTGCTCTGGGCCGGCTGGCTGGCCTCCATCTGGGCCACCAGGGTGGCGGCGAAGGGGCGGGTCTCGACGGCGCGGTCCGGCGCGGCCTGGGCGGCCTCGGCGGCCTGGGCCTGGGTCTGGGCGCCGGCGGCCTGGTTCTGGTTGCCGGTGTTGCCGTTGCCGGGCGCCTGGCCGGGCAGCGGCACCTCGGTGGCGGCCACGTCCTGAGCCAGCAGGGCGGCGGCGGCGGTGTCGGTGGTGGCGGTCTGGGTCTCGGCCGGCTTGGCGACCTTGACCTGGACGCTGATCTGGGCGCCGGTGTCGGCCAGCTGCTCGGCCAGGTCGTCGGCCTGGGCCTGGGCCAGGTCGTCGGCCACCTCGGCCCGGCCGTGGGTGTCGGCCTTGGCGGCGGACTTGGCGGCGGCGGCGGTGTCGAAGGCGAGCAGCTGGTCATCGGCGGCGGCCTGCTCGGCATCGCCGGCCTGGTCGTCCTGGGCGGCGGCCTGGGCGGTCTGCTGCGCCGCCTTGGCGTTGGCCTGCTCGTCGGTGGCCTCGCCCTCGTCGGTCACCACCTCGACGGTGGCCACCAGCAGCTCCTCGACCTGCTCGGTCGGGGCCTGGATCACGGCGGCGTTGGCCTGGGCCATGGTGTCGTCGGAGGTCTTGGACTGGTCCTGCCCGGTGGTCTGCTGGCCGCTCTCGTCGGTGGCCTGCTGGGTGTCGGACTGGTCGGCGGCCTTGGGCGCCTCGTCGGCCGGAGCCTCGGCCTCGGCGGCCTGGGGCTTGGCGGTCTCCTCGGCCGGGGCGGGCTTCTCGGCCCGCTCGGTCTGCTTGGCCTCGGTGCGGCGGGGACCGCGGTCGTCGTGCTTGGGCTGCGGCCGCTCGGCCTTTTCCGGCGCCTTCGGCTCGCGCACCTTCTCGGCGGGGCGGTCGAACGCCTTCTGCAGCGCCTTCTCGGCCGACGGGGCGGCATCCATGCCGAAGCGCGCGGCGTTGCTGCCAAGCAGGGCCGCGAACTGGTCGGCGGCGCTGGCGGCGGCGACGGACGGCTTGGTCGCCGCGGTCACGCTGTTGGCCTGTTCGAGCGCTGCGCGCTTGATGATGGATTGAACGGTCATGGTCCTGATCCCCGCAAGGAAGTTTGGCGTCCTCACCACTGCAGGGGGCGTGCCAGACTTGCGGCACGGAAAAAATCGTTGTTTTTCAACGCATATGTTTGTGGTTGCGGAATGGACGGCGCGGGCGGGCGGGAAATTCCTGCCGGGTGGGGGGAAAAGCCTGCCGGGAAAATTTCAATCCCAGTCCCGTTCCCGCTCGTCGTCCTTGGCCAGGCTCATCACGCCCACGCCCATGCCGATGCTGCCGAAGGTGACGAACAGGCCGAAGAAGAACAGCACCAGGACCAGCACCGGCTGGGCCGAGTCCAGCGCCAGGGTGCGCAGGTTGCCGAGATTGGTGTAGAGCACCGCCAGACCGAAGGTCAGGCCCGCGGCCAGCCCGTAGACCAGGTGCACCCCCAGGAACCTCAGCGCTTCCTTTTCCTTGTGGTTCAGCGGCACCGCGGCGGTCTCCCTCTTCGCATCCCAGAGGCAGATGGGGATGGAGGCGGCAGTGCCGACAGGGGGGACCGACAGGGTATGTCGTTCGGTCCCGGGGTGACGGCAGGGCCGCTTGCCGCCGATTATATCCACTGGCGCAGCAGGGGGACCAGCGGGATGTCGGCCGGCGGCATGGGCAGGGCGCCGAGATCGGCGGCGCGCACCCACTTCAACTCCTGGCCCTCGCGCGGGTGCGGATTGCCCTTCCACTGGCGGATGGCATAGAGCGGCATGAGCAGATGGAAGCCGTCATAGTCGTGCGAGGCGAAGGCCAGCGGCGCCAGGCAGCTTTCGCCCACGTCGATGCCCAGTTCCTCGGCCAGTTCGCGCACCAGCGCCGCCTCGGGGGTCTCGCCCGGACGGACCTTGCCGCCGGGGAACTCCCACAGCCCGGCCATGGTCTTGCCGCTGGGGCGGCTGGCCAGCAGCACGCGGCCGTCGGCGTCGATCAGCGCCGCCGCCGCCACCACCACCATCGGCCGGGTGGCGTGGCGGCGGTTCCACTCCTCGCGGGTCACCGCATAGCGGGGCGCATAGACGCTTTCGCCGCGCGCCGGCATGGCGACGGTGAGATGCCCGTCCAGCACCATGCCGGCCTTGGCCATGACGGCGCAGGAGGGCGCGTTGTCGGGATGGGCCGAGGCCCACACCCGCTCGACCTTCAGATCGGCGAACAGATGGCGCAGCAGCCGCAGCAGCGCCTCGGCGGCGATGCCCTGGCCCCAGTCGGCACGGCTGACCCAATAGCCCACCTCGGGCATGTCGCGATCGTCGAGGACGAAGCCGACCGCCCCCACCAGCATGCCGTCGATGGCGCGCTCCACCGCCAGCGCGGCACCGCGCCGGGTGCGGCGGCGTTCGGCGTCGAGGGCGAGGAAGGCGCGGGCGTCGTCCTCGCCATAGGGATGCGGGATGCGCGGGGTGTGGCGCACCATCTCCCAGTCGTCGAGCACGGCGACCAGACGCGGAATGTCGCCGTCATGGAACGGCCGCAACCGCAGCCGCGCGGTCAGCAGCGGCCGCTGGTTCCAGACCGTCCCCACCGCCCAGCAGCCTTGGTCTTCGTCGGACATGGTTCTGTCGCCCATAGAGGATAAGAGTCGAAGATCATAGCGCCACGCGGCGGTATTCCACACGAGGACGCCCGAAATTGAGCAAGAGGGCAACCGTCAGGCCGCTGGCGCGCAAGTAGTTCAGGCATTGACTCATATGCGCATCCGTCAGCCGGTCGGCGCATTTCAGTTCGACGATCACCCGGTCTTCCACGACGAGATCCGCCACGTAAGAGGCGATCTGCTCCCCCTTGTAACTCACCGCATATGTCACTTCACGCCGAGCGGCGATGTCACGCAATGCCAGTTCGCGGTCCAAGGCTTTGGAACACACCTTCTCCAGGAACCCGTGCCCCAGGGTGTTCGCCACTTCGAAGGCGGCGTTCAGGATGGCTCCGGTCAGTGGATCGCGATCTTCCATGGTCCGTTATCGCATCGACAGCCTGTGGGCAAATACCTTCTTTCCTCTCCGCGCCCGACCAGCAGTGGCCGTTCGTTCCAGACTATCCTCACCGCCCGGAAGCCGTGGTCCTCGTCAGGCGCATTTAAATCGCCCACAGATGAACACAGATAAACACAGATGATATTTTCTTATTTATCTGTGTTTATCTGTGTTCATCTGTGGGCAAATAACACGTCGCATCCGGGCGCTTCCTACGTCCGGTACGACCCGTTGATGTCGATATAGGCGTGGGTGAGGTCGCAGGTGTAGACGGTGGCCTTGCCGGTGCCGATGCCGACGTCCACCTCGATGACGATGTCCTTGCCCTTGAAGTGCGCGGCCACCGGCGCCTCGTCGTAGCCGGCGGCCATCTCGCCCTTGTCGGCCACCAGCACGCCGCCCATGCGGATGCAGAGCCTGTCGCGGTCGGCCCGCTCGCCGGCCTTGCCCACCGCCATCACCACCCGGCCCCAATTGGCGTCCTCGCCGGCGATGGCGGTCTTGACCAGCGGCGAATTGGCGATGGCCATGCCGATGCGCCGGGCCGCCCGCTTGCCGGCGGCGCCGGTGACGTGGATGGTGACGAACTTCGAGGCGCCCTCGCCGTCCTTCACCACCTGCAGGGCCAGATCCAGCAGCAGGTCGAACAGCTTGGCCCGGAAATCGGCCAGCCGCCTGTCCTTGGCGTCGGTCACCGGGCTGTTGCCGGCCTTGCCGGTGGCGAACAGCATCAGCGTGTCCGAGGTCGAGGTGTCGCTGTCCACGGTGATGCAGTTGAACGAACGGTCGACGCCCTTGGACAGAAGGGCCTGCAGCACCTCGGCCGGCAGGTTGGCGTCGGTGAAGACGTAGGACAGCATGGTCGCCATGTCGGGGGCGATCATGCCGGCACCCTTGGCGATGCCGTTGATGGTCACCGTCACGCCGTCGATGGTGGCGGTGCGGGTCGCCCCCTTGGGATAGGTGTCGGTGGTCATGATGGCGCGCGCCGCCTCGGCCCAGGCCTCGGGCTTCAGCTTGGCCCGCACCTCGGCCAGGGCGGCGGTGATCTTCTCGTCGGGCAGGCGCACGCCGATGGTGCCGGTCGAGGCGATGTAGACCTCGGACTCCTTGCAGCCGACCAGGGCGGCGGTGGAGTCCACCGTGCGCCGCACCGAGGCCACCCCCACCGAGCCGGTGAAGGCGTTGGCGTTGCCGGAATTGACCACCAGGGCGCGGGCCCTGCCCTTGGCCACTGCGGCGCGGCACCACTCCACCGGCGCCGAGGCGGTGAGGGAGCGGGTGAACACACCGGCCGCGCTCGTCCCCGGGTCCATCTCGACCATCAAGAGGTCGGTGCGGCCGGCATAGCGCACGCCGCAGGCATGGCTGGCCAGGCGCACGCCGGCGATCACCGGCAGATCGGGAAAGGCGGTGGGGGCGAGGGGGGAGATGGCGGTCATGGTCGTCCTGGTCCGGTGATTAGGGCTTTCCCTTGGTGGCTTCCATCGGCTTGCCTTCGGGGTCGTAGAGCTTGACCTTGGCCTTCTCGCGGATGTCGGCGACCAGCTTCTGGGCGGCCTCCTGGGCCAGCTGCTCGCGGATCACCGGGCGGGCCTGCTCGAGGGTCGGCGGCGAGGCCATGCGGCGGTCCTCGACCTTGATGACGTGGAAGCCGAACTGGCTCTTGACCGGGGCGGCGGCCAGCTCGCCCGGCTTCATGGCGAAGGCGGCGTCCGAGAATTCCTTGACCATCTCGTCGGCGGTGAAATAGCCGAGATCGCCGCCGTTCTGCCGGGCCGAGGGGTCCTTGGACCTGGCCTTGGCGGTCTCGGCGAAGTCGGCGCCCTTCTTCAGCTCGGCGATCACCGCCTTGGCCTCGTCCTCGGTCTGGGCCAGGACGTGGCTGGCGCGCACCTCCTCGACCGGCTTGAACTCGCCCAGGAACTTGTCGTAGGCGCGCTTGACCACGTCCTCGGTGACCGCCGCCTTCAGCTTCTGGCTCATCCACGCCTTGGCCATCAGCTGCTGCTCGAACTGCTTCAGGGCCATCTTGACTTCGGGGTCGTTGGCGACGCCGTCCTTCTTCGCCTGCTCGGCCAGCAGGTGGTTGTTGACCACCATGTCCAGCAGCGCGCCGTAGGGAGCGTTCATCCCCATCTGCGGCGGCAGCGAGCGCTGGTAGGCGGTCAGCGCCGAGGCGTGGAGCTTGGTGCCGTTGACCTCGGCGACCACCTTGTCCTCGGCGAGGGCGGGCAGGGACACGGCGAAGGCGGCGGTGGCGAGGGCGAGGCGAAGGGCGGACATGCGCATGAAGCGGGATTCCCTGGCAGGGTGAAAAAGCCGGGCACGGCGCGCGCGGCGGGTCATGGGGTTGAACCACAACCGGCCGGTCCGCACAAGAGGCGCATGCCCGTCCCCGGCCATATGCGCTGCTCCTCGCCGACAGGCCGTGGTATATTTAACACTTGGCAAGGCATAGTAGGGTGGCGGGCCATGACACCGGACGCCAGCAAGGGGATGTCCATCGCCGTCACCATCGCCATGGTCTATGCGGTGTTCGGGGCCGTGTGGGTGCTCGCCGGCGACACCCTGCTCGCCGCCCTGGTCGAGGACCGCGCCACCATGACCATGATCCAGACCTGGAAGGGCTGGGCCTTCGTCGCCCTCAGTGCCGGGCTGATCTACGTCGTCGGTTCCCGCCTGCTGGCGGCGGTCGAGGAATCCGAGCGGCGCTACCGCCTGCTGTTCGCCGACAGCCCCGAGGCGCTGGTGCTGTACGACCCCGAGCGGCTGGCGGTGGTCGAGGCCAACGCCGCCGCCGCCCGCCTGTTCGGCTACGAGGTCCAGGACATCCAGGGCATGCGGGTGGCCGACCTGCTGACCGATGGCGGCGGCGAGGCGCTGCGGCGCGAACTGCCCCGGCTGCGCGCCAAGGGCGGCGGCAGCGGCCTGTGGCAGGTGCGCTGCCGCGACGGAAGGGTGCTCGACGTCGCCACCCACGGCCAGGAGGTTCGGGTGACGGGGCGCACCTTGCGGCTGGTGTTGCTGATGGACGTGACCGCAAGGCTGCGGGCCGAGATCCAGCTGCTGCGCACCCTCGACGACCTTGCGGCGGCCAATGGCAGGGTGCGCGAGCTCAGCCACGCCATCTCGCACGACCTGCAGGAGCCGCTGCGCCAGATCAGCGGCTTCGTGCAGCTGCTGCAGCGCCGCTACCAGGGCAAGCTGGACGACGAGGCCGAGCAGTTCATCGGCTTCGCGGTCGAAGGCACCGGCCGCCTGAAGGCGCTGATCCGCGACGTCGAGCGGTTCGCCATCGAGACCGCCGCCCAGCCTGTCGCGGTGGACGCCAACCGGGTGGCGGCGGGGGTGGTCGATTCCCTCAAGCCCCAGATCGAGGATGCCGGCGCCACCGTCACCGTGGCGCCGCTGCCCACCGTGTCGGCCGATCCCGAGAAGCTGGCGGTGGTGTTCCACGCGCTGCTGGACAACGCCGTCAAGTTCCGCCGCCTCGACGTCCCGTGCCAGGTTTCCGTCAGCGCCGAGCGCCATCCCGGCGGCGCCGTCTTCCAGGTGCGCGACAACGGCCTCGGCATCGAGCCGGAATACATCGATTCCATCTTTTCGCTGTTCCGCCGCCTGCACACCCGTGACCGCATTCCCGGCAACGGCACCGGGCTGGCGCTGGCGCGCAAGCTGGTGGAAGCCCATGGCGGCCGCATCTGGGTCGAATCGGTGGCGGGCGGCGGCTCGATCTTCTCGTTCACCCTGCCCGAACCGTAGGGAACGGGCGCCCAACATTGACAGAGCCCCCCTTGGGCTCTATCTCTTGCCCGTCGCGGCCGCAAGCGGCCTGCTCTTCAGAATCTCTCCCGAGGATTCGTTCCATGTTCGGCGCCATCGCCCGGCGGCTCTTCGGAACCGCGAACGACCGCATCATCAAAAGCCTGGCCAAGCACGTCGCCGCGATCAACGCGCTGGAGCCCGAATTCGCCGCCCTGTCCGACGACCAGCTGCGGGCCAAGACCGACGAATTCCGCCAGCGCGTCGCCGACGGCGCCGACCTCGACGAGGTGATGGAGGAAGCCTTCGCCACCGTGCGCGAGGCGGCCAAGCGCACCCTGGGCCAGCGCCATTTCGACGTCCAGCTGATGGGCGGCATGGTGCTGCATTCCGGCAAGATCGCCGAGATGCGCACCGGCGAGGGCAAGACCCTGGTCGCCACCCTGCCGGTGTACCTCAACGCCCTGACCGGCATGGGCGTGCACGTGGTGACCGTCAACGACTACCTGGCCAAGCGCGATTCCGAGTGGATGGGCCAGGTCTACCGCTTCCTGGGGCTGTCGGTGGGCGTCATCCTGCATACCATGGACGACGACGAGCGCCGCGCCGCCTATGGCTGCGACGTCACCTACGGCACCAACGGCGAGATCGGCTTCGACTATCTGCGCGACAACATGAAGTTCCGGCTGGAGGAGATGGTCCACCGGCCGTTCAACTACGCCATCGTCGACGAAGTCGATTCGATCCTCATCGACGAGGCGCGCACGCCGCTCATCATCTCGGGTCCCACCGAGGACAATTCCGACCTCTACCGCATGGTCGATCAACTCATCCCCGGCCTGGGCGAGGGCGATTTCGAGAAGGACGAGAAGGCCCGCGCCGTGACCCTGACCGAACAGGGCACCGAGCGCATCGAGCAGCTGCTGATCGAGGCCGGGATGATGAAGGAGGGCGGCAACCTCTACGACATCGGCAATGTCAGCCTGGTCCACCACGTCAACCAGGCGCTGCGCGCCCACAAGCTGTTCACCCGCGACGTCGACTACATCGTCAAGAACGACAAGGTCGTCATCATCGACGAGTTCACCGGCCGCATGATGGAGGGACGGCGCTATTCCGAGGGCCAGCACCAGGCGCTGGAAGCCAAGGAAGGGGTGACCATCCAGAACGAGAACCAGACCCTGGCCTCGATCACCTTCCAGAACCTGTTCCGCCTCTACCCGAAGCTGTCCGGCATGACCGGCACCGCCATGACCGAGGCCGGCGAATTCGCCGAGATCTACAAGCTCGACGTGGTCGACATGCCGACCAACGTGGCGGTGGCGCGCAAGGACCACGACGACGAGGTTTACCGCACCGCGCGCGAGAAATACGCCGCCATCGTCACCCTGATCGAGGAGGCCCGCACCCGCATGCAGCCGGTGCTGGTCGGCACCACCTCCATCGAGAAGTCGGAACTGCTGGCCGACATGCTGAAGACCAAGGGCGTGCCGCACCAGGTGCTGAACGCCCGCTACCACGAGCAGGAGGCGCTGATCGTCGCCCAGGCCGGCGTGCCCGGCGCGGTGACCATCGCCACCAACATGGCCGGCCGCGGCACCGACATCCAGCTCGGCGGCAATGTGGAGATGCGCCTGAAGCTGGAGCCCGACACCGATCCGGCCGCCATCCGCGCCGAGGTCGAGGTCAACCGCCAGAAGGTGCTGGAGGCCGGCGGCCTCTACGTCATCGGCACCGAGCGCCACGAAAGCCGGCGCATCGACAACCAGCTGCGCGGCCGCTCGGGCCGCCAGGGCGATCCCGGCGCCTCCAAGTTCTTCCTGTCGCTGGAAGACGATCTGATGCGCATCTTCGGGTCCGAGCGCATGGACGGCATGCTGCAGAAGCTGGGCCTGCAGGAGGGCGAGGCCATCGTCCATCCCTGGATCAACAAGGCCCTGGAGAAGGCGCAGCAGAAGGTCGAGGCGCGCAACTTCGACATCCGCAAGAACCTGCTCAAGTTCGACGACGTGATGAACGACCAGCGCAAGGTCATCTACGAGCAGCGCAAGGAATTGATGCAGGTGGACGACGTCTCCGACGACGTCGCCGGCATGCGCCACGAGGTGATCGAGGCCATGGTCGCCCGCACCATCCCCGAGCGCGCCTATGCCGAGGAATGGGACGTCGCCGGCCTGCACGAGGAAGTGCTGCGGGTGTTCAACCTGGACCTTCCCGTCGCCGACTGGGCCAAGGAAGAGGGCATCGCCGACCAGGAGATCCGCCACCGCATCACCGACGCGGTGGACCGCAAGATGGCGTCCAAGGCCGCCGAATACGGCCCCGACATCATGCGCATGGTGGAAAAGAGCCTGCTGCTGCAGATCCTCGACCAGGCGTGGAAGGAGCACCTGCTCCAGCTCGACCATCTGCGCCAGGGCATCGGCCTGCGCGCCTATGGCCAGCGCGACCCGCTGAACGAATACAAGCGCGAGGCCTTCAACCTGTTCGAGGGCATGCTGCACGATCTGCGCGAGCGGGTGACCAGCCTGCTGGCCCATGTGGAGCTGCGCGTCGGCCCCTCCGAGGAGGAGGTGGCCCAGGCGCTGACGCCGGAACCGCCGCGCCAGATGCGCGAAACCCGCTTCGACCCCGCCTTCGGCCACGACCCCGCCGCCGATGCCGCCGTGATGGCCGGCCCGGCCCAGCCGGTGCGCAAGCAGATTGCGGTGGCCGGCGACCCCTCGACCTGGATCGACACCCCCCGCAACGCCCCCTGCCCCTGCGGCTCGGGCAAGAAGTACAAGCACTGCCACGGGGTGATGGGGTAGGGGTCAGACAAGCGGCAACTCCCCCGGTATCACGTGATACCGGGCGCGGACCCAGGGACGAGGTGTCGGCTTAGGGGGGGCAACCGTGAAGTTTGAGACTTTCCAGGCGGGCGTGTGGAAGCAACGCTATCGCTACAAGAGCTTTGAGCCGGTCCTCGTGAACCACGATTGGCTTTGGGAGGATCCAGGCATCAATGCGCTCCTGGAAAGCGCTACCCGGGCACTGGGCGAGTTGAATGCGTTCTCGCTGATTATTCCCGATATCGACCTATTCATTCAGATGCATGTGGTCAAGGAGGCGCAGACCTCCAGCCGCATCGAAGGCACGCAGACCGCCATAGACGAGGCGCTGATGCCAGAAGAGCAAATCCTGCCAGAAAAGCGCGACGACTGGCGCGAAGTGCGAAACTACATCAACGCCGTGAACGCGGCGGTGGGCGAGCTGACCCATCTGCCGCTGTCCAACCGGATGTTGAAGCAGACCCATGCCATCCTCATGAGCGGAGTTCGCGGCGAACACAAGCAGCCAGGGGAATTCCGGAACAGCCAGAACTGGATCGGAGGTTCAAGCGTCATCGACGCAGTGTTCATTCCGCCGCACCAGGACGGTGTAAATGAACTCATGAGCGATCTTGAAAAGTTCTGGCATAACGACGGGATCCTGGTTCCGCACTTGGTCAGGGCCGCGATCAGCCATTATCAATTCGAGACCATTCACCCGTTCCTGGATGGCAATGGACGTATCGGCCGCCTGTTGATCCCGCTCTATCTCATCAGTCATGGCCTTCTCGCCAAGCCATCGCTGTATTTGTCCGATTTCTTCGAGAGGAACCGCGCGGCCTATTACGATGCATTGATGCGCGTTCGGGTGGCAAACGACATGATTCACTGGGTGCGCTTCTTTCTGAATGGCGTTGCTGAAACGGCAACCAAGGGACGGGAGGTCTTTCGCCGCATCCTGTTGCTCAGGTCCGAGGCGGAGCATGCTATCCTGGAATTGGGTAAACGCACTCCCAATGCCCGCCAGCTTCTAAACCTGCTCTACCGCCGGCCGGTTATCAGCGCCGGCGACATCGAAGGGGAACTTGGGGTAACCGCTCCAACGGCCAACGCGCTATTGCGAGATTTTCTGAGGTTGGGGATTTTGGTCGAAATCACGGGCCAGCGCCGGTCCCGCCTGTATGCCTTTGATCGTTACCTCTTGCTGTTCGTTGTTTAACGAAAAACGTTTTCCGTTAAATAGTGGGCGACGAAATTTAAGCCAGTCCCTTCCACAGCCGCCACCAGCCCACGAAAAAAGCGGGCGCCTTGCGGCACCCGCCCCTTTTCAGTCCCGAAAAACGGAACCCTACTTGATGTCCAGCGCCGCGACGCCGGGCAGGGTCTTGCCTTCCAGCCATTCCAGGAAGGCGCCGCCGGCGGTGGAGACGTAGGAGAACTTGTCTTCGACGCCCGCCTTGGCCAGGGCCGCGACGGTGTCGCCGCCGCCGGCCACGGTCAGCAGCTTGCCCTGCTTGGTGCGCTCGGCCGCGGCCCGGGCCACCGCGTTGGTGGCCATGTCGAACGGCTCGATCTCGAACGCGCCCATGGGGCCGTTCCACACCAGGGTCTTGCAGCCGCCCAGGCGGTCGATGATGGCCTCGACGCTGGCAGGGCCGGCGTCCAGGACCATCATGTCCTCGGGGATGGCATCCACCGGCACCACCTTGCTGGGGGCGTTGGCGGCGAATTCGCCGGCGACCACCGCATCGACCGGCAGGACGATGTGGCAGTTGGCGGCCTTGGCCTTCTCCATGATGGCGCGGGCGGTATCGGCCATGTCCTTCTCGCACAGGCTCTTGCCGACCTGCTTGCCCTGGGCGAACAGGAAGGTGTTGGCCATGCCGCCGCCGATGATCAGGTAGTCGACACGGGCCACCAGGTTGCCCAGCAGATCCAGCTTGGTCGACACCTTGGCGCCGCCGACCACCGCCGCCACCGGCTTCTCCGGGGTGGCCAGCGCCTTGGCCAGGGCCTCCAGCTCGGCCTGCATCAGGCGGCCGGCAGCCGCCGGCAGCAGATGGGCCAGGCCTTCGGTAGAGGCATGGGCGCGATGGGCGGTGGAGAAGGCGTCGTTGACGTAGACGTCGCCGAGAGCGGCCAGGCTCTTGGCGAAGGCGGCGTCGTTCTTCTCCTCCTCGGGGTGGAAGCGGACGTTTTCCAGCAGCGCCACATCGCCGTCCTTCATGGCGGCGATGCAGGCCTCGGCCGCCGGACCGACGCAATCGTCGGCCCAGGCCACCGGCTTGCCGACGGCCTTGGCCAGCGGCTCCAGCAGCAGCTTCTGCGAGTACTTGTCCTCGCGACCCTTGGGCCGGCCGAAATGGGTGAGGACGATGACCTTCGCCCCCCGTCCGGCCAGGTCCTTCAGCGTCGCCGCCGAGCGGTCGATGCGGGTGGAATCGGTGACCTTGCCGTCCTTGGCCGGGACGTTGAGGTCGGCCCGGACCAGGACCCGCTTGCCCTTGACGTCAAGGGCGTCGATGGTGCGGAACATCGGTAGTCCCCCGTTCCTACTTGGCGACGTGCTGGACGAAGTTCAGCATGTTGCAGGTGTAGCCGTACTCGTTGTCGTACCAGGAGACCACCTTGACGAAGGTGCTATCCAGGGCGAGGCCGGCCTCGGCGTCGAAGATCGAGGGGAACTTGCAGCCGCGGAAGTCGGTGGAGACCACCTTCTCGTCGGTGTAGCCCAGCACGCCCTTCATCTCGCCCTCGGACGCCGCCTTCATGGCCTTGCAGATGTCCTCGTAGCTGGCTTCCTTGTTCAGCTCGACGGTGAGATCGACCACCGAGACGTCCGAGGTGGGGACGCGGAAGGCCATGCCGGTCAGCTTCTTGTTCAGCTCGGGGATGACCTTGCCCACCGCCTTGGCGGCGCCGGTCGAGGACGGGATGATGTTCTCGAGGATGCCGCGGCCGCCGCGCCAATCCTTGGAGGACGGGCCGTCGACGGTCTTCTGGGTGGCGGTGGCGGCGTGCACGGTGCTCATCAGGCCGCGCTTGATGCCCCAGTTGTCGTTCAGGACCTTGGCCACCGGGGCCAGGCAGTTGGTGGTGCACGAGGCGGCCGAGACGATGGCCTCGCCGGCGTACTTGGTGTGGTTCACGCCGTAGACGAACATGGGGGTGTCGTCCTTGGACGGAGCCGACTGCACCACCTTCTTGGCGCCGGCGGCCAGGTGCTTCTCGCAGCTTTCCTTGGTCAGGAACAGGCCGGTGGACTCGATGACCAGGTCGGCGCCGATGTCGCCCCACTTCAGCTCGGTCGGGTCCTTGACCGCGGTCAGGCGGATCTTCTTGCCGTTCACGATCAGCTTGTCGCCGTCGACCGCGATGTCGCCCTTGAAGTTGCCGTGCACCGAGTCGTACTTCAGCATGTACGCCAGGTAGTTGGGCTCGAGCAGGTCGTTGATGCCAACGATCTCGATCTCCGGGAACTCCTTGGAGACGGCCCGGAAAACCATGCGACCGATGCGGCCGAAGCCGTTGATGCCGACGCGAACAGTCATTGTTTCCTCCGCTTGCGATGACTTTGGGTGCTGGCCCGGCCCGCCGCGGGCGGGGGCACCGGCACGGAACTGTCTTGGCCCACCGGGCCTGATCACCTGACGCCCGCTTGCCCGACGAGAGCTGGGCCCGGGACCTGGGGATCGATCCATTGGACGGGGGAACCATATCGCACACTCGGGACGGCGAATCCAGCCCCGAAAGCGGCAAATGGGCCAAGGCTAAGGTCAGAAGTCATTGAAATTTATTATTCCCACCCGAAGGGATGAGGCCGGTTCACCCGCCCCGGGGGGAAAGTAATGGCAACCCGGCCGCCAATGGGCGGGACACGGTGTCTTGGCGGCGGCGCCGGCCGTACCATATTGCGCTGCACAACGACTTGCGAATCATGGTCCGGCACTTGTCCCGGCCGGAGGTCGGGGGCGGCATGCCGGCAGGGATACCTTCGCGCTAGGGGCCGCCGCAGGGCCTAGTGCGCAAGCCCGGCTTCGCGCCGCCCCGCCATCGCGCCATACTGCCCCCGACGGTTGCTCCTGTCCCCCCACGAGCAGCCCGAGAGGCGGCCCTATCCCCCCCATCCCCCCTTGGGTCGGCCTCGGTCACCAGGGCCGCCGGAGCAACCTCCGGCGGCCCGCCCCCTTTGTTCATGTGTACGCCCTCGCCGGGCGCAAACCTCCGGTTTGCTTGGCCGCGCCCTCAATGGGCGCTGTCGGTCGGGAGCGAGGGCCCGCCTCAATACATTCTCCCTCCCCATGGAAGGGGAGGGGAGAAAAGCATGTCACCCCCTGTACTCGCAGCGGTCGCCGGTGATCTCGATGAAGCCGCGCGCCCCCGGCACCGCGGTGAAGCGGTATTCGCCGTTCTTCACCACCAGCGAGTGCTGCAGGGGCAGCTTGCCGCTGGCCTGGCTGTCCTTGCCGCCGATGGCGGTGAAGTGCAGCGTCACCGGCTTGTCGGGGTCGTACCATTGCTCGGCGCCGCCATTGCCGCCGGCGCCGTCGGCGGTGACGGTGATGAGGTCCGAGAACCGCACCCAGGTGGAGTTGCCGTCGTAGCGGGCGGTCTTGACCATGAACCGCTTGGTCTCCTCGCCGCCGCAGCGGCGCGGCTTCTCGGCCGAGTGGATGACGAAGGCCAGGCGCTTGGGCTCGAGGCCCGAGGCCAGCTTGGCCTTCAGGGCGGCGGTCAGGTCCTTCATCTCGTCGGTGGGGGCGACCGCCTCGTACTTGGCCTGGAAGTCGGCGGCGCGGGCGCGGGCCGCCTCGAGTTCGGCGGCGAGCGCCTCGGCCTCGCCGCGCCGGGCCGCCTCGGCGGTGGACAATCGCTCGATCTCCTGGCGCGCGGCGGCGACCTCGTCCAGCGCCAGGCGCTGCCCCACCTCGTAGGCATAGAACCCGGTGGCGCCGAAGGCGGCCAGGACCACCGCGAACTTGAACAGCTTGAACCAGATCTGCCAGCCCTGCTGGCCGCGGCGGATTCTGCGGCGCGCCATGTCCTCTCCCAGAACGGTGTTGTTTCGTCGGGACGGGGGTAGCCGCCCATTGTGGCCGAACCGGGGCGGCGGCGCCGGTGTCCCCGAAAGGTCACCGTGCCACTGCCGATGATGCCAGGGCATGTTCCGTTCAAACGGAACATGGTCTAGCAGGCGACGGCTTCCGGCAGTGGTGCCGGCGCCGGGCGGAACAGGCGCATGTCGTTGAGCGCGCCCACCGACAGGGTCTTGGTGTGCGACGGGTCGCCAACCCGGGTCAGGCGGGCGTGGATGATTCCCTCGGCATCCTTGACCAGTTCGCGAACCTCCCACTGGACCGAGGATCCGGTGGGGGTGAAGCGTTGTCCGACGACGACCTCGCGGCGGGGCATGGGGCCATTCTCCATAGATATGCGGAACGATCGACAAGAAGCGCCAAAAGAGCTATATTGCCAGAACACAAGAAACTTTGGGCATAGGCTCATATATTCTGACACGGCTGTATGTATTGGCTATTTATGGCCATCGTATGGCGGAAAGGTGGCGGCCCTGTTTCGTGTTGCATTCCCTAGGCGATCCCCTATTTTTGCAATTGCGAAAAGGGGGTGCGCCCCGGGGATATTCGGATAGCCACAGACCTTTTTCGTAACGACGCGGCTCGATTTTGAGATCATAAGATCAAGGCCCGCTTCGGGGCCGCAGGGGCGGCAGGGGCGGCCGGGTACGGCCCTCTCGCGGCAGTCGAAATATCAAGATGGTGGGACGACATGAAGATTCTTATCGCCGATGACCATGAACTGTTTCGCGACGGCCTGCGGCATGTGCTGGACCAGTTGGGCGGCCCGCTGACCATCGTCGAGGCCAGCGACTTCCCGCAGGCGGTCGCGGCGGTCGAGCGCGAGCCCGACATCGACATCGTCCTGCTCGACCTGTCCATGCCCGGCATGCCGTGGAACGAGGGGTTGCCGCGGCTCAAGGAGCTGTTGCCCGAGGGCACCCCGGTCATCGTGCTGTCGGCCTCGGACGACCGCCGCCACGTGCTGCAGGCGGTCAATCTGGGCGCCGCCGGCTTCATCCCCAAGACATCGTCCAGCCGGGTCATGCTGTCGGCGCTGAAGCTGGTGCTGTCGGGCGGCGTCTACCTGCCGCCGGCGCTGCTGGAACAGGGCACCATGCAGGGCGACGGCATGGGGCCGATGGCCAGCGAGCATGCGGTGTCCTTCCTCACCCCGCGCCAGCGCGAGGTGCTGGCGCTGCTCGGCCAGGGCAAGTCCAACAAGGAGATCGCCCGCGTGCTGCAGCTGGCCGAGGGCACGGTGAAGCTGCACGTCACCGCCATCCTCAAGGCGCTCAACGTCAACAACCGCACCCGCGCCGTGGTCGCCGCCTCGCAGCTCGGCCTGACCACCCCCGATTCCTCGCAGCTGGGGCGCTAGAGCGCGATGACATTAGGTCGGCGCACGGGGTGCGCCGACCTAATGTCTGAATCGCACTCTAATTTATTGATTTAGAGGCGGATTCAGCTATCAGGTTGGATCGCCTCGCGATTCAACCTGATAGCATCCGGCTCTAACCCGACCGTCCCCTTCCCCTGGTGGGGAGGGGCGTTCCACCTCAGTCCGGCCAGCGGCGGTGCAGCCACAGCCACTGGCCGGGGCGGGCGCGGATCCACTCCTCGAACAACCGGTTGATTTCGGTCATGGTCGCCAGGGTGTCGGCATCGGTCGGCAGCGGCTGGTGGAAGGTGATGCGGAAGCGCGCCCCCCGCAGCCGCTCGACCTGCACCGGCACGATGCCGATGCCGAAGCGGGCGGCGAAGCGGGCCACCGCCGGCGCGGTCATGGCGTCGCGGCCGAAGAACGGCACGGCGATGCCGTCGTTCATCTTCTGGTCGACCAGCAGCCCGAGGAAGCCGCGCCGCTTCAGCATCGCCATGATCTCGCGGGCGCCCTCGGGTCCCTTGGCGATCTGGCCTGCCACCGCCGACGGGGCGCGGCCGCGGGCGAAGAATTCGTTGATGTGGGGATTGTTGGCGGCGCGGTAGACCAGCGCGACGGGGATGCCCCAGCCGCAGACGGTGGCGCCCGACAGCTCCCAGTTGGCCAGGTGGGCGGAGACGAACAATCCCGGGCCGCCGGCCGCCTTGATGCGGTCCAGCACCTCGCCGCCGACCACCTCGACGCGGTCGCGGGAGATGGTGGCGATATGGGGGAATTCGCCGGCGACACGGCCCATGTTGTCCCACACCTCGCGCAGGGTGGCCTCGATGCGGGCCGCGTCCCAGTCGGGAAAGGCGCCGGCGAGGTTGCGCCGCGCGACGTCCGAAACCTTGAGGTGCGGCCCGACCAGGCGCCCGACGGCGCCCGCCAGTCCCGAGGCGGCGTCCAGCGGCAACGCCGCGAACAGGCCCCACAGCAGGCGGGCGGCGATGGCCTCCAGGCTTTGGCGGCGGGACTTGGACAGCAACCTCACGCAGGGATCTCCAGGCGGCCGAGCAGGCGGTCGAGGGTCCCGGTATCCTCCCATTGCAGGGCCACGGTCAAGACCATGACCCTCGGCCTGAGGTCGGGGGGGAGGCGGATGGCATCCTTGGCGGTGGTCACCGCGATGGCGTCCAGCGCAATCGCTTCGTCCAGCAGCCGCAGGATCTCGGCCCGGGCGAAGGGATGGTGGTCGGGGAAGGATCGGGCGGCGGCCAGTTCGGCGCCACAGGCGGCCAGGGTGTCGAAGAACTTGGCCGGGCGGCCGATGCCGGCGAAGGCCGCCACCCGCCGGCCACGCAAGGCTTCCGCCTCGGGTCCGGGCACCAGCCGGGCGCGCAGCACCGTGCGGCCGGCCAGGACGGCCAGGACGCCGGTCTGGTCGTCGCCCACCAGCACCACCGCGTCGGCGCGGTCCAGCCCGATGGCCACCGGCTCGCGGCAGGGTCCGGCGGGTATGACGCGGCCATTGCCGAAGCCGTAGCCGCCATCCACCACCACCAGCGACAGATCCTTGTGCAGGCTGGGATTCTGGAAACCGTCATCCATCACCACCACCCCCGCCCCCATCTCGGCGGCGGCGACGGCGCCATCGGGGCGGCAGCGCGCCACCCAGGTGGGGGCGCGGGCGGCCAGCAGCAACGCCTCGTCGCCGACCCGGGCGGCATCGTGGCGCAGCGGATCGACCAGCCGGGGCCCGGCCTCGGTGCCGCCATAGCCGCGGGTCAGCAGGTGCGGCCTCGCCCCGCGCGCCGCCAGCATGTCGGCCAGGGCCAGGCAGACCGGAGTCTTGCCGGCGCCGCCGGCGACGATGTTGCCGACACAGATCACCGGGACGGGGGCGCGGACCGGCACGGTGCCGGCCAGGCGGCGGGCCACCGCGCCGGCATAGAGCGCCGACAGCGGCGCCAGCAGGCGGGCCGCCAGCGAGTCGGTGCGCCAGAACTCAGGCGCCCGCATGGCGGTGCTCCAGGGGGCCGGGCTCCAGGCGGGCGAGATGGGGCTCCAGCACCGCCAGCACCGCATCCAGCGCGCCGGCCTCGGCCTCGGCCCAGGCCAGGGCGGCGGCGCGGCGGCCGGCCAGCAGCTCCGGGTCGGCGAGCAGGCGGCCGACCGCCTCGGCCAGCGCCGCCTCGTCGGCCACCTCCTCGGCGGCGCCGGCGGCCAGCATGGCGGCGGCCATGTCGGCGAAATTGCTCATGCGCGGGCCGAACAGCACGGCGGCGCCCAGCCGGGCCGGCTCGAACGGGTTCTGCCCGCCCTCGACGGTCAGGCTCTTGCCGACGAAGGCGACCGGCGCCAGCCGGAGGAACAGGCCCAGCTCGCCCATGGTGTCGGCGACGTAGAGGTCGCCCGCCGGGTCGGCGCCGGCCGAGCGCCGGGAGGCCGCCAGCCCCAGGATCGCCATTTCCGCCGCCACCTCCGGCCCGCGATGGGGATGGCGCGGCACCACGATGGTCAGCAGGCCGGGCAGACGGTCCCGCAGCCGCGCGTGGACGCCGGCGGCGACGGCCTCCTCGCCGGGATGGGTGCTGGCCGCCAGCCAGACCGGGCGGCCGCCGATGATGGTTCGCAGCCGCGCCAGCTCGGCCTCGTCGCAGGGCAAAGGCGGCACCGCCAGCTTGAGGTTTCCGGCACACGCGGTCCGTGGCGCCCCCAGCGCCGCCAGCCGCTCGGCATCGCCCGGGGTCTGGCCCAGGCACAGCTCGAAGCGGGACAGCAGGCGGGCGATGAAGCCCCTGGCCCGCTGCCAGCCGGCGAAGGAGCGGGCCGAAACGCGGCCCTGCACCAGCACCAGCGGGATGGACCGGCGGCCGACCGCCTCGATCAGGTTGGGCCAGAAATCGGATTCCGCCCACAACACCAGATCGGGGCGCCAGTGGTCGAGGAAGCGGGCGACCCAGGGCGGGCGGTCCACCGGCACGAACTGGTGGATGGCGCCGGCCGGCAGCCGCTCGGCCATCAGCCGGGCCGAGGTGACGGTGCCGGTGGTCATCAGCACGTTCAGGCCGCGCCCCAGCAGCCGTTCGACCAGCGGCAGCAGCGACAGCGCCTCGCCCACCGAGGCGCCGTGCAGCCACACCAGCCGGCCCTCGGGACGCGGCCGGCCGGGCCGGCCCATCCGCTCGGGAAAGCGGGCCGGGTCCTCCTTGCCGCGGGCCAGGCGCCGCTTCAGGTACAGCCCGATCAGCGGCCCCAGAAGCGTGGTGGCGAGGCGATACAGGGCGTGGATCACGACCCTTCCTCCGCGGCGGGGGGCACCGGCTCGGCCCCGACCAGGGAATCGGCGAGGTCGGTCAGCCGGGTGAGTTCGCGCTCGAGCGCCAGGCGGAAGGCTTCCTGTGCCGCCTCGTCGCAATCCTTGTCCAGGCGCATGGGCGCGCCCCACACGAACACCCCGTCGGTGAACGGCCGCGGCACCAGGAAGCGGTCCCACGAGCGCAGCAGCGTGCGGTGGCGGGCGGAGCAGGCGGCCGGAACGATGGCCCGGCCCGACAGCCGGGCGATGGTGACGGTGCCCATGGAGACCCGCATGCGCGGCCCCCGGGGGCCGTCCGGGGTGATGCCGATGCAGCCGCCGTCCTTGAGCAGCCGCATCAGCGAACGCATGGCCGATCCGCCGCCGCGAGTCGATGACCCGGCCACGGTGGAGATTCCGAGATGGGCGACGGTGCGGGCGATCAGCAGGCCGTCGCGGTGCTGGCTGATCAGCATGTGGATGGGCATGCCGCCGCGCCACAGCCGCGGCATCATCAGCAGTCGGCCGTGCCAGAAGGCCAGGATGAACGGTTCGCGCCGGTCCCAGAAGGCGGCGGGAACGTCGCCCCCTTGCGTGCGCCAGCGACCGGTGGCGTGCACCAGTCGGATGTACTGGGCGACCAGCCAGCACAGCAGGACGCGCACGCCCTCCAGCTTGCCGATGCGCTTGGCGAGGCCCACCGCGTCCGTCCCGTCAGTACGGCCCGCCGCGGGCCGGGGCGGCGGGGTCGTCGGCGAATTGCAGGGCGTGCAGGCGGGCATAGAGGCCGCCCTGGGCCAGCAGCTCGGAATGGCTGCCCGATTCCACCACCCGGCCGCGATCCATGACGTGGATCAGGTCGGCATCGACCACGGTGGACAGGCGATGGGCGATGACGATGGTGGTGCGGCCCTTCATCAGGTGCTCCAGCGCCGCCTGGACCTGGCGCTCGGATTCGGTGTCGAGGGCGCTGGTCGCCTCGTCCAGCAGCAGGATCGGCGCGTTCTTCAGCATGGCCCGGGCGATGGCCAGGCGCTGGCGCTGGCCGCCCGACAGGTTGAGACCGCGCTCGCCCACCACCGTGTCGTAGCCGCCGGGCAGGCCCATGATGAAGTCGTGGGCGGCGGCGGCGCGGGCGGCGGCCTCGATCTCGTCGTCGGTGGCGCCGAAGCGGCCATAGGCGATGTTGGCGCGGATGGTGTCGTCGAACAGCACGATGTCCTGGCTGACCAGGCCGATCTTGGCGCGCAAGCTTGCGATGGAGACGCCGCGGATGTCCTGGCCGTCGATGGTGACGCGGCCGTCGGTGACGTCGAAATAGCGCGGCAGCAGGTTGAGAATGGTGGTCTTGCCCGCCCCCGACGGCCCCACCAGCGCCACCGTCCGGCCGCCCGGCACCGAGAGGTCGATGCCGTCCAGCGCCGCCTTGACGCCGTCATAGGTGAAGAACACCCCCTCGAACCGCACCCCGCCCTCGCGCACCACCAGCGGCAAGGCGCCCGGCGGATCGCTGATGGTCGGCCTGGTGTCGATCACCTCGAAGCAGCGGGCGGCGGCGGCCAGGCCCTCCTGCAGGTTGGTGTTCAGGGAGGCCAGCGCCTTCATGGGCTTGTAGGCCAGCATCAGGGCGGTGATGAACGAGAAGAAGGCGCCGGCGCGGTCGGGGTTGGTGTCGGCGCTGGCGATGACCTGGGAGCCGCCATAGACGATCACCACGGTGATGGCGATGCCGCCCAGCATCTCCATGATCGGCGACGAGGCCGAGCGCACCCTGGCCGCCTTGTAGGTGAGCTGGTGCAGGGTATCGACCAGGCCGCCCACCTTGGCCCGCTCGTAATCCTCCATGCCATAGGCCTTGACCACCCGGATGCCCTGGATCGCCTGGTTCAGGTAGGTGGAGAACAGGCCGTTCTGCTCCTGGGTGTTGGCGGTCACCTTGCGCATGCGCCGGCCCAGCCGGGCGATGGGAAGGATGGCGATGGGAAAGACGAAGAAGGTCAGCGAGGCCAGCACCCAGTCCTGGTAGAACATCAGCGCCACCAGGAAGATCACGCTGGAAGCGTCCTTGCCCGCCCCGGTCAGGGCGTTGGACACCGCGAAGCGCATGGAATTGACGTCGTTGGTCATCCGGCTCATCAGCTTGCCGGTCTGGTGCAGGTGGAAGAAGGCCACGTCCAGGTCCATCAGCCGGCTGAACAGCCGGTTCTGCATGTCGGCGATGACCTTCAGGCCGACCCGCGACAGCAGCACCGCCTCGCCGTAATCGGCCACCGACTTGGCGGCGAAGGTGGCGATGATGGTGGCCGCCAGCGGCCACAGATACTCGGCCTTCCGCGCCACGAAGATCTTGTTGATGATGGGGTCCATCAACCAGGCGTAGGTGGCGGTGGCGCCGGCCGAGATGGCCATGCAGGCGACGGCCGCCAGGACCATGCCAAGATAGGGCCGCACACCCTCGCGCAACAACCGCCGCATCAGCGAGACGGTCGAATGGTCAAGGGAAATCTTGTGATCGCTCAACAGCTTGTCCGCCGATGGGGGTCCCCGTCGCGGGACCATAGCATGGGTGGGGCGGTGCGCAAAATGTTGTGGTTGCCCCGACCGGCGGCCGGGTCCCACCCGAATCGGCGGGTGGCGGGCGGGGCGGCGGCCCGGACCTTGGTCCGGGGTAGGTCGAAAGTCCTGCTCCCATGCACCCCGAAGGGGGGATGACGGCCCTGCCGGGCCTACTCAGGAGTCGGAGGCGCCCGCCATGCCCCTGGTTGCTGCGCCGCGAAATGACTTATCCTGCGCTCCCATAATAAAATTTCGTCCAAGAGAGCAGGAGGTCCCATGTTGCACGGTAAGGTGCTGGTCGCCCAGGGTGGCGGACCGACCGCGGTGATCAACCAGTCGATGGCGGGCGTGGTGCTCGAGGCGCGCAAGTTCCGCAACGTCGAACTGGTCTACGGCGCCTATCACGGCGTCCGCGGCATCATCAACGAGGATTTCCTCGATCTCACCCAGGAGACCAGCCACAACCTGGAGATGGTCGCCGGCACCCCGTCCTCGGCGCTGGGTTCGACCCGCGACAAGCCCGACCTCAAGTACTGCCAGGAGATCTTCAAGGTCCTGAAGGCCCACGGCATTTCCTACTTCTTCTACGTCGGCGGCAACGATTCCTCGGACACCGTGCGCATCGTCTCGGAGGAGGCCCACAAGGCCGGCTATCCGCTGCGCTGCATCCACATCCCGAAGACCATCGACAACGATCTGGTCGGCAACGACCACACCCCGGGCTATCCGTCGGCGGCCCGCTTCGTCGCCCAGGCCTTCATGGGGGTGAACCTGGACAACGCGGCGCTGACCGGCGTCTATGTCGGCGTCGTCATGGGCCGCCATGCCGGCTTCCTCACCGCCGCCTCGGCGCTGGGCAAGAAGTTCCCCGATGACGGCCCGCACCTGATCTACCTGCCCGAGCGTACCTTCAAGGTCGATCAGTTCCTGGCCGACGTGAAGGCCACCATGGACCGTTACGGCCGCTGCGTGGTGGCGGTGTCGGAAGGCATCCACGACGAATCGGGGGCGCCGATCATCACCAAGCTGGCCCAGGAAGTGGAAAAGGACGCCCACGGCAACGTCCAGCTGTCGGGCACCGGCGCCCTGGCCGACCTGCTGTGCGAGGAGATCAAGACCAAGCTGGGCCTGAAGCGGGTGCGCGGCGACACCTTCGGCTACCTGCAGCGCTCGTTCGTCGGCTGCGTCTCGGACGTCGATCAGCGCGAGGCCCGCGAGGTCGGCGAGAAGGCGGTGCAGTTCGCCATGTGGGGCAACACCGACGGCTCGGTGGCGATCAAGCGCACCGGCTTCTATTCGGTGGACTACCAGCTGATGCCGCTGACCGACGTCGCCGGCAAGACCCGGGTGATGGAGGACGAGTTCATCACCGCCGAAGGCAACGGCGTCACCGACGCCTTCCGCATGTACCTGCGCCCGCTGCTCGGCTCGGGCATGCCCGACGCCTACCGCCTGCGCATCAACAAGGTGCCGAAGGTGCTGGGGGCGTAGGGTTCCTTTACTTTACCTCCCCCTTTTTTTACTCCCCTCCCCTTGATGGGGAGGGGTTGGGGGCGGGGTGAGTTCCGCGACAACGCCGACGCGGTTCCCCCCCACCCCAACCCTCCCCCGCGTGCGAAGCACGCATTGTCGGAAGGCGGGCTCCGCCCGCAAGGGGGGAGGGAGAAGTTTGTGGAGACCCTCCCCCAGGGGGCACCTGGCCCCTCACTCCTTCTCCAGCGTCAGCGCCAGCTTGGCGTAGTCGTGCTTGCGGTATTCCTCGAGCAGCGACTGCACCTCCTCGGCCGGGGTGCCGAGCTGGTGCAGGGCGCGGCCGGCCAGCTGCAGGCTGCCTTCCAGGATCTCCGGCACCACCGCGGTGGCGCCCGAGGCCTCCAGCCCCTTGGCCTGGCGGCGGTCGCGGGCGCGGGCCAGGATGCGCAAGGCGGGATAGAGCTGGCGGACGCGCGGCACCAGCTTCTCGCGCCCCGAGCCGGCGCCGATGGTCAGCACCAGGGCGCGGGCGCGCTCGGCGCCCACCGCCTTCAGCACCTCGAGCTTGCGCACGTCGCCGAAGAACACCGGCCGGTCCTGGCCGCGCAGCACCTCGACCAGATGGGGGTCGCGGTCGATGGCGACATAGGGGATGGCCTCGGCCGACAGGATCGAGGCGACGATCTGGCCGGCGCGGCCGCAGCCGGCGATGATGACGTGGTCCGACAGGTCCTCGATGCCGCCGTCGGGCGGGGCGGCCGAGACGGCGCGGGACAGCCGGTGGTGGCGGCCGATCCATTCGCCCAGCAGGGCCAGCGCCGGGGTCAGCGCCATGGACAGGGCGATGATGGTGGTCAGGGTGCTGATCGTCTCGGCCGGGATCAGGTCGTTCTGCCCCGCCCGGGCCAGCACCACGAAGGCGAATTCGCCGCCCTGGGCGAGCAGCAGCCCCAGATGCAGCCCCATGGCCAGCGGGAAGCGGAAGGCGAGGGCGAGGGCGGTGATGATCAGCGCCTTCAGCACCACCAGCACCCCCACCCCGGCGGCGATCTCGGGCAGATGGCGCAGCAGGGCGGTGGGATCGATGGTCATGCCCACGGTCAGGAAGAACAGGCCCATCAGCAGGCCGCGCACCGGCTGCAGGTCGGCCTCGACCTGGTGGCGGTATTCGCTGCTGGCCAGCAGCACGCCGGCCAGGAAGGCGCCCAGCGAGTGCGACAGGCCGACCGCCTCGGTGGCGGTGCTGGTGCCGATCACCGCCAGCAGCGAGGCGGCCACGAACACCTCGGGCGAGCGTGTCGCCGCCACCAGCCGGAACAGCGGCCGCAGGCCCAGATGGGCGACCACCAGGATCACCGCCAGCGCCGCCGCCGCCTTGGCCAGCGCCTGCGCCAGGCTGAGGGTCAGCGCGCTGCCGCCGGCATGCTCGCCAAGCAGCGGGATCGCCACCAGCAGCGGCACCACCGCCAGGTCCTGCAGGATCAGCACCGCCACCGCGACGCGGCCATGCTGCGACGCCAGCGCGCCGCGCTCGGACAGCAGCTGCAGGACGAAGGCGGTGGACGAGAACGCCACCGCCAGGCCGGCGACCATGGCTCCGGCCGGACTTAAGCCCTCGCCGGCCAGCACCAGTCCGGCCAGGGTGCCGGTCAGCAGCAGCTGCGCCGAGCCCAGGCCGAAGATGAAGTGGCGGATCACCCGCAAGCGTTCCCACGACAGTTCCAGGCCGATGGTGAACAGCAGGAAGACGATGCCCAGCTCGCCGAGGCCGCGGCTGCCCTCGCTGTCGGGCAGCAGCGCCAGGCCGGCCGGGCCGATGGCGCTGCCGGCCACCAGGTAGCCCAGCACCGGACTGACGCGGAAACGATGGCACAGCGGCGAGATGGTGACCGCCAGGCCAAGGAAGATGAGGACGTCGAGGATGATGTCGTTGTGCAAGGAAGGCGGCTCCGGCCCGGTCCCTCCCATAGTGGCCCAGTGCGGGGGTACTGGACAAGCGCGTCAGGGCCGCCTACACCCGGAAGGGAAGGAGGGCGCACGGGGTGATCGACGCGATCAACATCGCGGTGCTGGCGGTGGCGGGGCTGGTGACCATCAGCGTCGCCTCGAGCCTGCTGTCGTTCCGCATCGGCGCGCCGCTGCTGCTGGTGTTCCTCGGCATCGGCCTGCTGGCCGGCGAGGACGGGCTGGGCGGCATCGCCTTCGACGATCTCGGAATCGCCTTCGGGGTGGGCAGCGCCGCCCTGGCGGTGGTGCTGTTCGATTCCGGCTTCCACACCTCGGTCAAGAGCGTCCGCCTGGCCGCCCTGCCGGCACTGTCCCTGGCCTCGGTCGGCGTGGTGGTCACCGCCGCCGTGGTGGCGGTCCCGGCCCATCTGCTGCTGGGGCTGGACTGGCTGCACGGACTGCTGCTGGGGGCCATCGTCGCCTCCACCGACGCCGCTGCGGTGTTCTTCCTGCTGCGGGTCGGCGGCATCACCGTGCGCGACCGCGTGCGGTCCATCCTGGAAGTGGAATCGGGGTCCAACGACCCCATGGCCATCTTCCTCACCATCGTGCTGGTGCGCTTCCTGGTCGATCGCGACAGCCATCTCGGCTTCGGCGCCACGGTGGCGCTGGAGCTGGTGCGGGAATTCGGCATCGGCGCCATCGCCGGCTTGGCCGGCGGCTGGCTGATCGTGCAGGCGGTCAACCGCCTGGGGATCGAGCGCAGCCTGCTGCCCATCGCGGCGCTGTCGCTGGCGCTGATGCTGTTCGCGGCGACCGCGCTGGCCGGCGGCTCGGGCTTCCTGGCGGCCTACATCGCCGGCCTGGTCGCCGGCAACTCGCGGCTGGTGGCGCCCGACACCATGCGCCGGTTCCAGGACGGCGCCATCTGGCTGGCCCAGATCGCCATGTTCCTGACCTTGGGCCTGCTCGCCACCCCGTCCGAATTCCCGCCGCTGATCCTGCCCGCCTTGGCGGTGGCGGCGGTGCTGATCCTGGTGGCGCGGCCGCTGGCGGTCTGGCTGGGGCTGCTGCCCTTCCGCATGCACAGGAACGAGATCGCCTTCATCTCGTGGGTGGGTCTGCGCGGCGCGGTGTCGATCCTGCTGGCCATCCTGCCGATGATCGCCGGCATCGAGGACGGGCGGCTGCTGTTCAATGTCGCCTTCCTGGTGGTGCTGGTGTCGCTGGCGGTGCAGGGCTGGACCATCGCTCCGGTGGCGCGCTGGCTGGGCCAGGTGGTGCCCAGCCGCATCGGCCCGGTGGAGCGCATGGAGCTGGAGATCCCCGGCGCCCGCCACGAGCTGGTGGCCTACCGCATCGTCCCCGATTCCCTGGTCGCCCACGGCCACCGCCTGCCGCGCTGGGCGACGCCGTCGCTGGTGGTGCGCGACGGCCGCTCGCTGCTGGGGTCCAGCGTGTCGATCCTGCGGTCCGGCGACATGGTCTGGCTGTTCGCCAAGCCCGAGCGGGTGGCCCAGCTCGACCGCCTGTTCGCCAGCCCGGCGGTGGCGGCCGAGGCCGACCGCCAGTTCTTCGGCGACTTCCCCATCGACCCCCGCGCCCGCATGGCCGAACTGGGCCTGATGTACGGCCTGTGCGTCACCGACGAGGCCAAGGACGTCACCGTGGCGCAATGGCTGCACTGGTCGCTGGGCGGGCATCCGGGAGTCGGCGACCGCATCGCCCTGGGCGAGGTCGAACTGATCGTGCGCGCCCTCGACCTGGACGGCGCCATCGCGGAGGTCGGCCTGGCCGCCGAACCCACCCCCATCGACAAGCCCAAGCTGCCGTTCCTCGCCTCGGGCGGCGAGCTGCGGGAACGCCTGCGCCGGTGGTTCGGGAGGATGTAGGACCCATGGGGAATGGCGGCCCGCGCCGCCGCGCCACATATGGCCCCCGGAGGCAAAACCGCCGGGGAGGATCCATGGCCGAGGAATGGCATGCGCCGGTCGAGCGGCTGTCGCGGCGCACCGTCACCCTGCACCAGGCGATCCGCTCGCTGATGGAGGAGCTGGAGGCGGTGGACTGGTACCGCCAGCGCGCCGACGACTGCACCGATGCCGAGCTGCAGGCGCTGTTGCTGCACAACATGCGCGAGGAACTGGAACACGCCTCGATGCTGCTGGAATGGCTGCGCCGCGCCGATCCCGACTTCGCCTGGCAGCTCGGGACCTATCTGTTCAGCGAAGGCGACATCCTGACCGTCGAGGAACGGGCCGAGGCCGGCAGGCCCCCCGATGATCCGGGACCCGACCATCCGGGGCATTCACCCCGGTGAGCCGTCCTCGCCCAGACCGGCCTTCTGGCGCGTCGCCGCCACCGCCAGGCGCATGCCGGGCACCGGAATCTCGGCGACGAAGCGGGCCGAGGCCAGGGTGGCGCGGCGGCGGATGAGCAGGCCCTGGGTGAAGATCAGCACCACCAGATTGACGGCGAAGGCGCCGGCGGCCAAGATCATGGCCGACTGGTGCAGCGCCCCCATCAGCGGGATGGCGAACAGCAGCGGCACCGCGAAGAACATGAAGGCGTCGCGCCAGCGCTTGGCGCGCACCACCTCGGCCGCCCAGAAGGCCACCGGGGACACCCGTACCAGCTCGACCCCGGCCTGGATCACCGCCCGCTGGGCCACCTGGGCATAGGCGCCGGGAAGGTCGTCGAAGCTGCCTTCCAGGTAAAGGCCGTCGGGATGGGGCATGAAGGTGGCGCGCAGGGGATTGGCCGGCCAGCGCTCGCGCGGCACGTGGGGGCGCACGACCTTGAAGACCTCCAGCGAGAATTTGGACTGGGCGGTGACGTACTGGACGTCGATCACGGCGCTTCCCTTGCGAAGGTGCATCCCGGCGGCACTATGCCCTTGCGACCCGCGAAAGGGAACCCCTTCGCCACCCGTGCGGCCTATTCCGACAGCGGTAGGATGGCCTCCCCCGGATGCCTTCCCCCGCCCGCGGACCGGCAAGGGTAGCATACCCGAACTGGCCGAACGGAATAAGGGACGTACGCCGTGCCGGACCAATCCGCACCTTTCGACGGCGCCGGGACCGCCCCAGGCGGCATTTCGCTGGAGCGCGCGCTGTTCGACGGCGGTCTGATGGCCGCCGCCTTCGATGCCGATGGCCGCATGCTGATGCAGACGCCGGCGCTGGCCGACCGCCTGGGCGGGGCGCTGGCCGCCCAGCCGGCGGCTCTGGCCATGGATTCCAGCTGCCTGCGCCGGGCGACCCCGCGGCTGGACGAGGAACGCAATCCCGCCGGGGTGTTCCTGGTCCAGCGCCTGCCGTCGCTGCGGGGCGGCACCGCCCTGGTGTACCGGGTCTACCTGGAGGTCACCTCGCGCAGCCGCGCCGAGGACGACGTGCTGGTCTCGCGCGAGCTGTTCCGCAGCATCCTGGATATCGCCGACGACGCCGTGGTCTCCATCGACGAACGCCAGCACATCATCCTGTTCAACCAGGGGGCCGAGCGCATCTTCGGCTACCGCGCCACCGAGGTGCTGGGCCAGCCCCTCGACATGCTGCTGCCGCGGCTTGCCCAGGCGCGCCATCAGGACCATGTGGCCGGCTTCCGCGCCTCGCCGGTGCATGCCCGCCCCATGGGCGAGCGCGGCGGCATCTTCGGCCGGCGTAAGGACGGCAGCGTCTTCCCCGCCGAGGCGTCGATCTCGCGGGTGATGGTGTGCGGAACGGTCACCTTCACCGCCATCCTGCGCGACGTCACCCGGGCGCGCGAGGCCGAGGAGGCCATCCGCGCCCTCAACGCCGACCTCGAGCACCGTGCCCTGCAACTGGAGAACGCCAACCGCGAGCTGGAAGCCTTCTCCTATTCGGTCTCCCACGACCTGCGCCAGCCGCTGCGCAGCATCGACGGCTTCAGCCAGGTGCTGATCGAGGACCATGCCAGCCAGCTGGACCAGACCGCCCGCGACGCCCTGGGGCGCATCCGCGCCGCCAGCCAGCGCATGTCGCAGCTGATCGACGACATTCTCGACCTGTCGCGGCTGACCCGCGGCGACCTGCACCGCGGCCCCGTCGATCTCAGCGACATGGCGCGGGCGGTGGTCGCCGACCTGGCGCGCGGCCAGCCCGGCCGCGCCGCCGTGACCACCGTCGATATCGAGCCCGGGCTGCGCGACGAGGCCGATCCGCATCTGGTGCGGGTGGTGCTGGCCAATCTGCTGGGCAACGCCTGGAAGTACACCGGGCGCAAGGACCGCGCCCACATCGCCTTCGCCGCCGAGGAGGGGGAGGATGGCAGGCGGATCTATGTGGTGCGCGACGATGGCGCCGGCTTCGACATGGCCTATGCCGACAAGCTGTTCGGCGCCTTCCAGCGCCTGCACGGGGTGGCCGAGTTTCCCGGCAACGGCGTCGGCCTGGCCACCGTGCAGCGCATCATCCACAAGCACGGCGGCGAGGTCTGGGCGGTGGGGCAGCCCGATTGCGGCGCCACCGTGCGGTTCACCCTGCATTGACGAGGACGTCATGACCCTGAAGCCGATCCTGCTGGTCGAGGACAACCCCGACGACGAGGAACTCACCCTGCGCGCCCTTCGGAAGAACAACATCCAGAACGAGGTGGTGATCGCCCGCGACGGCCCGCAGGCACTGGAGCACCTGTTCGGCGCCGATGGCGCCGTCGGCGTGGGCCCGGCCGTGGTGCTGCTGGACCTCAAGCTGCCCAAGCTCGACGGCATCGAGGTGCTGCGCCGCATCCGCGCCGACCACCGCACCCGCCTCACCCCGGTGGTGATCCTGACCTCGTCGCGCGAGGAGCAGGACCTGATCGCCGGCTACGAGCTGGGGGCCAACAGCTACATCCGGAAACCGGTCGATTTCGTCCAGTTCAGCGAAGCGGTCCGTCACCTCGGCCTCTACTGGCTGATCATCAACGAGCCGCCGCCGGTCTGAGCCCATGGCCCAATCCCTGCGCGTGCTGGTGGTCGACGATTGCGAGGATGACGCCCTGCTGCTGGTGCACCGGATCCGCGCCGCCGGCTACCGGGTCGAGCACGCCTGCGTCTGCACCGCGGTGGACATGGCCACCGCCCTGGCCCAGGGCGACTGGGATGTGGTGGTGAGCGACGTCCGCATGCCCGGCTTCGGTGCCGCCGGCGCCCTCGAGCTGTACAAGACCGCCGGCGGCTGCTGCCCGTTCATCGTGGTGTCGGGGGTCATCACCGAGGAGGCCGCGGTCACCCTGCTGAAGGCGGGGGCGCACGATTTCGTGCTGAAATCCAACCTCGCCCGCCTGGTGCCGGCCATCGAGCGCGAGCTGCGCGAGGTCGAGGGACGCCGTGCCCGCCAGGCCATCGAGCGGGCGCTGCGGCTGTCCGAGGAACGCTACGCCCTGGCCGCCAAGGGGGCCAATGACGGGTTGTGGGACTGGGACCTGGACAGTGGCCGGGTGTTCTATTCGCCGCGCTGGCACCAGATGCTGGGGCTCGCGGAAGGGCAGGCCGCCGCCACCATCACCGCCTGGCTGGACCGCGTCCATCCCGACGACCTGGGGGGCGTGCGCGGCGTGCTGGAGGAGCACCTGAACGGCGCCAGCAACCAGTTCTCGGCCGAGCACCGCCTGCGCGACGCCGCCGGCCGCTGGCGCTGGATGCTGGCCCGCGGCATGGCGGTGCGCGACGAGGGGCGGCCGCGCCGGGTGGTGGGGTCGCTCACCGACACCACCCTCTACCGCGAGGCGGTGGAGGCCTCGGACCGCGCCCTGGCCGCCAAGGTCCGCTTCCTGGCGGCGGCCAGCCACGATCTGCGCCAGCCGGTGCAGGCGCTGTTCTGCTTCAGCGCGGTGCTGGGCGACGCCCTGGGCGGCCACCCGGCGGCGCCGGTGGTGGCGGAACTGGACGGCGCCCTGTCCGGCCTGAAATCGCTGCTGGATTCCCTGCTCGACGTCTCCAGGATCGATGCCGGGCTGATTTCCCCGGCGCGGGAGCGCTTCCCGCTGTGCCGCCTGACCGACGCCCTGGCCGCCGAGATCGCGCCGCTGGCCGAACGGAAGGGCCTGGGCTTCCGCTATCTGCCCTGCCACGGCATGGTCGATACCGACCCGGTGCTGCTGGGCCGCATCCTGCGCAACCTGCTGGCCAATGCCCTGAGCTACACCGAGCGCGGCCGCATCCTGATGGGATGCCGGCGGCGCGGCGACCGGGTGGCGGTGGTGGTGGCCGATACCGGCATCGGCATCGCCGGCGACCAGCGCCGCCAGATCTTCGAGGAGTTCTACCAGATCGCCAACACCGAGCGCGACCGCCGCAAGGGCCTGGGCCTCGGCCTGTCCATCGCCCAGCGCCTGGCCGGCCTGCTGGGCGCCCGCATCGATGTCGCCTCGACCCCCGGCCGCGGCTCGTGCTTCAGCGTGATCCTGCCGTTCATACCGCCCGGCCAATGACCGTGCCCACCGGAAGGGGCATGCCGGGCACCACCTGAAACGTCGTCCCCGCGAAGGCGGGGACCCAGGGGGTGCGCCGACATCGTTTCCGCGACTCCTGGGTTCCCGCCTGCGCGGGAACGACGGCGATATTCCGTGACGAACCGTTTTTCAGTCTCACCCCAGCTTCAGGGCCATGCGCACCGCCCCCCAGTGGCGGCCCGCCACGGTGATCGGGGCGTCCAGCTCCTTCAGCAGCACGAAGACCCCGCCGCCCATGTCGCGGCAATAGGTCTGCGCCAGGTGTGGCTTGGCGTTGCGTGCCGCCAGGATGCCGGCGCGGTCGTCGAAGACGCGGCGGTTGCGGCCGTGGGCGGCGTTCCAGACCGGATCGTCGGGGCGCTGCGGCTCGGAATATTTGCGGTTATGGGCGGCGATGTAGCCGGAGCGGTCGGTGGCGCAGCAGAAGACGATGCGCGGATCGCGCTCCAGCGGCGGCTCGATGACCGCCGGGAACAGGCGCTCGACCAGTTCGGTGTGGCGGGCCATGACCTGCTGCGGATCGGTGCCGGGGATGGCTTCGTACTCGATGTCGAAAAGGGAATCGGGCTCGATCTCGCGATTGCGCACCGCGCCGTCGAGCAGGCGCGACAACCGTTCGCCCAGGTCCTTGACCAGCACGATGTATTCCTTGTCGGCGTCGGCGACGCGGTCGATCTCGCGCAGCAGCGCCTTCTGCACATGGCGGCCCATGTCGTCGAAACGGACGTGCAGGCCGATGATGCTTTCCGACAGCATGCGGGCGCGGATGGCGCCCACCTTCTCCAGTTCGATCACCGCTTCGGTGGCGGTGGGGCGGTCGTGGCCGGCCAGCACCAGCAGCGCGCCGTTCTCGGAGATGTCGCCGGTGAAGCCGCTGAAGGTCTGGCCGCCGAAATCGGCGGTGAAGCGCAGCGCCACCGGGACGCGGCCGGCATGGCGGCGGTCGCCGCCGTAGGACGAGCGCAGGATGATCCCCAGCCGCCGCTGCAGCGAGGCGATGTCGCGGTTGACCAGACCGGTGAGGTCGGTGACCTTGTGGGCGATGGCGTTGGTCTGTTCGGCCGAGCCGGTCACCGCGCGCACGTTTTCGGCGACGGCGCTGGTATGGTCGGCGGCCTGCACCGCGCTGGCCATGATCTCGGCGGTGGCGGCGCGCTGTTCCTCGGCGGCGCGGGCGACCTCGGCGCCGACGGCGTCGATGTCGCGGATGGTGGCGGCCACCGCCTGCACGGTCTCCACCGTGTCGTCGGTGGTGCGGCCGATCTCGACGGCATGGGTGTTGACGTCGGAAATGCCGTCCTCGGTCTGGCGGGCCAGGCCCTTGACCTCCTCGGCCACCACCGCGAAGCCCTTTCCCGCCTCGCCGGCCCGGGCGGCCTCGATGGTGGCGTTCAAGGCCAGCATGCGGGTCTGGGCGGCGATGCCCTGGATCAGGGCGACGACGCCGCCGATGCGGGTCGCCGCCTCGGACAGGCCGGCGACGTTGGCGGTGGCGGAATCGGCGCGGCGGCGCGCCTCCTCGGCCAGTTGCGACGAACCGGCCACCTGGGCCAGGATTTCGCGGCTGGACGCCTCCAGCTCCTCGGTGGCGCTGGCCACGGTCTGGACGTTGCCGGCGGTGGTGTCCACCGCCTGCGACACCGCCTGGGCGGCGGCGGTCAGTTCGCTGGCCACCTTGAGCAGCTGCACCGCCGATTCGCCCAGGCGGTGCGACTGGATCGAGATGTCGCCGACGGTGTCCTGGATCTCGCCTTCCAGCACCTCGGTCAGCGACAGCATCTCGCGCTTCAGGTGGGCCTCGGCGCGGCGGTTGATCTCGGCCCGCTCCTCGATGCCGTAGGCCAGGCGGGCCTTCATGGCGCGCAGCATGGAACTGGTGGAGACGAATTCGGGGGTGGCCTCGGGCGGGATGTCGTGGCGCAGGTCGCCGCTGGCGATGGCGGCGAAATGGCCTTCCATGCGGGCCAGCGGCGCCGTGACGCTGGCGATCAGGGTGCGCCCCAGCAGCCAGGCGACCACGGCGCCGGCCGCCAGCGCGCCCAGTCCGGCGGGTGTCGCCAGCCCCAGCCAGCCGACCGCCGCCGCCAGCCCCAGCAGCGCCGCCAGCAATCCGTAGACGTGGCCCTGCAGGCCGGCGGCCAGGCGCCGCAGGCGGGCGCCGGTGCCGGTGCGCAGCACCACGCCCTCGGCCAGGGCGACGTCGCCGGCGCGGCCCTCGCGGATGGCGGCGTAGAGGGCGTCGGCGGCGGCCACCTGCTCGCGCGCCGGCTTGCTGCGCACCGAGACGTAGCCCACCGTCTCGCCATTCTCCATCAGCGGCGTGACGTTGGCCTGCACCCAGTAGAAACCGCCGTCCTTGGTGCGGTTCTTGACCACCCCCTCCCACGGCCGGCCGGCTTTGACGGTGGTCCACAGATCGGCGAAGGCGACGGCGGGCATGTGGGGGTGGCGCAGGATGTTGTGGGGTGCCCCCAGCAACTCCTGCTCGGAATAACCGCTGATCTCGACGAAGGCGGCGTTGACGAAGGTGATGCGGCCGGCCAGGTCGGTCTTGGAGACGATCAGGCTGTCGTCGTCCAGCATCACCTCGGTGTCGGTGATGGGTTCGTTGACCCGCATGATGCCCCCCCGAAGATAGCCCGGCGAGGCCTCTATAACAGAAGGTCAAAACAGGAGTACGAACGGGATGTGAACGAGCTGTGACACCCCGCCAAAACGTGTGGCGGGAGGGATCAGTCCGTCCCCCACCACGGGGTGGCGATTCCGTCGCCGAGATCGGCGGCCGCCAGCCGGCGGCGCACCTCCAGCAGCTTTTCCACCAGCGCCGGCTCGGCGGCGCCGTAGGCATCGGCATCGGGCTTGCGCTCGACCACCACGCCCAGCAGCTCGGTGATGGCGTTGCCGATGGAGTTCTGGCTGATGGTGACGATCAGCTGGCCGCGATCGTTGCGGTAGATCAGCTGCTTGAAGGCCGGCTGCCAGCGGATGGCGTTGGCGTATTTGGCGTCGGCGATGCAGCGCTCGCGCACCATCTTGGCGGCGGTCAGCAGCGAATTGTCGTGCTGCAGCCGGCGCTTGACCAGCTCGGGGAAGTGGATGCCGGCGGGCAGCGGCGCGTTGCGGGTCGATACCTGGCCGAAGAAGGTGCGGTAGAAGTCGATGAAGCCCATCAGGATGGTGTCGTATTCCTCCCAGAAGCGGATGTCCTTCAGCGCCTCGGCGCCGCCCTGGATCTCCCAGCTGGGCAGGCCCTGGGGATAGCCGGTCAGCGCCAGCCGGCACGACCCGGCCTGGCACGGCTTCAGGATCTGGAACTCGAAGCCGTCGAAGAAGGCGCGGTAGACCTCGCGCATGTGGGACTGGAACAGCGAATGCTGGCCGCCGTCGGTGAGGTTGGGGTTGTCGGGGTCGGCGGCCGGGGCCGCCGCCAGCTCGGCCTTGTCGAAGACGATGAAGTGGTTGTGCAGCATGCGGATGCTGGGTACGCCGGGCGAGGTCAGCGGCCAGGTGGCGTCCAGGCTGGCCTCGCCGGCCAGCACCAGGTGGCGGTCGGGATCGGGGAACCACTCCAGCATGGCGGCGACGATGATCTGGTTCATGCGGTTCCACACCGCCTTGACGTGCTCGGGCACCTGGGTGCGCCGCACCGGCCGGCCCAGCGGGTCGAGGATGGTGCGCGAGGTGTCGTAGATGATCGAGGTGTCGAACAGGTTGGAATGGCCCAGCGCCTTGCGGTACAGCAGCAGCCCCTCGGGGTTGCGCAGCAGGCCGTTGTTGTTGGCCAGATCGTTGAGGTTCTCGGTGCTGTTGAAGAATTCGTTGGGTTTCATCCCCTCGGGCACCGCCAGCGGAATCGGGCGGAACGGGGTGACGATCTGACGCGGCCCGGTCTCGACGGCCATGGTGCTTCCCTCCCATTGGATCGCGGCCGTGGACGGCCGTCTTGGCCGTCACTGTGCCAGTTTCGCCGGCCGGGGGGAATTGACCGTGCGCAAGTGGGGCGGACGGGCGCCCCGCCCTATTCCGCCGCCGCCCGGGCCGGGCGGTGCGCCGCCGCCGCCCCGGGCGCGACGCCCCAGATCAGGCGGGCGTATTCGGTGACCGTGCGGTCGCTGGAGAAGCGGCCCATGCGGGCGACGTTCAGCAGCGCCCGGCGGTGCCATTCGCGGCGGTCCAGGTACAGGGCGGCGACCCGGCGCTGGCAGTCCACATAGGCGCGGTAATCGGTCAGCACCAGGAACTCGTCGTGGCCCAGCAGGGCATCGACGATGGGGCGGTGGCGGTCCTGCTGGTCGGGCGAGAACCAGCCGGCGGCGATCATGTCCAGCGCCTGCCTCAGCTCGGGATCGTTGTGGTAGTGGTCCCAGCTGTCCTGGCGGCGGCCGGCGCGCATGTCGTTGGCCTGGTCGGCATTGAGGCCGAAGATGAAGATGTTGTCCTCGCCGACCTCGTCCTTGATCTCGATGTTGGCGCCATCCAGGGTGCCGATGGTCAGCGCCCCGTTCAGCGCGAACTTCATGTTGCTGGTGCCCGAGGCCTCGGTGCCGGCGGTGGAGATCTGCTCCGACACATCGGCGCCGGGGATGATGATCTGGGCGTTGGAGACGTTGTAGTTGGGCATGTACACCAGCCGCAGCCAGCCGTTGACGCCGGGATCGGAATTGACCACGCCGGCGATGTCGCCGGCCAGGCGGATGATGCGCTTGGCCATGTGATAGGCGGGGGCGGCCTTGCCGCCCAGGATCACCGTGCGTGGCACCATGCCCTCGGTGGCGCCGGCGCGGATGCGGTTGTAGAGCGTCACCACGTGCAGCAGGTTGAGCAGCTGGCGCTTGTATTCGTGGATGCGCTTGACCTGGACGTCGAACAGGCTGGAAGGGTCGATGTCGATGCCGGCCGCCTCGGCCACCAGGCGGGCCAGGCGGCGCTTGTTGTGCGCCTTGACCGCGTCCAGCGCATCCAGGGTGGCGGTGTCGTTGGCGAACGGCTCCAGCGCCGTCAGCCCCGACAGGTCGCCCTGCCACCCGGTGCCGATGCGCTGGTTGATCAGCTCGGTGAGCTGGCGGTTGGACAGCATCAGCCAGCGCCGCGGGGTGACGCCGTTGGTGACGTTGACGATGCGCCCGGGCAGCACGGTGTCGAGGTCGCGGAACAGCCCCTTGCGGATCAGGTCGGTATGGACGGCGGCGACGCCGTTGACCTTGTGCGAGCCGACGAAGGCGAGATGGGCCATGCGCACCCGGCGCCCGCCCTCCTCGTCGATGATGGAGACGCGGCGGTAGAGGTCGAATTCGCCGGGCCGGACGCGCCGCACCTCGTCCAGGAAGCGGCGGTTGATCTCGCAGACGATCTCGTAATGGCGCGGCAGCAGGCGGGCGAACATCTCCACCGGCCAGGTCTCCAGCGCCTCGGGCATCACCGTGTGGTTGGTGTAGGCGAAGGTGCGCCGGCAGATGTCCCAGGCCCGGTCCCAGTCCATCTGGTGCACGTCCACCAGCAGCCGCATCAGCTCGGGGATGGCGATGGCGGGATGGGTGTCGTTGAGCTGGATGGCGATCTTGTCGGGCAGCGCCGCCAGATCGGGATTGAGCTTGAGGAAGCGGCGCAGGATGTCGCGCATGGAGGCGCAGACGAAGAAATACTCCTGCTTGAAGCGCAATTCCTTGCCGGAATGGGTGGAATCGTCGGGATAGAGGATGCGCGACAGGTTCTGCGATTCGATGCCCGAGCGCACCGCATCGACGTAGTCGCCGGTGTTGAAGCGCCCCAGGTCGAAGGTGTGGGGCGATTCGGCGCGCCACAGCCGCAGGGTGTTGACCACCTCGGACTGGAAGCCGGGGATGGCCTGGTCGCGGCCCACCGCCAGCACCCGCTCGCCGTCCACCCATTCGTGGCGAATGCGGCCCTCGGCGTCGGTGAACTGGATCACCCGGCCGCCGAACTGCACCTCGAACACGCTCTTCTCGCGCTTGAACTCCCACGGATTGCCGTGGCGGGCCCAGTCGTCGGGCTCCTCCACCTGCTCGCCGCCGACCAGGCGCTGGCGGAACATGCCGTAATCATAGCGGATGCCGTAGCCCCAGGCCCGCACCCCCACCGTCGCCAGCGAATCCAGCAGGCAGGCGGCCAGCCGCCCGAGACCGCCATTGCCGAGCCCGGCCTCGGGCTCGCAGAAGGCGGTCGACTTCCAGTCCAGGCCCAGCAGCTCGTAGGCCTTGCGGCAGGTGTCGTAGAGCCCGAGCTTGACCAGATTGCCCGACAGCGAGCGGCCGATCAGGAATTCCATGGACAGGTAGCAGACCACCTTGTCGTTGTCGCGGTAGAAGGCGTCGTGGCTGGCCAGCCAGGCCGGCGCCATCAGGTCGCGGCAGGCATGGGCGGTGGCCTGCAGCCAGTCGTCGGCGGTCATGGTCACCACCGCCTTGCCCACCGTGCGGCAGGCATGGTCGAGGATGCGGTCGCGGAACTGTTCCGGGGTGACGGTGCTGTCGCATTGGGCGCTGGTCATGACCCTTCCCTCCCGGCCGGTGGTCGGCATGCCCAGGTGATGCCACGAAAGCCGCCGGTCCGGGATGAAAGTTCGGTGAGGGATGCTCAGCCCGGCCTGATCCACTCCCGGATGTCGGCCGCCAGGGCCTGGATGTCCGCCATGCCGGTGGCCGGGTTCATCAGCGCCAGGCGCAGCCAGCGGCGGCCGCGGAATTCGGCGGTGGAGACATAGTGGCGGCCGGCCTCGGTCAGCGCCCGGCGCAGCTCCAGCTGCCGCGCATCGTCGCCGTCGACGCGGAAGCAGACGATGTTGGACTGGGGCTCCACCGCCACCGCGAAGCCGTCGAGGCCGCGCAGGTACCGGGCGGCGGCGGTCGCCAGATCGGTCTGGCGCTCGATATGGGCGGCCATGGCCGCCTCGCCCTCGGCGGCGAGGGCGAAGAAGGCCTTCAGCCCCAGCGCCGCCTTGGTGCATTCCACCGTGCGGTGGATGAAGTCGAAGCCGGGCTGGTCCTTGTCGTGGAACAGGTAGCTGGCCTCTTCCCGGAAGGCACCGTCCAGGCTGGCGCGGTCGCGCATCAGCACGGCGGCGCAGACGGTGGGGGCGCGCAGCATCTTGTGGGCGTCCCAGACCAGGGAATCGGCCAGCTCGAGGCCGTCCAGCAGATGCCGCAGGCGGGGCGACACCAACGCCGAGGCGCCGTGGGCGCCGTCCACGTGCAGCCACAATCCGGCGGCGCGGCAGGTCTCGGCGATGGGGCGCAGGGGATCGTAGAGGCCGGTGGCGGTGGCGCAGGCATTGGCCACCACCGCCATCACCGTGCGCCCCTCGTCCCTGAGGCGCGCCAGCAGCGGCGCCAGCCCGGCCGGGTCGAGGCGGCCGTCGCCATCGGCCGGCGCCGCCACCACCGCCGCCTGCCCCAGCCCGAGGATGCCGGCGGCGCGGGCGATGGAGTAGTGGCAGCCGGGCGAGACGATTATGGCCAGGCCCGGCGGCACCCCCTGCTCCCACGCCTGCGGCGCGGCGCGGGCGCGGGCGGCGGCCAGGGCGGTGAGGTTGGCCAGCGAGCCGCCATGGGTGAGTACGCCGCCGCCGCTGTCGGGGGACCAGCCGGCCTTGCCCAGCATCCAGTCCAGCACCGTCTTTTCCACGGTGGCGGCGGCCGGCCCCATCTCGTAGATGGCCATGGCGTTGTTGCTGAACGAATCCACCAGGGCGGCGATGGACGCCAGCGGCTCGGGCACCGCCACCTGGTGGGCCATGTAGCCGGGGTGGTGCAGCCGGGTCGAGGCGCCGAGATAGGTGTCGAGGAAGCGCGCCAGCGCCTCGCCGCCCAGCCCGCCCTCGGCGATCAGGCGTTCGAGCCCGAGGTCGGCGGCCAGCGCCGCCAGCACCGGCTGGCGGATCACCGGGTCGGCGCGGTCCCGCGCCCGGGCGGCAAAGGTATCCAGCGCCCGGGCGGCGACGGCGCAATCGGTTTCGAAACTCATGGGACCTCCCTGTCGGCGCCGACTCTGCCATGCCGGGGCGGGCATGTCCTTGCGATCTTCACCGGGATATGGCCCTCTTGCGCAAGACCGTGCCATGAAATGGGCCATTTGGGGTGAACCATGCCAAGATCGTTCGATTCCATCGATTTGCGCATCCTGGCCGCCCTGCAGGCCGATGGCCGCATTTCCAATGCCGAACTGGCCGACCGCGTCGGCCTGTCGCCGACCCCCTGCCTGCGCCGGGTGCGGGCGCTGGAGGAGGCCGGAATCATCACCGGCTACCGCGCCGAGCTGGAGCGGGCGGCGATCGGGCTGGGCCTCACCGTGCTGGTGGGGATCAAGGTGGACGGCCACCGCGACGACAACGCCACCGCCATCCAGGAGGCGCTGGTGGCCATGCCCGAAGTGGTGTCCTGCCATCTGGTGTCGGGCGAATCCGACTTCCTGCTGCAGGTGGCGGTGCCCGACCTCGCCGCCTACGAGCGGTTCCTGCTGGGCACCCTGCTCAAGCTGCCGATGGTCAAGGACGTGCGCAGCAATTTCGTCATCCGCACCGTGAAGGCCGGCGCCCCGCTGCCGCTGGGGCACCTTTCGCCGTCATGACCCTTGTTCAGGTGGCAGGACCACTTTGCCGAACCCGTTGAAATCCCTGCTGCCATTGGGGTATGCTGGTTTTCATTGGAAAACCTATGGCGGGTCCGAAGGGCGCGCGGTCAAGGGTGGCTCATGGGAATCGGCAGAATCGCCTCGTTCCTGAGTACGTTGTCTCCAGCGTCGGATGCGGCCCAGGCCGCGGCCAGCGTCGATTCGGACATGCCGGATCCGCAGCGCCTGGCGGAGGAGGCGGCGGCCCAGCAGGAGCACGACCGGCAGCGGCGCCAGTCGGGCGCCGCGCAGGATATCACGCAACAGCTTCAGACCATGATCTCGGCGGTGCGCACGCTGAACGAGAACGCCGTGCAGCAGGGCGCGGCGGTGGCGGTGTCGCAGGCCGGCACCCAGTTGAAGAACGCCGTGGCCGGGCTGGGGCATCTGCTGGCGGTGGTCGACGCCCAGTCCCTGGGCCAGTCCGCCCTGCCGCAGCTGAAGCAGGCCGGCGAGGTGGTCGATGTGGTCGAGGCCGGCCTGGCCGGCACCCAGGCGGCGGCCGAGCAGGTGCTGCGCCATCTGCCGGCGCAGCAGGCGCTGGCCGCCCAGGCGGCGACCGAACGCTTCCAGACCGAGATGCGCGCCGCGCTGGACCAGGTGCGCGGCGCCCTCGGCGGCATGCGGGCCTGAATAAGCGGTTCTTCGTCTCATTCGGGCCTCACCCTGAGGAGGCCGCGACAGCGGCCGTCTCGGCGAGGCCCGCCGCACCCTTATCTGATCCAAAA
>NZ_CACVCG010000052.1 GCF_902729435.1 Magnetospirillum sp. UT-4
GTCTCCGTCAGCGCCGGCGCCGCCTTGGTGCCGCCATCGCCGGGCTTGCATTGGCGTGGACGGCGGCCACCGCCGTTTCCGGCGCGCTGATGTGGCGCCGCGCCGAGACCTCGGCGCTGGCCTTCGCCCGCACCGAGGCGGCAGCCAACCTCAACAAGGACCGCGCCTTCCGCTACTGGGCCACCGAGCACGGCGGAGTCTACGTTCCGCCCACCGCGACCGCGCCGCCCAATCCCTATCTCGCGCACATTCCGGACCGCGACGTGGTGACCCAGGAGGGCAAACGCCTGACCCTGGTGAACCCCGCCTACATGCTGCGCCGGATGATGGAGCAGTACGAGGCGCTGTACGGCATCAAGGGCCGCCTGGTCAGCACGCTGCCGCTCAATCCCATCAACACCCCCGACCCGTGGGAGGAACGGGCCCTGGCCGAGCTGCAGTCGGGTGCGCGCGAGTTCTCGGAGCGGACGGTGATGGACGGCCGGCCGGTGCTGCGGATGATGGAGCCGTTCCGCACCGAGGAAGGCTGCCTCAAGTGCCACGGCCAACAGGGCTACCGGGTCGGCGACCTGCGCGGCGGCGTCGGGGTGGCGATCCCGCTCGGCCCCTATCTCACGGCGGCGCGCCAGCAGCAGGAGGACATCGCCCTCGCCCATGGCGGCATCTGGCTGCTGGGGCTGGTCGGCCTGGGCCTGGGCTGGCGCTCGGGGCGCGTCCGCATCGACCAGCAGGGCCGCTCCGAGCTGGGACCTGGCCCGCAGCGAGGAACGCCTGTCCTTCGCCATGCAGGGGGCCAATGACGGCCTGTGGGACTGGAACCTGGACACCGGCGAGGTGTACTACTCCGCCCGCTGGAAGGAAATGCTCGGCTATCGCGAGGACGAACTGGAGGCGACCCTGGCGACCTGGGCGCGGCTGGTTCATCCCGACGACAAGGCCCGCGCGCTGGCGCTGGTCGATGATTACGTCGCCGGCAGGGCCCCGCGCTACGAGATCGAGTTCCGCATGCGCCACAAGGACGGCGTCTGGATCGACCTCCTGTCGCGCGGCAAGCTGGCCCGCAGCGACGATGGCCAGGCGCTGAAGCCGCGGCGGCTGGTCGGCACCCATACCGACATCAGCGAGACCAAGCGCATCCAGAAGATCCTGGCGGAGGAACGCTCGCAGCTTCGCGCCATGCTCGACAACATCCCCGATCTGGCCTGGCTCAAGGATGCCGAGGGCCACTTCATCGCCGTCAACGAGCGCTTCGCCCAGGCGGTGGATATCCGGCGCGACCTGCTGGTGGGCAAGACCGACTTCGCCGTCTGGCCGCGCGACGTGGCGAGCGCCAATGCCTTTGCCGAGAACGACGTGCTGGCCTCCTGCCGCCCCATGCTGTCCGAGGCCAGGCTGGAGATCGACGGCCGGCCGCGCTGGTTCGAAATCCAGATCGCCCCCATCTGCGGCGAAAACGGCGTGTGCACCGGCACCACCGGCATCGCCCACGACATCACCGGCCGCAAGGAGGCCGAGGCCCGCCTGCTGCGCACCATCGACGAGTTGACCCGGTCCAACACCGAGCTGGAGCGCTTCGCCTATGTCGCCTCGCACGACCTGCAGGAGCCGCTGCGCAACATCGTCTCGTTCAGCCAGCTGCTGGAACGCCAGCTGGGCGAGCGCCTGACCGCCAGCGAGCGCGAGTACCTGGACTTCATCGTCAATGGCGGCCTGCGCATGCGCGACCTGGTCAACGACCTGCTGGACTATTCGCGGGCCGGCCGGGCCGACGGCGCCTATCAGGACGTCTCGCTGGCCGACGCCGTCGCCCGGGCCGAGGCCAACCTGCAGGCCGCCCTGCGCGAATCCGGCGCCACCCTGTGCCGCGAGGGGGATGCCACCCTGCGCGCCAACCCGCTGCAGATGGCGCAGTTGTTCCAGAACCTGATCGGCAACGCCGTCAAGTTCCGCCGCCCCGACATCGCCCCGGTGGTCACCATCGCCGCCCGGCCGGTGGACTCCGACATCGAGATCGCCGTCACCGACAACGGCATCGGCATCGCGCCGCCCTATCTCGACCAGGTCTTCGTCATCTTCAAGCGCCTGCACGCCGGCGGCGAATTCCCCGGCACCGGCATGGGCCTGGCCATCTGCAAGCGCATCGTCGAAAGCCACGGCGGCAGCATCCGGGCCGAATCGGATGGCCCCGGCACCGGCACCACCATCCGCATCCGCCTGCCCGCCGCCTGACCTCTGCCTCCGACGCCATACCGGCTGTGTCCATTGTGGGTAACCACAAGGTATTGCGTCGTCGTCATGGCTCCCCTGCATGTCACGCTATGGTCAAACGCTTGCCTCTGCATGTATGTTGCGTCGCAGCAATACGGGGAGCATGTCATGCTCGAAGAGTGGATTCATAACCTTCCCATCGCTGAACTGCGCCGCATCGCCTCGGACCCCAAGGTCGAAGGCGGGCGCATCTGGCACTTGGCCGTGCTCGAACTGATGGCCCGCCAGCGCCAGGCACTGGCGGCGTAGACCGCGAAGCCCCGGCGCCACCCGCCGTTCGGGGGTGGCGCAACCGGTCGCGGTACCGTACATGTTGACGGGTGGAAAACCGTCGGCACCGCCATGCATCTCCATTTCATCGAACACGGACCGCCTGAGGCCCCGCCGGTGGTCCTCCTGCACGGGCTGCTGGGCTCGTCGCGCAACTGGGGCGGGGTGGCGCAGGCGCTGGCCGGGCGCTGGCGGGTGATCGCCCCCGATCTGCCCAACCACGGCGCCAGCCCGTGGTCCGAGACCATGGATTATCCCGTCATGGCCCGCGAGGTGGCCCGCCTGATCGCCGAACGGGCAGGCGGCCGGGCCGCCGTAATCGGCCATTCCATGGGCGGCAAGGTGGCCATGCTGCTGGCGCTGACCCGGCCCGAGCTGGTGGAGCGGCTGATGGTGGTGGACATCGCGCCGGTGGCCTATGGCCACACCTTCGCCCCCTATATCCGCGCCATGCGGGCCGCCCCCGTCGCCACGGCGCGGCGGCGGGCCGACGTGGAATGCGCCATGCACGGCATCGTCGATAATCCCCGGGTTCGGGCCTTCCTGATGCAGAACCTCGACGGCCGCCCCGGCTTCTATCGCTGGCGGTCCAATCTGGCGGTGCTGGGGGCCGCCATGGACGACATCCTGGCCTTTCCCCGCCTGGACCCCGACGCCCATTACGACGGCCCGGCATTGTTCCTGCACGGCGAGGAGTCGGACTATGTGCTTCCCGCACACGAAGACCTGATCGCCGCGCTGTTCCCCGCCGCCCGCATCGACTCCATCGCCGGCGCCGGCCACTGGCTGCACGCCGACCGCCCGGCCGAATTCCAGGCGGCGCTGCAGGCGTTCCTGGCGGGGTAGGACAAAAAGGTCCGTTGCCGGAGTGGTTGGGGTGTCGTTCGGAAAGCGCCAACCGTCGTTCCCGCGAAGGCGGGAACCCAGGAGTCGCTGACAAGACGGCGGTGCACCCGTGGGTCCCCGCCTTCGCGGGGACGACGTCCACTTTGGTCAGGATTCCCCGCCACTCCGCGACAAATCAAAAAAAACCCTCCGCCAAGGGGGGGAGGCGGAGGGTATGGGAAGTTTGTCTTAGAGAGGGAGGCTGACCTCGGGGGAGGTCAACATCTGAGTCGTACGCTAGCCTATTCCCCGACCCATGTCAAAACAATTCTAATATCTGTTCGCAGGTGGTGTTGCTGCGCACCAAGGGGCGTTACGCCCCCTCCGTCGCCAGCACGCCGCTCATCACCTGCTCGACGGCGGCGCGGGGCAGGTCGCGGGTGATGAAGACGATGCGGGTGCGGTGGTCGGCGTCGGGCCAGGCGGGCAGGGTGGCCGGCGGGTGGAAGATGTGCTGGACGCCGTGGATGGCCAGCGGGCGGTCGGAATCGCGCACGTTGACGATACCCTTGACCCGCAGCAGGTTCTCGCCGCGGCTGGAGACCAGCAGCTCCAGGGCGAAGGCCAGGGCCGGCCAGCCCACCGGCTGGTCGTGGGTGAAGACGAAGGCCTCGATGTGGTCGTCGTGGCGGTTGGCGTCGTGATGGTGGTGGTGGTCATGGTCGCCCACCACCCGGAACGCCTCGGCGTTCAGCCATTTGCGCACGTCGGGGCTCTTATCGCGGGTGTTGAACAGGCCGGCATCCAGGATGGCGGCGGGGTCGATGGCGCCGTGGGCGGCGCGCAGGATGGGGGCGGCGGGGTTGAGGGTTTGCAGGCGGGCGTGCAGCACCTCCACCGCGGCATAGTCGGCGATGTCGGCCTTGGTCAGCACCAGCCGGTCGGCCATGGCCGCCTGCTTCACCGCTTCCGGCTGGCTGTCCAGGGTGCGGTCGCCGCAGGCGGCATCGACGGTGGCGACGATGCCGTCCAGGCGGTAGCGGGCGCCCAGCAGCGGGTCGCTCATCAGGGTGTGGATGATGGGGGCGGGGTCGGCCAGGCCGGTGGTCTCGATGACCACCCGGTCGAACTCGGGGATCTCGCCCTTGACCCGCTTCAGAAACAGGTCGCGCAGCGCGTTGACCATGTCGCCGCGCACGGTGCAGCACAGGCAGCCCGAGTTCAGCAGCACGATGTCCTCGGCGACGTGGCGGACCAGCAGGTGGTCGAGGCCGATCTCGCCGAACTCGTTGACCACCACCGCGGTGCGGGCCAGTTCGGGCCGGGCCAGCAGGTGGTTGAGCAGGGTGGTCTTGCCGCTGCCGAGGAAGCCGGTCAGCACGGTGACCGGAAGGATCTCGCTCATTTGCCGTACAACTCCTCGGGCGAAATGGCCACCTTTTCCACCTCGACCAGCCCCTCGGGGCGGGCGGCGGTGAAGAAGCAGGTGCGCCGGCCGGTGTGGCAGGCGACGCCGTCCTGCTCCACCTTCAGCAACAGGGTGTCGCCGTCGCAGTCGATGAGCAATTCCTTGAGCCGCTGCTGCTGCCCCGAGGTCTCGCCCTTGCGCCACAATTTCCCGCGCGACCGCGACCAGTAGCACACTCGTCCGGTGGCCAGGGTCTCGGCCACCGCCTCGCGGTTCATCCAGGCCATCATCAGCACCTCGCCGGTGTCATGGGCCTGGGCGATGGCGGGTACCAGCCCGTCGGCGTTGAAGGTGATGGCGGCAAGGGCGTCGTCGGGCTGGGTCATGGCGGCCTCCGGGAACAGGGCGGGTCAACATCCTTCGAGCCGAGCGCTGCGCACTCTCCTCAGGATGAGGCCTCATGCTGAGGAGGCCGCCGAAAGGCGGCCGTCTCGAAGCATCAGCCCGGGCTTACACCATTTCTCAGCGTCCCGCCAGACACCCCGTCAGCCCGTCGGCCAGCCCGGTCATCAGGCGGAAATAGAGATCGGGACCGGGCGGGATGGACGCCCCCTGGGGATCGAGGCTGCCGATGCCGGCCCCGGCCGCGGAGGCCAGGGCTTCGGCGGTCTTGGCCGGGAATTGCGGCTCGCGGAAGACGCAGGCGGCACCGCCCTGCTTCAGCCTGTCGCGCAGGCTCGCCATGCGCCTGGCCGAGGGCGGGCGGTCGGGATCGACGGTGATGGAGCCGGCGGCGGCCAGGCCGTAGCGGGCCTCGAAATACTGGTAGGCGTCGTGGAACACCACGTAGGGCTTGCCCGCCACCGGGGCCAGCCGCGCCCTCAGCTCGAGGTCGAGGGCGTCGAGCCGCGCCGCAATCTCGGTCGCATTGGCGGCATAGAGCGGGGCGTTGGTGGGATCAAGGGCGGCCAGCTTGGCCGCCAGCGCCGTCACCAGCACCTTGGCGTTGGCGGGGTCGAGCCAGAGGTGCCCGTCCATGGCGCCATGATCGCGATGGTGGTCGTGGTCATGGTCGCCGTGTTCCGGCTCCCACACTCCGCCCTGGCGCGGTGCCAGCACGGTCATGCCGGGCAGGTCGGCCATGGCGACGATCTCGGCCTTGCCCTTCATGCCCGCCAGCGGCTTGGCCATGAATGCCTCGTAATGCTCGTCCACCAGCACCACCAGGTGGGCGGCGGCCAGCTTGCGGGCGTCCGAGGGCTTGAGCGAGAAGGTGTGCTCGGACCGGCTGCCGCTGACCAGCAGCTCAGGCGTGCCGGCCCCCTTCATCACCGCCGCCGCCAGCGAATGCAGCGGCTGGATCGAGGCCACCACCTTCGGCGCCTCGGCCCGCGCCGGGAGGGAGGCGAGGGCGATAAGGGCGCAGGCGGCGCCGAGGGGCTTCCACATGCCGGGGCTCCGTGCCATCATGGTGGGTACGCTATGTTATAGTGTTGCAATCCCGGTTCGCCAAGATGAGCTTTCCCGTTCCCGGCCACGATCATCGCCGCTGCGTCGCCGGCGCCCTCGACGCCGCCGAGGCGGAATGCCGCCGCCGCGGCGCCCGCCTGACCGATGTGCGACGCCGGGTGCTGGAACTGGTGTGGGCCAGCCATGCCCCCATCGGCGCCTATGCCGTCCTCGATGCGCTGGCCGGCGATGGCCGCGCCGCCGCCCCGCCCACCGTCTACCGGGCGCTGGATTTCCTGCTCGCCCATGGATTGGTGCACCGCATCGAGCGCCTCAACGCCTTCATCGGCTGCTCCCATCCCGGCGCCCCGCACAGCGGCCAGTTCCTGCTGTGCAAGGAATGCGGCGCGGCGGCCGAGCTGGACGATCCGGCCATCGCCGGCGCGGTGGCGACGGCCTCCGCCCGCGTCGGCTTCACCGTCACCGGCCAGACCGTCGAGGCCGAGGGCCTGTGCGCCCTGTGCCGCCGCGAGGGCGGGGATGGCTGAGCCTCTGGTTCGGCTCGACCGGGTGTCGCTGTCGCTGGGCGGCCAGCAGGTGCTGACCGAGGTGTCGCTGGCGGTGGAGCCGGGGCGCATCGTCACCATCGTCGGCCCCAACGGCGCCGGCAAATCGACCCTGGTCAAGGTCGCCCTGGGCCTGCTGCCGCCCGAGGCCGGCCACGTCCATCGCCGCCCCGGCCTCGCCATCGGCTATGTGCCGCAGCGTCTGGTGGTGGCGCCGACCCTGCCGCTGTCGGTGCGCCGGTTCCTCGCCATGGCGGTGCCCCGGGCCCGCCTCGCCGACATGGAGCAATCCCTGGAGCGCGTCGGCGCCGGCCATGTGCTGGCCCGCCAGGTGACGGCGCTGTCGGGGGGCGAGCTGCAGCGGGTGATGCTGGCCCGCGCCGTGCTGCGCCGGCCCGATTTCCTCGCCCTCGACGAGCCGGTGGGCGGCGTCGACATGACCGGCCAGGCCGAGCTTTACGACCTCATCGCCGGGCTGGCCCGCGACCATGGAAGCGGCGTGCTGATGGTCAGCCACGATCTGCACGTGGTGATGGCCGCCACCGACGAGGTGGTCTGCCTCAACCGCCACGTCTGCTGCGCCGGCCATCCCGAGGCGGTCAGCCGCCACCCCGAATATCTCGGCCTGTTCGGACCGCGGGCGGCGGGCAGCCTGGCCATCTACACCCACGTCCACGACCATGCCCATCTCGCCGACGGCACCGTCGGCGCCGATTCCCCACACGTCAATGGCCCCCATGGGCATGGCCCGGATTGCCGCCATGGATGAGTTCCTGCAGCGCGCTTTGGCGGCCGGGCTGGGCCTGGCGGTGGTGGCCGGCCCGCTGGGCTGCCTGGTGGTGTGGCGGCGCATGGCCTATTTCGGCGACACCATCGCCCATGCCGCCCTGCTCGGCGTGGTCGCCGGCCTGCTGCTGGGCGCCGACCCGGCGCTGGGGGTGGTGGCGCTGGCGGTGGCGGCGGCGGTGCTGCTGGCGGCGGCCGAGCGCGACCGCCGCCTCGCCTCGGACACCCTGCTGGGCATCCTGTCCCACGGCGCCCTGGCCGCCGGCCTGGTGGCGCTGTCGCTGATGGAGGAGGTCCGCGTCAACCTGATGACCTGGCTGCTGGGCGACATCCTGGCGGTGACCTGGACCGATGCCGCCCTGGCCTGGGGCGGCGGCGCCCTGGTGCTGGCGGCGCTGGCGCTGGTCTGGCGCGCCCTGGTGGCGGCGGCGGTGGACGAGGACCTGGCGGCGGTGGAAGGCCACCGGGTCGGCCTGGCCCGGCTGGTGCTGATGGTGCTGGTGGCGCTGCTGGTGGCGGTGGCGCTGAAGGTGGTCGGCGCCCTGCTGGCCACCGCGCTGCTGATCATCCCGGCGGCGGCGGCCCGCCCCCTGGCCCGCACCCCCGAACAGATGGCGCTGCTGGCGGCGGCGATGGGAATGGTCGCGGTAGCCGCCGGCCTGGGCGCCAGCTGGCGCTTCGACACCCCCTCGGGCCCCAGCATCGTGGTGGCGGCGGTGGCGGTGTTCGTACTGACCAGGGTGGCGGCGCGGCGGGGGTAGGGGGGCACGGTCGCCGGCTGGCCGGTGCGGCTAATCGTCCGCATTCAGGTCGGCCATCAGATCGTCGATGGTGCCGACCCGGACCACGTCGCCGCGCCGGGCGGCTTCCATTGCGGCGATGGTCTCGGCATTGGGAACCAGCGGCTCGAACGGCAGCCGCTTTTCTGTCGCGATCCGCACCATCATCATGCGAAAGGCATCGGACACGGTCAGCCCGATGGACGACAACACCACGGTGGCCTCGTCTTTCACCTGCTCGTCGATACGGGCGCGGACAACGGTGTTCATGGCGGGACCTCCAGAATATGGGCCATATTGTAGCCCATACATGGTCGCGGCGTCCACCATGCCCAAGGGGGAACGGGAGCGTCCCCGCCCCTATCGCCCCGCCCCCACCGCCTCGATCAGGTCGGCGAAGCTGTCGATGACCAAATCGGCGCCGAGGTCGCGGGCCGGCACCTTGGTGTAGCCGAAGCTGACCAGGATGCAGCGCACATGGGCGCCCTTGGCGGCCAGCACGTCGTTGATGGAATCGCCCACATAGACGGCGTCGTCGTGGTGGACGCCCAGGCGGTCGAGGACCAGGTTGACGTGGGCGGGGTCGGGCTTGTGCACCGGGGTGTCGTCGCCGCCCACCACCACCGCGAAATATTGTTCCAGGTCGAGGGCGCGCAGGATCTCGCGCGTCGCCGAGCTGACCTTGTTGGTGCAGATGGCCAGGGTCAGGCCCTTGGCCTTGAGCACCTTCAGGGTTTCCACCACGCCCTCGAAGGGGCGGGTCAGGCGGGTGGCGTTGGGCTCGTAATGGGCGACGAAGCGGCGCACCAGCTCGGCCGGGTCGCCCTGGGGCATGCCGCCGCGCGCGGTGAAGGCGCGTTCCACCAGCACGGCCACGCCGTTGCCGACCATCGGCCCGACATCGGCCTCGGTCAGGGGCTCGCGGCCTTCCTCGGCCAGCAGGGCGTTCACCGCCCAGGCAAGGTCGGGCACGCTGTGGATGAGGGTTCCGTCGAGGTCGAAGATGATGGCGCTGAACCGTCGAGACATGATGCAATCCACTGACGAAGGTATGGGGGCGCATCATGCCCGCTTCTCGGCGCCTTGAAAACTACGCCCCAAGGGCGGTCGGACACCCCTTCCGGCGGGTAGCCGGCCTGTAACCTTCGGCAACAAAGATTGACTGGCGACCACCGTTCCTTTGTGGCACCTTGCCGCTTCAACCGCAACAGATTGGGTATCCCGGTCGGGTCATGGACAGACCTCAACTCGCCGTCATCGTGCTCGCCGCCGGCCTGGGCACGCGCATGAAGTCCGACCTGCCCAAGGTCATGCACCCCCTGGCCGGGCGCCCCATGATCCAGCACCTGATGGCCACCATCGGCGGCCTGTCGCCGGACCGGGTGGTGGTGGTGGTCGGCCCCGGCATGGACGACGTCGCCGCCGCCGCCGCCCCGGCCGAGACCGTGGTGCAGGCCGACCGCCTCGGCACCGGCCACGCGGTGGCGCAGGCCCGCCATCTGCTGGCCGACTTCACCGGCGACGTGCTGGTGGTGTTCGGCGACACCCCGCTGATCACCGCCGAGACCCTGGAACGCATGCTGGCCGAGCGGCGCGGGCCGAAGAACCCGGCGGTGGTGGTGCTGGGCTTCAAGCCCGCCGATCCCGCCCATTACGGCCGTCTGGTGGTGGGCGCCGAGGGGCTGAAGGCGATCGTCGAGTGGAAGGACGCCAGCCCCGACCAGCGCGCCATCCCGTTGTGCAATTCCGGCGTCATGGCGGTGGACGGCAAGCGGCTGTGGCCGCTGGTCGGCCGCCTCGCCAACGACAACGCCAAGGGCGAATACTACCTCACCGACCTGGTGGCGCTGGCCCGTGGTGACGGCGCCAATTGCTCCTTCGTGCTGGGCGAGGCCGAGGAGCTGCTGGGGGTCAATTCCCGCGTCGAGCTGGCCGCCGCCGAGACCATCGTGCAGCGCCGCCTGCGCCTGTCGGCCATGGAGAACGGCGCCACCCTGATCGATCCCGAAACCGTGTGGTTCGCCTGGGACACCCGGCTGGGCCGCGACGTGGTGGTATGGCCGCACGTGGTGTTCGGCCCCGGCGTGGTGGTCGGCGACCGCGTGGCGGTGAAGGGCTTCTGCCATTTCGAGAGCTGCCGTATCGCCGACGGCGTCGAGATCGGCCCCTATGCCCGCCTGCGCCCGGGCGCCGAGATCGGCGAGAATGCCCATATCGGCAACTTCGTCGAGGTCAAGAAGTCGGTGGTCGAGAAGGGCGCCAAGGTCAACCACCTGACCTATGTGGGCGACGCCCGCATCGGCGCCGGGGCCAATATCGGCGCCGGCACCATCACCTGCAATTACGACGGCTTCTCCAAGTCCCTCACCGACATCGGCGCCGGCGCCTTCATCGGCTCCAACACCTCGCTGGTGGCGCCGGTCAAGATCGGCGACGGCGCCATCATCGGCGCCGGCTCGGTGATCACCAAGGACGTGTCGCCCGGCGCCCTGGCGGTGGAGCGGGCCAACCAGATGGAACTGCCCGGCTGGGCCGAGCGCTTCCGCGCGTCGAAGCGCAAAGGCTAGGCGAGGGGAGAGCAGCACATGTGCGGCATCGTCGGCATCATCGGCAAGGGCGAGGCGTCGCCGCTGCTGGTCGAGGGATTGCGGCGGCTGGAATACCGCGGCTACGATTCGGCCGGCATCGCCACCCTGGTGGATGGCCGCATCGAGCGCCGCCGCGCCGAGGGCAAGCTGGCCAATCTGGAATCGCTGCTGGCGGCGCAGCCGCTGGGCGGAACCATCGGCATCGGCCACACCCGCTGGGCCACCCACGGCGTGCCCAACGAACGCAACGCCCATCCCCACGCCACGGCGCGGGTGGCGGTGGTCCATAACGGCATCATCGAGAATTACACCGAGCTGAAGGCCGAGCTGACCGCCGCCGGACAGATCTTCGAAAGCGACACCGACACCGAGGTGGTGGCGCAGCTGCTCGATCATTACCTGGCCGAGGGCAAGGCGCCCGAGGAGGCCACCGCCTTGGCGCTGAAGCGGCTGCACGGGGCGTTCGCCCTGGGCATCATCTTCACCGGCCACGACGATCTGATGATCGCGGCCCGCGAGGGCAGCCCGCTGGCCATCGGCTACGGCGACGGCGAGGTGTATCTGGGTTCCGACGCCCTGGCGCTGGCGCCGCTGACCCGGAAGATCAGCTATCTGGCCGATGGCGACTGGGCGGTGATGCGGGCCGGCGGGGTCACCATCCGCGACCGCGACGGCCACCTCGCCAACCGCGAGGTGCGCATGAGCCAGCTGTCGGGGGCGATGATCGGCAAGGGCCAGCACCGCCACTTCATGCTCAAGGAAATCCACGAGCAGCCGCAGGTGCTGGGCGACACCCTCAACACCATGCTCAATCCGGCCGAGCGCACCGTCACCATGCCCGATTTGCCGTTCGACCTGGCCGAGGTCAACCGGGTGACCATCGTCGCCTGCGGCACCTCGTATTATGCCGGCATGGTGGCGCGCTACTGGTTCGAGCGCCTGGCGCGGGTGCCGGTCGAGGTCGACATCGCCTCGGAATTCCGCTACCGCCGCCCGGCGCTCACTCCGGGCGATCTCGCCATCTTCATCTCGCAATCGGGCGAGACCGCCGACACCCTGGCGGCGCTGCGCTATTGCCGCCAGCAGGGCCAGCGCACGGTGTCGCTGGTCAACGTCGCCGAAAGCACCATCGCCCGCGAGACCGAGGCGGTGCTGCTGTCCAAGGCCGGCCCCGAGATCGGCGTCGCCTCGACCAAGGCCTTCACCACCCAGCTGGTGGTGATGGCCTGCCTGGCCATCGCCCTGGCCAAGGCCAAGGGCCGCCTCGATCGCGACGAGGAGGCGCGCCTGGCCCAGGCCCTGGCCGAGATCCCCGGCCACGCCGCCGACGTGCTGCGCGACGCCGGCCCGCTGCAGGAGATCGCCGAGGCGGTGGCCCCGGCCCGCGACGTGCTCTATCTGGGCCGCGGCACCGGCTATCCCATCGCCCTGGAAGGGGCGCTGAAGCTGAAGGAGATCAGCTACATCCACGCCGAGGGCTATGCCGCCGGCGAACTCAAGCACGGCCCCATCGCGCTGATCGACGACCTGGTGCCGGTGATCGTCATCTGCCCGTCGGACGAGCTTTACGACAAGACCGCGTCCAACGTGCAGGAGGTCATCGCCCGCGGCGGCCGCGTCATCTTCCTCTCCGACCGCAACGGCCTCGACCGCCTCGCCGCGACGCCCCTGGCCACCTTCGAACTCCCCACCGTCGATCCCTTCGTCGCCCCCATCCTCTACGCCCTGCCGGTCCAGCTGCTGGCCTACCACGTCGCCGTCGCCAAGGGCACCGACGTCGATCAGCCGCGGAATCTGGCGAAAAGCGTGACGGTGGAGTAGGGGGGCGGTGCTGTAGCACTGCGGCTCTCCGTCGTCGCATACGGAATCCCAAGTGATGCGCCCAGCCCCCTCCTGGCTTAAACCCGCGGTCGATTACGGGCCGCTGGCGGTGTTTCTGGCGACCTATTACCTCGCTGGACTCATGCCCGCCACCGCCGCGCTGATGGCCGCGACGGTGGTGGCGCTGGCGGCGTCGTGGTGGGGCGAGCGCCGGGTGCCGGTGATGCCGGTGGTCACGGCGGCCGTGGTGTTGGTGTTCGGCGGGCTGACGGTGTGGCTCAACGACGAAACCTTCATCAAGCTCAAGCCGACCATCATCTACGGCCTGTTCGCCGCCACGCTGGCCATCGGTCTGGCGCTCGACAAGCCGCTGCTGAAGGCCGCGCTGGGCGGCGCCCTTCGGATGGACCCGGCCGGCTGGCGGGCGCTGTCGCTGCGCCTGGCGCTGTTTTTCGCCGCGATGGCTCTTGCCAACGAGGTGGTCCGCCGCGTCGCCAGTACGGATGTGTGGGTGCTCTGGAAGGTGCCGGGAAGCATCGTCGCCACCCTGCTTTTCATGCTCGCCCAAATGTCCCTGGTCCAACGCCATCGGGTCGGGGAGCCCCCTGCCGGGGATTGACCAGGCCGGCGCCATGTCCTGTCACCGGCGGGCAGGTGCCTTGGCCTGCCGACGGCGGTTGTGGATTGAAAGCCACGAAGAGTTGTGTGATACTGTGAGGCATTCTGTGATGGTTATCGCAGGTGCCGGACATGACCATTCCTTCGTATCCTCGTGCGCCGATGCGCAAAGATTCCGCGAACAGCCAAGCCATCTTCCAGGTTCAGGAGCGGCTCAACGCTCTGGGCTGCGGCCCGATCGCCACCGATGGGAACTTCGGCGACGAAACCGAGGCGGCGGTCCGTCTGTTCCAATCCCGTTTCGCCGACCGCGCCGGCCAACCGCTGGTGATCGACGGCGTGGTGGGGGCGATCACCTGGGCGGCGCTGTTCGAGGAGGCCCAGCCGGCGGCGCTGCCGCCTGCAGTCTCGCCGTTCCGGTCCAAGGTCCTGGAGATCGCCGCCTCGCAGGTCGGCGTGCGCGAGCAGCCACCCGGCAGCAACGGCGGGCCGGTGGTCGACCAGTATCTGGCGAGCGTCGGCCTGGGGACCGGCTATGCCTGGTGTGCTGCCTTCGTCCACTGGTGCTGCGCCGGGGCGGCCCAGGCGGTTCCGTCTGCGGTGGCTCCCATCCGCACCGGGGGGGTGATGGATCTGTGGCGCATCGCCGGTCAGACCCCCGGCCTGACCATTATTTCCGCAGCCGCCGCGACCGACGATCCGCAATCGGTGCCGCCCGGGGCGATCTTCATCATCAATACCGGCCACGGCCACGGCCACACCGGCTTCGTCGAGGCGGTGACGGACGGCCGCCTGGCCACCATCGAGGGCAACACCAATGAGGGCGGCTCGCGCGAGGGGATCGGCGTGTTCCGCCGCAACGCCCGCAAGGTCGCCGGCATCAATGAGGGCTTCATCGTCTTCCCCTGATCGGGGATTGCAGGGGAGGGGAGCATGGGATTGCTGGAAGGATTGCTGGCCTTCGCGCTGACCATCCTGGTCTTCGCCAACGTGGTCAGCGCCGCGGTCGAGTTCGTGCAGCGGGTGGGCAAGGCGCGGGCGCGCGGCTTTCACCGCATGATGCTGGCCTATTGGGGCCGCGACCTGCCCGAGGTGCTGAAGGCCAACGGCGCCGGTCCGGCGGTGCTCGACGGCCTGAAGACCCAGTCCAAGGCCGACTTCATCGGCGAGATGGTGCGCCATCCGGTCGCCGGGCTGGACAATGCGGTCCTGTGCCGCGGCGACACCTGCGACCTGTCCAAGATGGTCGAGAAGCTGGACAGCACCGAGTTCCGCGACCGCCTCAGCACCACCCAGATCGGCGGGCTGATCGCCGCCGACCCCGCCGCGCCCAAGCTGATGGACGCGCTGGTGAAGCGGTTCGAGGTCATGGGCCGCGCCGCCTCCGAGCAGTTCGCCCGCAACGCCCGCACCCTCAGCATTCCCATCGGCATCGCCCTGGCCCTCGCCATCAACCTGGACAGCATCCACCTGCTGTCGCGCTACCTGACCGAGGAACCGCTGCGCCAGACCATCATCGCCAAGTTCCCGGCCGCCCCGGCGGTGGCCGTTCCCGCTCCCGGCGACCCGGCCGTCGATGCCGACGCCTTCAAGGCGATGACCGAGTATGCCCAGCTCCTGCGCAAGGAAATGGACGGCATGCGCACCCAGGGCTTTCCGGTGGGGTGGGACCAGTATCCCAATTGCTCGGCCAAGGACGGCACCGACAGCCGCTGCGTCAAGGCCGGGCTGAGGGGCATGGACGGAGTGCTGACGGTGGCCGGGCACGACCACGCCGTCTTCGCCAAATGGGCGGTCGGCGTGCTGATTTCCGGCCTGCTGGTCGGCCTCGGCGCGCCGTTCTGGTTCGAGGTGGTGCAGCGCCTGATGCAGGCCCGCAGCGGCCTGCGCGCGGTGACGCCGAACACGGCGCAGCAGGGCGGGACGAATTTGGGCGGGACGAATCCGGGCGCGGCGGGTTAGAGCCGGATGCTATCAGGTTGAATCGCGAGGCGATCCAACCTGATAGCTGAATCCGCCTCTAAATCAATAAATTAGAGTGCGATTCAGACATTAGGTCGGCGCACCCCGTGCGCCGACCTAATGTCATCGCGCTCTAACAGGCTGCGGAAAAACCCCTGTTTTTCTTTCGTCATTCCCGCGAAGGCGGGAATCCATGCCTCAGCACACAATATATTGCGGCCAGAACGCCATATTGCCCCTGCATGGACCCCCGCCTTCGCGGGGGTGACGGATCAGAGGGTGGCAAGCAGAGTATTTCCGCACCCTGCTAAGCCCCGCCGCCCTCGGTCAGCACCCGCTCCAGCTCGGCGACGCCCGAGGGCAGGTCGACTTTGCCGCCGACGGCGTTGATGGACGAGCCGAAGGCGTGCAGGGTGCGGAAGATGGTGTGGGCGCGGCACTGCTCGCCCATCTGGCCGATGCGCAGGATGTCGAGGCCGAAGGCGCCCGAGATCTCGACCTTGTAGACCCGCGACATGTAGCGGCGGACCTCCTCGCCCGACACCCCGGCCGGCACCTTGATGCCGACCACCGAGGACAGGCGCGCTTCCTCGGGCACCAGCAGGTCAAGGCCCATGGCCTCGATGCCCCGCTGCAGCGCCTGCGAGCACAGCTCGTGGCGGTGGAAGCGGGCCGGCAGGGTCTCGGTGCAGATCAGCCGCAGTGCCTCGTGCAGGGCCAGGATGCCCGACACCGGCGCGGTGTAGTGGTACGAGTTCTTGTTCCAGAAGCGGTCGGCCAGGCGGGCGTCCAGGCACCAATGGGCCATGGCGGCGTTGCGCCCCTCGATGCGCTTCCATGCCTCCAGCGAGAACGACAGCAGCGACACGCCGGGAATCGAGGACAGGCCCTTCTGGCCGCCGGTGATGATGCTATCGACTCCCCAATCGTCCATGTCCATGGGCATGGTCGACAGGGTGCACACCGCGTCCACCACCACCAGGCAGCCGTGGGAGCGGGCGATGGCGCAGATTTCCGGCAGGTAGCGGTTCCACACGGTGTTGGAGGTCTCGCCCTGGACCAGGGTGACCAGGGCCGGGCGTTCGCGCTTGATGGCGGCCTCGACCTCGTCGGGGGTGGTGGTGCGGGTGCCCGGCACGTCCAGGGTGACCACATCGGCACCGCAGCGGTTGGCCATCTCGGCCAGGCGCTGGCTGAAGAAGCCGTTGCAGATGGCCAGCACCTTGGTGCCCGGCTCGACCAGGTTGCAGACCGCCATCTCCATGGCCGCCGAGGCGGGACCGGCGACGCCCAGGACCTGCGCGTTGCCGGTCTGGAAGACGTAGCGCGCCATCACCTTCACCTGCTCGATGACCCGGTTCATGGTCTCGCCGAGATGGTTGATGACGATGGAATTGGCGGCGGCGACCCGTGCCGGAATCGGCACCGGCCCGGCGCCCATCATCAACAGGGGCTCCTCGGGCAGGATGGCATCGAGCGAAACGACGGCGGGCGGGCTGTGGCGCATGGGGCCTGACGGGGTTCGGGGTGGGATGAAGGGCGCACACAATAGCGTCGTTGTTCGCAGATGTCAGCCTGATGACGCGGGATGGGGGGCATGACATTGTTGGGGTGCCGTTCGAGGGGGGATTTCCATGCGTCGCCTGCTGTCGCTGCTCGTCCTATTGCTGCCGGCCATGGCCCAAGCCCAGGCGCCGGCCCCGCCCGGCCGGTTCGACTATTACGTCCTGGCGCTGTCGTGGTCGCCCAGCTATTGCGCGTCCAACGCCGGCCGCGACGATGCCGAGCAATGCGCCATGGCGCGGCCCAACGGCTTCGTGGTGCACGGGCTGTGGCCGCAGCACAAGCGGGGCGGCTGGCCGGCCGCCTGCGCCGCGCCGTCGGCTGTGCCGGGGCCGGTGATGGACTCGATGCTGCCGCTGATGCCGGCGCGCAAGCTGATCCAGCACCAATGGGACAAGCACGGCACCTGCGACGGCGGCGAGGCCGAGGACTACTTCGCCCGCACCCGCGACGCCCGCGCCCAAGTCAGGGTGCCGGTCTTCCTCGACCGCCCGGCGGCGCCGGTGACGCTGCCGGTGGCCGAGATCGAACGCCTGTTCGCCGCCGTCAATCCCGGCCTGACCCCCGACGGCATCGCCGTGATCTGCCGCGGCACGATGGTCGAGGAGGTGCGGCTGTGCCTGGACAGGGATTTGGGCTTCCGCCGTTGCGGCGGCGGGGTGGCCGATCGCTGCAAGGGCAAGGCGACCTTTCCGCCGGCACGATAGGGCCAATTTTAAGCCAGAGCTTCGCCTCATTCGGGCCTCATCCTGAGGAGCCGCCGCAGGCGGCGTCTCGAAGGACGAGGCCCGTCGCAGGTGGCCCGCCCCATCCTTCGAGACGAGCGCTGTGCGCTCTCAGGATGAGGCTACGGATAGGGAATGGCATGAGTTCCCGCCCGTGCGCCTTCGCGGGGATGACGGTCTTCGGTACCCCCTTCGCGGCACTTCCCTGGGTTGGACTCAGACGCCACCTGCGGCCTATGGACCTCCTCGCCGCCATGCCGCCGGTCGCCCGTGCCGTGTTCGTGCTGTCGCTGGTGGCGGCGGCCGGGCTGGCGCTGGGGCAGGTCAAGGTCAGGGGTGTCGGGCTGGGCATCGGCGGGGTGATGTTCGCCGGCATCGCCGGCGGCCATGTCGCCCACCGGGCCGGGCTCGACCTCAGCCCCGAGACCATGGACTTCGTCCGCGATTTCGGCCTGATCCTGTTCGTCTACACCATCGGCATCCAGGTCGGTCCCGGCTTCTTCGCGGCGCTCAGGCGCACCGGCCTGGCGCTCAACGCCCTGGCGCTGCTGATGGTGGGCCTCAGCGTCGCCGTCGCCGCCCTCCTGCATCTGACGCTGGATCTGCCGCTGGCCGCCATGCTCGGGGTGTTCTCGGGGGCGGTGACCAACGCGCCGGCCCTGGCGGCGGCGCAGACGGTGCTGCGCGAGGTGGGGGCGCCGGCGGCGCAACTGGCCATCCCCGGCCTCGCCTTCGCCGTCACCTATCCCTTCGGCATTGCCGGCAATCTGCTGGCCATGGGGCTGATCCGCGGTGTCTTCCGCATCGACCCGGCGGCCGAGGCGGCCGCGTTCGAGGCCCGCCGCCAGGCCGAGGCGCGGGCGCTGGAAACGCTGGACGTGGTGGTGCGCAACGAGTCCCTGGTGGGCGAAAGGCTGGGCGGCCTGACCCTGCTGCCCAGCCTGCACGTGGTCGCCTCGCGCCTGCTGCGCGACGGGCGGCTGTCGGTGCCCACCGGCGAGACTGAATTGCGCCACGGCGACGTGCTGCATCTGGTCGGTCCCGGCCCGTCGCTGCGCCAGGCGCGCATGCTGTTCGGCGGCGAGGCGGCGGTGGGCCTGACCACCACCAAGGGCAGCGACGTGAAATGGGAGCGGCTGGTGGTCACCGCCAACGGGGTGCTGGGGGCCTCCATCGCCGAGCTGAACCTGACCGACACCATCGGCGTGGTCATCAGCCGGGTCAACCGCGCCGGCATCGAATTGGCCCCGGCGGCGGCGCTCAAGCTGCAGTTCGGCGACATCCTGACGGTGATCGGGCGGCCCGAGGATTTACACGCCGCCGCCGCCCGCCTGGGCAATTCGGAACGCCGCCTGCAGACCGCCGAGATGGTGCCGGTGTTCATCGGTTTCGCCCTGGGCGCGGTGGTCGGCTCGCTGCCGCTGTTCCTGCCCGGCATGCCGGCGCCGTTGCGGCTGGGAATGGCGGGCGGGCCGCTGGTGGTGGCGATCCTGCTGGCCCGGCTGGGCAATCTCGGGCCGCTGGTGTGGTTCATGCCGCCGGCCGCCAACCTGGCGCTGCGGGAACTGGGCATCGTGCTGTTCCTGGCGGTGCTGGGGCTGGGCTCGGGCGGGCGCTTCGTCGAGACCCTGGCCGGCGGTTCGGGGCTGCCGTGGATGCTCTACGGCGTGCTGGTGACCATGGTGCCGCTGGTGGTCACCGGGCTGGTCGCCCGTGCCGTGCTCGGGCTCGACCTGCTCACCATCTGCGGCGTGCTGGCCGGGTCCCAGACCAATCCGCCGGGGCTGGCCTACGCCAACGCCCTGGGGGTGTCGCAGGCGCCGGCCCTGGCCTATGCCACCGTCTATCCCCTGGCCATGTGCCTGCGCATCCTGGCGCCGCAGATCCTGGTGCTGATGTTATGGTGATTTCGCTTGCGCAGCATGAACCCCCGTGCCAACGGTAAGGGATCGGAGCGGGGGGATTTTCCATGGAACTGCACGGGGTGGCGCAGGCGCTGCTGATCCTGTCGGCGGTGGCGGCGCTGGGGCTGGCCCTGGGCCAGATCCAGGTGGCCGGGGTGAGGCTGGGGGTTGGCGGCGTGCTGTTCTCGGGCATCGCCTTCGGCCATTTCGGCGCCCATATGGACCCGCAGATGATGATGTTCGCCCGCGAGTTCGGGCTGGTGCTGTTCGTCTACGCCATCGGCGTCTCGGTCGGGCCGGGCTTCTTCCAGGCGTTCAAGCGCGACGGCCTGACCATGAACCTGCTGGCGCTGTCGGTGGTGCTGCTGGGCACGCTGGTCGCCGTGGCGCTGCACCTGTTCGGCGGGCTGCCGCTGGCGGCGGCGCTGGGGACGCTGGCGGGGGCGGTGACCAACACGCCGTCGCTGGCCGCCGGCCAGCAGGTGCTGAACCAGTTGGGCGCCGAGGGGGCGGGGACCATCCTCGGCCAGGCCTACGCCATCGCCTATCCGTTCGGCATCATGGGCATCCTGCTCACCATGCTGACCATCCGCTTCGCCTTCCGCATCGACCCGAAGGAGGCGGCCCGCAGCTTCGCCGCCGCCCGCGACAAGGACTTCCAGGCGCTGGAGACGGTGAACGTCGAGGTCCGCAATCCGGCGGTGGTGGGCTGCCGCCTGCGCGACCTGGACGAGCTGAAGGAAATGGGCATCGTGCTGTCGCGCATGCTGCACGACGGCAACCAGAGCGTCATCCAAGCCGACGACGTGCTGGCCGAGGGCGACGTGGTGCTGGCGGTGGGGCCGCGCGGCAAGCTGGCCCGCCTCAACCGGCTGATCGGCCCGACCGCCGCCATCGACCTCAAGGAGATGCAGTCCAAGGACGTGGTGTGGGAGCGCATGGTGGTCACCCGCTCCGAGGTGCTGGGCAAGACCCTGGGCGAGCTGGACCTGCGCGGCAGCCACGGCGCGGTCATCAGCCGGGTCAACCGCGGCGGCCACGAACTGGTGCCCGACGGGGCGCTGAAGCTGCAGTTCGGCGACGCGGTGACGGTGGTGGCCGAGCCGGCGACCATGCCCCACATGGCCAAGGTGCTGGGCAACCGTTCGAAGGCGCTGCAGGAGACCCAGATGGTGCCGATCTTCGTCGGCATCGCGCTGGGCATGGTGCTGGGCTCGCTGCCCATCACGCTGCCCGGCCTGCCCTCGGCGGTCAAGCTGGGGCTGGCCGGCGGGCCGCTGATCGTCGCCATCCTGCTGTCGCGCATGGGCCATGTCGGCCCGGTGGTGTGGTTCATGACGCCGGCCGCCAACCACGTCATGCGCGACCTCGGCATCACCCTGTTCCTGGCCGCCGTCGGGGTCAAGTCGGGGGCCGGCTTCGTCGATACCCTGGTGCACGGCGACGGCCTGACCTGGATGGCCGGCGGCGTGGCGGTGACGCTGGTGCCGCTGCTGACGGTGGCGCTGGTCGGCACCTTGCTGGTGAAGATGAACTACCTGTCCCTGTGCGGCATCCTGGCCGGTTCCATGACCGACCCGCCGGCGCTGGCCTTCGCCCAGGGCATGACCTCGTCCGAGGCGCCGATCCTGTCCTATGCCACGGTCTATCCGGTGGTGATGGTGTTCCGGGTGATCGCGCCGCAGGTGGTGGCGCTGTTGCTCTGGGCCGCCTGAACCGAAACGCCGCCTGAACCGAAACGCCGCCTGAACCGAAACGCCGCCTGAACGAAAACGCCGCGCGGGTCCGTTCGGGGCCGCGCGGCATGTTCGTCAGAGGAGACAACCATTCAACACGCCAAGTATTGCCCCCCAACGCCGGGGCCGCAAGCGGATTCTGCCTATTCCAAATGCATGGCTGACATCTGCATTATGTGACGGCACGCGACGCCGTCGACCGCAGGCCTTGCGCCGAGGGGCGGTGCTGCGTCATCCTGTAAAAAAAATACATCGACGGGGACATTCATTGCCTGATTCCACCCAGTCCGACCTGGAACGGGAGAACGCCGAGCTTCGGCTGTTCCGCACGGTCTTCGACATGGCCGCCGAGGGAATCGTGGTCACCGATGGCGACAACCGCATCCTCGCGGTCAACCCCGCCTTCACCCTCATCACCGGCTACGAACCGTCCGAGGTGATCGGCAAGGACCCCAATGTCCTGCGTTCGGGGCTGCAGGAGCAGAGTTTCTACGACGCGATGTGGGAGCAGGTGCGGCGCACCGGCCGCTGGGACGGCGAGCTGCTGAACCGCCGCAAGAACGGGGCGATCTTCCGCGAGTGGCTGTCCATCGCCACCGAGCGCGATTCGCAGGGCGGCGTGCTGCGCCATATCGGCATCTTCCGCGACGTCTCCGAGGCCGAGGACACCGCGCACCGGCTGTGGCGGCACAACAACCTCGACCCCCTGACCGAGCTGCCCAATCGCGGCCTGCTGCTCGACCGCCTGCTGCAGGCGCTGGTCATCGCCGGGCGCGAGAACTCGCGCGCCGCCCTGCTGTTCATCGGCCTCGACGGATTCAAGACCATCAACGACACGTTGGGCCACACCATCGGCGACAAGCTGCTGCAGGAGGCGGCGCGCCGGTTCTCCGGCTGCCTGCGTGAGGGCGACACCCTGGCCCGCTTCGGAAGCGACGAGTTCGTCGCTGTACTGGCCGCCGCCCATTCGGTGGAAGAGGTCGAGGCGGTGGTGCGCACGGTGCTGGAATCGCTGCACGAACCCTTCCTCATCGAGGCCCACCGCATCCTGACCTCGGCATCGATCGGCATCAGCCTGTGGCCGGGTGACGGCGACGACGTCGAATCGCTGATGCGCAACGCCACCGGCGCCATGCAGCAGGCCAAGGAGGCCGGGCGCGGCACCTTCCGCTTCTTCACCGCGCATATGGACGCCCGCGCCCAGCTCCGCTCGCGCCTGGCCGGCGAACTGTCCGAGGCGCTGGAGCACGGCGAGTTCAGTCTGGTCTACCAGCCCCTCATCAACGTCAGGGACGGCCGCGTCGAGGGGGCGGAGGCCTTGCTGCGGTGGCACAGCCGCTATATCGGCGCCATCGGTCCCGACCAGTTCATTCCCCTGGCCGAGGAGATGGGCCTGATCCTGCCCATCGGCGAATGGCTGCTGGCCGCCGCCTGCGCCGAGGCGGCCGGGTGGGAGCCGGCCGGGCTGGGGCCGCTCTCGGTGGCCATCAACGTCTCGCCGCGCCAGGTGCAGCAGACCGATATCGCCGCCACCCTGGAACGGGTGCTGAAGGCCAGCGGGCTGGCGCCAGAGCGGGTGACCGTCGAGATCACCGAAAGCCTGGTGCTCAACGCCGGCGACGAGGTGCTGGACAAGCTGAACCGCATCCGCGCCCTGGGAGCCCGTATCGCGGTGGACGATTTCGGCACCGGCTACGCCTCGCTCAGCTATCTCAAGCATTTCCCGGTCGACCAGCTCAAGATCGACCGCAGCTTCGTCGCCGACGCGCTCGACAATACCGAGGACAGCCGCCTCATCGAGGCCATCGTCGCGCTCGGCCATTCGCTGGGGATGACGGTGGTCGGCGAAGGCGTCGAGACCAAGGAGCAACTGGCCTTCCTGGCCGAGCACGGCTGTGATCTGGTCCAGGGCTACCGCTTCAGCCCGCCGCTGGCCGCCGACCGCTTCCGCGAGTTCGTGCGCTCGCGCGCCTTCATCCTGCCGCCATGAGTGGTCCGCCACCCGACATTCCGCCCGGACTGGAAGGCCTGCTGCCGGCCTTCGCCGCGGAAGTCGATGGCGATTGCCGCGCCCTGGTGCGCCTTGCGGCGGACGGCGACGCCCCGGTCCTGGCCGAGCATGCCCACGCCATGCGGGGCAAGTGCGCCATGTTCGGCGAGACCATCCTGCACGACCTGCTGACAGCGGTGGAACTGGGGGCGGGCGCCTTCTCCGCCGAAGAAATGGCGGCGCTATTGACGCGTATCATTGAACGGTCCGATCAACTGCGTAAATATATGTCTTCAGACATAAGCGGGCGGCCATGAAGATCACTCAGTTCACCGATTTCTCGCTCCGGATGCTGCTGTATCTGGCGGCCAATCGTGATCGCCCGGTGACCGTGCGCGAGGTGGCGGGCTTCTACGACATCTCGTCCGAACACTTGAAGAAGATCGTGCGCCGCCTCAGCGAATTGGGCCACATCCGCACCATGCGGGGCAAGAACGGCGGCCTGCGCCTTGCCCGCGAGCCGGCCGAGATCAACCTCGGCCAACTGGTGCGGCAGGCGGAGAACCTGTCCCTGCTGCCATGCTACGAGGGCTTGCCCTGCCAGGTGGTGAACTGCAAGCTGCGCGGCGTCGTCGACGAGGGCCTGGCCGCCTTCCTCGCCGCGTTCGACCGCAAGACCCTGGCGGATATCATTTAGGACAATCAACCCTCGCCCACCCGCGGGCGAGGGGATGACCCCCCTTCAGGGACCCAGCACCCGCACCGGCGGGAACAGGGCGGCGACCGTGGTGCCGGTGCCCGGGGTGCTTTCGATGTGCAGACGGCCGTCGTGCAGTTCCACGAAGCGCTTGCACAGGGGCAGCCCGAGGCCGGTGCTCTCGCCCGAATGCCGGCGCGCCTGCAGCGAATCCACCTGGCCGAAGGGCTCCAGCACGAAGGCGATGTCCTTCGGCGCGATGCCGATGCCGGTATCCGACACCCCGAGGTGCAGCCAGCCTTCGGGCGTGACCGCCGCGCGGGTCTCGATGCGGCCGCCGTCGGGGGTGAACTTGATGGCGTTGGACAGCATGTTGAGCAGGATCTGCCGCACCAGCCGGCCGTCGGCGCGCAGCCGCACCCCGGGCTGGATCCGGGCGGCGAGCGTGTGTCCGGCCCGCTCGGCACGCACCGCGATCATGGCGTGGACATCCGGCACCAGAACGCCCACCTCCAGCGTCTCCTCGCGCAGGTCGAAGCGCCCGGCCTCGACCTTGGACAGGTCCAGGATGTCGTTGATCAGCGACAGCAGGTGGTTGCCGGCCGACTGGATGTCGGCGGCATACTGGACGTAGCGCGGATCGCCCAGCGGTCCCCAGATTCCCATCCGGATCATCTCGGCGAAGCCGATCACCGCGTTGAGCGGCGTGCGCAATTCGTGGGACATGCCGGCGAGGAAGTCGGACTTGGCGCGCGAGGCCTCCTGGGCCTGTTCCTGCGCCGCCTTCTGCTCGCTGATGTCCACATGCATGACCGAGGCGCCGACCCGTCCCTTGACGTCCGACGCCAGGGCCGAGATGACGCAGCGGAACCAGCGCCGCTCGCCGTTGCCATGGCAGGGATAGTCGTGCTGGAAGGATTGCGCCCGGCCGCCCAGCACCGAGGCCAGGCCCCACGCCACCACCCGGCTGTCCTGGTCGTCGCAGGCGCTGGCCTCCAGGTAGTTGACACCCCGCCAGCCCTCGGGATTGCCACCGTTCTCGGTGGCGAAGCGGCGCCACGCGGCGTTCACCGTGATGATGAAGCCATCATGGTCGAGGATGGCGGTCGGCGCCGGCAGGGCGTCGAGGAAAGACGCCAGCACGTCCGAAGGAAGCGTTGCCGTGTTCCAGCCCCCGAAGCTGTGGTGATCATCGTCCATGCGGGCGGTTCCCTTTGGTCGCCAAAAGCGATGGTACGCGATCAGGCTAATACTTTCGTCATGAATTTTCGGAAACCGGGGGCTGCGCCACCGGCATCCAAAGAACGTCCTCGATGGATGGCGCCCCGGTCAGCAGCATGACCAGCCGGTCCAGCCCCAGCGCATTGCCGGCGCAGTCGGGCAGGCCGGCGGCGAGGGCGGCCAGGAAGTCCTCGTCGATGGGATAATGCTCGCCGTAGAGCGCCTGCTTCAGCTCCATGTCGGCCTCGAAGCGGCGGCGCTGCAGGGCGGCATCGGTCAGCTCGGCGAAGGCGTTGCACAGCTCGATGCCGCAGGCGTAGGCCTCGAACCGCTCGGCGATTCGGGGATCGGCGGGGGAGGGGCGGGCCAGGGCCGCCATGGCCACCGGCCAGGAATGCAGGATGGTCGGCGCCTCGCCGTCCAGCTGCGGCTCGACGCAGTCCATCATCAGCTTGAAGAAAACGTCGTCCCAGCGATCGGCCGGGCTGGTGGATACGCCCAGGCGGGCGGCCTCGGCCTTCAGCGCCGCCTCGTCACCGGTGGTGGCCAGCACGTCGAAGCCGCAATGGTGGTGAAAGGCCTCGGCCACCGACAGCCGCCGCCAGGGCAGGAAGGGGTCGCAGCGGCTTTCGCCGCGCACCAGGTGGCTGGCCCCGGCGGCCGTGGCGCAGGCCCGCACCAGCGCCTCGGTCTCGTCCATCATGTCGTCCAGGCCGGCCCCGGCGCGGTACCATTCCAGCATGGTGAATTCGGGGCTGTGGCTGGCCGAGCGTTCCGCGTTGCGGAACACCCGGGCGAGCTGGAAGATGCGCTCCATGCCGCCGGCCAGCAGCTTCTTCATGGCGAATTCGGGGCTGGTGTGCAGGTAGAGCGTCGAGTCCGGCCCGCCCCAGGGATCGACAAGCGCGGTGGCGAAAGCCTTCAGGTGGATCTCCAGGCCGGGGCTGACCTGCAGGCAGGGGGTCTCGACCTCGGTGAAGCCGCGCTCGGCGAAGAAGGCGCGGATGGCGGCGACCATGCGCCCGCGCGCCGCCAGGTTGGCGCGGCGGCTTGCCAGCGAGTCGGGGCGCCACCATTCTTTGCCTGCCATCCATGTTTCCTTTAGAACTGCGCCGAATGGACCGTACTCTTCGCACCGTCGATGCCCTGGTCGCCGCCGGTCTCGTCACCGAAGCCGCCCGCGGCCGCCTCGACGCGGTGGCCGCCCGCACCGCGGTGGCGGTCACCGCCCACGTGGCGGCGCTGATCAATCCCGCCGATCCCGCCGATCCCATCGCCCGGCAGTACCTGCCGGCGCCGGAGGAGCTGGCGACGGCGCCCGAGGAGCGCGCCGACCCCATCGGCGACGAAGCCTACAGCCCGCTCAAGGGTCTCGTCCACCGCTACCCCGACCGGGTGCTGCTGAAGCCGATCATGGTCTGTCCGGTCTATTGCCGCTTCTGCTTCCGCCGCGAGGCGGTGGGCGATTCCGGCGCCACCCTGGGGCCGGCCGAGATGGACGCCGCCTTCGCCTATGTCGCCGCCCGCCCACAGGTGCGCGAGATCATCGTCACCGGCGGCGATCCCTTCATGCTGGGGGCGGCCCGGCTGGCCGACCTGGCGGCCCGCGCCGCCACCATTCCCCATCTCGACGTCTTTCGCATCCACACCCGGGTGCCGGTGGCCGATCCGGCCCGGGTCACCCCCGAGCTGGCGGCGGCGCTGGCCGGCGGTCGCGGTCCGGCGGTGTGGGTGTCGGTGCACGTCAACCACCCGGCCGAGCTGTCGTCCGAAGCCTGCGCCGCCCTGGCCCGGCTGGCCGATGCCGGGCTGCCGCTGGTGGCGCAGACGGTGCTGCTGAAGGGGATCAACGACACCGCCGAGGTGCTGGAGGCGCTGTTCCGCGCCCTGGTGCGCCACCGGGTGCGGCCCTATTACCTGCACCACCCCGACCTCGCCCGCGGCACCGCCCATTTCCGCCCCACCCTGGCCGAGGGGCGGGCGCTGATGCGCGCCCTGCGCGGGCGGCTGTCGGGCATCGCCCTGCCGACCTACGTCCTCGACATCCCCAGCGGCGCCGGCAAGGTCCCGGTGGGGCCGGATTGGTGGGACGAATCCGCCGGCGAGGTGGCCGATCCGGCCGGCGGGCGGCACCGGTATCCGTAGACGCCGTGGGGTTCCTGTGGTTGAATCCGGATGAACGTCGACGTTGATCCGGGCGGGATGGCATGACGGCAAACGCACCCTCGGCACAGGCCGTTTTCAAGGCGGAGCGCGACCGCTTCCTCAAGCTGGCGTTCTGCCGCGCCGATCTCCTGTTCGAGCTGGACCACGCCCACGAGATCGTGTTCTGCGCCGGTCCCACCGCGCCGCTGTTCGGCGCCATCGAGGCGAGGATGGCGGGGACGCGTTTCTTCGACCTGATCGCCGAAGGGGAGCGCCGGCGCACCGAGGCGGCGATGATGAACCTGGACAAGGACGGCCGGCTCAACGACATGCCGGTGGTGCTGCGCTCGGGCAAGGGCAGCCCGGTGCATGCGGTGCTGGCCGGCTTCCGCGCCCGCGAGTTCGACAACCACTTCTTCCTGGCGCTGAAGATCCAGCTGGCCGAGGCCGAGGCGGCGGCGGCCGAGGCCTGCGCCCTCGAGGAACAGCCCGACGAGGCCGCCTTCGCCAAGGTCGCCGCCCAGCGCCTGCACCAGGCCGGCGAGGCGGGCGACGAGGCCAAGGTGTCGCTGATCCGCCTGCGCAAGCTGAAGGAACTGGCGGAAAAGCTGGGCGGCGGCCAGCGCCATTCGCTGCTGGCGGCCATCGGCCGGGTGCTCAGGCGCTATTCCCTGGGCGGCGACGCCGCCGGGCGCATCGACGACGACAGCTTCGCCTTCGCCCATGGGGCGGGCATCGACCCCGAGAAGGTCAATGCCGAGATCGAGGAGGCGGCGCAGGCCTTCCTGCCCGCCGGCACCAGCATCGACGCCCGCTCGGTGACGCTGGAGGCCGATATCGGCTCGCTCACCGAGGACCAGGTGGCGCGCGCCCTGGCCCATTCCATGCAGCAATTCTGCGCCGGCAAGGACCGCCTGACGGTGCAGAGCCTGACCGACGCCCTCGACGAGATGCTGGACGGCACCGTCAAGACCGCCAAGTACTTCCAGCAGGTGACCAAGAAGGGCGATTTCGACGTGGTCTACATGCCCATCTGCGACCTGCGCCTGGGCAAGGTTCACCATTTCGAGGCGCTGTCGCGCTTCCGCGACGCCGAGCGGGCAAAATCCACCTTCCAGATCATCACCCTGGCCGAGAATCTGGGGGTGATCGCCGATTTCGACCTGGCGGTGGTGGCCAAGGTGACCGCGGAGCTGGACAAAGTGTGGAAGCGCAAGCCGCTGCCGACGGTGGCGGTCAACCTGTCGGGCATCTCGCTGGCCAGCGACCGCTTCGTCGAGGCGCTGCACAAGTATCTCGGGCGCGTTCCCGGCCTCAACCGCCGCATGATGTTCGAGATGACCGAATCGGCCGGCATCGCCGACATGGAGCGCACCAACAAGGTGATCCAGAGCCTGCGGAGCAAGGGCTACCTGTTCTCGCTGGATGATTTCGGCGCCGGCTCGGCCAGCTTCGACTACCTCAACGCCTTCGACGTCGACATCGTCAAGTTCGACGGCCCGGTGGTGCGCCGCGCCTGCGCCTCGAAGCGCGGCCACGATCTGCTCAGCACCATGTCCAAGATGTGCACCCAGGCCGGCATCCAGACGGTGGCGGAAATGGTCGAGGACAAGAAGGTCGCCAACCAATTGTTCTATTGCGGCGTCGATTACGGTCAGGGATGGTATTTCGGCAAGCCGTCGGCCAATCCGCTCGATTTCGAGGGGAATTTCGCCGGGGCCCATTAATGGGGGGGAGATGTCTCGCATCGCATTCCAGCGCGCCTTCCAGGAACTCGATGACGGCGAGCTCGACGACCTGATCGCCAGCGCCGAGCGCTTCACCTTCCCCGCCGGCACCCGCATCCTGCGCGAGGGCGAGGACAATGCCCGCATCTTCGTGGTGCTGGAAGGCGCCATCCGGGTGGTGCATTTCGAGCGCGAGGGGGCGGAGAAGAAAATCGCCGATCCGCTGGGTCCGGGCGACGCCTTCGGCGAGATGTCGTTCATCGACGAAATGGGCGCCAGCGCCACCCTGATCGCCGATTCCGACGTGGTCGCCAAGGCCGCCGGCAAGGACCTAGTGGCCGCCCTGGCCGCCCGCCATCCCGGCTTCATGGAGCGCTTCTACCTCTCGCTGCTCTACACCGTCATCCGCCGCCTGCGCCGCCTGGACGCGGCGTTCCTGATGCGGGGGAAGTAGGAAAAGGGGCGGGGGCGGTTGCCATGGCCGCCCCAAGCTGCTAGGTTCCGCGCCAATTTCCCGGCAGCCCTTTCGGAATTCCCAATGAAGATCAACGCCAACCTGATTCGCGTCGGCAACATCATCGAGCACAACGGCAAGCAGTGGGCCGTGCTCAAGACCGCCATCGTTCAGCCCGGCAAGGGCGGCGCGTTCATCACCGTCGAGATGCGCGACATCCGCACCGGCACCAAGACCAACGAGCGCTGGCGCACCGCCGACACCGTCGAGAAGTGCAATGTCGAGGAGAAGGAGTGCACCTTCCTGTTCCTCGACGGCGAGCACCTGACGTTCATGGATGCCGAGAGCTTCGAGCAGTTCACCGTGCCGTCCGAGATCCTGGGCGACGCGGCGGCCTTCCTGCAGGACGGCATGGTGGTGGCGGTGGACTTCATCGAAGGCTCGCCGGTGTCGGTGTCGCTGCCCGAGAAGGTGGTGATGACGGTGACCGAGGCCGATCCGGTGGTGAAGGGCCAGACCGCGTCGTCGTCCTACAAGCCGGCCAAGCTGGAGAACGGCCTCAAGATCCTGGTGCCGCCGTTCATCGCCGAGGGCGAGAAGATCGTGGTAAACACCGGCGACTGCTCCTACGTCGAGCGGGCCAAGTAGTCGTATCCGTGCCCGGGAAGGCCTCGCCCTTCGAGACAGCCACTGCGTGGCTTCCTCAGGGTGAGGCTGAATTCCTGAGAGATTGGTTGGCGCCCTCATCCTGAGGAGCGGCCGCAGGCCGCGTCTCGAAGGATGGGGGCGCCAGGCCGCTTCAACACCTTGTCAAAGGGTCCTTCCCGATGATCGTTCGTTCCGCGCTGCTCAACGTCATGATGGCGGCGGCCCGCAAGGCGGGCCGCGGCATGCTGCGCGATTTCGGCGAGGTCGAGAAGCTGCAGGTGTCCATGAAGGGCACCGCCGATTTCGTCTCGTCGGCCGACCTGAAGGCCGAGAAGACCCTGCGCCAGGAACTGGCCAAGGCGCGCCCCGGCTACGCCTTCCTGCTGGAAGAGGGCGGCGAGGTGGCGGGCGAGGACAAGAGCCATCGCTGGATCGTCGATCCCATCGACGGCACCACCAACTTCCTGCACGGCATCCCGCACTTCGCGGTCTCGGTCGGGCTGGAGCGGGACGGCGAGATGGTGGCCGGCGTGGTCTACGAGCCGATCTCGGATTCCATGTTCCATGCCGAGAAGGGGGCGGGCGCCTTCCTCAACGACTGGCGCCTGCGCGTCTCGGCCCGGCGCAAGATGGACGAATCGGTGATCACCACCGGTATCCCCCATCGCGGACGCCCGGGGCAGGAGGTGTTCATCAAGGAGCTGACCGCGGTGATGACCAACGCCGCCGGCGTGCGCCGCTTCGGCTCGGCCGCCCTCGACCTCGCCTATGTGGCGGCGGGGCGCTGCGAGGGCTATTGGGAACATTCCATCAAGCCGTGGGACATGGCCGCCGGAATCGTGCTGGTGCGCGAGGCGGGCGGCTACGTCACCGATTTCGAGGGCAAGGGCGACATGCTGGCGTCGGGCGACGTGGTCGCCGCCAACGACCAGTTGCATGCCCCGCTGCTTTCGTTGCTTCGGCGGGCTGCGAATTAACTGAAAATTTACGCTTGCAACGAAGTGAGAAGCCGGGATCGATTTCGGCATCTCACTGTTGTAGCGCGAGTCGTCATCATGTAGTCTCTCGACAATTCTGATGAGAGAGGCGGGGGTATTCGGCCCATGGCGATGGCGACTTGGCGGGTTCTGGCGCTGTCCGCGCTGGCGGGCGCCGTAGCCCTGCCGGCTTCGGCCCAGGTGGTGATCGGCGGTTCCGACCGCCCCAGCGTCGAGATCAACTGGGCGGTGCTGGACAGCCTGGGACGGCAGCCCACCCTGGCGGACATGCTGAAGGCGGAGGTCCCGGCCACGCCGGCGGCGCAGTCGCGCCTTCCCGGCACGCAGGCTCCGGTCGCCTACCGCCCGTTCAAGGGCGACAAGGGCGGCGCCGCCCCGGCCCCGCAGAAGACGGCCAAGGCGCTTCCCGCCGCGATGCCGGCCTCCGAGCCGGTCTACAAGCCCTACCAGCCCGTGAAGGCCGAGCCGAAGCCGGTGCCCGTGGCGGCCGCGCCCGCGCCCGAGCCGGCCAAGCCGGCGGCCAAGGTGGAAATCGCCAAGGCTGAAATCGCCAAGGTCGAAGCGCCTGCCCCTGCCGCGCCGTCACCCGCTCCGGTGACCGCCGCCCCGGCTCCCGCGCCCAAGCCGGTTGCCGCCAAGCCCGAACCGGCCAAGGTCCAACCGGCCAAGCCCGAACCGGCGAAGCCGGCCGGGCCGCAGGTGGCGCTGCCCGAGATCGCCAAGCCCGCGCCCGCGCCTGCGCCCGCGCCGCAACCGGCACCGCCCGCCGCCACCGCGGTGGTGCAGCCCATGGGGCTGACCCCGCCGCCGCTGGCCAAGGCCCCGGCAGCCCCCGCCGCCCCGGTCGCCAAGGTCGAGCCGCCGCCGGCTCCGGCTCCGGCCCCGGCCGCCATTTCCGTTCCGGTCCCGCCGCCGGCCCAGATCGCCTCGCTGCCGCCCGCCGCCGCCCCCGTGGTGGTTCCGGCGCCGGCCCCGGCGGTGCCGCGCCTGTCGGGCGACACTTTGTCCATCATCTTCTCGGCCGACGAGTCCAAGGTCCCTGCCTCCTCCCAGGCCAGCCTGGACGCGCTGGCCAAGCGGCTGGAGAAGGATGCAGGCCTCGGCCTGCAGCTGATGGCCTTCGCCGCCGGCAACGAGGCGGACGCCTCGAAGGCCCGCCGGTTGTCGCTGTCGCGCGCCCTCGAGGTGCGCAAGGCGCTGATGGAGAAGGGCGTGCGCTCGACCCGTATCGAGGTGAGGGCGCTGGGCAACCGCCTGGAAGGCCAGGGTCCCGCCGACCGCGTCGATGCTGTGATGGTGGCGCGCTGAGCCCATCGGCGGGCCTGCCGCTTCCCGGCTAATCCGTCAGTCCGGCTGCCCATCCCGCCCGGAAATGGACACAATCGGGACCCATGGTGGTCCCAGTGTTCCAGGTCCAGAGGCGCCCATGACCCAGCCCCGTCGTTATCTGCTGCGCATGGCAGCCTTTCTTGCCGCGGTGGCGGCGGTGGCGGCCCTGCTCGCCCCCGGCCTGCTGGCCGCCTTCATGGCCAATCCCGGCCTCAACGGCCTGATCGTCGGCGTGTTCCTGGTCGGCATCGCCATGAACTTCCGGCAGGTGCTGCTGCTCAAGCCCGAGGTCGAATGGCTCGAGGGCTGGCGGCGCGGCCAGCCGGTGACCTCCGGCGGCCGGCTGCGGCTGCTGGCGCCCATGGCCGGGGCGCTGGGCGAACGCCAGGGGCGGATGAGCCTGTCGGCGGTGGGCCTGCGCTCGATCCTCGATTCCATCGCGGCGCGCCTCGATGAATCGCGCGAGCTGGCCCGCTACTTCGTCGGGTTGCTGATCTTCCTCGGCCTGCTCGGCACCTTCTGGGGGCTGTCGCGCACGGTGGGCTCGGTGGGCGAGGTGATCGCGTCGCTGTCGGTCACCGGCGGTGACGCCGCGCTGGCCTTCGAGCACCTGAAATCGGGCCTGGAGGCGCCGCTGTCGGGCATGGGCACCGCCTTCTCGACCTCGCTGTTCGGCCTGGCCGGGTCGCTGGTGCTGGGCTTCCTCGACCTGCAGGCTGGCCAGGCGCAGAACGCCTTCTACACCGAGCTGGAGGACTGGCTGGCCGGTCAGACCCGCCTGGGCGGCTCCGGCCCGGTGGCCGAGGGCGACCAGACGGTGCCGGCCTACATCCAGGCGCTGCTGGAACAGACCGCCGATTCCCTGGACGAATTGCAGCGCATCCTGGCCCGCGGCGAGGAAAGCCGAATTTCCACCAACGCCAACATCCGCGCGCTGACCGACAAGCTGTCCACGCTCACCGACCACATGAAGGCCGAGCAGGCGCTGATGATCAAGCTGGGCGAGGCCCAGCTGGACGCCCGCCCGCTGCTGGCCCGCATCGCCGACCAGGCCGGCGGCGGCATCGACGAGGCGACCAAGTCCCACATCCGCAACATGGATCTGGCGCTGTCGCGCCTGGCCGAGGATTCCTCGCGCGGGCACGAGGAGCTGATCGCCGAATTGCGGTCCGAATTCAAGCTGCTGGCGCGCACCATCGCCGCCGTGGCCGAAGACGCGGAGACCTGAGATGGCACTGGCGGGACGGCGGGCGCGCCGGCGCGGCGTCGACATCTGGCCGGGCTTCGTCGATGCCCTGGCCACCCTCTTGATGGCCATGATCTTCGTGCTGCTGGTGTTCGTGCTGGCCCAGTACTTCCTGGGCAACGCCCTGTCGGGGCGCGAGCAGGCGTTGAACCGCCTGGGCGCCGAGATGGCGGCCCTGGCCGAGCAGCTGTCGCTGGAGAAGAAGGCCAACCAGTCGCTGCAGGCCGATCTCGGGCGGCTGTCCGGGCAGCTGACCTCGTCCGAGGCGGAGCGCGAGCGCCTGGGCCACGACGTCGCCGCGCTGGATGCGCTGAAGGCCCAGCTGGAGGCCCGGGTGGCCGAGCTGGACGGCAAGCTGGGCGAGGCCGGTACCGCCCTGGAGGGCGAGCGCCAGGTCAGCGCCCAGGCCCGCGCCGAGCTGGCCCTGCTGGCCCAACAGGTGGAGGCGGCCAAGCAGGAGCTGGCCCGCGTCGCCGCCGCCCTGGAGGCCGCCGAGAAGGCCGGGGCCGACCAGAAGGTGCAGATCGCCGATCTCGGCAAGCGCCTCAACCTCGCCTTGGCCGGCAAGGTCGAGGAATTGCAGCGCTACCGCTCGGAATTCTTCGGCCGGCTGCGCCAGGTGCTGGGCAACCGCCCCGGCATTCGCATCGAGGGCGACCGCTTCGTGTTCCAGTCGGAGCTGCTGTTCGACACCGCCTCGGCGGAACTGGGCCTGGAGGGCATCACCCAGGTGCGCGCCCTGGCCAAGACCCTGAACGAGCTGTCGGCCCAGATCCCCAAGGAGATCAACTGGGTGCTGCGGGTCGACGGCCACACCGACCGCCGCCCCATCGCCTCGGGCCGCTACCCCTCCAACTGGGAATTGTCCACCGCCCGCGCCATCACCGTGGTGCAGACCCTGGTCGCCAACGGCGTCCCCCCCGACCGCCTGGCCGCCGCCGGCTTCGGCGAGTTCCAGCCCCTCGACAAGGGCGAGACGGCCGATGCGTTGGCGAAGAACCGCCGCATCGAGATCCGGTTGGATCAGCGCTGAGGGGCGAGAGGGACTTGGCGATATTCGGGCCTCACCCTGAGGAGGCCGCGCCAGCGGCCGTCTCGAAGGGCGAGGCCCGTCGCACGTTCTTGGCCCGCCTCACCCTTCGAGACGCGGCCCGGGCGGGCCGCTCCTCAGGATGAGGCTGCCGATGGAGCGGAACCGAGCCGGCCCCATAGCCGGCCCGCCTACTCCACCGCCTCCTTGCGCGCCTTGGAATAGCCGATGCTCTGCAGGCTCTCGTCGATTTCCTCCAGGATGGCCGGGTCGTCGATGGTGGCCGGCATCTTGAAGTCCTGGTTGTCGGCGATCTTCTGCATGGTGCCGCGCAGGATCTTGCCCGACCGGGTCTTGGGCAGGCGCTTGACCACGGTGCAGCTCTTGAACGCCGCCACCGGGCCGATGGTCTCGCGCACCAGGGCGACCACTTCCTTCAGCACCTGCTCGTCCGACTTGGTCACGCCGGCCTTGAGGCAGATGAAGCCCAGCGGCAGCTGGCCCTTGAGCTGGTCGGCGACGCCGATCACCGCGCATTCGGCGACGTCGGGGTGGCTGGCCAGCACTTCCTCCATCTGGCCGGTGGACAGGCGGTGGCCGGCGACGTTGATGATGTCGTCGGTGCGGCTCATGACGTAGACGTAGCCGTCCTCGTCGATGATGCCGGCATCGGCGGTCTTGTAGAAGCCGGGGAACTCGCCCAGGTAGCTGTCGAAGAAGCGCTGCTCGGCGTTCCACAGGGTGTAGAAGGTGCCGGGCGGCAGCGGCAGCTTGACCACCAGCGAGCCGGTCTGGCCCGGCTTGCACGGGTGGTGGCCCTCGTCCAGCACCTGCAGGTCCCAGCCCGGGGCGGGCTTGGTCGGCGAGCCGGGCTTGACCGGGAATTCATGCAGGCCCAGGCAATTGGCGGCGATGGACCAGCCGGTCTCGGTCTGCCACCAGTGATCGACCACCGGCACCTTCAGGTTGGACTGCGCCCACTTGATGGTGTCCGGGTCCGAGCGCTCGCCGGCCAGGAACAGGGCGCGCAGGCTGGAGATGTCGTACGTCTTCAGCAGCTCGGCATTGGGGTCCTCGCGCTTGATGGCGCGGAAGGCGGTGGGGGCGGTGAACAGCACCGACACCTTGTGCTGGCTGATGACCCGCCAGAAGGCTCCGGCATCGGGGGTGCCGACCGGCTTGCCCTCGTACAGCAGGGTGGTGTTGCCGTTCAGCAGCGGCCCGTAGACGATGTAGGAATGGCCGACCACCCAGCCGACGTCCGAGGCGGCCCAGTAGACCTCGCCCGGCTTGACGTCGTAGACGGCGCCCATGGTCCATTTCAGCGCCACCATGTGGCCGCCGTTGTCGCGCACCACGCCCTTGGGCTGGCCGGTGGTGCCCGAGGTGTAGAGGATGTAGAGCGGGTCGGTCGCCGCCACCGCGACGCATTCGGCCGGGGCCGCCTTGGCCGCGGAATCGGCCCAGTCGTGGTCGCGGCCCGGGATCATCTCGGCCGCCGCCTGCGGGCGCTGCAGGATGACGGTGTGGCCGGGCTTGTGCTCGGCCAGCTCGATGGCGTGGTCCAGCAGCGGCTTGTAGGGGATGACGCGGTTGGTCTCGATGCCGCAGCTGGCCGATACGATGACCTTGGGCTTGGCGTCGTTGATGCGGGTCGCCAATTCGTTGGAGGCGAAGCCGCCGAACACCACCGAATGCACCGCGCCCAGCCGGGCGCAGGCCAGCATGGCCACCGCCGCTTCCGGCACCATGGGCATGTAGACGATGACGCGGTCGCCCTTGTCGACGCCCAGGCCGCGCAGCACGCCGGCGAAGCGCGCCACCTGGTCCTTCAGTTCGGCATAGGTGATGGTGCGGACGGTATTGGTGACCGGGCTGTCGTAGATGATGGCGGGCTGGGCGCCGCGGCCCTCGGCCACGTGGCGGTCGACGGCGTTGAAGCAGGTGTTGCACTCGGCGCCCGCGAACCAGCGGTAATAGGGCTTGCGCGAGTCGTCGAGGACCTTGGTCCAGGGCTTGATCCACGTGATGGCGCCGGCGGCTTCACCCCAGAAGCCCTCGGGGTCCTTCAGCGAACGCTCGTAAGCCTGTTGATACGCGTTGGTCATGGCGTCGACGATCCCTCTGCTTGGATTCGTTGCGGCGGCGGGGACCGCCCTGGCCCCGCTGCCGAGGGGGCCAAGCTTGCCGCAGCCGAAGAATTTTGCAAAGGGCCAATCTCCCCGAAGTGGGGGATGCTGGCCAGCCTTTAGGGGTAGGGCGGAAACGCAACGGGACCGCCAGATGCGGTCCCGCGAGAGTTCTGCGATCGGGAGGCCGTCAGTGCGGCGGCGAGTTCATCTTTTTCAGCTCGTCCTTGATGCGCAGTTTCTGGCGTTTCATCTCCGCGAGCTGGGAATTGTCGGGAAGGGGCCGGCGGGCTTCCGCATCGATGGCGGTCTCGAGCGCGGCGTGCTTGGCTTTCAAAGACTCGATCCGGTCCTGAAGGCTCATTACTATCCTCCCTGAGAGGTGGGTTGGACTCACAGCATAGGACGGGTCGGCCGGACTTGTCAGCAGGGAAAATCGGCCTGTATGCCTGAACGCAATTGCGAAATCAACCCTCTTCCGTAGGGTTATTTCCCCGACAGGAGGATTATGCCATGGGGTCCTGCCCTGCCCGATTGGTGGTGGGTATCAGCGGAGCGTCCGGTATCGTCTACGGCGTGCGGGTGCTGGAGGCGCTGCGCCGCCTGGGGGTGGAATCCCACCTGGTGATGAGCCGGGCGGCCGAGGTCACCCTGGCCCACGAGACCAGCCTGAAGGTGGCCGAGGTGCACGCCTTGGCCGATTACCGCTACAAGCCCGAGGACATCGGCGGCGCCCCGGCCTCGGGCTCGTTCCGCACGCTGGGGATGATCGTCGCGCCCTGCTCAATCCGGAGCTTGAGCGAGATCGCCACCGGCGTCACCACCTCACTGCTCACCCGCGCCGCCGACGTGGCGCTGAAGGAACGCCGCCGGCTGGTGCTGATGGTGCGCGAGACGCCGCTGCACGCCGGCCACCTGAAAAGCATGCTGGCGGCCACCGAGATGGGCGCCGTGGTGGCACCCCCGGTGCCGGCCTTCTACGCCCGCCCCGACAGCCTGGACGACATGGTGGCGCACACGGTGGGCCGCATGCTCGACCTGTTCGGGCTGGACAGCGGCGAGGTCAGGCGGTGGGGGGAGTGATGGAAAACCACCCCTCCCCCACAAGGGGGGAGGGAGAAGAAATCGGTCACCCCCCCGCCATCTCTCCCAGATAGATGCCCAGGCCGCGGGCGGTGTGGGCCAGGGTGCCGTAGGGATCGACGGCGCGGGTGATGCCGGCCACCTCGGACAGCGGCACATCGACCACCTGGCCGTGCTGCCACGCCACCACGCGATCGATCTTGCCTTGCGCGATCAGGTCCACCGCATGGACGCCGAAGGCCGAGGCGACCAGGCGGTCGCGCATGCCCGGGGTGCCGCCGCGCTGGACGTGGCCCAGCACGGTGACGCGGGTCTCGGCCTCGATCAACTGCCCCAGCTTTTCCGCCAGGTACTGGCCGATGCCGCCGTAGCGGGCCTCGCCGCCGGTGTGCAGCTGGGTCATCGCCAAGCCCTTCTCGGTCTTGCAGCCCTCGGCCACCACCACCAGGGCGTGGTTGCGCCCTTCCGCCCGCACCGCAGCGACCTTGGCGACGATGCCGTCCAGCGAATAGGCGATTTCGGGGATCAGGATGACGTCGGCACCGCCGGCGATGCCGGCCGACAGGGCCAGGTGGCCGACGTCGCGGCCCATCACTTCCAGGATCATGACGCGGTGGTGGCTGGCGGCGGTGGGGGCCAGGCGGTCGATGGCCTCGCACGCCACCGACAGCGCGGTGGCGTAGCCGATGGCATAGTCGGTCTGGGCGACGTCGTTGTCGATGGTCTTGGGAATGCCGACCATGGGCACGTTGCCCATCTTGCACAGCTTGTTGAGAATGCGCATGGAGCCGTCGCCGCCGATCACGATCAACGCGTCCAGCCCCAGTTCCTTGTAGCCGTCGACGAAGTCCTGCGAGCGGTCGCGGGTGGTGCCGTCGGGCATGGGATAGGCGAAGGGGTCGCCCTTGTTGATGGTGCCCAGGATGGTTCCCCCCAGCCGCAGCATCTCGCCCGAGACCAGCGACAGGTCGAACTCGCAGAAGTCCAGCGGCCGGTTCATCAGGCCCAGCGAGCCGTCGCGGATGCCGAACACCCGCCAGCCGTAGCCGCGGATGGCGCGGTGCACCACGGCGCGCAACGCCGCGTTCAGGCCGGCGCAATCGCCGCCGCTGGTGAGGATGCCGATACGCTTTTCCGCCATGTGCCCCTCCTGGCAAATCCGACCTTACCCATACCGTTTCAAATCGAGTTCTGCTACTGTGAACGCGACAGGCACACCAGAGTGTCTTGCATCCGTCATGATCTCCGGACCGGCATGATCGACGACAACATCGAAGAGATACGCCGCCGACTGGCCGAGTTGCAGAGCGAACACCGGGACCTCGACGATCTTCTCGTCAGGGTGTCGGTCGATCCCAGCATGGACCAGTTGCAGCTGCAGCGCATGAAGAAGCGCAAGCTGGCGCTCAAGGACCAGATCGCCCGGCTGGAAAACCAGTTGATTCCGGACATCATCGCCTGACCATGACCAGCCCGCTCGCCGCTGCCGACCTCGCGCATCTGTTCCACCCCTACACCAATCTGGTCCGCCATCCCGAGGCCCAGCCGCTGGTGATCGTCAGGGGGCAGGGGGCGCGGGTGTTCGACGAAGCCGGCAAGGATTACATCGAGGGGCTGGCCGGGCTGTGGTGCACCGCGCTGGGCTGGGGCGAGGAGCGCCTGGTCGAGGCGGCGGCGAAGCAGATGCGCGAGCTGGCCTTCTACCACCTGTTCAGCTCGAAGGCCCATGCCCCGGCCATCCGCCTGGCCGAGGAGCTGGCGGCCATGGCCCCGGTGCCGGATGCCAAGGTGCTGTTCGCCTGCTCGGGCTCGGAATCCAACGACACCGCCATCAAGCTGATCTGGTACCTGAACAACGCGCTCGGCCGCCCGGCCAAGAAGAAGATCATCGCCCGCGACAAGGCCTATCACGGCGTCACCGTGGCGACCGCCTCGCTGACCGGGCTGCCCAACAACCAGCGCTCGTTCGACCTTCCCATCGACCGCGTCCTGCACACCGGCAATCCCCATTGGTGGCGCTGCCGCGAGACGGGCGAGAGCGAGGAGCAGTTCTCGGCGCGGCGCGCCGGCGAGCTGGAAAGGCTGATCCTGGCCGAGGGCCCCGACACCGTCGCCGCCTTCTTCGCCGAGCCGGTGATGGGGGCGGGGGGAGTGATCGTGCCGCCCGCCGGCTATTTCGAGAAGATCCAGGCGGTCCTGAAGAAGTACGACGTGCTGCTGGTGGCCGACGAGGTCATCACCGGCTTCGGCCGCACCGGGCGGATGTTCGGCTCCGAGACGTTCGGGATGAAGCCTGATCTGATGACCGTGGCCAAGGGCCTGTCCTCGGGCTACCTGCCCATCTCGGCGCTGATCGTGTCGGGCGAGGTGTTCGGCCCCATCGCCGAGGAATCGGGGCGTATCGGGGTGTTCGGTCATGGCTTCACCTATGGCGGCCACCCGGTCTCGGCGGCGGTGGCGCTGGAGGCGCTGGCCCTCTACCGCGAGCGCGACATCCTGGGCCACGTCGGGGCGGTCTCGCCCGTCCTGCAGCAGGGACTGCGCGATCTGCAGCAGCACCCCCTGGTCGGCGAGGCGCGCGGAATCGGGCTGATCGGGGCGGTGGAGCTGGTGGCCGACAAGGACAGCGGCGCCGCCTTCGCGCCGGCCCTGGGAATCGGTGCCCGCGTGGTGGCCAAGGCGCAAGCCAAAGGCGTCATCCTGCGCGCCATGGGCGACGCGGTCGCCTTCGCCCCGCCCCTGGTCATTTCGGCCGACGAGATCGCCGAGATGCTGTCGCGCTTCCGCTCGGCACTTGACGAAGCTCATGGCGAATTGCTGGCCGAGGCGGCAGTGTCGCCCACAGCCTAGGGAATCGGCCACATTACGGCCATGTTAGTTGCGCCGCTGCGCGGCGATCCTTTAGGATCGCCTCAACTAAATCGAATCCGCGCCGATGAACGGTTGCGGAGGGAGGCAGGCACGATGGATTACCAGCACTACTTCGCCAAGCGGATCTCCGATTTGAAGTCGGAGGGGCGCTACCGGATCTTCGCCGATCTCGAGCGCCAGTGCGGCCGGTTCCCGGTCGCGCTGAACCACCGCGACGGCAAGGTCCATGAAGTGGTGGTGTGGTGCTCCAACGACTATCTGGGGATGGGCCAGCACCCCGAGGTCCTGGCCGCCGCCCACGAGGCCATCGACCGCTGCGGCGCCGGCGCCGGCGGCACCCGCAACATCTCGGGCACCAACCATTACCACGTCCTGCTGGAGCAGGAGCTGGCCGCCTGGAATGCCAAGGAAGCCGCCCTGCTGTTCACCTCGGGCTACGTCGCCAACCAGACCGCGCTGTCGACCCTGGGCTCGACCATCCCCGGCTGCGTCATCTTCTCGGACGAGCTGAACCACAACTCGATGATCGAGGGCATCCGCCAGAGCCGGGCGCCCAAGCACATCTTCCGCCACAACGATCCCGAAAGCCTGGACGAGGCGCTGTCCGCCTATCCCAAGGAGACGCCCAAGCTGGTGGTCTTCGAATCGGTCTATTCCATGGACGGCGACATCGCCCCGCTATCGGCCCTGTGCGACGTCGCCGAGGCCCACAACGCCATGACCTTCGTCGATGAGGTCCACGCCGCCGGCATGTACGGCGCCGAGGGCTCGGGCGTGTCCGAGCGCGACGGCGTGCGCCACCGCATGACGGTGATCCAGGCCACCCTGGCCAAGGCCATCGGCGTGGTCGGCGGCTACATCGCCGCCTCGTCCAGCCTGGTCGATTACGTGCGCAGCTTCGGTCCCGGTTTCATCTTCTCGTCGTCGCTGCCGCCCATGGTGGCCGCCGCCGCCCTGGCCTCCATCAAGGTGCTGCGCCGCTCGCCGGAAATCCGCGAGCGTCACCAGGAACGCGCCGCCACCCTGAAGCGCCGCCTGACCGAACTGAGCATCCCGGTGATGGATTCGGTCAGCCATATCGTGCCGGTGATGGTGGGCAACGCCGCCTTGTGCAAGCAGGCCTCGGACCTGCTGCTGAAGAAGCACGGCATCTACGTGCAGCCCATCAACTATCCCACCGTCCCGGTCAATACCGAGCGCCTGCGCATCACCCCGACGCCGCTGCATACCGATGAAATGATGGACCACCTGGTCAAGTCCATCGCCTCGGTGTGGGACGAGCTGGACCTGCACAAGGCCCACCACGCCAAGAGCGCCGCGGCGGAGTAGCCGCCCCCGTCATTCCGCTGTCTTGCCGGTTGAACGGCAAGACAAGGGACTCGACTCGCCCCGGAAACGGTTGCATCATCCAGTCAACCTGTGGGTGCGGGATCGAACCACGTCTTGGGGAAGACGTGGGTGAGGGGGTAGGGGGAATGGGCCGGCTGCGCGTCAAGCTCAGGCTGGGGATCGCTGCGACGTTCCTGTCGCTGGCCGTCCCCCTGACGGCGATCATGATCGCCGCGTTGTTCCAGCAGAACGTCACTCTTGCCCGGCGGATGGCCGACCAGGCCATGGAGCGGGCCACCCGCGAGGTCGCCACCACGGTGTCGGCGCTGTTCGGCAACCTGTCCGGGGCGGTGGGCATGTCGGTCTCGTTCGGCCGCGCCCTGCAGGAGGGGGCGCGCCAGCCCGACGCGCTGCGCCCGATGTTCGAGATGCTGCAGCGCATCCCCGAGGCCTACAGCATCTATTTCGGCACCCACGACGATGGCGGCTTCTACCAGGTGGTGCGGCTGCCCGAAGCGATTTCGGCGTTCGGCCCCTATCGCCGCAAGCCCCCCGAGGATGCCAGGTGGGTGGTGCGGATCCTCGATTCCTCGTCGGGGGAGCGGCGCGACACCTATGTCTACCTGCGCGACTGGGGCGACGTGGTCCGGGTGGAGCGGGCCGAGTCCGCCTACGATCCGCGTGCGCGGCCATGGTACCAGAACGCCCTGGCCGACGACCGGGTGGTCAATTCCGGCGCCTACGTCTTCTCGGGCACCGGACGCCCCGGCCTGACCCTGTCGCAGCGTCTGGTCACCGATGACGGCACCCGGGTCGGGGTGTTCGGCGCCGATCTGTCCATCGACGCCCTGGGCGAGTTCCTGGCCGGGCGGGGCATCGGGGCGGGGGGCGTCACCTTCATCCTGGACGAGGATTTGCGGCTGGTCGGGTTCCCCGATGCCGCCAAGGCGGTGACCATCGTCGACGGCAAGGTCGTCCTGGTGGACGGCGCCCAGGTCGACCATCCGGTGGTGTCCGAGGCGGTGCGGGCCCACCGCGCCGGCGGCGGGCTCTCGCTGCTGGTGGACTCCAAGGCCGACGGCTCGACCTGGCTGGCCGGCTTCCGGCCGTTCCCCGACCAGTTCGGCCGCCGCTGGACCATCGGCGCCATCGCCGCCGAGGACGAGTTCGTCGGCGCCATCAAGGAGGCGCGGCGCAACATCATCCTGCTGGGCGCCGCCTTCATGGTGGTGGCGACGCTGGGCGTGGTGTGGCTGTCCTATCTGCTGTCGCGGCCCATCGACCGGCTGATCGCCGAGACCGAGCGCATCCGCCGCTTCGAGCTCGAGGGCAAGGTCGAGGTCAGTTCGCCGATCCAGGAAATGGCCATGCTGGCCGCCGCGGTCGGGAGCATGAAGGCAGGCCTGGCCAGCTTCGGCTCCTACGTCCCCAAGAGCCTGGTCGAGGACATCATCCGCTCGGGCAGCGGCACCAAGGTCGGCGGCGTGCGGCGACCGCTCACCATCATGTTCTCGGACCTGCAGGGCTTCACCTCGGCCACCGAATCCATGGAACCGGAGCAACTGTTGCACTGGCTGTCGGAATATTTCGACGCCATGTCGAAGGCGGTCCACGACAATCGCGGCACCATCGACAAGTTCATCGGCGACGCGGTGATGGCCATGTGGAACGCACCGCTCGAGGACGACGACCACGTCGCCAACGCCTGCCGCGCCATGCTGGCCTGTCGTCGGGTCTGCCATGCCGGCGGCACCGGCGGTCCCGCCCTCAAGACCCGCATGGGCCTGCACACCGGCATCGCGGTGGTGGGCAATGTCGGTTCGCACGACCGCATGCAGTACACCGCCCTGGGCGCCGTGGTGAACCTGGCATCGCGGGTGGAAAGCCTGAACAAGCAGCTGGGGACCGAATTGCTGGTGACCGGCCCGGTGGCCGCGGCGGTGGGCGACCGCTTCCTGCTGCGTCCGTTCGGCCCGGTCCTGGTGGTCGGCGCCTCGATCCCGCTGGAGGTGTGCGAGTTGGTGGGCGAGGCCGGCGAGGCCGCCCCCGGCCTGGACATCTGGAACGCGGCCATGGCGGCCTACCGGGCCGGCCGCTGGGACGAGGCCGTCGCCGGCTTCGAGGCCTATTCGGCCGGCCGCGGCGAGGACCCGGCGGCCAGCCTGCTGGCCGGCAATGCCCGCCGCTTCGCCCAGTCCGGTGCACCGTCCGATTGGGACGGGGTGCTGCGCTTCACCAAGAAGTAGGAGGCAGCATGCTCCGGTCCCGACTCGTCCGCCTCGCCATCGCCCTCGCCGCCGCCTGGGCCTGCTGTCCCCTCCAGGCCGGGGCCGAACCGCTGGCCATCCTGCTGGCGCATACCCACCCGCAGCGGTCCGACCTCGACCCGCTGGCCGCCGCTGCCGCCGAGTTCCGTGCCCAGGTCGCCAGCCGGTCGGCGGGGGCCATGAAGGTCGACGTGCTGGCCGACGGTGTGGTCGGCAACGATGCCTCGATCCTGCGCCTGAGCGGCGAGGGTGTCATCCATGGCGGGCTGGTGGCCATGTCCGCCGCCGCCGCCGCCTATCCGCCGCTGCTGGCCACCCAGGTGCCGTTCGCCTTCGCCGAGGTGGAGCAGGCCCGCGCCGTCTTCGCCGGGCCGCTGGCCGCCCGGCTGGGCGAGGACATGGCGGCGCGGAGCCCGGTGCGGCTGGCCGGCTTCGTCGATTCCGGCGGCTTCGACATCATCACCAACCTGGATCGCGACGTCTCCACGCCCGAGGAGATGTGGGGCCTGCGCATGCGCGCCCTGCTGGGCTACGCCCCCGAGGAGGCCATGATCCGCGCCCTCGAGGCCCATCCGGTGGGGGTCTCGCTGCGCGACGAGCGCGGCGCCCTGGCCTCGACCCTGATCGACGGCCAGGCCGGCACCATCGCCACCATCCTGGTGCGCGGCCTTGACGCGCTGCAGGGGCACGCCACCATCACCAATCACCTGTACGCGCCCTATGTCTGGGTGTGGAACGCCAGCTTCCTGGCCAAACTGGATGCGGACCAGAGACGGATCGTCGACGAGGCGGCCGCCGCTGCCATCCACCGCGCCGAACGGAAGGCCGACGCGCTGGTTGGTCAGGGCCGCGGCGAGGCGGTCCTGGCCCGGCGGATGGTGGTGCACAAGCTCTCTCCGGCCGAACGCGAGGCTTTCCGCGAGGCAATGCGGCCGGCGGTGGAGGAGGCCCTGCGCACCGATTTGGGCGAGGCGGATGGCCGTTGGCTCGACCTGTTCATCGCGGCCGCCGGCCCTACCGCACGTCCCTGAACCGGAATTCCAGCCGCACCGGGAACGGCGCCTTGGCCTTCAAGGCGTCGGTCAGGCGCAGGGGCTGGGCGTCGCGGATGGCTTTGTAGAAGGCGTCGACGGTGCGCCGCTCCAGCGATTTCGGCGGCAGGCGGGGATAGCCGTCGAAGACCTCGGCCGGGTTCCACGGGCGCCGGGAATCGTATTCCCCGGCGAAATGGCCATCGGCGCCCACCGTCACCCGCACCGTGACCTCGCCTTCAGGCGCCCCCTTCAGCTCGGGCGGCGGCGTCCAGTGGCGGACCACCTGGGCCAGCACGAAATCGCGCTCGTTCCGGGTCGGCGGCTGCGGGCGGGTCGGGCGGGCGGTGACGGACGCGGTCGGCCGGCTGTCGGGCGGCGCGGCGTCCAGGTTGGGGATCTGGCGCGGCGCCTCCTGCCGGGCGGGAGCGGCCGGCGCCTCCGGGGCCTTCGGCGATGGCGCGGTCGCGGGCGGCGCCACCAGCTCCACCGTCACCGCCTGCGGTTCGGGGGCCAAATCGGGAAGCTCGGGGCCGATCCAGGCCAGCAGCAGGGCCAGGTGCAGCAGCGCCGACAGCAGCGGCGGCAACAGGCGGCGCATGTCAGCACACCCGGCCGCCATGCCAGCGCCGCATCAGGCCCAGGGCGGCGGCGGTGGCGAGCAGGCTCAAGGCCGCCATGGCGAGAAAGGCCAGCGCTCCGGCCTGCTGGAACAGGGCGCCGGCCAGCGGGCTCATCAGCCCCGGCGCCACCCCCATGGCCAGCGCCGAATAGACCGCCTGGGCGCGGGCCGACAGGCCCGCGGGCACCGCCCGCTGGATGAAGTGCATGGCGCCCAGATGGGCGCAGCCGAAGGTGGCGGCGTGCAGCAGCTGGGCCATTGCCAGCACCGGCACCGAGGCGGTCAGGCCCAGCACCAGCCAGCGCGCCACGCCGCAGCCGGCGGCGGCCAGCAGCAGCCCGGCGGGGCCGAAGCGGGCCACCGCCCGGCCGGAGAAGGCGAACAGCACGATCTCGGCCAGCACCCCTTCCGACCACAGCAGGCCGATGGTGGAATCGCTGATGCCGGCCTGCTTCCAGGACAGGGTGGCGAAGCCGTAATAGACCGTGTGCGAGGCATGGTTGAGGGCGCTGGCGGTGGCGAACAACAGGAACACGCTACTGCCCAGCAGCGGCGTCAGGCGCGGCCGTTCGGTGCCTTCCTCGTGGTGGGCGCGGGCGTCGGGCAGGGTCGCGCAGCTCAGGGCGGTGGCACCCAAGGCGCCGCCGATCAGCCACACCAGCACCAGCGGCGACACCACTTCCAGCAGGCGGCCGACCAGGACGGCGGCGACGATGAAGGCCAGCGAGCCCCACAGCCGGATGCGGCCGTAATCCAGCCGTTGCGCCTGGGTCACCATCATGGCCAGGCTTTCGCCCACCGGCATGATGCCCGACCACAGGCCCACCGCGGCGATGGTGACGCCCAGGATCTGCCAGAAGCCCTCGGCGAAGGCGAAGCCGGTCCACGCCAGGGTGGCGCCCAGGGCCAGGACCAGCATGGGCTTCCTGCGGTCGCCGCGGCGATCGACGGCGTGTCCGACCAGCGGGTTGACCGCCACCTTGACCAGGAACGTGCTGGCGATCACCAGCCCGATCTCGGTGGCGGTCAGGCCCTTGGCCTCCAGCCACAGCGGCCAGAACGGCAGGTGGATGCCGACCGCGGCGAACAGGGCGACGTAATAGGCGGACAGGCGAAGGCCCGCACCGGAAAAGGTCATGGCGACAGCCGCGCCAGGGTCAGGCCCCGCCTGGCGAGGGAACGCACCATGTCGTCCGAGGCGAGGAAGCGGTATTCCACCTCGCGCTGGTGGGTCAGGGTGTCGGCTGCCTCCAGCGCCGCGTCCACATGGCCGGGATGGACCATCATCAGGGTGCGCGGCCCGGGGCGGTCGGTGAAGCGCTCGAACAGCCGGTCGAAGGGGATGCGCCCGGAGAAGTCGTAGACGCCCCGGAACGAGCGGTTGTGCGGCACCCCGGCCGATTTCAGGCGGCGGCGGAAGCCCTGGCCCAGCTCCGAGATGACCAGGGCGCGCAGCGGCGAGACGCCGCGGGCGATGATGGCGGCACGCGGCTCGACGCAGCTGCGGAACCAGCCCTTGCCGCCCAGGCGGCGGCGCCACAGGCCGATCACCGCCTCGCCGATGCCAGGCAGCTGGTGGACGTGGTGATGGCCGTCGAGGAAGTCGGGGGGGCGGCCGAAGGCGGCCTCGAAGGCGTCGATCTGGCGCTCCAGCTCGACGGCGATCTCGGCGGTGTCGAGGCGGCGGGCCAGCGCCAGCTTGAGCAGAACCGGGAGCGGCGGCAGCCGGCCGGCGGGGGCCAGCGCCGGCATCGGCCCCAGCGGGCTCTGGTCGGTCAGTGTCAGGTGGAGCCCGATATCGGCAAGCCCGTCCAGCGGCTTCAGCGCCGCCGCCGCCTCGGGCCAGTGGGCCGAGCCGGTCATGCAGCCGGTGGCCTGCAGCCGGCCCATGCCGATCAGCGCGCGAATGGCGTCGGACACCCCGGGGGCGAGGCCGTAATCGTCGGCGCACAGGGTGATGGCGGGGCGGGTGTGGCTCATCGGCGTTCGTTGACCGGTTCTTTGGAATTCATCACACTGGCGGCATGTCGATCATCACGCAAGAGCCCCAGGTCCCCGAAGCGGCCGCCGCCACCACGCCGGTGCTGTCGCTGGTGGTGCCCATGTTCAACGAATCCGCCAATGTCGATGGCCTGTTCGCCAGGCTGGCCGGGGTGTTGGCGGACATCGGCGTGACCTACGAGATCGTCTGCGTCGACGACGGCAGCCGCGACGACACGGTGGCCCGGGTGGTCGAGCACCATCGCCGCGACCCGAGGATAAGGCTGGTCGAATTGTCGCGCAACTTCGGCAAGGAGCTGGCGCTGACCGCCGGGCTGCAGCACGCCAGCGGCCGCGCCGTGGTGATGATCGACGCCGACCTGCAGCATCCGCCCGAGGCCATCGCCGCCATGCTGGAGAAATGGCGCGAGGGCTTCGAGATGGTGATCGCGGTGCGTCGCGACCGCGAGAACGAAAGCGCCTTGAAGCGGGCCGGCGCGCGCGCCTTCTACCGCCTGTTCGAGGAAGTCTCGGACGTGCGGTTGCCGCCGGGGGCCGGCGATTTCCGCCTGCTCGACCGCAAGGTGGTGGACGTGCTCAATGCCATGCCCGAGCACACCCGCTTCATGAAGGGCCTGTACGCCTGGGTCGGCTTTCGCCAGACCACCATTCCCTACGACGTGGCGCCGCGCGCCGGCGGGGTCACCAAATTCAACTATTTCCGCCTCTACCGGCTGGCCATCGACGGCATCACCGCCTTCACCGACGTGCCGCTCAAGGTGTGGACCTTCATCGGCATGCTGGTGGCGGCCTTCGCGCTGCTGTACGGCCTGCTGTTCATCGTCAAGACGCTGATCCTGGGCATCGACGTGCCGGGCTATCCCTCGTTGATCGTCGCCACCATGTTCTTCGCCGGGGTGCAGCTCATCAGCCTGGGCGTGATCGGCGAGTATCTCGGCCGCGTCTTCTCCGAGGTCAAGCGTCGCCCGCTCTATGTGGTGCGCGGGCTGTACGGGCTGGAGCGGGGCGAAAAGCGGTAATCCTTGCCCTTCCCTGGTCACACCGATCAGCCTCATCGATTTCGTAGATTCACCTCGTGGACAGTCACGCGAGGGAGAATCACCATGACCGACCTGTTCTTCGAGGACCTGCGGCGCATCGTCCTGACCCTGCTGTTCCTCGTCGCCTTCGGCTGGGTCGCCGCCCAGATGCTGCCGGGACCGGCCGAAGCGGCGGATTTACCGTCCGTTCATGGCGGCTTTATACGGACGTAATACGGCTGTGATATGTCAATGGTGTCTGCATTCGATCCGGGGACGCCATGAACAGCTACAGCCGCATCCGCCGCACCCTTACCTCGCGCATGGCCAACACCCAGACCGACGACCGCCGGCGCTTCCAGCGCTATACCGGCGCCGGCATGACCGCCATCCTGAATGGCAAGGTGGTCGATGTGGACGACGTCTCCCTGGGCGGGTTGCGGCTGCCCCGCATGGAGCTGGCCCGCGGCACCGAGTTGACGGTGCAGCTGATGCCGCGGGTGGGCGACCGCCTGCTGGTCAATGAAAACATCCACGTGCGGACCATGGTGGTGCGCAATTGCGACGCGTGGACCCACCTGCACTTCACCGCCATGACCTATACCATCGCCAAGGCCATCATCCGCCACATGGGGCGGGTCACCGGGGTCAAGCCGTTCATGGTGCGGTAGGGCGGGCGCCGCAGGGGCCTCCTGCTCGTCCCCCTCACTCGTCATGCCCGGGCTTGACCCACTTCTGTCCGGTTTAATTTTCGGATTGCAGCCCTTGGTGACGGCTGCGTCCAGGGTGACGCTGGCCGAAGTAGACAGGATTACCCTCGCCCGCTTGCGGGAGAGGGAGGGGCCCGTCGCGACAGCGACGGGAGGGAGAGGGTGCGCGCCGCGAGGTGCGCTTCGCGACAGCGAAAGCGCTGGTTTCTCCAGGTCTTGGGCGCGCCGACGCGCGCCGCCCTCACCCCGGCTCGCTGGCGCTCGCCCCCCTCTCCCGCAAGCGGGCGAGGGGGGCAATTGCCAGCCGAAATTTAAACCGGACAGCCGTGGGCTTGACCCAGGGCTGTCCGCCACCGGGCTCGCCTCACAAGGTGGGCTCCAGTTGAAGCGACGGCGGCACGGGGTGGGAAGACGCCAAACCGGTTTATTTTCATCCCCTGCTACAGCAGCAGATCGACCCGTGGCGGTGCCGAATCCTCGACCTTGGAGCGGCAGGTGAACAGCCGTCCCGGCTCGATGCCGGCCTGGTCCACCAGATAGGTCTTGGCCGCCCGCGCCCGGGAATCGGCGAGGCGGACCAGACGGTCGTGGTCGGGGGCCGCCGCCTCGCCCTCGGGCGGCGCTCCGACCAGCCGCTGCAGGCGGGCCAGCACGCCGCTCTCCTCGGCTCGCCGGGCCTCCAGCAGGGCCGGTCCGTCGCTGTCGCGGGCGGCAATGCCGCACAGGNCAGAAGTGGGCTTGACCCGGGCATCTACACGTGGGTCCGCCCGGTCGCTTTATGAAACAATGAGTTAGGCCGCGCCACGTGGACCCCCGGGTCAAGCCCGGGGGTGACGAAAAGGGGGCGGCGCGAGCTTGCCTGGACAGCGCCGGGCCGGGCCCGGGGCCGGGGGATCACACCACCGCGGTCTCCGCCGGCTCCTTGCGCGGGGCTTCGTCGTCGGCGGCCGGCTTGGGGGTCTCGGGGACCTTGGGCGGCAGGGTCGAGATCACCGAGGTCGCCAGCGCCGCCAGGAACGGCATGCTTTGCACCACCAGCACCGCCGCCCACAGCCGGATCTCGGGGTCGTAGTAGTTGCGCAGGGCGGCGCCGGTGCCCATGGCGGCGACGGCGTCGCCCAGGGCGCCGCGGTACCACAGGGTCGACAGGAACGCCCCCAGGGTCGGCCCGAACAGCACCAGCAGCGCGGCGAACCAATGCGCCGCCATCAGCGACGTCTCTTCCAGCGTCATCTTGATGGCGTCCTTGAGGCCCACCTTCTCGGCCATCTTGGGCGTGCGCATGAACGGCGTCGACTTGGTGAAGACGCCCTGCCACATGGCCCAGGCGATGGCGTAGGTCAGGCCCATGCCGGCCACCGCCGACAGGATCCGCCGCTTCCACGAGCATTTGACGCGGGTGGAATAGAGGAAGATGTGGTGGACGATCTTGGCCACGAACACGCCCACCGTGGGCAGGATGAAGAAGGCCAGCGGGGTGTCGAAATAGCGCGGCGCCAGCACCATGCCCATCGTCCAGAGCAGGCTGGTGAGGCAGAACATCAGGTAGAAGCCGTCGGCGAACCACGGCAGCCAGCCCGACACGAAATGGTACTTCTGGCCCGCCGTCAGGCCGGTTTCCTTGAACGGGATCAGCGCCTTCCAATGCGCCTTGAGGATCTGCACGGCGCCATAGGCCCAGCGGAAGCGCTGCTTCTTGTAGGCCATGAAGCTGTCGGGAACCAGGCCGTGGCCCATGCGCTCCTGGATGTAGTTGGATTCGTAGCCGATCTGCATCATGCGCAGGCCCAGCTCGGCGTCCTCGACGATGCACCACTCGGCCCAGCGCCCGGCATCCTCCATGGCCTTCTTGCGCACCAGGGTCATGGTGCCGTGCTGGATGATGGCGTTGGCCTCGTTCCTGAACACCATGCCGATGTCGAAGAACCCGGCATATTCCCAGTTGATCATTTCCTTGAACAGGTCGTTCTGCCAGTCGCGGTGGTCCTGGGGCGCCTGCACGTGGCCGACCTTGGGATCGTCGAAATAGGGGATCAGCGAGGACAGCCAGTCCTTGCGCACCTGGTAGTCGGAATCGACCACGCCGATGATCTCGGCCTCGGGGTCGGTCTGCGACAGGGCGAAGTTGAGCGCGCCGGCCTTGGCCCCCGGCCAGGGGGCGAGGTGGAAGAACTTCACCCGCTCGCCCAGGCTGGCGCAATATTCCTCGATGGGCTTCCAGACCTCCTCCTTCTTGGTGTTGTTGTCGATCACCAGGATTTCGAAGTCGGGATAGTCCAGCGCCATCAGCGAATCGATGGTCAGCTTCACCATCTCGGGCGGCTCGTTGTAGCAGGGCAGGTGCAGCGACACCTTGGGCGTGCGGGTCAGGTTGCCGGGCGGCATCGGCTTGAACGCGCGTTTCAGCCGCCCCGACCAGGTCAGTTCGGTCAGCTCGATGCCGTTGATCAGCACCACGATCAGCAACAGCAACTGCGCCGGCAGCAGCACGCCGATCATCAGCTCGGTGGCGGGGGCCATGTCGCGCACCACCGGCGTCGACATGGTCCAGATCATCAAGGTGGCGGCGAACTGCACCAGCATGGCGAAGAACACCTTGCCGGCCATGCGCAATTCCTTCCACCGCCACAGGAACCAGCCCATGGGCAGCAGCGCGATCAGGGTGGCGGCGGCGGCCTGGAACGGCCATTCCTGGAACTCGATGACCGGGCCGATCCAGCTGAACTTGGGCTCGCGCTCGACGGTGAAGATGCCCCAGTGCTTTTCCGAGGCGGTCCCGTCCAGCTTGATCTTCCACGGCTGGTCGAAGGCCTCGACCACGTTGTAGTCCAGGTTCTCCTCCTGCGCCCAGTTGAGGAAACGGCGCAGGAACAGGGCCTGGTTGACCAGGCTGGGCACGGCGACGCCGTTGTTGCGCCCGGCCGAGGGCCAGCCCACTTCGCCGATGAAGATGGGCTTGTCGGGATAGGCCTGTCGGACCATCGACACCATGTGCTTGGTGAAATCCAGCGCCTCGTCGATGTGGCGGCCGCCGGGCTCCCAGTAGGGCAGGGTGTGGATGGTGATGTAATCGACTTCCCGCACCAGCTCGGGATGCTCCAGCCAGATGGCCCAGGCCTCGGCGGTGCTGATCTTGACCCGGTCCGGCACCATGGCGCGGACCCGGCGGATGTAGCGGATCATCTGCTCCGGGGTCAGGCGATGCAGGGTCAGGTTCTCGTTGCCGATGATGATGCGCTCGACATTGGGATTGTCGCGGGCGATGCGGGCGATGTTCTCGATCTCGCGCTCGTTGCGGCCCAGGCGCTCGTCCAGCCATGCCCCGGGCAGCGCCTTCAGGCCGTGCTTGGCGGCCAGCGCCGGCACCTGGTCCAGGCCCTCCAGCGTCGAGTAGGTGCGGACCTGATCGACCTTGCCGGCCAGCAGCGCCAGATCCTCGTCCATTTCCTCGGTGGTCGGCAGGAAGTGCTCGTCCAGATGCGGCATCTGGCGCACCAGGGTGGGATCGTCGTCGGCGCGCGACGGCGAGAACGACACCGAATGAATGGTGCCCGACCACGGCAGCCCGGTCTGAGGCCGGTTCAACGCCGCCCAGAAGCCGAGGTTGCCGAGGACGATGAGGACGAGAACCAGGAAGCCCGAAAGGCGCATGAGGGGAACGTCCGTATTCATGAGGACCGGTCGGTGAATCATCGCACCAACCGGGCGCGGCGAAAAGAGCGCGCGAACATTAGCCAAGCCCGGGAATCCTGTCCACGGGCTTGGGGCGGGAGGCTGTCACGCGGATGTGGCGGGAATGGGGCGGGGTAGGGCGGCGACGAGAGCCCGGCCCGGCCGTCGCCCCCCGCCCCCGATCCCTTCCCCGGCCACACCATCTCGGCCGAGGGCGCCCGGGCCCATGAGTCCTGGGCGGCGCAGCTGCCGCGCGACAGCGACCCGCGCCAGACCGCCCGCATGCTGAAGACCGCCATCGACACCTACGGCGACCAGGGGCGCGCCGACGTCGCCGACCTCCTGGGCCGCTTCCACCAGCACGATGCCGGCAAGGCCGCCACCCTGCGGAAGGAAATGGCCGCGCTGACCGGCGAGACCCTGCCCTTCCGCGTGGCGCCTTTGGGCGAGGGCTTCCGCGCCCCCACCGACGCCGAGCGGCTGTCCCAGGCCCCCAAGGCCCCCTTCGGCAGCCCCGAGGGCGCCGACTTCACCGCCGCCGCCGGCATGGCCGAGGCCCTGGCCAAGCAAGGCGACTTCGCCGGCGCCATCCAGCACCTCCGCACCTCCCCCGAGGCCACCCAGCCGTACCTCGCCGCCGTGCACCAGCTGATGGCGGACCGGAACCCCGTCCACGCCATGAATTTCGCCGAGGCCATGGACAAGGCGGGGATGGCGTCGGGGGGAGGTGGTACCGCCGAACCCGTTGCAGGCATGGAAACCCGTTCGGATCACGCGCTTCAGGCGCCCGATCCGGCTGTGGCCCGCGACGTCGAGGTGGTGAAGGACCCCGACAACCTTCCCGGGTACACCCACTGGCTGGCCCAAGCCGCAAAATCCGACCCGCAATGGGCGGATCAGCACGGCCGCACCGTCAGCCGCGAGCTGTACAAGAGCGACCCCAAGGCGGCAGAGGAGATGGTCCGCCAGGGTGAGGCCAACGGCATCAGGATCGGCCTTTATGCCGAGGGCCATCAAGCCGAGAAGAGCCCCGCCGAACTGGTCAAGACGGCCAATGGCCGGCACCTGTCGATGGGCCCCGACTCCGGCAGTGAACAATGTGTCGCCATGGTCAAATACGCCGTCCCCGAGCTTCAGGGGATCCGCGCCAGCGACTGGAAGGAAGGGGAGAAGATCAAGGGCCCCGGCGACCCGCCGCTCAAGGAGGGCACCGCGCTTGCCACCTTCGAGAACGGCAAATACCAGAACCGCGCCACCGGCAACCATGCCGTCGTTTTCGAAAAGTACGGCGAGAAGGGCGGACAGAAGGGGATGTGGGTGGTGGATCAATGGGATGGCCGGCCACCGAACTCAAGTTTCATCCACTTTGACAACCCGTCCGGCGGCCGGATTCGGCAGGCCGGGAACTACTCGGTGATTCGCAGGCCCTAGAGGTATATAATGCTTAGATCCGCAACCTCTACGTCATGCGATCTGGTCGGCATGTATAAGTTCATGTTTGCCGTAGTGGTGCTGTTGCTGCCGGCCATAGCGGAAGCCAAGCCCGAGGCCGTCGTAGCCTCGTGCCCAAAGACTTGGCAGTTCGGACCAAGGTCAATGCCCCTGACCGGGGCGTTGATCTGGGCCAATTTCATCAGGATCGATGAGACCACGACCATACGGGCGGGTCGCGCGCTGTCTCGGATGGACATCGCCCAATTCGATCAGCGGCCAGTCTTTCTACATTGTACCTACGGGAAGGACTGGAAATCCGTCGTCGCTGTTCAGTTGCCCGAGCACACGATCTCGTGCGAAATCGAATGGGAGACGACGAAGCGGCGCGATACTGAAGGCGTCCACACCCACTATATCCGCGCCCTGAGCGCCGAATGCCATGGCCCTGCCCAAGGCGAGCCGGCGCAGGCCTTTGCCGTCTCTCCCCCTTCGCCGGCCACAGAGGTCGAGGCGCTGCGCCTGCGCCGCAGCGCCGCCGACCTGAAGCAGCTGGTCGCGGCCCGTGGCGGCAGCTGGTTCCAGCCGGCCGAGGGCGCGCCGGCCGAAATCGGCTTCGGCGACACCCGGCTGAAGGTCATATTCTCCCTCGCCACCGGCCTGTCCCGCGAAATCGTCCTGTACGGTCCGCCACCGGCCGAGGGCGATCATGCCTTCCAATCGGCCGTCATCAGCCGCTTCGGCTTCCCCATCAAGTACGATGACGTCGTTTGTGCAGACGTTTGGTCAGACACGGACGAGATCGCCGTCGAATGGCGCAGCCCGTGTTCGAAACAGCCCAACCTGCCGCTCCAGGAAATGCGCCTGGTGGACATGGCCGACCCCGAATCGCGAAGGGTGAGGGGGAAGGAGTGAAGGCGGAAGAGCATACCGGGAGGGGCGAGAAAATGGACTCTGACCCCATTTCCTGCCCGGCCACCGCATGTACCGCCAAGTCCAGCCTGCCATGGCAACACAGATGAACGCCGATAGGCTCAACCCGATGGAAGCGCCATCGCCCCAACGGGAGAAGCTGGGAGTGAGGGAATTGAGTGCAATGGCACCGTAATTCCAATGGCACCGTAATTCCACGCGCTGGTTTATCTCGGCAAGGACGAAAGCGATCCGTCCAAAATTAATGTGATCGATCAATATGCTCCGCGCTATGACAAGGACGGCAATTTGGTGCGACAGGGCCAGCCGACAAGGATCCGAGTGATTTCGCCAGGAGATTTACTCGGATATAGTGTGATCCGGCTAAAGTAGCT
>NZ_CACVCG010000053.1 GCF_902729435.1 Magnetospirillum sp. UT-4
AAAATTAAACCGGACAGCCGTGGATCAAGTCCGGGCATGACGAAAGTGGGGATGGCGCAAATATATAGCTCGGCGTTCTATTTCCCGCGCAGCTGCGCCAGCACGAACACCCGGATCGCCGAGGACAGGTTGCCCCGGCGGCTGCGGTCGATGTCCTCGATCAGCCGGTTGAGCGAAGTGCCGCGCGCCTCGGCCACACCCTTCAGTTCCTCCCAGAACGCCTCCTCCAGCGACACGCTGGTGGCGTGGCCGGCAATGGTGATTGAGCGCTTCCTGATCTCGCTGCCGGGAATGGTCATCAAACTCCTCCGTCCCGGCAATTGGCAGCCTTGAGCCACCGGCGTCAACGTCATTTCGGCCCCAGCATGTCCTCGGGCCTGACCCAGGCGTCGAAATCGGCGGCGTCGATGCCTGACGCGGTCGCCGCCTGACGCAGCGAGGTGCCTTCGGCGTGAGCCTTCTTGGCGATGGCGGCGGCCCGGTCATAGCCGATGCGGGGGGCCAGCGCGGTGACCAGCATCAGCGACCGCTCGACCGCCTCTTCCAGCCGCCGGGCATCGGCGGCCATGCCGTCGATGCAGCGGGCGGCGAAGCTGTCGCAGGCATCGGCCAGCAACCGCACCGATCCCAGCAGATTGACCGCAATCACCGGCTTCGAGACGTTGAGCTGCAACTGGCCCTGGGACCCGGCCACGGTGATGGCGACGTGATTGCCCATCACCTGGCAGCACACCATGGCCAGCGCCTCGGCCTGGGTCGGGTTGACCTTGCCCGGCATGATCGACGAGCCCGGCTCGTTGGCCGGCAGCACCAGTTCGCCCAGCCCGCTGCGCGGCCCCGAGGCCAGCAGGCGCACGTCGCCGGCGATCTTGGTCAGCGCCACCGCCAGGGTGTTGAGTGTTCCCGACACCGCCACCAGCGCGTCATGGGCGGCCAGAACGGCGAACTTGTCGTCGGCGGGGCGGAAGGCCAATCCGGTGAGGCCGGACAGCTCCTCGGCGAAGGCGACGTCGAAGCCGGGGGCGGTGTTGAGCCCGGTTCCCACCGCGGTGCCGCCCTGGGCCACGTCGAGAAGCTCGACGGCGGCGGCGGCGATGCGGGCGCGGCCCGCCCGCACCTGGGTGGCCCAGGCCCCGACCTCGTCGCCCAGACTGAGCGGAACCGCGTCCTGCAGATGGGTGCGGCCGATCTTGACCAGCCCCGCGAACTCCGCCGCCTTGACCGTCAGGGAACGGCCCAGGCGGTCGAGGACAGGCAGCAGGCGGTGGTGGATCTGCTCGGCGGCGGAAACGTGCATGGCGGTGGGGAAGCTGTCGTTGGACGACTGGCCCATGTTGACGTGATCGTTGGGATGGACCGGCGCCTTGGCTCCCGGCGCCGCCCCCAGCATCTGGTTGGCGCGGTTGGCGATCACCTCGTTGGCGTTCATGTTGCTCTGGGTGCCCGAGCCGGTCTGCCACGGCACCAGCGGGAAATGGGCCGACAGCCGCAGATCCGCCACCTCGGCGGCGGCGGCGGCGATGGTATCGGCAAGATTCGAATCGAGGCGCCCGAGCCGGCGGTTGGCCAGCGCCGCCGCCTGCTTGACCAGGCCCAGCGCGCGGATCAGAGGCGCCGGCAGGGTGTGCTCGCCGATCGGGAAGTTCTCCAGGCTGCGCTGGGTCTGCGCCCCCCACAGGCGATCGGCCGCAACCCGCACTTCGCCTGACGAATCACTCTCCAAACGGTATGCATCCATGATCGGGCCTCCTTACCGCGTCCCGCCGCCCCATATGGTGGAGATGTTGCGCCAAACCATCGCGACGCTTCCATGACAGCGCCATATCCATTTGGACTTATTACGTTTTTCCCACCAGGCCTTCAGAAAACAATAACCGTTGGACCGTTGCGCACCATTCGTCGCATCCATACCATGCCCGACGGTCGGAATGGTGGCGGACGAACAGCCTAAACCGACGCAGGAGAACGTCATGGCCCGCTTGGACAGCAGCTTGAGCCTCGCCGAGAGCAGTGCTCTCGCGCTTCACGAGGCCGCCCACCAGCTCGACCGGGCGGCCGATGCCGATACCTTCCTGCGCGCCCTCGAGCGCAACCGCGCGGTGTGGCAGACCCTCCGGGCGGTGGCCGACCGCGAGAACTGGCGGGTGCCCAGCCGCCGCCTCGCCGATTACGCCCTGGCCACCGCGCGCAAGATGGGCCGCGGCTGCGGCGACGACACGGTGACGACGCTGATCGACATCAACCGCCAGGTCTCGGCCGAACTGGCCGGCGGCGACATCGAGCACATCCGCCAGCGCGCCTATTTCATCTGGGAGAATTCCGGCCGGCCGCCGGGCCAGGATCTCGACCACTGGCTGATGGCCGAGATGGATCTCGGCTCGGGCGGCGTTCAGTCCTCGTAGGAGCCGCGCCGGCCGATGGGGTGGTCGCGGTGGATGTAGGTGCTCATCACCAGGCCCCAGCCGAACAGCAGTGACAGCATGGCGGTGCCGCCGTAGGAAATCAGCGGCAGCGGCACCCCCACCACCGGCACCAGCCCCATCACCATGGCCGTGTTGATGAAGAAATACAGGAAGAAGGTGGTGGTGATGCCCAGCCCGACCAGGCGGCCGAACTGGCTGCGGCAGCGCAGCGCGATGGCGTAGCCGTAGGCGATCAGCAGCACGTAGAGGCCCAGCAGGAACAGCCCCCCCATCATGCCCCATTCCTCGGCGAACATGGTGAAGATGAAGTCGGTCTGCTTCTCGGGCAGGAAGTTCAGGCCGGACTGGGTGCCCATCATGTAGCCCTTGCCGAACACCCCGCCCGAGCCCAGCGCGATCTTCGACTGGGTGATGTGATAGCCGGCCCCCAGCGGATCGGAATCCGGGCTGAGAAAGATCATCACCCGCTTCTTCTGGTAATCGTGCAGGAACTGCCAGGCCACCGGGATGGCGCCCAGGCCGGCGCCGATCAGCACGCCGAACTTCCACAGCCGCACGCCGGCCATGAAGAAGATGGCGCCCGAACTCATCAGCAGCATCATGGCGGTGCCCAGATCGGGCTGCTTCAGCACCAGGCCCACCGGCGCCAGCACCATGGCCAGCGGCGGCAGCAGGAAGACCGGCCGCCCGACATCCTGCAAGGTGGCGCCGTGGAAATAGCGGGCCAGCGACAGGATCAGCGCGATCTTCATGATCTCGGACGGCTGCAGCTGGATGAAGCCGAGATCGATCCAGCGCTGGGCGCCCATGCCGATGGTGCCCTTCACCTCGACCAGCACCAGCAGAACCATCGAGACCAGGTACAGCAGATAGGCATGGCGCATCCACACCCGCAGGTCGATCACCGCCACGCCGATCAGGATGCAGATCCCTAAGCCGAAGCGGATCATCTGCTTGACCGCCCAAGGCTCCAGCGAGCCGCCGGCGGCGGAATAGAGGTTGAGGAAGCCGACCGACGCAATGGCGGCGAGCAGCGCGATGAGCGTCCAGTTGATGTGCCAGAGCTTCTCGCGCCAGTTCATCTCGGTGCGGTTCAGGCGCGACGACAGGCGTTGCGTGGGTCGCATCATCCCTCCCGGCCTCCGGCGCTGCCGGCAACCCGGGCGCGCTCGCGCTTCTGCACTTCAATCATGATGTCGCGGGCGATGGGCGCGGCCACCGCCGAGCCGCCGCCGCCGTGCTCGACCACCACGGCGATGGCGAAGCGGGGATTCTCCTCGGGAGCATAGGCGACGAACAGCGCGTGGTCGCGTTCCTTCCACGGCAATTCCTCGTTCTTCTTCACCCCGGTCTCGCGCTCGCGCATGGTGATGCGCCGCACCTGTGCGGTGCCGGTCTTGCCCGACAGCCACATCCCCTCCTGGTCGATGCGGGCGCGGAAGGCGGTGCCGCCGGGTTCGTTGGAGACGGCGTTCATGCCCTTGCGGATCAGCGCCAGGTTCTTCTGCTGCACCCCGCAGGACGGCCAGTTGGGCGCCGAACGCGAAGTGGCGTCCTTGCCGTCGATGTGATCGCGGGCGACATGGGGCACCACCGCCAGCCCGCCATTGGCGATGCGGGCGGTCATGGTCGCCAGTTGCAGCGGCGTCGCCAGGCAATAGCCCTGGCCGATGCCGTTGATCAGGGTCTCGCCGGGATGCCAGGGCTGCTTCAGCGCCTTGCGCTTCCAGTCGCGGTCGGGCATCAGGCCGTTGCGCTCGTTGGGCAGGTCGATGCCGGTGGGCACCCCCAGCCCGAAGCGGCGCGCCACCTCGGCGATCTTGTCGATGCCGACGCGCCGGGCCACTTCGTAGAAATAGACGTCGCAGGAATGTTTGATGCCGGCGATCAGGTCGACCGAACCGTGGCCGCCCTTCTTCCAGCAATGGAACTTGATCGAGCCCATTTCGGTGTGGCCCTTGCAGAACACCGTCTGCGCCGGGTTGATCTGGCCGCTTTCCAGCGCCGCCAGGGCGACGATCAGCTTGAAGGTGGAGCCCGGCGCGAAGGTCCCCGAGATGGCCTTGTTCTGCAGCGGCGCGCGTGGATTGTTGATGAGGTCCTTCCACTCGTCGGGGGTCAGGCCGCGGTTGAAGGCATTGGGGTCGAAGGACGGCGTCGAGGCCATCACGATGACCTCGCCGCTATGGATGTCCATCACCACCGCCGCCGCCGATTCGTCGCCCAGGCGCTGGGCGGCGTATTCCTGCAGCCGGATGTCGAGGGTGAGCGTCAGGTCCACTCCGGGCTCGCCCTCCCTGCGCTCCAACTCGCGGATGACGCGGCCGACCGCGTTGACCTCCACCGAACTGGTGCCGCCGGCGCCGCGCAGGGCCAGGTCGTAGATCTTCTCGACGCCGGCCTTGCCGACCCGGAAGCCGGGCAGTTCCTCAAGCGGATCGTTGGTCAGGTCGGCCTCGGACACCGCCGCCACGTAGCCCAGGATGTGGGCGCCCAGGCTTTCCAGCGGATAGAACCGGCTTTGGCCGACGTCGATCAGCACCCCGGGCAAATCGGGGGCGTTGACCTCGATGCGGGCCACATCCTCCCACGACAGGTTCTCGCGCACGGTGATCGGCACGAACGAGCGCCGCCGCCGCGTCTCCTTGTGGATGCGGGCGCGGTCGTGGTCGGTCAGGGTGATGATCCGGGACAGGGCATCCAGGGTGTAGTCCAGCGACGGGCTCGCCTCGGCCACCACCAGCACCCGGTAATTGTGCTGGTTGATCGCCATGGCGATGCCGTTGCGGTCGAGGATGGGACCGCGCGGCGGCGCCAGCAGGCGCAAGCTGACCCGGTTGTCCTCGGCCAGCATGGTGTACTTGTCGCTTTCCACCACCTGCAGGTAGTACATGCGCCCGGCCAGCGCGCTGACCAGCGCCGCCTTGCCGCCGGCCAGCATCATGGCGCGGCGGCTGAAGGTCTTGGAGCGGTCGTTGTCGTGGTACATGCGGGCCTCAGACGTCCTTCAGGAAGGCCATCTGCGTGCGCGCCAGGGTCCACGTCATCAGCGGGAACAGGGCCAGCATGAGCAGGTATTCGAAGATCACCGGGCCGGCATCCGCCGCCCGCCCGTTCAGCACGGTGACCAGGACCCAGGTCAGTCCGGTGGCGCCCCCCGCCAGCAGCCCGAAGGCCCACCAGGTGACGATGAACGACTTGCCCAGGAAGAACTTGCGCTGGCTGGCGGCCACACCCTGGACCAGCAGCAGCACCAGCGCCACCGCGCCCAGCGGCGTGCCGGCGATGACGTCGTAAAGCAGCCCGATCAGGAACGCCGCCCACGCCGGCAGCAGGTCGGGCCGGTAGATGGCCCAGTAATAGACCCCCATCAGCGGCAGCATCGGCGCCACCGCGCCGAAGCCGGGCAGGTGGGTGGGCACCGCGGTCAGCAGCAGCAGCACCAAAGTGACGCCGAACGGCACCAGATGGCGCACCCAGGCATCCAGGCGAACCCAGACCGAGGGCTTCATCAATTCTCGGCCCCGGCGGCAGCGGCAACGGGGGCGCCGCGACGGCGGCGCTCGGGGACCGGAGGCTTGTCGAAGGGCAGGATGCCGCCCAGGCCGTAATCGACCACGGTGACGAACTCCAGTTCATGGCGCCGCACGAAGGGCTCGACGCGGATGATGCCGTCGGTGACGGAGCCGACCACGCCGATGGGGATGCCGGGGGGGAACGCCGCGCCCGAGGACGAGGTCACCACCCGGTCGCCCGCCGCGACCGGCGCACCGGCAAGGTAGTTGAGCTTGGGCCTCTCGCGGTTGTCGCCGGCCAGGATTGCGCGGGTGCGCGACGCCTCCAGCATCACCGGGATGCGGGCATTGATGTCGGTCAGGAGCAGCAGGCGCGAGGAGCGCTCGCCCACCTCGGCGACGTGACCGACCAGCACCTCGCCCGACAGCACCGCCAGGCCCTTGCGCACCCCGTCGCGGTTGCCGGCGCCCAGCAGCATGGAATGGCCGAAGGCCGAGCCGACGTCGCCGATCACCCGGGCGGTGACGAAGGACGGGTCGGGATCGGGAATGACGTTCAGCTGGTCGTGCAGCACCGACGTCTCGGCCTCCAGCCGGCGGGCCACCGTCTGCCAGTGCATCAGCCGCGCGTTCTCGGCCCTGAGGCGGACGTTCTCGGCGCGCAGGGAGGCCAGCTCACGCACGCTGTCCACCACCTCGGCGATGGAGGCGGCGGGACGGCTCATGACGTCGAGGACGGGGGCCAGCGCGTCGGCCACCAGGGTCCGGGTGCGCTCGACCAGCAGCACGTCGGCCTTGCCGACGATCATCAGGGCGACCGCGGCCACCACCAGGGAGACGAAGGCGAAACGCTGGGCCAGCAGCCGCAGCGTGGCAAAACGTCCGACCGCACCGGACTGTTTCACGAAGGCCCCCTCCGTTCCCGAATTGCCGCGGCACCGCCAAACCCCTGGCGGGCCGCGCTGGGCAAACCTACAACATCTGGACGCACCAATACTAGTACATGCTGGTCAGCACGTTCTTCAGCTTGGGCATCTCCTCCAGCGCGCGCCCGGTCCCCAGCGCCACGCAGGACAGCGGGTCGTCGGCGATGGACACCGGCAGGCCGGTGGCGTGGCGCAGCACGTAATCCAGGTTGGAGAGCAGGGCGCCGCCGCCGGTGAGCACGATGCCCTTGTCGACGATGTCGGCGGCCAGTTCCGGCGCGGTGTGCTCGAGCGCCACCTTGACCGCCTCGATGATGGCACCGACCGGCTCGGCCAGGCTCTCGGCGATCTGGCGTTCGGAGACGATGAGTTCCTTCGGCACGCCGTTCATCAGGTCGCGACCCTTGATCTCCATGGTGCGGCCCTCGCCGTCCTCGGGCGGGCAGGCGGAGCCGATCTCCTTCTTGATGCGCTCGGCCGAGCCTTCGCCGATCAGCAGGTTATGGTTGCGCCGGATATAGGCGATGATGGCTTCGTCCATCTTGTCGCCGCCGACGCGCACGCTGCGAGAATAGACGATGCCGCCCAGCGAAAGAACAGCCACCTCGGTGGTACCACCGCCGATATCGACCACCATGGAGCCGGTCGGCTCGGTGACCGGCAGGCCGGCGCCGATGGCCGCCGCCATCGGCTCCTCGATCAGGAACACCCGGCGGGCGCCGGCGCTTTCCGCCGATTCCTGAATGGCGCGGCGTTCCACCGCGGTCGAGCCCGAGGGGACGCAGACGATCACCAGCGGGCTGGCGAAGGAACGGCGGTTGTGCACCTTGCGGATGAAGTGCTTGATCATCTCCTCGGCGACTTCGAAGTCGGCGATGACGCCGTCGCGCAAGGGGCGGATGGCCTGGATGTAGCCGGGGGTGCGCCCCAGCATCATCTTGGCCTCGTCGCCGACGGCGAGCACCTTCTTCTTGCCCTTCTCCTCGGCGATGGCGACCACCGACGGTTCGTTCAGGACGATGCCGCGGCCCTTGACGTAGACCAGAGTATTGGCGGTCCCCAGATCGATCGCCATGTCGGCCGACATCCAACCCGTCAGTTTCGAAAACATAATCCCTCGCTCGAAAGGTCTCTCGTTGCCGTAAGGGGCGCTTGCCCGCTTTATATCAGGCCGTCAGCGCTGCCGGAGCGGTTTTTTGCCGCTTCACCAAAAGTTTGTTCAGGGCATTCACATATGCGCGGGCCGAAGCCACCATGGTGTCGGTGTCCGCACCCTGCCCGTTGACAGTCTTGCCATCTTCTTCCAAACGAACCGTTACCTCGGCCTGGGCATCGGTGCCCTGGGTCACCGCATGCACCTGGTACAACAGCAGCCGCGCCTCGTGCGGGACCAGCGCCTTGATGGCATTGAAGGTGGCGTCGACGGGGCCGTCGCCGGTGGCCTTCACGTTTCGCACCACGCCGTCGATCTCCAGGTCCAGTTCCGCCTTGGGCGGGTTGTGGCGGGTGCCGCACAGAACCTCCAGCCCGTGGAAGCGGATGCGGTCGTTCTCGCGGTACACAGCTTCGTCGATCAGAGCGACGATATCTTCGTCGAATATGTCCTTTTTGCGGTCGGCGAGGTCCTTGAAGCGGACGAAGGCGTCCTCGACGGCGGAATCGGCCAGGTCGTAGCCCAGATGCTTCAGCTTGTCCCTGAAGGCGGCGCGGCCCGAATGCTTGCCCATCACCAGGTTGGAGCGGGTCAGCCCGACCGATTCAGGTGTCATGATCTCGTAGGTCTGGGCGCATTTCAGCACGCCGTCCTGGTGGATGCCCGATTCGTGGGCGAAGGCGTTCTTGCCGACGATGGCCTTGTTGGGCTGCACCACGAAGCCGGTCACCGCCGAGACCAGGCGCGAGGCCCGGGTGATCTGCTCGGTCTTGATACCGGTGGTGAAGGGCATGCGGTCGGGGCGCGTCCGCAGGCTCATCACGATCTCTTCCATGGCGGCGTTGCCGGCGCGCTCGCCCAGGCCGTTGACGGTGCATTCGATCTGGCGGGCGCCGGCGGCCACCGCGGCCAGCGAATTGGCCACCGCCAGGCCGAGGTCGTTGTGGCAATGCACCGACAGGATCGCCTTGTCGATGTTGGGCACCCGGTTGACCAGCATGGCGATCAGCGCCGCGTATTCGTCGGGCACCGCATAGCCGACGGTGTCGGGAATGTTGATGGTGCGCGCCCCGGCATCGATGGCGGCCTCGACGCAACGGCACAGGAAGTCGTGCTCGGTGCGCGAGCCGTCCTCGGCCGACCATTCCACGTCGTCCACCAGGGTGCGGGCGAAGCTAACCGAATCCTTCACCTTCTGCAGCACCGCCTCGGGCTCCATCTGCAGCTTGTATTTCATGTGCAGCGGGCTGGTGGACAGGAAGGTGTGGATGCGGTGCCGGGGCGCGTCCCTGACCGCCTGGTGGCAGCGTTCGATGTCGCCCTTGGTGGCGCGGGCGAGGCCGGCGATTGTGGCGGTCTTGACCCGCCTGGCCACCGCGTTGACCGCCTCGAAGTCGCCGTTGGAGGCGATGGGGAACCCGGCCTCGATGACGTCGACGCCCATCTCTTCCAGCACCAGGGCGATCTTGACCTTCTCCTCCAGGTTCATGGAGGCGCCGGGCGACTGCTCGCCGTCGCGCAACGTGGTGTCGAAGATGATGACCCTGTTGTTGTCCATGCCTGTCGCCACTCGCAATCGGTAAACGGGCGCCCTGCCCCGGGTTCACGCCCGATGGCGCCCCGCCTTCGCGAGCCGGTTCAATCGCGGGCCGAAACAAGGGGAATCCGGGCGGGAGGCTGGCCGCCCACACACACCATAGGAAGTATGAGTCGCCCAGGCTTGTCAACAGGATCGTGGACCGATGGCGGCCTATCCATCGGCCGGGGGGCATGCTATGGAGTACTTTACGGTTTTCTGATGGAGGCCCGGATGAGCGAGCCGGTCAATGAAGTCGCCATGCTTGAGGCGGCGCTGGAACAGGGACTGCAGTTGCGCCGCGCCGGCGCCGGCGACGCGGCACTGGAAATGCTGGACCTGATCGTCTCGCATTTCGAGACCGCCGACCACCCCGTCGCCCATTTCGCGGTCAGCCGCGCCATGCTGGGCCGCGCCATGGCGCTGGTCGATCTCGACCGCGAGCCCGACGCGCTGGAGGCGCTGGACGGCCTGCTGGCCCGCATCCGCGGCTTCGACGACCAGGAATACCGCGAGCTGCGCATCCTTGCCGCCTACGAGGCGGCGATGCTGCTGGGCGGCCAGGGCGACCACGAAGGGGCGGCCGAGGGGCTCGCCTTCGCCATCGCCCAGGCGCTGGGCGACGAACCGGCCAAGGTGCAGCACATCCTCGCCGCCGCCCACGTCAAGCTGGCGGTGGCGCGCCTCAACCTGGACGACGGCGACGGCGCCAGGCGGGCGCTGGACCAGGTGCGGACCCGCTGGGGCGGCAGCGACGACCCGTCCCTGCGCCACTGGGTCGACGAGGCGGCGAAGATGCGCGACGGGATGGCCGGATAGGCGGCCGCGGCCACGCGCAGCGATCGGGTGATGCACGCGGCGGCGCCATGCTTTAGCCTGCGCGCCAGGATCCAACACGGAGCGGCGAAGTGTCCATGGTCCCCTACAAGATCACCATCTGCGGCCTGACCGAATTGTGCCTGCACGGCGAGGCCGGGATCACCCACGTCCTCACCATCCTTGATCCCGACCATCCCGATCCCGACGATTTCCGCGCCTATCCGCCCCACCGCCGCACGGTCTGGCGCTACCACGACATCGTCGCCGAGAAGGACGAGATGGTGGCGCCGCAGGCGGCCGACGTGTCGGCCATCCTGGCCTTCGGCGCGCAGACCTCCGGCATAGACCACCTGCTGATCCACTGCCACATGGGCATCTCCCGCTCCACCGCCACCGCGGTCATATTGATGGCGCAGAGCAACCCGGGGCAGGAGGAGGCCGCCTTCGCCGAGCTGCGCCGCATCCGTCCGCGCAGTTGGCCCAACAGCCGCATGATCGGCTTCGCCGACCGCCTGCTCGAGCGGAACGGGGCACTGGTGGCGGCGATGAAGGGCCATCACGCGACGGTCGCCGCCGCCGAGCCCGGGCTCGCCGATCTGTTGCGCCAGTCCGAACGGGCCGGCGAGGTTCCGTGACCCGAGGTTCCGTCACTGGAATCCTTGACTCCCGTCACAGTACTGTCACATTCCATTGGTTCTAAACCATGGACCGCGCGCCAGGGACATGCCCAGCCCCAAGACCCGTCTCCAGTTCGCGGCGTTTCCCTACCGTGTGGTCGATGGCCAGCCCATGGTGGCGCTGGTCACCTCGCGCGAGACCAGGCGCTGGATCCTGCCCAAGGGCCAGCCCGAGAAGCGCCTGAAGCCGCATCAGGTGGCCGAGGTCGAGGCCTATGAGGAGGCCGGGCTGATCGGCCGCATCGTGGAACGGCCGCTGTGTGCCTTCCCCAGCCTCAAGCGCCTGCGCAGCGGCCGCGAGGTCCCCACCGAGGTGGTGGTCTTCCTGCTTGAGGTCCAGCACGAACTGGATAATTGGCCGGAACGCCGCCAGCGCCAGCGGCGCTGGATGAGTCCGGGCGAGGCCGCGGCGGTGACCGGCGAGGCCGGCCTGGTGCCGGTGCTGCTGGAATTCGAGGCGCTGTGGGTGTGATATTGGCCGACGCACGCCTTGCGCCGTCGCCGTCAGGCCCCATGTGACACGCAAACCATAGGTTTGCGCCCGGCGAGGGGCAGACAGAACCTGCACAATTCCGCCACCCCGGAGGGTTCCATGGCGCGCAAATATATCGACTGCCGCGACTATCCCGGATCGCAATGCTCGGTAGCGCTGTCCGCCGACAACGAGGATGAACTGGTGGAGGCCGCGGTCGAGCACGGCGTCAAGGTCCACGGCTACCAGGACAGCCCGGACTTCCGCCGCCAGTTGAGGGAGCAGGCGAAAGAGGGCAATCCGCCTGCGTGAAGCGGGCGGCCGCGCGGATGCCCGAGTCAACTCCGGCGCCGTCCGGTTCCTTTCCCATCCGCTCCAACAGTAGCCTCATCCTGAGGAGCGGCCCGTCCGGGACGCGTCTCGAAGGACGAGGCGGGCCAAGGACGTGCGACGGGGGAGCGAGGGTGCGACGGGCCAGGCCCTTCGAGACGGCCGCTGGCGCGGCCTCCTCAGGGTGAGGCCCGAATGAGGCGTCGGACCGGGTTCCCGGGAACCCGGCCCGCAGCGACAATGGCCGCGCGGCACCGGCCGCGCCAACACCTCACACCTTGGGCAGCGCCGCCAGGGCGGTCTGCAGGTCGGCCTCGCCGTAATCCAGGTCCTGCAGCTTGCCGCCGAAATAGTCGGTATAGGCCTGCATGTCGAAATGGCCGTGGCCCGACAGGTTGAACAGGATCGAGCGGGCCTTGCCCTCGGCCTTGGCGGCCAGCGCCTCGTCCACCGCCGCCTTGACCGCATGCGAGGATTCGGGGGCCGGCACGATGCCCTCGGCGCGGGCGAAGGCCACCGCCGCCTTGAAGCACTCGGTCTGGGCGTAGGAGCGGGCCTCGATCAGGCCCAGTTCCTTGACGTGGCTGACCATGGGCGCCATGCCGTGGTACCTGAGGCCGCCGGCATGGGAGCCCGGCGGCATGAAGGTCGATCCCAGGGTGTGCATCTTGACCAGCGGCGTCAGGTGGCCGGTGTCGCCGAAATCGTAGGCGTAGGTGCCCTTGGTCAGGGTCGGGCACGACGACGGCTCGACCGCCACCACCCGCACCTGCTGGCCCTTCAGCTTCTCGCGGATATAGGGGAAGGCCAGGCCGGCGAAGTTGGAGCCGCCGCCGGTGCAGGCGATGACCACGTCGGGGGCGTCGTTGGCCATGGCCATCTGGGCCATGGCCTCCTCGCCGATCACCGTCTGGTGCAGGCAGACGTGGTTGAGCACGCTGCCCAGGGCGTATTTGGTGTCGTCGCGGGTGGCGGCGACCTCGACCGCCTCGGAGATGGCGATGCCCAGCGAGCCGTTGCTGTCGGGGTCCTTCTCCAGGATGGTGCGCCCGGCGTTGGTCAAAGTCGACGGCGAGGCGACGCATCGGGCGCCGTAGGTCTCCATCAGGGCGCGGCGATAGGGTTTCTGGTTGTACGAGATCTTGACCATGAAGACCTCGACCTCGAGCCCGAACAGCGAGCCGGCGAAGGCCAGGGACGAGCCCCACTGCCCCGCCCCGGTCTCGGTGGACAGCCGCTTCACCCCTTCCTGCTTGTTGTAGAAGGCCTGCGGCACCGCGGTGTTGGGCTTGTGGCTGCCGGCCGGCGAGACGCCCTCGTACTTGAAGTAGATGCGCGCCGGGGTGTCCAGCGCCTTCTCCAGCCCGCGGGCGCGGACCAGCGGGCTGGGCCGCCACAGACGGTAGATCTGGCGCACCGGCTCGGGGATGTCGACCCAGCGCTCGGACGTCATCTCCTGGGCGATCACCGCCATCGGGAAGATGGGGGCGAGGTCGTCGGGGCCGCAGGGCTGGCCGGTGCCCGGATGCAAGGGCGGCGGCGGCGGTGCCGGCAGATCGGCGGCCAGGTTGTACCAGGCCTTGGGCAACTGATCCTCGGGCAGCAGGTACTTGACGGTGTCGGAGCTCATCGGACGGGTCCCCCTTGGTGGCGGATCGGGTTGTTTCCCGGATGCGGCCCCTTTTGTAACCCCGCTGCAACCGAACGCCAAGCCCGCCCTCCCCGCCGCCCCGCCCCGGCGCCACGATTTTTCCCCTTGCCAGCCCAGGCCTATCCGACTATAAAGCCGGCCTCTCAGCCGGGGAGACCCGGATGACCCTGAGGGCGCTTAGCTCAGTTGGTAGAGCAGCTGACTCTTAATCAGCGGGCCGTAGGTTCGAATCCTACAGCGCCCACCAAGATTTTGGTGGACAAGACCCCCGGGAAGCCAGGCTTCCCGGGGGTTTTTGCTGGGTGGTGGCGGATCGCCGCTCCGCCCCTATTGCTCATCCTCCCAGTCGGCCGGCGACAGCGGCAGGATGACGCGGGCGACGGTGCCGCCCTCGGCGCCGGCTTCGAGGCGGATGTCGCCGCCGTGATCGACCACGATGCGGCGCACGATGGTCAGGCCCAGGCCCGTGCCCTTGGTGCGGGTGGTGAAGAACGGCTCGAACACCTTGGCCAGAACGTCCTCGGATATTCCGGGTCCGTTATCGGTGATCGCCACCTCGACCGCCGGGCGCGACCGGTGCAACGTCGATGAGGCGTCGATGCTGAGATGGCCGCCCTCGCCCATGGCCTGGATGGCGTTGGCCATCAGGTTCTGGAACACCTGGATCAGCCGGGTGCGGTCGCCGAACACCTTGGGCAGGCGCTCGTGCGATTGGCACAGGACGATGGACTTCTCGGAAATGTCCGGCAGCATGGACAGCGTGGCGATGCGGATGGCCTCGTCCAAATCCACCCAGTCCATCACCAGGCCGTTGGGCCGCGCGAAATCCAGCATGTCGGTGAGGATGTTCTCCATGTAGCCGATCTGCTCGAGGGCGATCTCGCAGCCCTCGGCCAGCTTGTCCTGCCCCCGGGTATGGTGGGTGTGCAGGATCTTCACGTTCATCTTCACCGAGGACAGCGCGTTGCGCACGTCATGGGCGATCATGGTGGCCATGCGGCCCATGGCGGCCTGCTCCTCGTTCTTGGCCGAATCGCGCAGGGCATCGAGCATGCGCATGATGGCGCGGGCCAGGACCCCGAACTCGTCACGGCGGCCGACCGACGCCGAGGTGAGGTTGCGTTCGCCGGCGGCGATGCGGTCGGCCACCTGGGTGAGGTCCTGGATCGGCCGCGTCAGGTGGTTGGTCGCCAGCGCCAGCGCCAGCGCCACCAGGGCACCGACGCCCAGGGCGGCCCCCACCAGCTGGGTGCGGTAGGCGCGGATCTCCGCCTCGATGTCGGCCAGCGAAGCCATGCCGCCGACGGCGATGACCTGGGTTCCGTCCTCTGCCAGGGGATCGGCCAGCAGCACCCGTTCCACCGCCACCGACAGCTTCCGCCCGGCATCGTCGAAGCGCAGCTGCGGGTCGCCGCCGCCCAGCCAGCGCCGCCAGCGCTCGCCCAGGCCGAACTCGGCGACCAGATCGTTGCTGCGGGCGACGTCTCCTTCCCCCTGCAGGACCGAGGGACGGTAGATGTAGCGGCCGTCGCGGTCGCCGAGAAAGAACGCGATGTCGTTGCGCGGCCGGCCGAAGCCGGTGATCAGCGCGTCGAAATCGATGGCGACCACGAAAAGGCCGCCGCCGCGCCCGTCCTCGCGCGGGGCGATGGCGGTGGCGGCCTGGATGACCCGGATGCGGGGACGATAGGCATCGGGGCCGTTGCGCTCGATCAGCTGCGAGAAATGCACGTTGCCGGGCCACAGTCCGCGCGCCAGCTCCCGCAAGCTTCCGGCGTTCAGGTTGGCCGTGGGCACCGGACGCACCCCCAGATCCGCCTGCTCGAAGGCCAGGACCCGGCCATCGGGCCCGGCCACCCGCACCTCGGCGGTGACGTAGGCCGGCTGCTTGCGCATCAGCATGGCCACCGCCTCGGTCACCTCGGCCTGGCCCGCCCCGCTCCGCGGGTCGATTCCGCGCCCGGCCTGCTCGGCCAGCATCCGCAGGTCGCTTTTCACCACGTCGAACAGGGTGCTGATGATGCGGGCCTCGCGGCTGACGCTTTCCTGCAGACGCTGCCGGGCCAGATCGTGCAGGGTGGCGTTGGTGCGCGCCAGCGTCAGCGTCGCCATGCCGGCGATGGCGATGCTGGAGATGAGGAACGTGATGGCGAATATCTTCCTTGAGATCTTCATTCCGGCGGCGCCCCCCTTTCGCGCGCGGGTCCGGTCTTCGAGGCCACATCGATGCAAGGCTCATGCTATCATGGCCATGGGCATGGCCGAGGTTTTGCAGGACATCGGCCGGCCACTGATTTCCGGGAAGGACCATGGCGCACATCCTGCTTGTCGATGACGACCGCGCGATCTGCCGCACGCTCAATCACCACTTCCAGCAGAGCGGCCACCGGGTCACGCTGGGCTATACGGCGGAAGAGGCGGTCGATCTGGCCGCCGGTCCCGACGTGGACGTGGTGGTGTCCGACGTGCGCCTGCCCGGCCGCGACGGCATGTGGCTGCTGTCCGAGATCAAGGCCGGGCGGCCCACCCTTCCGGTCATCATGATCACCGCCTTCCACGATTTCGAGACCACGGTGGCGGCCATGCAGGGCGGCGCGGTGGACTACGTCGCCAAGCCCATCGACCTGGACGAGCTGAACGCCGCCATCGAGCGCGCTCTCAGCCACGATTCGCAGGAAGAAGGCCTGGTCATCGGCCCGCCGGGCGGCGTCACCACCCAGATCGTCGGCCAGTCCACCGGCATGAAGCAGGTGTTCAAGAGCATCGGCCTGGTGGCGCAAAGCCGCATCACCGTGCTGGTGCTGGGCGAATCGGGTACCGGCAAGGAGCTGGTGGCCCGCGCCGTCCACAATGCCAGCCCAGACCGCCATCACCCCTTCGTCGCCGTCAATTGCGCCGCCCTGGTCGAGACCCTGCTGGAAAGCGAGATGTTCGGCCACGAGCGCGGCGCCTTCACCGGTGCCGTCACCGCCCACAAAGGCAAGGTCGAGCAGGTCGGCGAAGGCACCCTGTTCCTCGACGAGATCGCCGAGCTGTCGCCGCGCATGCAGTCCAAGCTGCTGCGCATCCTCGAGGAGCGCGAGTACAGCCCGGTCGGCAGCACCCAGGTCAAGCGGAGCAAGGCCCGCTTCATCACCGCCACCAACGTCGACCTGCGCGAGCGCGTGGCCAGCGGCCAGTTCCGCGAAGACCTGTACTACCGCCTCAACGTCGCCACCATCATGCTGCCGCCGCTGCGCACCCGCGCCTGCGACGTTCCGCTGCTGGTGGACTTCCTGCTCAGGAAGATCAACAAGGACCTGCGCAAGACCATCCGCCGGGTGTCGAGCGAGGCCATGGAATGCCTGCTGTCCTACGACTGGCCGGGCAATGTCCGCGAATTGGAGAACGTGCTGATGAAGTCGGCGGTGCTGGAGCGCGGCGATGCCCTGACCGTGGACAGCCTGCCGCTCGAGATCCGCCAGCTTCCCAAGGCCCCCAAGGCGCTGTTCGAATACGAATGCGACCGCCCCCTGTGTTCCCTGCGCGAGCTGGAGCGCCAGCACATCCAGCGCGTGCTGACCGGCACCAACTGGCACAAGGGCAAGACCTGCGACATCCTCGGCATTTCGCGTCCGCGCCTGGAGCGGCGTATCCGCGAATTCGGCCTGGTGCCGCCCCGGGACGAGAGGTCGATTGAATGAAACGTTCACATCGGCCACGGAGCGGACTGAACGAAACGTTCAATCGGCCGCCCCCCGGCGACGGTGCCGGCTCGGGAAGGAGGTCGCCCCATGGGCGCACCGAATAGGCGTAAATTCCTGAAGGGCGTGGCCGCAATCGCCGCGGCTCCGGTGCTCGGCAGCGGCCTGTCGCTGCGCAGCCTGGCCGCCGATCCCGCCATCAGGCCGGATTATCCCGGCTGGCAGGACCTGGTCCGGCGCGGCTGGACATGGGACCGGCGCACCCGCGGCGCCCATCTGGTCGGCTGCACCGGCGGCTGCCCGCACTGGGTCTACAGCCGCGACGGCATCGTCCTGCGCGACGAGCAATCGGGCGATCTGCCGGCGCTACCCGGCCTTCCCGACCCCAATCCGCGCGGCTGCGCCAAGGGCAGCTGCGCCATCGACTACATGTACGGCCCGTACCGGCTGAAACACCCGCTGATCCGCATGGGCGAGCGCGGCGACGGCAAATGGCGGCGGGCCAGTTGGGACGAGGCGCTGCAACTGATCGCCGACCGGGTGGTCGATGCCATGGTCCGCCACGGCCCCGACAGCGTCAGCGTGTTCTCGCCGGCCCCGGCGGTGGCGCCGGTGTCCTATGCCGCCGGCCACCGCTTCGCCCATCTGACCGGCGCCCATGCCCATACCTTCTTCGACTGGTACGGCGACCATGCGCCCGGCCAGACCCAGACCCTGGGGGTGCAGTGCGATGCCGCCGAGACCTCGGACTGGTTCAACGCCCGGCTGATCCTGCTGTGGGGCGCCAACCCGGTGCAGACCCGCATTCCCGACAGCCATTACCTGACCGAGGCGGCCCTCAACGGCACGCGGGTGGTGACCATCGCCCCCGATTACAGCAGCAGCGCCGCCAAGTCCGACCAGTGGCTGCATCCCAGGCCGGGAACCGACGCCGCCCTGGCGCTGGCCCTGGCCCATGTGATCGTCGAGGAGCGGCTGTTCGATGCCGCCTTCGTCGCCGAGCAGACCGACCTTCCGCTGCTGGTGCGCAGCGACACCAGGCGCTTCCTGCGCGAGGCCGACCTGGTCGAGGGCGGGGCCGAGGACCGCTTCTTCGCCCATGACCAGGCCAGCGGCCGGCCGGTGGCCATGCGCGGTTGCTGGGCCGACCAGCCCGACACCCGGGCCGCCCCGCGCCATGCCTATCTCGGCCGCGACACGCTGTCGTTTCCCGAGGGAACGCTGGCCCTGGGCGATCTCCGCCCGGCCCTGGAGGGCAGCTTCCGCGTCCGCACCAGGGACGGCGGCGACGTCGAGGTGCGCCCGGTCCTGGAGCTGCTGCGCCGGACCCTGGCCGATCATTCCCCGCGCAAGGCGGCGCGGATCACCGGGATACCGGCGGCCACCATCACCGCCCTGGCCCGCGAGCTGGCCGCCACCCGGCCGGCCACCATCATCACCGGCGCCGGCATCAATCACTGGTTCCACAGCGACGTGCTGTTCCGCGCGCTGCACCTGCTGATGGCCCTGACCGGCAATGTCGGCCGCCACGGCGGCGGCGTGAACCACTACGTCGGGCAATGGAAGCCGGTGCCCTCGGCCGGCATCAACGCCCTGGCCTTCCCCCGCGGCGTCTCCCGCCAGCGGTTCTGCCAGACCACCATCTGGACCTACCTGCATGCCGAGGCCCGGGACGGCATCGAGGGCATGGACATCCCCCGCCGCCTGCGCGATTCGCTGACCAGCGGCCAGATGCCGCTGTACCCGCGCGGCGGCCGCTCGCCCAAGGTCTTCATCTGCTATCGCGGCAACTACCTGAACCAGACCAAGAGCCAGGGCGACGTGCTGCGCACCCTGTGGCCGAAGCTGGACCTGGTGGTGAACATCAACATCCGCATGGACACCACGGCGCTCTATTCGGACGTGGTGCTGCCCTCGGCCCATTGGTACGAGAAGACCGACCTCAACTTCACCGAGGAACACACCTGGATCCACATGACCGAGCCGGCCATCCCGCCCATGTACGAGGCGCGCTCGGACTGGCGGATCTTCGTCGATCTGGCCGCCAAGGTGGAGGAGACGGCACGGCGGCGCGGCGTGACCACGCTGCACGACGACGAGTTCGGCTGGCACCGCGACCTCGGCCGCCTGCACGCCGAGATGACCGCCGACGGCCGCCTCGCCCGTGACGAGGACGCCGCCCAGTTCATCCTGGACAATGCGCCGGAGACCAAGGGCATGACCCTGGACGCCATACGCCGCAAGGGTCCCCAGCGGGTGGTGTCGAACTGGACCTCGCCCATGGAGGAGGGCGTTCCCTACACCCCGTTCCGCCACTTCACCCACGGCCGCAAGCCGTGGCCGACCCTGACCGGGCGGCAGCAATTCTACATCGACCACAGCCTGTTCCTGGAGCTGAGCCAGGAATTGCCGGCCTATCGCCCGCCGCTGGACTCGGACCAGTTCCCGTTGCGCTTCAACACCCCGCATTCGCGCCACGCCGTCCATTCCACCTTCAAGGACAACGACCTGATGCTGCGGCTGCAGCGCGGCGGCCCGGTGCTGGAAATGGCCCCCGCCGACGGGCGCCAGCGCGGCCTGGCCGACAACGACTGGGCCGAATTGTGGAACGACCACGGCCGGTTGATCTGCCGGGTCAAGCTGCGTCCCGGCGAACCGGCCGGCCGGGTGACCATGCACCACGCCCCCGAGCTGTACCAGGACCTGATCCAGGGCGGCTCGCAGAGCGTCTGCCCGATCCGCATCACCCCCACCCACCTGGTGGGCGATTACGGCCACCTGGTGTTCCGCCCCAATTATTACGGCCCTGGCGGCAGCCAGCGCGACGTGCGGGTCGAGGTGCGGCGCTACACCGGCCCCGTGCCGGCGGGCTTGTAGGTGCGGCCATGACCTCTTCCACCCGCCACCGCCAGATGGCCTTCGTCATCGACCTCAACAAATGCATCGGCTGCCAGGGCTGCACCATCGCCTGCAAGCGGCTGTGGACCACCGCCCCGGGCCTGGAGGCGGCCTACTGGATGAACGTCGAGACGGTGCCGGGCAGGGGCTATCCCCGCGACTGGGCCGGGCGCGGCGGCGGCTTCGACAAGGGACGGCCGAAGCCGGGGCGCGAGCCGACGCCCGAGGAATACGGCATCCCCTTCGAGTTCGACTACAGCGCCCGCCTGTTCTCGGGCAAGCGCGACCGCGGCCGCCCGCGCGCGGCGGCCGATTGGGCGCCGAACTGGGAAGAGGACCAGGGCGCCGGCGCCTATCCCAACACCTACTTCTTCTACCTGCCGCGCATGTGCAACCACTGCGACCGGCCGGCCTGCGCCGAGGCCTGCGAAGCCGGGGCGATCCGCAAGCGCCCCGAGGACGGGCTGGTGCTGCTGGACCCCGACCGCTGCGACGGCAGTCGCGCCTGCGTCGCCGCCTGCCCCTATGCCAAGACTTTCTTCGACGCCGCCAAGGCCAAGGCCCACAAGTGCCACGGCTGCTTTCCCCGTCTCGAGGCCGGCCTGGCCCCGGCCTGCGTCGCCCAGTGCACCGGCCGGGCCATGCATGTGGGCTTCCTCGACGACGGCGCCGCCTCGGTCCACAAGCTGGTGCGGCAGTGGGGGGTGGCGTTGCCGCTGATGGACGGCTTCGGCACCGGCCCCAACGTGTTCTACATCCCGCCCTTCATCGGTCCCGCCGTCGAGGGACCGGACGGCACCGCCGGCGCCGCCGCCAGGATTCCCGACAATTACCTGGCATCGCTGTTCGGTCCGGACGTGCGCACCGCGCTGCGCGTCCTGCGCGCCGAACGCCGGAAGCGCGGCAGGGGCGAGCCGTCCGAGCTGATGGACCTGCTGATCGGCCGCGACGCCCGCGCCCTGCTGGGCCACCTGCAGCCCCACCCCTCGCGCTGACCATGGCCCTCGCCGCCGCCCGCAGCCGCGCCTACACTCTGCTGGCCGCCGCGACCGCCTATCCCGACGAGGCCCTGTGGGAAACGCTGGCCGATGGCCGCTTCGCCGCGGCGCTGGCCGAGTCCATGGCCGAGGCCACCGGCGAGCCGGCGGTCGTCGCCGCCCCCGCCGGCAGCCTCGCCGAACTGCAGGCGGAGTATGTGGCGGCCTTCGACCTCGGGCGGGGCGGCCCCGGCCGCTCGCTGCACGAGGGCGACCATCGGCCGGCCGAGACGCGGCCGGACCTGCTGGTCGAACTGGCGGCGTTCTATCGCTGCTTCGGCCTGGGAACCCAGCATTGCACCGCCGGACTCGACCACCTGTCGGTCGCGCTGGAATTCATGCACTTCCTGGCCTTCCACGAAGCCGGCGGCGCTGCCGGTTCCGCCCCCTACCGCCACGCCCAGCGCGACTTCGTCGCCCGGCACCTTGCCGACTGGGTCCCGGCCGTGGCCGCCGCCCATGGCGAAAGCGGCTTCCACGGGTCGGTCCTGGCCGCCGCCGCCCGGCTGGTGGCGGCGGATGCGGGCCGGTATGAAACGGAACCCGCCGCCCCCGGGGGAGTGGGAGCGGCGGGGTAAACCCCGGACGGGGAGGACAGGGACGAGACTCGTCCGGGGGGGAGTGCGTCACATGCCAGACAGGGTCTTCACCAGCGACTCGGGGGTCTGGATGGTGCCCAGGACGGTGGGGTTGCCCCAGCGGGTGTGGTGCTTGTTCTCGGGCACCTTGGCCAGCGAGATCAGCAGGTTGTTGAAGGCGCCCAGGTCAGCGGTCTCGAAATAGGTGATGAAGTCGGTGTCGGCCAGGCCGGTCGAGTGATAGAGCTTGCGCTTCACGTTGACCAGGTACTGCAGCGTGGGAACGGTGTGGACCTCGATCTCCTTCAGGCGCTGCTCGTCCGACATGTTCCACCACGCGGCGTCCTTCTTCACCGGGATGACGATGGCGTAGCGCGGGGCCGGATCGGAGTAGGTGGCCGAGGTCAGGCCGGCGTTCAGGTCGGCCGACTTGTCCTTGGTGATGTAGTTCAGCGCCTTGGTGATGCCGACCAGGTTCTCGCCCACATCCGAGTGCATGCCGAGCCGGGTGGCCCGCCAGTCGAGCAGGAAGGCCTGCGTCGCCGCCATGTCGGTGGAGTGCACGCGCAGCAGATAGTCGCTGCTGGCGCCCAGGCCGCGGGTCAGGTAGGTATCGACGATCACCTTCTCCTTGTGCTTGTCGATGACCATGTGGGCCTCCGCCACGGCGGCCTTGCGCTCGGCGGCGCTCAGCTTCATGTAGTCGGGCCGCACCTTGTAGATGGAGAAGTTGCCGAACACGCCGGGCTGGGTCAGCAGCTTGGCGCGATCCGCCATCATCGGCGCCGCCATGGGCGCCTTCTGGTCCATCATCGGCGCCTGCTGGGCCGAGGCGGCACCGACGCCGCCGATCATCAGCGCCCCGATGGCGGCGCACAGAACCCGCTTGGTAACGAACTTAGACATCTTTCGCTCTCCTCTTTCAGACAACTCGGTTAATTCCCGTCCGTCGGCTCTTCCTCTTCGTGGAAGGCCGAGACGTCCTTGTGGGCGATGCCCTTGTGACAGTCGATGCAGGTCTTGCCCTTGGCGGCGGCGTTGGAATGCTGCCGCCATGCCGTCGCCTTCTGGGCGTCCTTGCTCATGGCGTCGAGGGTGTGGCAGTTGCGGCATTCGCGGGAATCGGTGGCCTTCATGGACGCCCACACCCGCTTGGCCAGTTCGACCCGCTTGGCCTCGAACTTCTCCGGGGTGTCCACCGTCCCCATCACCTTATGGTAGAGCTCGCCGCTGGCCTGGATCTTGCGCTGCAGCTTGTAGACCCACGGATGGGGCACGTGGCAGTCCGCGCACACCGCCCGCACCCCGCTGCGATTGGCGAAGTGCACGGTCTCGGTGTACTCCTTGTAGACGGTGTCCTTCATCTCGTGGCAGGTGATGCAGAAGCCCAGGGTGTTGGTGGCTTCCATGGCGGTGTTGAAGCCGCCCCAGAACACGATGCCGGTGACGAAGAAGACCACCGCCGCCAGCAGCGAGCTGCCCAGCAGCCAGGTCCGGGGCCGGGACAGCCGGATCATGGCGCGGCCTCTTCCGCGGGGGGGCAGACCGCGCCATGGTGGGCGGCGACGAAGCCGTTGGCCAGCCACGCCAGCGACCGGTAGAAATCGCTGTCCAGGTTGGCGGTGGCGGCGGTGAAGCGCGGCAGCCACCGGGCCAGGTGGCGGGACAGGAAGTCGCGCTGGGCCCGCAGATAGGGGCCGGCATCGGCGCCCTCGCTTTCGGCCAGCGCCTGCTTGGCGGTCAGGAACTGCATGAATTCCAGTTCGGCCGCCAGGTGGTCCTCGGCCTCGCGCATCTCGGCCGGCATGGACAGGCCGAAATGCTGGTAGAAGGCCTTCACCTCCAGCAGCACCTGGGCGCGGTCGCTGCCGCCGCCGTAGGACCCTTCGTAGAGCGACACCGGCGACGCCGGAAGGTCGAGCTCGAAGGCGGCCAGATACTGGCTTTCCAGTTCCCGCCGTTCGACTCCCTGGAAGGCGCCGCTCCACTGGGCGGCGATTTCGGCGAGGGCGGGCGAGGCCGCCCGGGACGCGGCCGCCATCTCGTCGCGGAACGCGCCCGAGGCGACGGCGTCGGCCAATTCGGCGCCGGGATAGGCGAAGGCGATGGCCAGCAGCTGGTAGCAGCGGGCCGCCGCATCGGCCGAGAACGCGGCCGCAGGGGCGGTGGCGGATGAGGTCACGGCGTTCATTCCGCGCCCTCCTTCGCCGTGCTCTGGAACTCGGCCCGCAGGCGGTGCACCGGCTGGCCCGAGAACACCCCGATCAGCTTGAAGTGGTCGTGGACGCCCTTGCCCTTGCCGGTGGTCCGCACCGCCTTGTCGAACTCGAAGGCGTATTTGGGATCGACCAGGGCGTTGAACGGGCTGCCGGGCTTGTTGGTGCCCACGCCGTGGCACTTCACGCAGGCCTTCTCGTAGTCGAAGGTCTGCCCGGCCTCGACCAGCACCTTGCGGTCGGTGGTGGCGCCGCCCTTCTTGAAGCGCCCCTCGGCGTCGCCGTGCTCCTTCTTGAACTGGCTGCCGGGGCCGTGGCACGACTCGCAGCCGACCCCGGCCAGGGCCTTGGCCTGGGCCGGCGGCATGGCGGGATCATAGCCGCCCGGCTCGCCATAGCCGGTGGTGTGGCAGCCCAGGCAGCCGGGATCGGCGGTGTAGTCCTTGTTGGGATCGACCTTGGCCTTGACCTTGGCCTCGGCGCGCTGGCCGGGCTTCAGGATGTCGAACGCCTTGGCGTGGCTGGTGGCCTGCCAGGCCTCCGCCTGCAGGTCGTGGCACTTGGCGCAGACCTTGAAGCCCTCGTAGGTCGCCTTGTCCGCCGCCTGGGCGGCGGACAAGGCCCACAACACCGAAAGGACCGAAAGAAACGGGAGGAAAATGTTCATTTCGGCCCCCTTCAGGTGAGCGGCGAGATCATCATGTCGGCCGAGCGGTGGCCGATCAGCGTGTCCATCAGTTCGGACGCGCTGCCGGCCATCCTGCGGCCGCGCTCGGCACGCAGAAGCGCCAGCGCCGCCCCCACCTCGGAACCGAACATCTTCTCGAGCAGGGCCTGCGGCAGCTTGGGCTTGCCGGTGGACAGACCCTGGGCATCCTCCTCCATCGGGCCGAAGGCCGGCGGCACGTAGAAGACGTTGGGCTTGGTCCCCAGCTCGGGATAAAGCGGCAGGGCCACCTTGAACACGTTGACCAGCTTGAACACCGAGCTGGCCTTGTCGTCGAGGAAGCCCACATGCATGGCGCGGCCGACGCACTGGGCGACGCAGGCCGAGGCCACGCCCTTCTCGATGCGCGGATAGCAGCCGATGCACTTGTTGCCCTTGAGGTCGTTGGCGTTGAAGAACGCCTTGCCGTAGGGGCAGGCCTCGACGCAGGCCGCCGTCCCCTTGCACTTGTCCAGGTTGATGACGTTGATGCCGTCCTGCAGACGCCGGTAGATGGCGTCGTTGGGGCAGGCCTCCAGGCAGGCCGGATTGCTGCAGTGGTTGCACATCCGGGGCATGAAGAAGAAGTGGTTGTTGGGATAGGCGCCGGCGCCCTGCTCCTCGTCCCAGTTGGGGGCGTTGCGGGGGGACGGGCTGGGGCGAACGCGGCCGGCCTTGCCCTCGAACAGACGGCCTTCGTAGTCGAACTCGAAGGGGATGCCGTAATCGGCCTCGGTGGGGCGCTTGCCCTTCTGCAGGTCGCCGTTCTTGTAGCCGCCGCCCTTGGCCGTCCAGTTGCGCGGATAGCCCTGGCCCGGCGCCGTCTCCACATTGCGCCAGTACATGAAGGCCTGGCCGGGATGCCCGGTCCACAGCCGCTTGCAGGCCACGGTGCAGGTCTGGCACCCGATGCACTTGTTGAGGTCCACGACAAAGGCGATCTGCCGCGACGGAACCGCCATCTTGCTGGTCGTCATAACGTAACTCCCGTTCTGTCAGAGGCGGCCGCCGGCGCTCCGGCGGCCGCCGGTTCCGTTCACAGCGGCGTCGGCACCGCGCCGGTGTACTTGCGCATCTCGACGCGGGTGTCGCGCTGGCTGCCGCCCGGCCCGTAATAGTTGGGCCGGAACAGCAGGTGGCCGTAATTGCCGACCAGGTGCGTCGGCGTGATGCGGATCGGGCAGACGCTCTGGGTGCTGCCCTCGATCAGGTCCATATACAACTCGGGCGTGTGATACATGGAGATGCGGCCGGGCTGCTCGCCGGGCTTGATGCGGATGCGGACGATGACGCGGCCGTGGTCGTTGAAGATCTCGGCCCAGTCGTTGTCCTTCAGCCCGCGGGCTTCGGCCTCGACCGGCGGCACCTCGACGATGGGGCCGCCGCGCTGCAGCCGGAGCATCAGCGGGTTGTCCTTGAAGGTCGAGTGGACGGAATGCCGGCTGTGCGGGGTGTTGAAGCGCAGCGGATACTTGTCGGCGTCGATGGGCGCCTTGTAGACCGGCAGCTCGACACCCATCTCGAAGAACACCGGATGGTCGATGTAGAACTGCTGGCGGCCGGTCAGGGTCGGCCACGGGCGCTTGTTGACGGCGAAGAACTGGAACGGCGTGTAGGGCACGCCCTCCTTCATCGGCGAGGTCCAGTTGGACTTGTAGCGCCGCGGCTTCTCGCGCAGCTCGGCCAGGGTGATGCCCTTGCTCTGCGGCGCGGTGTCGAGGATGAACTGGGCCGCCGCCTCCTCGTTGTCGAACTTGCCGTTGTCGGTGAACTGCGCCGACAGCGTCGATAGGTCGCGGTTCCACTTGAACTGGTCGTCGTAGAAGCGCGGGTAGCCCTTGGCCACCGCCGCCTCCTCCACCTTCTTGGCCAGGGCGCGGAAGATCTGCCAGTCGGTCTTGGACTCGAACATCGGCGGCACCGCCGGTTCGGTCATGTTGATGAAGGTGTGTTCCTCGGTGACGTTGAGGTCCAGCTTCTCGTACCAGTGGGCCGAGGGCAGGACGATGTCGGAATACAGCGCCTGGCTGTCCATGCGGATGTTGGCGGTGACGATCAGGTCCAGCTTCGGCCACAGGTTGCGCAGCATGTACTTCTGACCCTTGGCCTGGTTCAGGAAGTTGCCGCGGTAGACGATGAAGATCTTCGGGTCGCGGCCGTTGCGCGGGTAGAGCGGGAACTGCTTGCTGTCGAGCGCGTGGCGCAGGTACTTGCCGGTGTCGATGCCCACCTTGTCCATGCCGTCATAGGCCTCGGAATGGACGTAGCTCCAGATGGTGGTCTGGCAGAACCGCTGCTTGCCGGCGCCCTGGGGGAAGGACAGGGCGGCGACGCCGGGCACGAAGACCGGCTTCCACTGGCCGATGTAGTGGTTGACGCCGCCGCCCTGCTTGCCCTCGTTGGCGGTCAGCGACGACAGGAAGTGGAACACCCGCATCAGGATGTCGCTGTAGAACCAGTGGCCGGTGCCGCCGCCGGTGATGATCATCGCCGGCCTGGCCTTGGCGTAGTCCCGGGCGGTCTGGGCGATCAGCCCGGCATTGACGCCGGTGACCGCCGCCACCTTCTCGGGCGTGTATTCGGCCATGATGCGCTCGCGGTAGAGCTCGAACACCGGCCGGCATTCGACCATGGTGCCGTCCAGCAGCTTGACCCGGTAGCGGCCCTCGAGCGCCGGGTCCAGGTTGCCCAGGTCCAGCGTGCCGTCGGCGAAGGTCAGGGTGTTGCGGGCCAGGAACGGCGGCTGCACCGCCGGCTTGACGCCGGGCTCGTCGCCCCAGCTGCCGCGCATCAGAACCGGCCGCCCGGTCTTCAGGTCCCAGGCGTAGAAGCGGTTCTTCGAGCCGCCCTCGACCAGGTCGGATTCGCGCAGGAACAGCTTGTTGTCGCCGCGCACCAGCAGCGGCATGTCGGTCTGTTCCTTGAGATTGTGCGCGTCGAACAGGTTCTCCTTGATGATGACGTGGGCGAAGCCCAGGCCCAGGGCGACGTCGGTGCCCGGCTTGGGGTGCAGCCACGAATCGGCCTTGATGGTGGACGAGTTGTAGTCGGGCGCGATGCTGACGATCTTCGTCCCGTTCAGCTGCGCTTCCGAGATGTAGTGGGCGTCGGGGATGCGGGTCTGCGCCGGATTGGCGCCCCACAGCACGATGTAGCGGGCATTGTACCAGTCGGCGCTCTCGCAGGTTTCGCCCTGGACGCCGCAGGTCTGGGTCTGGCCGGGAGGCTGGTCGCCGTACCAGTCGAAGAAGGTGTGGGCATGGGCGCCGATCAGGTGGGCGAAGCGATGGCCGGCCGAGAACGACACCGGGGCGACCGCCGGCACCGGCGAATAGACGCTGATGGTGTCCGGGCCTTCGGTCCTCAGGGTATCGACGATCTTGTCGGCGATGATGCCCAGCGCCTCGTCCCAGCTGGCGCGCCGCCACTTGCCCTCGCCGCGCTCGCCGACCCGGATCAGCGGGTACTTCAGGCGGGTGGGGCTGTAGACGTAGTCGGTGCCGCACTCACCCTTGTTGCAGCCGCGCGGGTTCTGCTCCGGCACGCCGTTCAGCATGGGGGCGTCCTTGGACTGCTCCTCGCGCAGGATGACGCCGTTCTTGGAATAGACGAAGTGCGGGCAGGCGCCGGTGCAGTTGACCAGGTGGGCGCCGCGAGTCTTCCTGTCCCAGCTCCACTGGTCGCGGTGGAACTGCTCCCAGCTGGTGTAGTCGTAGGCCTTGCCGGGATCGGTGGCGGCCAGCGTCCGGAATGAAAACGGGCCGGCCAGGCCCACCCCCACGGAGGCGGCTCCGGCCGCCTTCAGGAAGTTGCGGCGGGATTGTCTTGCCATCATGCGCTCCCTTCTCTCTGGCGCCCGGGGCGGCGCCCATGCGTGTCCTATGCGGCAGAGAGAAAGGCAACAGCCGTGCCAACCCGAAGGAAGTAGCCGGAAATGCACAAAACCCTATATGGGGTGAGGGTTTGGCCCATTCCTTCGGTTTTACTAATTCACGCTCCCTTGGCGTCGTTTCGTTAAAGGACGAAGACATGCTGAACGAAACGTTCAATATGCGGCGCAGCGGCAAATGCGGCTTGGAATTCGTCTATTATTATGCCGTGACACAGTTCTTTGCTTGTCCATGGATCGGCCGCACTCAACCGCCGGTGACACTCATGGCGCGCGCCGGGGAGGCGGCGCTGCAGCCGGCGGCGAAGGCATGGTGGGCCGGCTTCAAGGCGATGCCGTCGCTCAGGTGGCGGTCCAGGTCGGAATCGCCGGCGCCGCTGCGCAGCACCGGCCGCAGGTCATGGGCGACCTCGCGGCCCAGGCAGGGATAGAGCAGGCCGGTGCAGGACATCCGCACCCGGTTGCATTCGTGGCAGAAGCCGTGGCCTTCGGGCGCGATGAAGCCGATGCGGCCGCCGGTTTCGGCGACCTGGACGTAGCGCGCCGGGCCGCCGCTGCGATAGGGACTGTCGGCCAGCGTCCAGCGCCGCTCCAGCAGGCCGCGCAATTCGGCCAGGGGCAGGCTGGCGGCATCCTGGACCGCCCGCCCCTCGCCCAGCGGCATCACCTCGATGAAGCAGAGGTCGAAGCCCTGGCCGTGGCACCATTCCACCAGCGCCGGGCCGTCCCGGTCGGTGACGCCGCGCAGGGCGACGGCATTGACGCGCACCCGCAATCCCGCGGCCCGGGCCGCCGCCAGGCCCTCCAGCACCCGCTCCAGCCGCCCGCCGCGGGTGAGCGCGGCGAAGCGTTCAGGGTCCAGGGTGTCCAGCGACACGTTGATGCGGCGGATGCCGGCGGCGGCCAGGTGGCCGGCGAATTCGGCCAGCCGGGTGCCGTTGGTGGTCAGGGTCAGCTCGCCCAGCCGGCCGTCGCGCACCCATTCGCCGAGAATGCCGATCAGGTGCAAGGCGTTGCGCCGCACCAGCGGCTCGCCGCCGGTCAGGCGGATCTTGCGCACCCCCAGGCGGATGAAGGCCGCGCAGACGCGTTCGATCTCCTCCAGCGACAGAATCTGGTCGTGGGGTTCGAAGCGCATCCGCTCCGACATGCAGTAGACGCAGCGAAGGTCGCAGCGGTCGGTGAGCGACAGCCGCAGATACTCGATGGGGCGCTTGAATGAATCGATCAACATGAGGGGTGTTTCCCGCGGTTGCCGACCAGGGATCAGCAAGAAGCGGGCCGGAATGGCCGACCCCAGTGGGGCCGGCGACCGGGACGCATGGGAGCACCCGCCCGGAAAGCCTTGCTTTCCGGGGGATTTTACTGGCCTTTGGGGGGCGATCCCGCCCTGCACGAGACCGAGAAGAAGCAACGCCCCCGATGGAACTCTTTTCCCCCAGCCACCCCCTCACCCGCGCCCTGACCGAGCGCGGCTATGCCGACCTCACCTCCGTCCAGTCGGCCGTGCTCGATCCACAGGCCGCCGAGCGCGACCTGCTGGTTTCCGCGCAGACCGGCTCGGGCAAAACGGTGGCCTATGGTCTGGCCATGGCCGACACCCTGCTGGGCGAGGCGCCGGCGCTGGAGCCGGCGGGCGAGCCGCTGGCCCTGGTGGTCGCCCCCACCCGCGAACTGGCGCTGCAGGTCCACGGCGAGCTTGGCTGGCTGTACCGCCATGCCGGCGGCCAGGTGGTGTCCTGCGTCGGCGGCATGGACCCGCGCGCCGAGGAGCGCCTGCTGGGCCGCGGCTGCCATATCGTCGTCGGCACCCCGGGCCGCCTGCGCGACCATCTCGAGCGCGGCGCCCTGCGCACCGGCAAACTGCGGGTGGCGGTGCTGGACGAGGCCGACGAGATGCTGGACATGGGCTTCCGCGAGGATCTGGAATTCATCCTCGAGGCCACCCCGCAGGACCGACGCACCCTGCTGTTCTCGGCCACCCTGCCGCACGAGATCACCGCCATGGCCCGGCGCTACCAGCGCGATGCCTGGCGCATCGCCCTGTCCGCCGGCCGCCAGGGCCACGCCGACATCGACCACCGGGCGGTCCGAGTCGCCCCCAACGAGATCGAGCACGCGGTGGTCAACCTGCTGCGCTACTTCGATTCGCCCACCGCCATGGTGTTCTGCGGCACCCGCGAGGCGGTCCGCCACCTGCAGGCCAGCCTGCTGGAACGCGGCTTCGGCGTGGTGGCGCTGTCGGGCGAGCTGAGCCAGAACGAGCGCAACCACGCGCTTCAGGCGCTGCGCGACGGCCGGGCGCGGGTCTGCGTCGCCACCGACGTGGCGGCCCGCGGCATCGACCTGCCCAGCCTGGACCTGGTCATCCATGCCGAGCTGCCGCGCACGGCGGAAACCCTGCAGCACCGCAGCGGTCGCACCGGCCGCGCCGGCCGCAAGGGGGTCAGCGTCCTGCTGGCGCCGCTGTCGCGCCGGCGCAAGGCCGAGCACCTGCTGCAGGCGGCCGGGCTGAAGGTGGAGTGGACCAGCGCCCCCAGCGCCGACGACATCGCCAGGCTGGACCAGCAGCGCCTGCTGCAGCACCCGGTGCTGACCGAGGAGACCACCGACGACGAGCGCGCCATGGCCCGCACCCTGCTGGAAAGCCGCGCGCCGGAAGAGATCGCCGCCGCCCTGGTGCGGCTGTACCGCGCCCAGCTGCCCGCCGCCGAGGAGGTGTTCGATCCCGGCTCCGGCCTGCCGGCGCGCGAGCCGCGCGACCGCGGCGAGCCGCGCCATCCGCGCGAGGCCGGGGGCGATCGCCAGGCCCGCCCCTCGGTGTGGTTCCGCCTCAATATCGGCCGCCTGAAGAACGCCGACCCGCGCTGGCTGATCCCGCTGATCTGCCGCCAGGGCAGGATCACCAAGCAGGAGATCGGTGCCATCCGCATCATGGAGCGCGAAACCCGCTTCGAGATCGACGCCGCCGCCGCCGAACGGTTCCAGGCCTCCCTCAGCCAGATCGACCGCCCGGAAGGCCGCATCGAGCCGCTGGGCGACGCGCCGCCCGGCGGCGACAGGCACGGCCCGACGGCCGACGCGTCCTCCCCGCGTTCCAAGAACAAGCCCGGCACCAAGCCCCACGCAAACGGCAAGTTTGCCGGCAAGGCGCGGCCGCGCCCATAGGAACGGCGGCGGCGACCGCCATTTCAACCGGGTGGAGAACGGTTGCTTGGTGGAATGACATACCCATGACATAGTCGCCCGGCACCCCCATCGGCCGGGCCGGACAGACATTTCATGGCATTCGAAGACCATTCGCACATCCTCGACCTGGCCCCGGTCCTGATCTGGCGGGCGAATACCTCGGGGGCCTGCGACTGGTTCAACCGCGCCTGGCTCGACTTCACCGGGCGGCCGCTGCAGGACGAGCTCGGCGAGGGATGGTTCGAGGGCGTACACGGCGACGACGCCACCTACGTCCTCGAGACCTACCGCGACGCCTTCGACCGGCGCCTGCCGTTCTCCATGCAGTACCGGCTGCGCCACCGCGACGGCGGCTTCCGCCCCATCGTCGACAACGGCTTTCCCCTGGTCGGCAGTGACGGCCGGTTCTCCGGCTATGTCGGCTACTGCTTCGACATCAGCGACCTGGCCTCGGCCCGCGAGGAGGCCGACGAGGGCCGGCGCCGGTTCGAGGACATGTTCGAGCAGTCCCCCGACCCCACCCTGATCGTCGATGACGGCCGTTTCACCGCCTGCAACGCGGCGGCGCTCCGGCAATTGGGCTGCTCGGCCAAGGAGCAGGTGCTGGGCCGGCACCCATGGGATCTGTCGCCCGGGCGCCAGCCCGGCGGCGAGCTGTCGTCGCTCCTCGCCGAGCGCATGATGGCGACCGCCCAGGACGCTGGCGTCCTTCGGTTCGAATGGGTCCACCAGCGGGCGGACGGATCGACCTTTCCGGCCGAGATCACCCTGTCGCCCATCCTCATGCAGGGGCGGCGGGTGCTGTACTGCACCTGGCGCGACATTTCCGAGCGCAAGCGCATCGAGGCGGAGATGCGCCTGGCCGCCAACGTGGTGCGCAACACCAGCGAGGGCGTGGTGGTCACCAACGGCGACGGCATCATCCTGTCGGTGAACCCCGCGTTCACCGACATCACCGGTTATCTGGAGAGCGAGGCCATCGGCCAGACCCCGCGCATCCTGCGCTCGGACCTGCACGAGGACGGGTTCTATGCGGACATGTGGAAATGCCTGAAGGAGGCCGGCGAGTGGCAGGGCGAAGTGTGGAACCGCCGCAAGAGCGGCGAGGTCTACGCCCAGTGGCTCACCATCAGTCCCATCCCCGGCGCCAATGGCCGTCCCGAGCAGTTCGTCGGGCTGTTCTCGGACCTCACCGAGCTGCGGCGCAAGGACGAGCAGATCCGCCACTACGCCTATCACGATCCGCTGACCGGCCTGCCCAACCGCCTGCTGCTGCAGGATCGCCTGTCCCACGCCATCGAGGTGGCGAAGCGCGAACGCACGCGGCTCGCGGTGCTGTTCATCGACCTCGACCGCTTCAAGATCGTCAACGACAGCCTGGGCCATGACGCCGGCGACACCCTGCTGGTCGAGATCACCGGCCGGCTCAAGGACGGGCTGCGGCGCAGCGACACCATCGCGCGCCTGGGCGGCGACGAATTCGTGGTCATCCTCACCGGCTTCACCAATGCCGCCGAGATCGCCGACATCGCCGCCAAGATCATCTCGTCGGTGGAGCGCCCGGTCGCCGTCAAGGGCCACAGCGTCAATGTCGGCGCCAGCATCGGCATCAGCCTGTACCCCCAGGACGGCGAGGACGGCGCCATCCTGATGCGCAGCGCCGACACCGCCATGTACGGGGCCAAGAACGCCGGACGCAGCACCTTCTCGTTCTTCGACGCCTCCATGAACGGCGCCGCGCTGGAGCGCCTCGAACTCGAGGAGGCGTTGCGGCGGGCGATCGAGCGCGGCGAGTTCGCGCTGCACTACCAGCCCAAGATCAACCTCGACGCCGGGCTGGCCGTCGGCGCCGAGGCGCTGATCCGCTGGCACACGCCGGACGGCCGGACGGTGCCGCCGACCCAGTTCATCCCCATCGCCGAGGAGACCGGCCTGATCGAGCACATCGGCGAATGGGTCATCGAAGAGGCGGTACGCCAGATCGCCGATTGGCGCCGCCGCGGACTGGGAGAGCTGAAGGTCGCCGTCAACGTGTCGGCCCGCCAGTTCCACAACGGCCTGCTGCCGGACCGCATCTCCGCCGTCCTCGACAAGCACGGCGTCCCCCCGTCGGCGCTGGAAGTGGAACTGACCGAATCCACGGTGATGGCCGATCCCGACAGCACCATCCGCCAGATGGGCCGGTTGCGCACCATCGGCATCGAAGTGTCCATCGACGATTTCGGCGTGGGCTATTCCAACCTGTCCAACCTGAAGATCCTGCCGCTGGGAACCGTCAAGATCGACCGCTCCTTCGTCACCGGCGTCGCCACCCATCCCCACAACGCCGCCATCGTCGAAGCCATCATCGGGCTGGCCGGAGCCCTGGGAATGAAGGTGGTGGCCGAAGGCGTCGAGAGCGATGCCGACGAGGCCCACCTGGTGGCCCGCAAGTGCCACATCGCCCAGGGCTTCAAGTACGCGCAGCCGCTTCCCGCCGACCAATTCGAGGCGTGGTTGGCGGGCGTGGCGGTTTAGCACACAATATAGGACGACCAGCCGCAGGCGCGGCAGGTGCCGACCGCGCCGAAATCGGAGGCCAGGCTGAGGTCCAGGCGGCCGCCGCAGCTGGGGCAGCGTTCCATCCAGGTCTCGTTGGGGGCGGCGGCCGGACTGGATGTCTTGCGCCCGGAATGGACGTACCTGCCGACGATGGAAACCAGCAGGTCCTTGTTGATGGGCTTGGTCAGGTAGTCGTCGGCCCCCACCGCCACCCCGGTGGCCTTGTCGCCGCTGCCCTCGCACCCCGTCAGCATGATGACGGCGATGCCCAGGCCGTAGCGGCCGCGCAGCTGTTCCGCCAGCGAGAACCCGTCCTCGCCCGGCATCATGACGTCCAGCAGGATGACCGGGGCGCGGTGGCGCTCCAGCCATTGCCACATCTCGACGCCGCCGGCGCAGGTGGCGACGGTCAGGCCGGCCTTCCGCAGATAGGCTGCGGCGATGGTCCTTCCGGTCTCGTCGTCATCGACGACCAAGACGTCGATGTGATCCTTCACGGGCCTTCGCCTCCACCGACTTGCGCCGCAAGAATACAGGCGACGCGCGAATTCACCGATTCAGGAAATTGACGAAATGGGCGTCGTCGAAGAACAGCCGGCGGGCGAAGGTGTCGATCAGGCCCTGCATGGCGTCGGCGGCGAGGCGCCCCTGCCGCGCCGCCTCGACCATGCCCTCGATCTCGGCCAGACCGCGACGATGACCCTGAGCGTGCTCCTCGGTGCGGTCGTAGTGCGCCTCGCTCATCAAGTCGATCTCACGGGCGAAATGGGCGGCCACCTCCACCCTCAGGTCGGCCATGGCCGCCGCGGCGTCCGCCTGCCGCCCATCCCGCAGGGCGAGGTCGCAGTTACGGATGATGCCGAGAACGGTCTTGTGGTCCCGGTCGATCCCGGCATGCCCGAGTTCCATGCTGGAAAGCCAGACGATAGACATAGGTGCACCTGCGCCGAAGGTATTGCCCGCCGCACCGTAGCCACAGGCAGCGGTTGAATGCAAACGAATTGATGTTGCGCTTGCGAAGTTAATACAGGTGCTGGCCGCCGGTGACGAAGACCTCGGTGCCGGTGACGTAGGCGAAGTCGTCGGTGCACAGGCGGAACACCGTGCCGGCGACGTCGTCGGTGGTGCCCATGCGCTCCAGCGGGATGCGCGGCACCAGCGCCTCGTATTCGGCGGAAATCATCTCGGTGCGGATTTCGCCCGGGGCCACCGCGTTGACCCGCACCCCGAGCTGGGCGAATTCCACCGCCATCTCGCGGGTCAGCCCGGACAGCGCCGCCTTCGAGGTGGAATAGGCCGAGCCGGCGAAGGGATGGACGTAATGGCCGGCGATGGAGGTGATGTTGACGATGGAGCCCCGGCCCCGGTGCAGCGCCGCGCCGAAACCGCGCGCCAGGCGCAGCGGCGCGAAGAAGTTCAGCTCGAACACCTGCTTCCAGCCGTCGATGGAGCCGTTCAGCACCCCCAGGCGCTCGCGGTAGGGGGTCTTGGGGCTGACGCCCGCGTTGTTGACCAGGGCATGCAGGGGGGAATCGCCCAGCAGGCGGGTGACCTCGGCGACGAAGGCCTCGGCCCCGGCCGGATCGGCCAGGTCGGCGACCACGTGATGGGCCCAGTTGGGGTCGCGGCGGCACTCGGGCGGCACCTCGGCGCGGGCGCAGGTGAACACCCGCCAGCCCTCGGCCAGGAAGCGCCGGGCGATGGCATGGCCGATGCCGCGGCTGGCGCCGGTGACGACGACGGTGTGGACCTCGCCTCCGCTCACGGCCGCACCGGCGGCAGGCCCGGCGCGCGCAGGGCCTGGCCGGCGGGGTCGAGGGCCTGCAGCCGCTCGGCCAGCGGGGCGAGGACACGGGCGGCGCCCAGCAGCGTCCGCAGGTTCTCGTCCTCGGCCATGGATCCGCCGCCGCCCAGCACCTTGGCCACCATCTCCAGGGGCGACTTGGGCGCCGGGAATGCAACCAGATCCAGCGCCGCGTCGGGGGCCAGCTTCAGCAGCGCCCGCAGCTCGGCCTCGGCCTCGGGGTAGCCGCCCAGGGTATCGACCAGGCCCACCGCCTTGGCCTCGGCGCCGCTCCACACCCGGCCGCGGGCCACCTGCTCCAGCTTCTCCGGGGCCATGCGGCGGCCCTCGGCGGCCTTGCCGGTGAAATCGGCATAGATGCGGTCGAGCATGGCGTTGACCCGGTCCCAGGCCTGCGGCGGGAAGGGGCGGTTCATGCTCCACATGGTGGCGTTGTCGCCGCGGTGCATCTCGTCCCAGGTGATTCCCAGCTTCTGCCAGAATTCGGCCAGCACCACCTTGCCGGTGAAAACGCCGATGGAGCCGGTGATGGTGCCGGGCTGGGCGACGATGCGGTCGGCCGCCATGGCGACGAAATAGCCGCCCGAGGCGGCGGCGGCGCCCATGCTGGCGACCACCGGCTTTCCGGCCGCCCGGGCGCGGCGGACCTCGTTCCAGATGGTGTCCGAGGCGACGTAGGAGCCGCCGGGGCTGTCGATGCGGAACAGGATGGCCTTGACCTCGGGATCGTCGATGGCGTCGCGGAAGGCCTGGCCGATGAGTTCGGAGCCGAAGCCCTCGGGCTTGCCCAGCGGCCCCTCGGCCTCGCCGCGCATGATGGCGCCCTCGCCGACGATGAGGGCGATCCTGGTCCCCTTCCCCTTGGGCGCATGGTCGGCGTAATCGGCGATGTCCACGGTCTCGGGCTTCGGCCCGGCCCCGGCCGCCGCCGCCCAGGCCTGGTCGCGGTAGCCCAGCTTGTCCACCAGCCCGGCCGACAGCGCCTCGGCGGCCAGGAACGGGCCGTTGCCGAACAGCGCGCGGACCTTCTCGGCCGGCAGCCGGCGCCCCTGGGCGATGCCGTCCACCGCCTGGCGGGTCCACGAATCCAGCAGCCCGGCCAGGGTCTCGGCATGGGCGGGGGAATAGGCCTTCTCGGTGAAGGTCTCGATGGCGGTCTTGTATTCCTTGCGGGCGGCGAACTGGGTGTCGATGCCCAGCATCTCCAGGGTGCCCTTGAGGAACGGGCTCTCGACCATGAAGCCGGTCAGCCCGACATCGCCCGAGGGCTGCAGCCAGACCTCGCCGAAGGCCGAGGCGATGTAGGTCTCGACCGTGCCGTTGCCGAATTCGCCCATGGTCTCGGCGAACACCACGGTGGGCTTGTCCGAGGCGCGGAAGCGCGCCACCGCGTCGCGCAGCTCCTGGGCGCCGGCCATGCCCAGCTGGGCATGGCCAAGGGTGGCGAACAGGCCGACGACATGCTCATCCGCGGCGGCGCGGTCGAGAGCGGCGACGACGCGGCGCAGCACGTAGCTCTTCTCGCCGGACAGGCGGGTGAAGGGATCGGAACTTTCCGCCTCGCGGAATTCGTTCTCCAGGTCCAGCTCCAGCACCATGCGGCGCGGCAAAGGCGGCTGGGCGCGGTCGTGAAGGGCGCTGGCCGCCCAGATGGACAACCCGAGGCCGACCACCACCAGCAGTCCGAGCGTGGCGAGGAAACCGACGATGATGCGGACGAACCGGCGCATGGGGAGGTTGCCTTGTTGGCGAGAGATACCCTCCCCTGGGTGTAAGCGCCCGCCCGCCCCGGGTCAAGGGCGCCGGGGAGAGTCAGCCGGCGCCCAGCGGGCGCACCTCGGCCTGGATGCGGCCATGCTCGGCCCGCGCCCGTTCGAGATCGTAGGACAGCTGCATTTCCAGCCAGAACCGTTCCGTGGTGCCGAAATAGCGCGACAGCCGCAGCGCCGTGTCGGTGCAGACCTGGCCGTCGCCGGCGACCAGGGCGGTAACCCGCTCCACCGGCATGTTGAGGTCGCGGGCCAGCCGCTCGACATCGACGCCGCAGGGCTTCAGGAACTCCTCGCGCAGCATCTCGCCCGGATGGATGTTTGGTCGCACGTCCATCATGCCGTTTCCTCCTCCCGCCTGATTGCCTCGGCAGGAGCGGCCGCCACCGCTCCACCGGGGCCGGAACCATCGCCGAAACCAGGGTGTCGGCTCAACGGGACGTGTGCGGTAGACGCGACCTTCGGGATTATGCCGGAGGGGGGAGGACGCACCGACGGATGGTCAGGCCCCCACCTCGGTGGCGAAGCCGGCATCCTTCCAGGCATTGAGACCACCCTTCATGTGGATGACCCAGGGCTGGCCGGCCTGCAGCAGCTTGCGCCCGATGGCGGCGGAGCGGACCCCGCCCAGGCAGGAGATGATGATCTTGCGGTCGGTGGCGACGGGGAAGGTCTCGATCTCGAAGTCGCTCATCGGGCTGAGGATCGAGCCGGCGATGCGCTCGGCAGCGAACTCCTCCTCCTCGCGGACATCGACCAGGATCGCCTCGCCGGCATCCAGCATGGCACGGACGACCGAGGGCTCCAGTTCGATGAGGCCGGCGTTCAGGATGCTCATGTCTGCTCTCCGCTTCAGGAGGATTTCACGTCGTTGAAGACATGTAATCCCATTTCGCAGGTGCATTCAACACAAATCTTCTGTGTGGAAATGTGTCTTTTGCTTTATTAACATATTTGGCGTGTTGTTTTCAGTCATGGCCAAGTGAAACCCGCGGCTGTCCGGTTTAATTTTCGGATTGCCTTCTGGAGCCCTTGGTGACGGCTGCGTCCAGGGTGACGCTGGCCGAAGTAGACAGGATTACCCTCGCCCGCTTGCGGGAGAGGGAGGGGCCCGTCGCGACAGCGACGGGAGGGAGAGGGTGCGCGCCGCGAGGTGCGCTTCGCGACAGCGAAAGCGCTGGTTTCTCCAGGTCTTGGGCGCGCCGACGCGCGCCGCCCTCACCCCGGCTCGCTGGCGCTCGCCCCCCTCTCCCGCAAGCGGGCGAGGGGGNGAGGTGCGCTTCGCGACAGCGAAAGCGCTGGTTTCTCCAGGTCTTGGGCGGGCCGACGCGCGCCGCCCTCACCCCGGCTCGCTGGCGCTCGCCCCCCTCTCCCGCAAGCGGGCGAGGGGGGCAATTGCCTGCCGAAATTTAAACCGGACATAAGTGGGCTTGACCCGGGCATCCACGTGGCACCTCTTAACCCACTGTTTCGAAACGCTTTTTGGCGGACCCGCGTGGATCGCCGGGTCAAGCCCGGCGATGACGGGTGGGAGAGGGCGAAAAAGGGAAGCGGGAAAGAAGCGCCCTACTCGAAGGCGCAGCCCGGCTTGACGCCCACCTTCTTCAGGATCAGGGCCATCGGGCAGAAGCCGGTGAAGGCGGCCTGCAGCATGTTGAGGCCGACGAAGGCGGTGAAACCCAGCCAGTAGACCGAATGCAGCTGCGACAGCGCGACGGTCAGCAGGATGAAGGTGCCGGCAACGGCGAAGACGACACGATCGATGCTCATTGATACACTTCTCCGGTGGCGCGCGGGGAGGAACGGTTGCCGCGACCGCTTGTAAATTAGACTACACTAATATATATGTCAACGGTCCTGATCGCGGAGACCACCATGCGCCTGCCCTTTGCCGCCCTTATGCTGACCCTCGCCGCCTTTCCCACTCTCGCCGGCGAGGTCGAGGTCAAGGCCCGCTCGGTCGATGACTTGAAGGCGGTGTTCGCCACGGTGGAGAGCGTCGATCAGGTGCTGGCCCGGGCGCGCATCCCCGGCACGGTGTCGGGCCTGCTGGTGGACGAGGGCAGCCAGGTCAGGGCCGGCGACCGCATCGCCAATGTGGGCGACCCCAAGCTGGCGCTGGCCACCGCCGGCGTCGATGCCAAGCTGAAGGCGGCCGAGGCCGAACGCGATCTGGCCGCCATCGAATCGCGCCGCGCCGCCGAACTGCTGGCCAAGGGCGCCGCCACCACCGCCCGCGTCGATGACGCCCGCACCCGCCTGGAAGTGGCCGAGCGCACCATCTCCGCGCTCCGGGCGGAAAAGCAGGTGACGGCCGAGCGAACCGGCGAGGGCGCGGTGCTGGCCCCCACCTCGGGCCGGGTGCTCAAGGTCCACATCACCGAGGGCAGCGTGGTGCTGGCCGGCGAGACCATCGCCACCATCGCCGCCGAGACCTATGTGCTGCGCATGGCCCTGCCCGAGCGCCACGCCCGCTTCCTCAAGGTCGGCGACGCCGTGCTGGTCGGCCAGCGCGAGATGGCGCCGGGCGACGCGCCGCGGCGCCAGGGCACGGTGCGCCAGGTCTATCCCCGCATCGAGGACGGCCGCGTCATCGCCGACGTGGCGGTCGAGCGCCTGGACGGCTTCTTCGTCGGCGAGCGGGTCCCGGTCCACGTCGCCACCGGCAGCCGCACCGCCTTCATCATCCCGCGCGAGGCGGTCAGCCGCCGCTTCGGCGTCGATTACGTCCGCCTCAAGGACGGCGCCACCGTGGTGGTGCAGCTGGGCCAGGCCACCGGCGACGAGGTCGAGGTGCTGTCCGGCCTGAAGAACGGCGACCAGGTGGTGTGGTAACATGAAGCTCGGCATCTCGGGCGGCATCGCCCAGTTCTTCATCAAGTCGCCGCTGACCCCGCTGCTGCTGCTGTTCTCGCTGATGGTCGGCGCCATCGCGCTGTCGGCCCTGCCGCGCGAGGAGGAACCGCAGATCAGCGTGCCCATGGTCGACATCATGGTCGAGGCCAACGGCTTCAAGGCCGCCGACGCCGCCGAGCTGGTGACCAAGCCGCTGGAGGACATCGTCAAGGGCATCGACGCGGTCGAGCACGTCTATTCCCAGACCTGGGACGACCGCGTGGTGGTGACCGCCCGCTTCGACGTCGGCACCTCCGAGGATGCCGCCATCCTGCGCGTCCACCAGGAGGTGCGCGCCAACATGCGCGCCATCCCCACCGGCATCCCCGAGCCCCTGATCATCGGGCGCGGCATCAACGACGTGGCGGTGGTGGTGCTCACCCTGTCGCCCCGCCCGGAGCGGGCCGACAACTGGAACGACAACGCCCTGTTCGCCATCGCCGAGCAGCTCCAGCACGAGCTGGTCAAGGTCAACGACGTCGGCCTGTCGTACATCGTCGGCGGCCGCAAGGACGAGATCCGGGTCGAGCCCGATCCCGAGAAGCTGGCCCTTTACGGCGTCACCCTCAACCAGCTGGTCGAGAAGGTCGAGAACGCCAACCGCTCGTTCATGGTCGGCGCGGTGCGCCAGGCCGGGCGCGAGCTGCCGGTGGTCGGCGGCCAGACCCTGAAAGGTGTGCCCGACATCGGCAACCTGCTGCTGATGACCCGCGACGGCCGCCCGGTCTACGTCAAGGACGTGGCCGCCGTGGTGGTCGGCGGCGAGCAGCCCCGCCACCGCGCCTGGCATGCCGCCAAGACCGCCGAGGGCAAGCTGGAGGCGGTGCCCACCGTCAGCCTGGCCATCGCCAAGCGGGCCGGCGCCAACGCGGTCACCGTCGCCGACGAGATCCTGGCCCGCCTGGACCACGTCCACGGCAGCCTGATCCCCGAGGACATTGCGGTCGATGTCACCCGCAATTACGGCGCCACCGCGCTGGACAAGGCCGACGAGCTGCTGTTCCACCTCGGCCTCGCCACCCTGTCCATCGTGCTGCTGATCACCTGGGCGCTGGGCTGGCGCGAGGGCGTGGTGGTGGCGCTGGTGGTGCCGACCACCATCCTGCTGACCCTGTTCGCGTCGTGGCTGATGGGCTACACCATCAACCGGGTCAGCCTGTTCGCACTGATCTTCTCCATCGGCATCCTGGTGGACGACGCCATCGTGGTGGTCGAGAACATCGTCCGCCACTGGCTGATGCGCAAGGGCGAGCACCCCATGGACGTGGCGGTGGAGGCGGTCGCCGAGGTCGGCAACCCGACCATCGTGGCCACCCTGACCATCGTCGCCGCGCTGCTGCCGATGATGTTCGTCTCGGGCCTGATGGGCCCCTACATGAGCCCCATCCCGGCCAACGCCTCGTCGGCCATGCTGTTCTCGTTCTTCGTCGCGGTCATCATCACCCCCTGGCTGCTGCTGAAGGTGGCCGGCAAGGCGCGCGGCGAGCACCACGGCCACGGCGACAATCTGGGCGACTTCTATCGCCGCATCGCCACCCCCATCGTCGCCGACAAGCGCCGGGCCAAGAAGCTGCTGCTGTGGGTGGCCATCGGCACCGTGCTGGCGATGATGATGTTCCCGCTGAAGGCGGTGACGGTGAAGCTGCTGCCCTTCGACAACAAGTCGGAGCTGCAGGTGATGGTCGACCTGCCCGAGGGCTCGACCCTGGAAGCCACCGAGCGGGTGCTGCTGGACGCGGTCGGGCGCCTCAGGGACGTGCCCGAGCTGGTCTCGGTGCAGGCCTATGCCGGCACCGCGGCGCCGTTCAACTTCAACGGCCTGGTCCGCCATTCCTACCTGCGCGCCTCGCCCGAGCTGGGCGACCTGCAGATCAACCTGACCTCGCGCCATGACCGCGACCGCGCCAGTCACGCCATCGCGCTGGACGTGCGCGAGCGCCTGAAGGGCATCGCCCTGCCCGAGGGCGCCGCCCTCAAGGTGGTCGAGGTGCCGCCCGGCCCGCCGGTGCTCTCCACCCTGCTGGCCGAGATCTACGGCCCCGATTCCGAAACCCGCCGCCGCACCGCGGCCGAAGTGCGCGAAGCCTTCGCCAAGGTCGACTTCGTGGTCGACGTCGACGACACCCTGTCCCATCCCTGGCAGCGCCTGCGGGTCGCCATCGACCAGGAGCGGCTGGAATATTTCGGCGTCGAGCAGGAGGCGGTCTACGACACCATCCAGGCGCTGATGGGCGGCGTCTCGGTCGGCTATTCCCATCGCGGCGAGGGCGCCACGCCCAAGCAGATCGTGGTGGCCCTGGCCCGCGCCGACCAGCGCCCGGGCGAGCTGCTGGCGACCACGCCGGTGCCGGCCCGCGGGCGGAGCCCGCATGACGTTGAGGCCGGCTCCGCCGGCACGGGCACGGTGGAACTGGGCGACGTGGTGGAAATCTCGGTCGAGCCGGCCTCGCCGCCCATCTTCCGCCGCGACGGCCGCTATGCCGAGATGGTCACCGCCGATCTGGCCGGCCGCTTCGAGGCCCCCATCTACGGCATGTTCGCAGTCGAGGACCACCTGCCCGCCGGCATCGAGGTCAAGTACCACGGCCAGCCGCTGGACGAGAGCAGGCCGACCCTGTTGTGGGACGGCGAGTGGGAGATCACCTACGTCACCTTCCGCGACATGGGCGCGGCGTTCGGCGTCGCCATCCTCGGCATCTACCTGCTGGTGGTGGCCCAGTTCGGCAGCTTCCGCCTGCCGCTGGTGATCCTGGTGCCGGTGCCGCTGACGCTGATCGGCATCGTCATCGGCCACATGCTGTTCAACGCCCCCTTCTCCGCCACCTCGATGATCGGCTTCATCGCCCTGGCCGGCATCATCGTGCGCAACTCCATCCTGCTGGTGGACTTCATTCGCGGCCGCCTGCGCGAGGGGGCGAGCATCCGCGAGGCGGTGCTGGATTCGGGGGCCACCCGCTTCAAGCCCATCGCGCTGACCGCCGCCGCGGCGATGATCGGCGCCGCCTTCATCCTGGCCGACCCCATCTTCCAGGGCCTGGCCATCAGCCTGGTATTCGGCCTGCTGTCCTCGACGGCGCTGACCCTGCTGGTGATCCCGGCGCTGTACGTGTGGCTGCGGGACGACGGGCGCGAGCTGAAATAGGGGGGGGCTGCTACACACAGGCATTAACTTAGGTCATTCCGTATCCGTAGCCTCATCCTGAGGAGCCCCCTTGGGGGCGTCTCTAAGGGTGCGGCGGGCCACGGACGCCGTGCCACGGGCCTGGTCCTTCGAGACGCCGCCCTCGGCGGCTCCTCAGGATGAGGCCCGAATGAGGCGCAGCTCCGGCCTAGGTTAACGCCTATGAGGCTTCTACAACCCCCACCTGGCCCAGGCCAGGCGTTCCTCCAGCGCCGCCAAGGCGTGGTCGGCGGCGCCCCGGAACAGGCCGCGCCACGGCCAGGCGCGGCGGCGGCCGACCGGGAGGATGCGCACCTTGTCGCCGAACCGGGCGCGCACGGTCGAGCGCAGGTCGCCGATGGCATCGGCCAAGCCCAGCTCCACCGCCCGCCGTCCGGTCCAGATGTCGCCGTCGAACAGGGTCGCCTCGTCGGCCTTCAGGCGGCCGGCCCGGCGCTCGCGCACCCAGGCCTTGAATTCCTCGTGGATGTCGCCCTGCAGCGCCTCCAGCCGCGCCACGTCCTCGGGCTTCTCGGGCAGGAAGGGGTCGAGCAGGCGCTTCCGCTCGCCCTGGGTGTGCAGCCGGCGCTCGATGCCGAGGCGGGCGATGGCGTCGTGGAAGCCGAAGCCGGCCGACACCACGCCGATGGAGCCGAGTATGGAGGCGGGATCGACCACGATCTCGTCGGCCGCCGCCGCCAGCCAGTAGCCGCCCGAGGCGGCGACGTCCTCGACGAAGGCGATCACCGGCACCTTGCGTTCCTCGGCATGGGCGCGGATGCGCCGGCCGAGCAGCGACGACTGCACCGGCGAGCCGCCCGGCGAATTGATCGCCAGCGCCACCGCCGCCAGCCGCCGGGGGGCGAAGGCCGCCTTCAGCACGCCGGCCTGGCCGGCCAGGTTGAGGCCGCCGCGCAGCATGCCGCCGCCGGCCGCGATGAGGCCGGCCAGCCGCACCACCGTCACCACCGGCGGCGGGTTGGAGAAGCGCTCGACCCACTCGTTCATGCTATCCGAGATGTCCATGGCGCCAAGATAGAAAGCGCCGGCCGGCCTGCCAAGCCCCGGAACCCTAACGCCCCCCCGGCGGCGGCCACCAAAGCCCGATCAGGCGGCCGACGAACTGCCAGTAGCGCAGGGTGCCCTCGGCCATCCACAGCCACGGATTCAGCACTTCGGAGCGGACGTCGGAGGCGGGAATGACGAAAGGCGGCGGCTCGCCGCCGGTGTCGTCGCCGCCGCCCAGACCATGCAGGATGTCGGCCATGGATTCGTAGCGCCGCGGCGCCAGCCGGGCGAGCACATCGACCGCGCCCTCGTCGGCCTGGCGATCGCGGGCATACTGCACCAGCATGTCGCGGTCGCAGGGAAAGTCCACGCCCTTCAGCGCCTGGGCGATGACGGTGGTGTCGGGAGGGGGAGCGGCCATGGCATGTTCTCCTTGCCGGACGGAACCTGCATAGGGGAACAGGCGAAGCACCCGGACGGGTTCACCACAATGGCGAGGCGCCGCGCAGCACGGACTCGGCGCCGGCGGTGTAGCTGCCGTCGGCGTGGTGCAGCACCAGGCCGGGCAGGACCTCCAGCGGCGTGCGCACGTCCTTGCGCGCCGCCACCACCACCCGGGTCGCCGGCTGCCCGGCCTTCGGCCACAGCGGGAAGACCCGCACCCCGCCCACCCTCAGCGGCGCCAGGGCGGCCAGGATGTCGCCCAGCCGGTCGGCGCGGTGCACCACCCACAGATGCCCGCGCGGGCGCACCCGGCGCAGCGCCGCCGCCAGCCACGCCGCCAGATCCACCTCGCCCTCGACGTGGCCGATGCGCTTGCTGTCGGCCTCGGGGTCCTGGACGCTGCCGGGCTCGTACCACGGCGGATTGGTCAGCACGTGGTGGAAGGCCGCCCCCTTCAGCTCGGGCGGCGGCGTCCCCAGGCAGCCCTCGACCACGCGGAAGCGGTCGGCGAGGCCGTTGGCCTCGGCATTGCGCCGCGCCAGGGCCGCCAGTTCCGGCTGCAGCTCCAGCCCGGTCGCCCGCACCCCCGCCGCCCGTGCCAGCAGCGCCAGCGCCGCGGTGCCGACGCCGCAGCCCAGATCGAGCGCCGTCTCGCCCGCTTGCGCCGTCACCGCCGCCGCCAGGAACAGCGGGTCCGAACCGGCGCGGTAGCCGCGCACCGGCTGGGCGATCACCAGCCGCCCGCCCAGAAAGTGATCCGTGGTGGTGGCTTCCATCCCCCCCGTCGGCATGGGACCGTTCCTTAAGTTCGAAACCGTTGCGGATGTAAGCTTGACCGCCCTTTCACCGCAACACTATGTTCGTCCGCGCGGACGGGGAACAGCCGCATCAAGGGAGTGGGCAGGCGTGGCGATCGTGGTCAGTCTCGAAGGGGAGCGCAGCCGCAAGGCGAAAAGCTTCGATGCCCTGGTGGCTCTGGTCAAGGACGACCTGGAAAAGGTCAACCGCACCATCGTGGAGCGCATGCACAGCCCGGTGGCTCTGATCCCGCAGCTGGCCGGCCACCTCATCGCCGCCGGCGGCAAGCGCCTGCGCCCGGTGCTGACCCTGGCCTCGGCCCGGCTGGCCGGACATACCGGCGAACGCCACGTCAAGCTGGCCGCCTGCGTCGAGTTCATCCACACCGCCACCCTGCTGCACGACGACGTGGTCGATGAATCCGAATTGCGGCGCGGCCAGGCCTCGGCCAACGCGCTGTTCGGCAACAAGCCCAGCGTGCTGGTGGGCGACTTCCTGTTCTCGCGCTCGTTCGAGCTGATGGTCGAGGACGGCTCGCTGTCGGTGCTGGCCATCCTGTCGCGCGCCTCGTCGGTGATCGCCGAGGGCGAGGTGCTGCAGCTCATCACCGCCAACGACACCGACACCAGCGAGGATGCCTATCTCGAGGTGATCCGCTCCAAGACCGCCGCCCTGTTCGCCGCCGCCTGCCGCATCGGCGCGGTGGTCGCCGAGCGCCCGCGCGCCGAGGAGGAGGCGCTGGATTCCTACGGCCTCAACCTGGGTGTCGCCTTCCAGCTGATCGACGACGTGCTCGACTACTCGGCCAAGCAGGCGGTGTTGGGCAAGACCGTCGGCGACGATTTCCGCGAGGGCAAGATCACCCTGCCGATCATCCTCGCCTTCCGCCGCGGCAGCGAGGAGGAGCGCGAGTTCTGGCGCCGCACCGTCGAGCGCCTGGAGCAGCAGGACGGCGACCTGGAAAAGGCCATCGCGCTGATGGAGAAGCACGGCTCGCTGGCCGACACCGTCGCCCGCGCCCGCCATTACGGCGAGGTCGCCCGCGACGCCCTGGGCATCTTCCCCGATACGCCGGTCAAGCAGGCGATGATCGACGTCATCGATTTCTGCATCGAGCGGGCCTACTGAGCATCTGTCCGGTGCGGACGCCCCAAGGATCACGTCGGGACATGACGGCGTGAGGTGCCGCAGCCATGCGCTGCGTCACCCCATCCACGCTCCCTCCCCGTCAAGGGAGGGAGCCGAAAAGAACCACACTCCTCATCAATGCATGCCGCTGCCCTTGGTGTCGCCCAGGGCGGCCTGGGCGGCAGAGAGGCGGGCGATCGGCACGCGATAGGGCGAGCACGACACGTAGTCGAGACCGACCTTCTGGCAGAAGCCGATGGAGCTGGGGTCGCCGCCGTGCTCGCCGCAGATGCCGAGCTTGAGGCCCGGGCGGGTGGCGCGGCCGCGTTCGCCGGCGATCTTGACCAGTTCGCCCACACCCTGCTGATCGAGCTGGGCGAAGGGGTCGTGGTCGTAGATGCCCTTGGCCCGGTAGACCTCGAGGAACGGCCCCGAATCGTCGCGGCTCATGCCGAAGGTGGTCTGGGTCAGGTCGTTGGTGCCGAACGAGAAGAACTCGGCGCTTTCCGCGATCTCACCGGCCAGCAGGGCGGCGCGCGGCAGCTCGATCATGGTGCCGACGTGGTACTTCACCGCATAGCTCTGCTCGGCGAAGACCTCGGCCGCCACCTTGTCGATGCTGGCCTTCATCAGGTCCAGCTCCTTCTTGGCGCCGACCAGCGGGATCATGATCTCGGGGGTCACGGTGCGGCCGGTATCCCGGGACACATGCACCGCCGCCTCGAAGATGGCGCGGGCCTGCATCTCGTAGATTTCCGGATAGGTGATGCCGAGGCGGCAGCCGCGATGGCCCAGCATCGGGTTGGATTCGTGCAGGGACGCGTTGCGCTGCTTGACGGTGTCCACGTCCACCCCGGCGGCCTTGGCGATCTCGGCGATCTCGACCTCGGTGTGGGGCAGGAATTCGTGCAGCGGCGGGTCGAGCAGGCGGATGGTCACCGGCAGGCCCTGCATGATCAGGAACAGGTCGATGAAGTCCTGGCGCTGGAACGGGATCAGCTTGGCCAGGGCGACCTTGCGCCCGGCCTCGTCCGAGGCCAGGATCATCTCGCGCACCGCCAGGATGCGCTGGGGATCGAAGAACATGTGCTCGGTGCGGCACAGGCCGATGCCTTCGGCGCCGAACTTGCGCGCGGTGGCGGCGTCGGTCGGGGTCTCGGCATTGGCCCGCACCTTCAGGGTGCGGATGGTGTCCACCCATTCCATCAGGGTGGCGAAGTCGCCGGTCAGCTCGGGCTGCACGGTGGGAACCGAGCCCATGAACACCTCGCCGGTGCCGCCGTCGATGGTGATGACGTCGCCTTCCGACACCACCTTGCCGGCCACCTTCATCTGCTTGGCGGCGTAATCGACGCGGATCTCGCCGCAGCCGGCGACGCAGGGGGTGCCCATGCCGCGGGCGACCACGGCGGCGTGGCTGGTCATGCCGCCGCGGGTGGTGAGGATGCCTTCCGAGACGTGCATGCCGCCGATGTCCTCGGGCGAGGTCTCGATGCGGACCAGGATGACCTTTTCCTTCTTGTCCTTGACCCAAACCTCGGCCTCGTCGGCCGAGAACACGATCCTGCCCGAGGCGGCGCCCGGGCTGGCCGGCAGGCCGCGGGCCAGCAGCTGGCGCGGTGCCTTGGGGTCGAGGGTGGGATGCAGCAGCTGGTCGAGCGCCGCCGGATCGATGCGGCCGATGGCGTCCTTGCGGGTGATCAGGCCTTCGCGCGCCATGTCGACGGCGATCTTCAGCGCCGCCTTGGTGGTGCGCTTGCCGGTGCGGGTCTGGAGCATCCACAGGCGCTTCTGCTGCACCGTGAACTCCATGTCCTGCATGTCGCGGTAATGGGCCTCCAGCTTGTGGCGGATGGCGTTCAGCTCCTTGAACACGTCCGGCATGACCTCTTCCATGGAGGGCAGGTCGGAATGCTGCAGCTCGCGGCCGTGCAGGGTCAGCTGCTGCGGCGTGCGGATGCCGGCCACCACGTCCTCGCCCTGGGCGTTGACCAGGAATTCGCCGTAGAAGGCGTTCTCGCCGGTCGAGGGATCGCGGGTGAAGCAGACGCCGGTGCAGCAATCGTCGCCCATGTTGCCGAACACCATGGCCTGGACGTTGACGGCGGTGCCCCAGCTTGCCGGGATCTCGTGCAGGCGGCGATAGGTGATGGCGCGCTGATTCATCCACGAGCCGAACACCGCGCCGACGGCGCCCCACAGCTGGTCCTGGACGTTCTGCGGGAAGGGCTTGCCGAGCTGGGCCTTGACCTTCTCCTTGTACTGGGCGACCACCTTCTTCCAGTCGTCGGCGGTCAGTTCGGTGTCGAGCTTGATGCCGCGGTCGTCCTTGACCGATTCCAGGATCTCCTCGAAGTGGTGGTGGTCGACGCCCAGCACCACGTCGGAATACATCTGGATGAAGCGGCGATAGGAATCATAGGCGAAGCGGGGGTCGCCCGACTTCTTGGCCAGACCCTCGACCGACAGGTCGTTGAGGCCGAGGTTGAGGATGGTGTCCATCATGCCCGGCATGGACGCCCGGGCGCCCGAGCGGACCGACACCAGCAGCGGGTCGGCATTGTCGCCGAAGGTCTTGCCCATGATCTCCTCGATCCGGGACATGGCCTCGCTCACCTGCTCCTTGATGTCGGCGGGATAGGTCTCGCCGTTCTCGTAGTAGTAGGTGCAGACCTCGGTGGTGATGGTGAATCCGGGCGGCACCGGGATGCCCAGATTGGCCATCTCCGCCAGGTTGGCGCCCTTGCCGCCCAGCAGGTTCTTCATGTCGGCGCGCCCCTCGGCGCGGCCGCCGCCGAAACCGTAAACCCATTTGCTCATGGCTCGTCCCTCACCTCTTGACCCCGGACCGGCGCCCGCAGACGCACCCGATCCCATTGCGCGGAACGGGGGTTGGCTCCCCCGCGTTTGTTCGATCAGCCTTCCACCTTGGAGAAGTCCGCCACCGCGCCCATGGCCGCGCCGATCTCGGCCAGCAGCTTCAGGCGGTTGGCGCGCAGGTTCCCCTCCTCGGCATTCACCGTCACCTTGTCGAAGAAGGCGTCCACCGGCCGGCGCAGGCCCGCCAGGGCGGCCATGGCCTCGGCGAAGCGTTCGCCCTCGAGGGCCGCCGCGGCCGCCGGCCGGACCTCGGCCAGGGCGGCGAACAGGGCCTTCTCCTCGGGCTCGCGCAGCACCGCCGGGTCGGCGGGGCCGGCATGGGCCGTCCCGTCCTTCTTCTCCTCGATCCTCACGATATTCGCCGCACGGCGATAAGCAACCAGAAGATTCGCGCCGTCGTCGCTGCCCAGGAATGCGCCCAGCGCATCGACGCGGGCCAGCAGGCGGACCAGGTCGTCCTCATGCCCCAGGGACAGGACCGCATCGATGAGGTCGTGGCGCACCCCCTTCTCCTTCAGCGCCACCTTCAGGCGGTCGGCGAAGAAGTCGAGCAGGTCGGGCATGGCGCCGCCATCGCCGGAACGGGCGGCCACCGCCGGATGGCCCTGCTTCAGGTACTGGGCCAGGGCCGAGGCGAACAGCGGCCGCAGCGGCAGCCGCAACCCGTTCTCCACCACCAGGCGGATGACGCCCAGGGCGGCGCGGCGCAGCGCGAAGGGGTCCTTCGAGCCGGTCGGCTTCTCGTCGATGGCGAAGAACCCGACCAGGCTGTCGATGCGGTCGGCCAGGGCCACCGCCACGCTGACCGGCGCGGTCGGGCAGCGGTCCGAGGGGCCGGCCGGCGAATAATGCTCGGCGACGGCATCGGCGACCACAGCCGGCAGGCCGTCGTTGAGGGCGTAATAGCGGCCCATGATTCCCTGCAGCTCGGGGAACTCGCCCACCATTTCAGAGGACAGGTCGGCCTTGCACAGGGTGGCGGCGGTCAGCGCCGCGCCCTTCTCCTCCAGCGACAGGAAGGGCAGCTCCGACACCAGGGTCTGGATGCGCTCGACCTTGTCGGCCAGGGTGCCCAGGCTGGCATAGAAGGTGCGCTCGTACAGCTTGGGCAGGCGGCTTTGCAGGGAATGCTTGCGGTCGGTCTCCCAGAAGAAGGCGGCGTCGGACAGCCGGGCCCGCAGCACCCGCTGGTTGCCGGCGACGATGGCCGCGCCCTCACCCTCCATATTGGAGACCACCAGGAAGCGGGGCGCCAGCGAACCGTCGGCCCGCAGCAGCGAGAAATACTTCTGGTGCGAGCGCATGGAGGTGATCAGCACCTCGGACGGCACCGCCATGAAGCGGTCGTCGATGGTGCCGACCAGCACGTTGGGCCATTCCACCAGGCCGGTGACCTCGGCCAGCAGGCCGTCATCGGCCCGCACCTGGAGCCCCTCGCGCACCGCCGCCTCTTCCGCCTGCTTCCTGATGGCGTGGCGGCGCTCAAGCGGGTCGAGCACCACCTTGGCCGCCGCCAGCCGGGCGGCGTAATCGGCGAAATCCTTGACCGCGAAGCGGGCGGGCGCCAGGAAGCGATGGCCGGCGGTGGTGTCGCCGGCCGTCACCGGACCGAACGCCACCGGCACCACGGCGCCGTCGAACAGGCACAGGATGGACTGGATCGGGCGCACCCAACGCACCGCGTTGGCGCCCCAGCGCTGCGACTTGGGCCAGGGGAACTCGGCCATGGCGGCCTCGATGGCCTCCTTGGCGACCTCGGGGGTGGCGCGGCCCTTCCGCTCGATGAGGGCGAACCAGAACTCGCCCTTGCCGGTGTCGCGCTTCTCCAGCTGCTCCAGGCTCAGCCCGGTGGAGGCGAGGAAGCCGGCCATGGCCTGGTCGGGGGCGCCGACACGGGGGCCGCGGCGTTCCTCGGAGACGTCGGGGGCGGCGGCCGGCAGGCCCTCGACCACCAGGGTCAGGCGGCGCGGGGTGACGTAGGCGCGTGCCGCGTCGAAGGCCAGGCCGTTCTTCTTCAGGCCCTCGGCGACCAGGCGGTACAGCGCCTCGGCGGCGCCGGCCTGCATGCGGGCGGGGATTTCCTCGGAGAGTATTTCCAGCAGCAGCTCGGCCATCGCCTAGGCCTCCTTTCCGCCAGAGGCGGAAGTTTGGCCAATGCCGCCTCCGGCGGCGCCGCGGCTGGCGAGCCAGCCTTCGCAGCAGGCCTTGGCCAGGGCGCGGACGCGGCCGATATAGCTCTGGCGTTCGGTCACCGAGATGACGCCCCGGGCGTCGAGCAGATTGAAGCGATGGCTGGCCTTGATGCACTGGTCATAGGCCGGCAGCGCCAGCCCGGCCTTCAGCAGGGCCTCGCATTCCGTCTCGGCGTCGAGGAAGTGGCGCAGCAGCATGTCGGTGTCGGCCGCCTCGAAATTGTGGGCCGAGTATTCCTTCTCGGCCTGCAGGAAGACGTCGCCGTAGGTGACGCCGTCCCCGTTGAAGTCGAGATCATAGACGTTCTCGACGCCCTGGATATACATGGCCAGGCGCTCCAGGCCGTAGGTCAGCTCCACCGCCACCGGGTCGCACTCGATGCCGCCGACCTGCTGGAAATAGGTGAATTGGGTCACCTCCATGCCGTCGCACCACACCTCCCAGCCCAGGCCCCAGGCGCCCAGGGTCGGGCTTTCCCAGTCGTCCTCGACGAAGCGGATGTCGTGGGCCAGCGGGTCGATGCCCAGTGCCCTTAAGGAGTCCAGGTAGAGCTCCTGCGAATTGGGCGGGCTCGGCTTCAGCAGTACCTGGTACTGGTAGTAGTGCTGCAGCCGGTTGGGATTCTCGCCGTAGCGGCCGTCCTTGGGCCGGCGCGAGGGCTGGACATAGGCGCACTTCCACGGCTCCGGCCCCAGCGCGCGCAGGGTGGTGGCGGGATGGAAGGTGCCGGCCCCCACTTCCATGTCGTAGGGCTGCAGGATGACGCAGCCCTTTTCGGCCCAGAAGTTCTGCAGCGTCAGGATCAGATGCTGGAAGCTGGGCTTCCTGGTGGCGCCGTGGCCCATGGGTTTCCGCCGTCTGGCAAGGTCTCGCGGGAAGGTGCGCAACCCTAACCAGCGCCCCGGTCCCGGTCAAGGCGTTGCGGCACCGCACACCGAGGGAAATCGCAAGGTGACGGTGGTGCCCGCCCCGCTTGCGAACGCGACGCTGCCGCCCAGCTGCGCCGCCAGGCCGCGCAGCAGGCGAAGCCCCATGTTGCCGCCCTTCTCGGGATCGAAGCCGGCGGGCAGGCCGGGGCCATTGTCGGCCACCGACACCACGATCTCGCCGCCGCTCCGCTCGAGGCCGATGCGCAGGCGTCCCGGCCGCTGGTCTGGGAAGGCGTGCTTCAGGCAATTGCTGATCATCTCGTTCACCGCCATGGCGAAGGGCACGGCGCGATCGACGTCGATGTCACCGGCCGAGCCGTCGATGCCGAAGGCGATCTCGGGGCGGTCGCGCAGCAGCAGGGCGCACAGCCGTTCCAGATAGGTGCGGCAGCCGACCCGGCCGAACTCGCCCGAGGCATAGAGCAGCTCGTGCACCATGCCCATGGCGACCAGCCGTCCCTGGCTTTCCTCGTAGCCGCCGCGGCAGGGCGTGGGGGCGCTCAAGGCCTCCATGGTCAGCAGCGACTGGACGATCTGCAGGTTGTTCTTGACCCGGTGGTGGACCTCGGCCAGCAACACCTCGCGGTCGGCGAGGGCGCGGACCAGCGCCGTGGTGGCGCCGGCTTCGTGGCGGAAACCGCGCAGGGTCAGCCACACCAGCCCCAGCACCGCCATTATCAGCGGGCTGAGACTGAGCACCATGCGGGTCTGGTCGGCCCGCCAGGCCTGGCGGATGTCGGCCAGCGGCCGCCCGACGATGGCCACCATGGGCATGGCGGCGAACTTGCGATAGGCCACCAGCCGCTCGACCCCGTCCACCGGACAGACATAGGTGACGGTGCCGATGGGCCGCGCCGCCAGGTCCGACATGGGGAAGGCGGCGCGCAGGGGGCCGTTTGCCGCGGCAAGACGCTCCGCCGGCAGGGGATGGCGGGCGATCACCATGCCGTCCGTTCCCACCACGGTGACCATGCTGCCGCGCCCCATATGCAGGGTGTGCACGATGTCGGTCAGGGTCTCGGGCGGCAGCGCCATCGCCACCACCCCAAGGAAAGTGCCGTCGGCGCCGGCAATGCGGCGGCCGACGGTGACCACCGGCTGGCCCGACAGCCGCCCCAGCGCCAACGCTCCGATATGCATCTCCTGGCCGGAGCGGGCGGCCTGGAAATAGGGCTGGTCGGCGACGCTGACGGCCTCGTCCGCCTGAAGGGTGCCGGCGAGCACCGTCCCGGCCGCATCCGCCACCCAAAGCCGCCGGCCCTCCGGCAGGCCGGCCTTCATCCGGGCCAGGGCGGCCGCAAGCCCGGCCCGGCCCGGCAGGGCGCCGTCGCCTTCCATCAGCAGGTGGTGTTCGAACTCCCGCAGCAGGTTCATGGCCGCCACCAGCTGGGCCCCGGCATGCTGCCCGACGACGCCCGCCATGTCGCGCAGTTCGAACTCGGCCTGGACCCGGGCGGCGCGGAAGTCGCTCCAGGCTCCGTAGCCCAGCGCCGCCGCGCAGGTGGCCAGCAGCAGAAGGATCAACGTCCAGGCGCGATGCCTGGCTGCGAAGGGAACGCTGATGACGCGCAATCGGAAAACTCCAATTCCCAGTTTGGTGCGTGACTATTCACTCTAGCCCGTCCTA
>NZ_CACVCG010000054.1 GCF_902729435.1 Magnetospirillum sp. UT-4
TGAGGCCCGTGGCACGGCGTTCGTGGCCCGCCTCGTCCTTCGAGACGAGCGCTCAGGCGCTCTCCTCAGGGTGAGGCTACGGATGGGGGGTGACATAAGGCCTTCGTACCGACCTTGGTCAGCCCTGGCCCCCCTCCACGCGGGCAGCCATATCATTCCCTATGCGAAAGCCGTCCCGTTCCGTCGCCGTCTGGCTGTTCGCCATTGCCGCCATGGTGGCGGCGATGGTGGCGCTGGGCGGGCTGACGCGGCTGACCGGGTCGGGGTTGTCCATGGTGGAATGGCAGCCCCACCACCTGCTGCCGCCGCTGACCGAGGCCGAGTGGCGCGAGGCCTTCGCCGCCTACCGCACCAGCCCGCAATACCGTCTGGTCAATGCCGGCATGGATCTGGCCGGCTTCCAGGGCATCTTCTGGCTGGAATATCTGCATCGCCTGTGGGGCCGTCTGATGGGTTTCGCCTTCGCCCTGCCGCTGGCGCTGTTCGTGGCGCTGGGCCTGGTGCGCGGACGGCTGCTGCGGCGCCTGCTGCTGCTGCTGGCTCTGGGGGCGACGCAGGGGCTGCTGGGCTGGTTGATGGTGGCGAGCGGGCTGGTCGACCGGCCGCAGGTGAGCCATTTCCGCCTCGCCGCCCATCTGCTGCTGGCCCTGGGCCTGCTGGCGGCGCTGCTGTGGACCGCCCTTGATCTGGTCGCCGGCCCCCCGGCGGCCGGAGCCCGCCTGCGCCGCGCGCTGGCGGCGGTGCTCGGCCTGGCCTTCGCCACCATGGCCTGGGGAGCGATGGTGGCCGGGCTCGGCGCTGGCCTGGTCAATCCCACCTTCCCGCTGATGGATGGCGGCCTGTTCCCGCTGGGCGGGCTGGTCCTTGAACCGCCCCTGCTCAACGCCGTCGCCACTCCGGCGGCGGTGCAGTACGTGCACCGGGTGCTGGCCCTCACCCTGGTCGCCTGCCTCACCCTGCTCGCCTTGTGGAGCGGCAGTGCACGGGTGCGGGCGGCCGCCGCCCTGGCCTGGGCTCAGGCCGGCCTGGGCATCGCCACCCTGCTGGGCGGCGTGCCCGTCGCCCTGGCCGCGCTGCATCAGATGGGGGCGGTGGCGCTGCTGGCTCTGCTAGTATGGGCGCTCCACAGCGTCAGGACCGGATAGATGCGCCTCGCCTTGGCGGCCGTTCTCGCCTTTTTCGCCTTTCCCGCCTTCGCCTTCGAGCTGTCGGGCCGCTTTGAGCAGGGCGGCATCGCCCTCGGGCGGGCCGCCCCGGGCAGCGCGGTGCGCCTGGACGGCCGCGCGGTGCCGGTGGATTCCATGGGCCGCTTCCTGCTCGGCTTCGGCCAGGAGGCGGCGGCGGTGGCGGTGCTGGAGGTGGACGGCGAGCGGCGCGAGCTGGCGGTGGCGCCGCGCGACTGGCCGGTGCAGCGCATCGACGGCCTGCCCCCGGCCAAGGTCACCCCCGATCCGGCGGCGCTGGTCCGCATCAAGGCGGAAGCCGCCCTGATCGCCGAGCGCCGCGCCGCAATCAGCCCCGAATCCCGTTTCCTCGGCGGTCTGGTGGCGCCGGCCGACGGCCCGGTCTCCGGCGTGTTCGGCAGCCGGCGCATCCTCAACGGCGAGCCGCGCGCCCCCCATTCCGGCACCGACATCGCCGCCCCCGTCGGCGCCCCGGTGCGCAGCGTCGGCGACGGTGTGGTGACCCTGGCCCATCCCGACATGGTCTTCACCGGCCTGACGGTGATGGTCGATCACGGCCTGGGGCTGCAGACCGTCTACGCCCACCTGTCGCGCGCCGAGGTGAGCGAAGGCCAGCGCGTGGCGGCCGGCCAGGTCATCGGCGCCGTCGGCGCCTCGGGCCGCGCCACCGGTCCGCACCTGCACTGGGGCGCCAGCTGGCTGGACGTGCGCCTGGACCCGGAAACGGTGATGGCGGTGCTGGCTAAAAAATAACGAAAGAAAGGCAGTGCACCACAAAGACACAAAGGTGACGAAGGACCATGAAGAGATATTTAGCTCTTCGTGACCTTTGTGTCTTTGTGGTGAAAATCAGCCCGCTAATAGCCCACGGAAAAACTTCCATTTTTCTTCCGTCATTCCCGCGCAGGCGGGAATCCATGCTTCAGCACACGACATAATGCGGTCAGACCGTCATATTGCCCCAACATGGGCCCCCGCCTTCGCGGGGGTGACGGAACAGAGGGTTGCAAGCAGTGTCTGCGGCCCGCTAGGCCATTTTCTTCAGCTGCCACAGCGCCACCGCGATGGCGACGGGGGCGAGCCAGGCCAGCGGCAGCGCGGTGAGGTCGGCGCGGGTCTGGACCTTCAGCACGATGGCGAACAAGGCCAGGGCCACCGCCGTCAGGGCCAGGGTGCCGAAGGCGGTCTTGCCCTTGGGGTAGCCGGCCTTCAGCAGGACCACCGGGGTGCCGACCAGGGCCAGCAGGAAGGCCACCGGCAAGGCGAGGAAGTTGATCTCGTCGAATCCCACGGTCGTTCTACTCCGCGGCCTTGGGCAGGTAGACCGAGATGTCCACCTCGTCGATCTGCGAGGGCTTGAGATACTTCTCGGCATAATCCTTCCACACGCCCGAACGCAGGAACAGCAGCCACAGTTCGGGGTCGATGTGGGCGTCCTTGACCATGAACGACATGATCTTGAGGGATTCCGACAGGGTCTTGGGCTTCTTGTAGGGGCGGTCGGCGGCGGTCAGCGCCTCGAAGATGTCGGCGATGGCCATCATCCGGGCCGGCAGGCTCATGTCGTCGCGCTTCAGGCCCTTGGGATAGCCGGTGCCGTCCATCTTCTCGTGGTGGCCGCCGGCCCATTCCGGCACCCGGGCCAGGTTCTTGGGGAAGGGCAGGGCCTTCAGCATCAGGATGGTCTGGGTGATGTGCTCGTTGATCTTGAAGCGGTCCTCGGCGGTCAGGGTGCCGCGGCCGATGGCCAGGTTGTACATCTCGCCCAGATTGTACTTCTGGGCGCAGGGCCGCATGCTGAAGCCCTCCTCGTCGTAGCGGGAGAGGTCGAAGGCCACTTCGTGCGGGACGACGTGCCAGGCCTTGTCGGACAGCAGCTTTTCGACCACCGGCGGCTTGGGCTCGTCGCCGGTGCGCCGCCGCATCTCGTCCAGGGACAGCCCCAGGGTGTCGTCCAGGGTGCGCACCCAGGTGGTCTCGGCGATGGTCTTCAGACGCTCGACCCGCTCGGGGGCCATGAACTCGCCGCCGACGTTGCACTCGGCGACGAAGGCGAAGTCGTCGTCGAGCCTGGTCAGGCGCTCCTCCATGCGGGTCTTCAGCGTTTCCTCGGGCTCGTCGCCGGCGACCACGCCCTCCAGGTACTCGATCACCGCGTCGCGCTTCAGCACCTCGAAGCGCATGCGCACCTCGTGGATGCGGTTGTAGATGGTCTCGAGCTTGGTCGCCTTGTCGACGATGTATTCGGGCGTCGTCACCTTGCCGCAATCGTGCAGGCCGGCGGCGACCTCCAGCTCGTACCACTCGTCCTCGGTGAGGTCGAAATCGGCGTAGGGTCCCTCGGCCTGCTCGCAGGCCGCCTTGGCCAGCATGAAGGTGAGCTCCGGGACACGGTTGCAGTGGCCGCCGGTATAGGGGCTCTTGGCGTCGATCGATCCGGCGATGACCTGGATGAAGCTCTTGAACAGGTGCTTCTGGGCCTCGATCAGGCGCTGGTTGTCCAGCGCCACCGCGGCCTGGCTGGTCAGGGCCTCGATCAGCGGGGTGATGTCGTTGCCGAAGGCGACCACGTTGTTCTTGCGGTCGCGGGCGTTGATCAGCTGCAGGACGCCGATCACCTCGTTCTCGTAGTTCTTCAACGGCACCGTCAGGAACGATTTCGAGCGGTAGCCGGTCTTGGCGTCGAAGGCCTTGGTGCCGGAGAAGTCGAACTTGTCCACGTCGTAGGCGTCGGCGATGTTCACCGTGCTGCCCGACAGGGCGCAGTAGCTCGACACGTTCTTGTGGTTGGGATTGCCCTGCTCGTCGTGGAGCTTCAGCGGCGGGAACGGAATGGCCTTGCCGGTGGTTCCACCCATGGCGACGTCCAGGGTGTCGTTCAGCATGATCTCGAACCGGAGACCATCCTTGTTCTCGGTGACCAGATAGAGGGTGCCGCCATCGGCGTTGGCCATGGACTTGGCGCCCAGCAGGATCTTCTCCATCAGCCGGTTGTGGTTGCGCTCGGCGGACAGGGCGATGCCCAGTTCGATGAGCGTGCGGTAACGCTGCTCCTGTGACGCGGCGGCCATGTGCGCGGTTCCCTCGGTCCGACCCCCTGATGTGCGTTTCAGCCTAGCGCCAAAACGACCGCGCTCCAAGCCTCAGTGTGGCGTAGGGTTGACGCCCGATGCCGCTTGGGCTTCCCTGGGGGCAATGACGGAGGACGCCGTGGCCTATTCTTCCCTGCGCGAGTTCATGCAACGGCTTGAGGCCGCCGGCCGGCTGGTGCGCGTGCCTGCGCCGGTGTCGCCGCACCTGGAGATGACCGAAATCCAGACCCGCCTGCTGGCCGAGCGGGGACCGGCGGTGCTGTTCGAGGATGTGCGCAAGTCGGACGGCTCGAAATACCCCATGCCGGTGCTGGTCAACCTGTTCGGCACCGTCGAGCGGGTGGCCTGGGGCATGGGCCGCGAGCCCGGGCAGCTGCGCGAGGTCGGCGAGACCCTGGCCTTCCTCAAGCAGCCCGAGCCGCCCGGCGGCCTGCGCGAGGCCATGGGCATGCTGCCGCTGGTCAGGACCGTGATGGCCATGAAGCCGAAGACCGTCGGCTCCGCCCCGTGCCAGCAGGTGATCTACCAGGGTGACGACGTCGATCTCTCCATGCTGCCGATCCAGGGCTGCTGGCCGGGCGAGCCGGCGCCGCTGATCACCTGGCCGCTGGTGGTGACGCAAGGACCCAATCCCGACGGCGACAAGCGCGACGCCTTCAACCTGGGCATCTACCGCATGCAGGTGACGGGCCGGAACACCACCCTGATGCGCTGGCTGAAGCACCGCGGCGGCGCCCAGCAGTTCCGCCGCTGGGTGGCCGAGGGCAGGGGGCCGATGCCGGCGGCGGTGGTCATCGGCGCCGATCCCGCCACCATCATCGCGGCGGTGACGCCGGTGCCCGAGACCCTGTCGGAATACCAGTTCGCCGGCCTGCTGCGCGGCGCCAAGGTGGAGCTGGCCGAGTGCCGGACGGTGCCGCTGAAGGTGCCGGCCGAGGCCGAGATCGTGCTCGAGGGCCACGTCATGCCCGACGAGACCGGACCGGAAGGCCCCTACGGCGACCACACCGGCTATTACAACAACGTCGAGGACTTCCCGGTCTTCCGCGTGTCGGCCGTCACCATGCGCCGCGACCCGGTCTACCTCTCCACCTTCACTGGCCGCCCGCCGGACGAGCCATCGGTGCTGGGCGAGGCGCTGAACGAGGTGTTCATCCCGCTGCTGACCCAGCAATTCCCCGAGATCGTCGATTTCTGGCTGCCGCCCGAGGGCTGTTCCTACCGCATCGCGGTGGTGAGCATCAAAAAGAGCTATCCCGGCCACGCCAAGCGGGTGATGTTCGGCATCTGGAGCTTCCTCAAGCAGTTCATGTACACCAAGTTCGTCATCGTGGTGGACGACGACATCGACTGCCGCGACTGGAAGGACGTCATGTGGGCCATCTCCACCCGCATGGACCCGGCCCGCGACATCACCGTGGTCGAGGGCACCCCCATCGACTACCTGGACTTCGCCAGCCCGGAAAGCGGCCTGGGCGGCAAACTCGGCCTGGACGCCACCAACAAGTGGCCGCCCGAGACCAAGCGGGAGTGGGGCACCAAGATCCGCATGGCCGACGACATGGTCGAGCAGGTGACGCGGCGCTGGTCCGAATACGGCCTGCCCGGCGCCGGCCGGCCGATCTGGAAGTGACCATGTCCGAAGGCCCCAAGCTGCTCCTGACCATCCTGTTCTGCCTGAGCCTGTGCGCAATACTGGCGGTCACGGTGCAGTATCTCGCCGGCTGAAACCTCCTTGTCGTCTTGGCCGGACAGGCATAGCCTGTTCGGGTCAATTCCATGACGGAAGCAAAGGGGGGACGTCATGTTCGAGGCCGCCGAACTGGGCCGCAAGGTCAGCCGCGATGATTTCGACGCCATGGCGATGACGCTGCGGACGGAACTGCTGGATCTGCAGCAGCGTCTGCGCTCCGCCGACTTTCCCGTCATCATCGTGTTCGCCGGGGTCGACGGGGCCGGCAAGAACGAGACCGTCAATCTGCTGAACGAATGGATGGACCCGCGCTGGATCGACACCCGCGCCTATGGCCGACCGTCAGAGGAGGAGCGCGAGCGCCCCGGATATTGGCGGTATTGGCGCGACCTGCCGGCCAAGGGCAAGATCGGCCTGTTCCTGTCGTCGTGGTACCATCCGCCGCTGGTCGACCGGGTCTATGGCCGCATCTCGGTGGCCGAGATGGACGAGCAACTGGAACGGGTGGTCCGCTTCGAGAAGACCTTGGCCGACGAAGGCGCGCTGATCCTCAAGTTCTGGATGCACCTGTCGGAGAAGGCGCAGAAGAAGCGCCTGAAGAAGCTCGAGGAAGACCCGCTCACCGCGTGGCAGGTGACCGAAACCGACTGGAAGCACTGGAAGCTCTACAACAAGTTCGCCGGCGCCGCCGAGCGCCTCATCATGCACACCTCGAAAAGCCACGCCATGTGGCACATCGTCGAGGGCGCCGACGCCCGCTACCGCTACACCGTGGTGCTGAACACGGTGAAGGAGGCCATCCTGCGCCACCTGGAGGCGCGCGAGGTGGCCAAGAAGGTGGCGGCGGAGATGAAGAAGCCGGGCAAGGCCAAGGCGGCCAAGCCGAAGCCGCTGACCGGCCAGCCCTCGATCCTGTCCTCGCTGGACATGACCCAGACGCTGGAGGGGGCCGACTACAACCGACGCCTGCAGGAGCAGCGCGGCCGTCTGGCCCAGCTGCATCACCGCGCCAAGGAGGCCGGGGTCTCCACCGTGCTGATGTTCGAGGGCTGGGACGCCGCCGGCAAGGGCGGCACCATCCGCCGCCTGACCAACGCCATCAACGCGCGCGACTATCAGGTCATCCCCATCGCCGCCCCCACCGAGGAGGAGCGGGCCCAGCACTACATGTGGCGGTTCTGGCGCCATCTGTCGCGGGCCGGCCGCGTCACCATCTTCGACCGCTCGTGGTACGGCCGGGTGCTGGTGGAACGGGTCGAGGGCTTCTGCTCCGAGGAAGCCTGGCGCCGCGCCTACGGCGAGATCAACGATTTCGAGGAGCAGATCGTCGAGGCCGGCCACGTGCTGTGCAAGTTCTGGCTGCACATCACCTCGGAGGAGCAGCTGGCCCGCTTCACCCAGCGCGGCGAGATCGAATACAAGAAGTGGAAGCTGACCGACGAGGACTGGCGCAACCGCGAGAAGTGGGACGTCTACGAATCGGCGGTCAACGACATGGTCGAGCAGACCTCGACCCGCATCGCCCCGTGGACCCTGGTCGAAGCCAATTCCAAGCCGTTCGCCCGCGTCAAGGTGCTGACCACGGTGTGCGATGCGCTCGAGGCGGCACTGAAGCGGAAGAAGGGCTGATCCCGGGTCTTACCCTATGGTTGAGTTGCCCGCCGGGTTCTCCAGCACTTTTCGGTGTGGCATCGTCATAGTCCGCTAGTTGAGCACATGCCAAGATGTCCCCCACGGGCAATGCCGGGGGAGGACTAGGGCGTGTTCCGTTCAAACGGAACATGCCCGCGGCCCAAGGGGCCGCGGCCAAGGGCGCGGAACGCGCCCGCCCGGCGAGGGCTAAACAATCAGACCATGTTCCGTTTGAACGGAACATGGTCTAGGCATGAGGATTCCGGCGCCGCGGGCCTCGGACGCCATCGCCACCATCGCCGAGACCATCCGCACGATTAATTCCACCTCGTCGGCATCCGCCACGCCGGCAGGGAAGCCGCCTGATCCTTTGTTCGCGCCAGCGCCTGCGCTATAACAGGCGCCGCGCGGACGTGGCGAAACCGGTAGACGCAGCGGACTTAAAATCCGTTTTCCTCGGAAGTGGGGGTTCGAGTCCCCCCGTCCGCACCATCTACAGATTCAGTGCGCCGGTGCCTGGTTCTCCTCCTGCTGCTGCGCCTGCTGCGGCGGCGGATGGTCCATGGTGCTGTCGACCGTGACGATACCGGCGCCCACGATGATGGCCAGAATGGGAATCCACAGGAACATGGCATCCTCCGTTTCGCTTGCCTGTGGTGCAAGTGGAGACATCCGCCCGATCCACCCTGCCGCCGACGCGGTAGGACGCCGCATGCGCGGTCGCGCCGTGCGAGTTCGCGCCGCGCGATTTGGCGGTTGTGGGGGACGCTAATGCAGTTCGGCCCGGATCTTCTGCCGCAGCACGTCGATGGCGACGTAGTCGTCGCCCTGCTTGAGGTGCCAGAAGGTCCAGCCGTTGCAGGCGGGGGCGTTCTGCACCAGGGCGCCGACCTTGTGGATCGAGCCCCGGTGGTCGGCGCTGATCAGGGTACCGTCGGCGCGCACCTTGGCCGTCCACTTGTCCTTCTTGTCGCCGTACAGCACCGTTCCCGGCTCCAGCAGGCCGCGCTCGACCACCGTGCCGAAGGGGATGCGGGGCTCGGATCGCTTGGACGGGGTGGCGAGCAGGGAAAGCTCGGACACCGGGCGGACCTTGGCGATGCGCTCCCTGGCGGCGGCGAGGTAGCCGGGGTCGCGCTCGATGCCGATGAAGTGGCGCCTCAGCTTCTTCGCCACGGCGCCGGTGGTGCCGGTGCCGAAGAACGGGTCCAGCACCACGTCGCCCGGCTTGGTGGTGGCCATCAGCACCCGGTAGAGCAGCATCTCGGGCTTCTGGGTGGGATGCACCTTGGCGCCCTCGGCCTTCAGCCGCTCGGACCCGGTGCACAGCGGGATCGACCAGTCCGACCGCATCTGCAAATCGTCGTTCAGCGCCTTCATGGCGTCGTAGTTGAAGGTGTAGCGGCTTTCCGCCGACTTGGCGCACCAGATCAAGGTCTCGTGGGCGTTGGTGAAGCGGGTGCCGCGGAAGTTGGGCATCGGGTTGGTCTTGCGCCACACGATGTCGTTGAGCATCCAGTAGCCCAGGTCCTGCAGGATGGCGCCGACCCGGAAGATGTTGTGGTAGCTGCCGATCACCCACAAGGCGCCGTCGTCCTTCAGCGCGCGGCGGGCGGCGGCCAGCCAGCGGCGGGTGAATTCGTCGTAATCGGCGAAGCTGCCGAATCGGTCCCAATCGTCGTCGACGCCGTCGACCCGGCTGTTGTTGGGGCGCAGCAGCTCGCCCCCCAGTTGCAGGTTGTAGGGCGGGTCGGCGAAGACCAGGTCCACCGATTTCGGCGGCAGGGCCTCCAGGCGGGCGATGCAGTCGCCCTCAAGAATGGTGTCGAGCGGCAGGGACATGGGGAGCCAATTTGAGTCAAATGCGAGAGTCCGTCAAGAAGTACCTGTAATAAAGGGATTCTTAACCAACCGCCACCGAAGCGCATGCCCCACAGGGAGGATTGAGCCCCCACCCGCAGGCGCCCAAATGGCGGGCCGGAGCAGTGCACCGCAGCAACAGCCCGGAGAAACCGCCATGCCCATCGGACCCCGCGCAAACACCACCTTCTGGCAGGACTGGGTCAATCTGGCCCTTGGCCTCTGGCTGTTCGTTTCGCCCTGGGTGCTGGGCTATACCGGCCTCGCCGGGGCCGCCACCAATTCCTGGATCCTGGGCATCGCGGTCGCCGCGGTGGCCACCGCGGCGCTGATCAGCTACGCCCAGTGGGAGGAATGGCTGAACGCCGTGTTCGGGCTGTGGCTGCTGGTGTCGCCGTGGGTGATCGGCTTCGTCGGCACCGGCGAGGCCTCGGTGGCGCCGCTGTGGAACCACGTGCTGGTCGGGGTGGCGGTGGCCGTCCTGGCGCTGTGGGACGGGCTGGCGCACGCCAGCGCAGAGCGGGCGCCAATTTAGCAGGCTGCGGTAAGACTCTGCTTGCCCTCCTCTACTCCGTCACCCCCGCGACGGCGGGGGTCCATGCTGGGGCAATGCCGAGAACTGACCGCACCATATTGTGTGCCGAGGCATGGATTCCCGCCCTCGCGGGAATGACGGGATTAAATCGGGATTTTTTCCGCAGCCTGTTAGACAGGGCTACCCGATTACAGCCAGACGGCGGGCAGGTCGGTGTCGTCGTGGAAGATCTGGCTGCCGTTGGCGCGGATGACCTCGTTGCAGGCGGCGACCACGTCGGGGTCGTACTTGCTGCCGGAATGGTCGCGGATTTCGCGCATGGCCGCCTCGATGCCCAGCGAGGGGCGATAGGGGCGGTGGCTGCTGATGGCCTCGACCACGTCGGCCACCGCCAGGATGCGGGCCTCGATGATGATCTGGTCGCCGGTCAGCCCGTCGGGATAGCCGGTGCCGTTCAGGCGTTCGTGGTGCTGGCGGATCATGTCGGCGACCGGCCACGGGAACTCGATGCCGGCGACGATCTCGGCGCCGACCCGGGCGTGGGAGCGGACCACGTCGAAGGCGGCGGCGGTCAGCTTGCCGGGGCGTGAGAGGAATTCGGCCGGCACGTTGATCTTGCCCAGGTCGTGGATCAGCGCCCCGGTGTGCAGGCCTTCGACCACCGACTGCGCCAGGCCCATGTGCTCGCCGATGGCCACCGCCAGCTGGGCCACCCGCTTCTGGTGGCCGGCGGTATAGGGGTCGCGCATCTCGAGGGCCAGCGAAACGGTGCGCACGGTCTGCAGCAACACCCGCTTCAGCTGGTCGGCGGCGGCCTGACGTTCGCGCTCGATGGACTTGCGCTCGATGGAATAGGCGACGCTGCGGGCGATCAGGTGGCCGTCGCCGTGCCCCTTGACCAGATAGTCCTGGCAGCCGCGCTTGACCGCGGCCATGCCGACGTCCTCGCTGTCCAGACCGGTGAAGACGATGATCGGCAGATCCGGCGCGATGTCGCGCATGGCATCGATGGTGGGCAGGCCGCTGCTGTCGGGCAGCGAGAGATCCAGCAGCACCGCGTCGGCCGAGTGATCGGCCAGCCACGCCCGCGCCTCGGCCAGGCTGCCCCGGCACGACACCTCGAACGGTCCGGCATCGGCCAGTTGCAGTTGAACCAAGCGCGCGTCACCGGGATTGTCCTCGACAACCAGCAGGTGGATGGGTGGACCGGATGGATCTCGCATCTTCACATTTTCGCAACTTTGGAATTAATCCTCAAGTATGGTTTTCGGGATAGCCGCACAGCATACGCACATCCATCGCCCCGACCCGGGAAAATTCCAGGTGGCGCCCGGCTTAGGCGGCCGGCATGCTGAAACCGGTGGTCAGACCGGAGGCTTTGGAATGGGAGCGACGGCCCGCGCGCTGATGGGCGGCATGCTGGCCTGCGCCGTGTCGCTGGGCCTGGGCCGCTTCGCCTTCACCCCGCTGCTGCCGCTGATGCAGGCCGAGGCCGGCTTCGACACCCAGGCCGCCGGAGTGCTGGCCGCCGCCAACAATCTGGGCTACCTGATCGGCGCCGTGTGGGCGGGGTGGGTGCGCACCGACCTGGCCCGCCACCGGCTGCTGGCGCTGGGCCTGATGGTGCTGCTGGCGACCATGGCCGGCATGGCGGCGACCCCGTCCATGGCGGCGTGGAACGGGCTGCGGCTGGCGGCCGGCATCGCCTCGGCCTGGGTGTTCGTGCTGGCCTCGGCGCTGGTGGTGCCGCGGCTCGCCGAGCTGGGCCACGCCCGCCTGGCCGGGCTGCATTTCGGCGGCGTCGGGGCCGGCATCGTGGTCGCCGGCGGCCCCATCGCCTGGATCGGCGAGGCCGCCGGCTCGGGCGCCGGCTGGCTTGCCGCGACGGCCATCGCCGCCACCCTGGCGCTGCTGTCCTGGCCCGCTTTGCGCGACGCCCACCCCAAGCCCGGCACCGCCGCCGCGCCGCCGCCGGCGGTGGCCTATCCGTTGGGAATGCTGGCCGCCGCGTATTTCTGCGAAGGCCTGGGCTACATCGTCACCGGCACGTTCCTGGTGGCGGTGGTCAAGCAGAGTCCGACCATCGCCCATCTGGGCAACCTGTCCTGGGTGATGGTGGGCCTGGCGGCGGTGCCGTCGGCGCTGGCGTGGTCGTGGCTGGCCGAGCGCAAGGGCTATGTGCCGGCGCTGATCGCCGCCCATCTGGTCCAGGCGGCGGGCATGGCGCTGCCGGCTTTGTCGTCCCATCCCGCCGCGGTGCTGGCCGGGGCGGTGTGCTACGGCGCCACCTTCCTCGGCATCGTCGGCATGGCGCTGGCCCTGGGCCGCGCCATCACCCCGGCGGCACCGGCCCGGGCCATGGCGCTGCTGACCGCGGTATTCGGCATCGGCCAGATCATCGGCCCGCTGCTGGCGGCGGCGCTGGCCGATTGGGGCGGCTGGCCGGCGGCGCTGGGCATGGCGGCGGCGGTGGTGCTGGCCGGGGCGCCGCTGCTATGGCTGGGCGGAAGAATCGCCCGGTAATTTCTTGCCCTTGCCGATCCGCGGCTCCTCGCCCTTCAGCAGGCGGCGGATGTTGGCCTCGTGGCGGATGAAGCCGAGGGCGGCCAGGCCGGCGGCCATGGCGGCCGTCTCGGGACCGGCGAGGACCCAGGCGAAGGCCGGGGACAGCGCCAGGGCGGTCAGCGCCGACAGCGACGAGATGCGGAAGATTGCGGCCGTCACCAGCCAGGTCGCCACCGCCGCCAGGCCCACCGGCCAGGCGCAGGCGAACAGGGTGCCGAGCGTGGTCGCCACCCCCTTGCCGCCCTTGAACTTCAGCCAGACCGGGAAATTGTGTCCGAGCACGGCGGCCAGGCCGGCCACCAGCATGGCCTGCTCGCCGGCGAGGACCAGTGCCGACAACGCCGCCGCCGCCCCCTTGCCGCCATCCAGCAGCAGGGTCGCCAGGGCCAGGCCCTTGCGCCCGGTGCGCAGCACGTTGGTGGCGCCGATATTGCCCGAGCCGATGGCGCGGATGTCGCCCAGCCCGGCGGCGCGGGTCAGCACCAGGCCGAACGGAACCGAGCCCAGCAGATAGCCGCCGAGGGCGGCGAGGAGGAGGGCGGTCATGGCTTTACTCCCCTCCCCTCGATGGGGAGGGGCTGGGGGTGGGGTGGAGTCGCGAACGACCACGTCTGACGCGGTTCCCCCCCCACCCCGACCCTCCCCCGCAAGGGGGGAGGGGGATGACGGTGGGGTCAACCACGGTCATACACCGTGCGGCCATCGACCACGGTGCGCATCACCTGGCCCTGGACCGGGCGCTCGTCGAAGGGGGAGTTCTTGGACTTGGAGCGGAACTGGTCGGGCTTGACCTGCCAGCCGCGGGCCGGGTCGAACAGCACCAGGTCGGCGGCCTGCCCGACCTTGAGCCGTCCGGCGGCGAGGCCCAGGATGTCGGCCGGGGCGCAGGTGACCAGCTTCAGCGCCTCGAGCAGGCCGAGATGGGCGTTGTGGTGCAGCTCCAGCGTCACCGCCAGCAGGGTTTCCAGGCCGACGCCGCCGAATTCCGCCTGGGCGAAGGGCTGGCGCTTGGAATCGGCGTCCTGCGGCGCATGGTCCGAGGCGACCGCGTCGATGGTGCCGTCCACCAGCCCCCGCACCACCGCCTGGCGGTCGGCTTCGGTCCGCAGCGGCGGCGACAGCTTGGCGAAGGTGCGGTAGTCGCCCACCGCCAGCTCGTTGAGCGCGAAATAGGGCGGCGCCGTGTCGCAGCTGACCGGCAGGCCGCGGGCCTTGGCCTTGCGCACGATCTCGACGCCCTCGGCGGTGGAGACGTGGGCGGCGTGATAGCGCCCGCCGGTCATCTCGACCAGCCGCATGTCGCGCTCCAGCATGATCGCCTCGGCGGCCGGCGGGATGCCGGACAGGCCCATGCGGGTGGCCAGCTCGCCGGCGTTCATGGCGCCGCCCTCGGCCAGGCTGGGCTCCTCGGGGTGCTGCACGATCAGCGCGCCGAAGGTGGCGGCATAGGAGAGGGCGCGGCGCATCACCTGGGCATTGCGGATGGCCCTGGTGCCGTCGGTGAAGCCCAGCGCCCCGGCCTCGGCCAGGAAGCCCATCTCGGACAGCTCCTTGCCCTCCAGCTTCTTGGTGGCGGCGGCATAGGGATAGACCTTGGCCAGGCCGATCTTGCGGGCCCGGCGGGCGACGAACTCCACCGTCGCCACCTCGTCGATCACCGGATCGGTGTTGGGCAGGCAGACCATCGAGGTCACCCCGCCGGCCACCGCCGCCTCGCCGGCCGAGCGCAGGGTCTCCTTGTGCTCCTCGCCCGGCTCGCGCAGCTGCACCCGCATATCGACCAGGCCGGGGGCCAGGCACAGGCCGGCGCAATCGACCACCTCGATGCCGGCGGGCACGCCGCCGCGGAACAGGCCGGGGCCGACATCGGCGATCATCTCGCCGTTGGTCAGCAGCGCTCCCGCGCCGTCCAGGCCGGTGGCCGGATCGAGCAGGCGGGCGTTGACGTAGGCGACCAGGCCGGATTGGGCGCGGGGCGGCATCAGACCAGGCTCCCGTCGGAATTGGGCAGACTGCGGGTGAGCAGGTCGAGGCAGGCCATGCGCACCGCCACCCCCATCTCCACCTGCTCGCGGATGAGCGAGCGCTCGACGTCGTCGGCGACGTCGGAATCGATCTCGACGCCGCGGTTCATCGGGCCGGGATGCATGATCACCGCGTCGGGCTTGGCCATCGCCAGCTTCTCGCGGTCGAGGCCGAAGAAGTGGAAGTATTCGCGGATCGAGGGGATGAAGTTGCCCTTCATGCGTTCGTTCTGGATGCGCAGCATCATCACCACGTCCACATCGTCCAGGCCCCGGCGCATGTCGTGGAAGACCTCGACGCCCATGCGCTCGACCTGGGCCGGGATCAGGGTGCGCGGCCCGATCAGGCGGATTTCGGCGCCCATGGCGTTGAGCAGGTAGATGTTGGAACGCGCCACCCGGCTGTGCAGCACGTCGCCGCAGATGGCGACCTTCAGCCCCGACAGCCGGCCCTTGCGGCGGCGGATGGTCAGCGCGTCGAGCAGCGCCTGGGTGGGGTGCTCGTGGCTGCCGTCGCCGCCGTTGATGACGGCGCAGTTGACCTTCTCCGACAGCAGCTTGACCGCCCCCGAATCGGGGTGGCGCACCACCAGCACGTCCAGGTGCATGGCGTTCAGCGTCATGGCGGTGTCGATCAGGGTCTCGCCCTTGGTGACCGAACTGGCCGAGGTCTGCATGTTGATGACGTCGGCGCCCAGGCGCTTGCCGGCCAGTTCGAAACTGGTGCGGGTGCGGGTCGAGTTCTCGAAGAACAGGTTGACCACCGTGCGCCCGCGCAGCAGGTTCTTGCGCTTGTCGACGCCCCGGTTCTGGTCGACGTAGCCGTCGGCCAGGTCGAGGATGGTGCTGATCTCCTGCGGTCCCAGGCCCTGGATGCCGAGAAGATGGCGGTGCGGAAAGCGCGGGTCGGTCATGATGGCCGAACTATATGGCGACCCCGCCGCCCCCGCAAGCGGCCATGGGTGACTGGAAGGGGTGTCTTATACGAATCGACAGATGATTCCATTATGCCGAAATGGTATCTCTGTGCGTAGGGGAGCGGGGACCCGGACCAACGGTCAGAGGTCTGGCGGAAGCTGTTGGGGAGCTTCCGGGGATAGCGGGAAAAGGTCGTGCCTCCATCATTTGACAAAGTCCGCCTGGTCATCGCCGACCCCAGCCCGATGATCCGCACCGGCCTTCGCGCCGCGCTGTTTCCCATGGGGTTCCGGGCGATCACCGACACCGCCAGCTTCGTCAAGCTGCACGAGCTGATCGAGCAGGATTCGCTCGACCTGCTCATCGCGTCGACCCAGCTGGAGGGCAACGACGTCGGCTACCTGATCAGCGAGATGCGCAACCAGCGCCTGGGCGGCAATCCGTTCGTGGTGGTGATCTCGATGCTGGCCAGCGCCGACCCCGACTACGTCAGGCGCGCCATCAACGCCGGCAGCGACGACCTGCTGGTGACGCCGGTGGCGCCCGAGCAACTGATGCAGCGAATCGAGAAGCTGACCCGCATGCGCAAGCCGTTCGTGGTCACCCACGACTATACCGGCCCCGACCGCCGCTTGAAGGGACGCGCCGGCGATGGCCCGCCGGCCCCCATGCTGGAGCCGCCCAATCCGCTGAAGGTGCGCGCGGAATCCGGAATCGACGGCACCCGGCTGGATCGCCTGGTGCGCGAGGCCGGAACCGCCCTCAACCGCCTGAAGATCGAGCGCCACGCGGCGCAGCTGGACTGGCTGGTCAACCATGTCCACGCCAGCGTGCGCGACGGCGTGGTGACCAACCCGCAGGCGTTGATGCCCTACACCAACAAGCTGGTGGTGGTGGCCGAGGACATGACCAAGCGGATGAAGGCGACGCCGCTGGAGCCGCACCTGGCCACCGTGGCCGATCTGCTGGACATGGCGCGCCGCGTCGATCATTCCGTGGAATCGGTCGCCTTCGGCGAACTGGAGCGACTGGCGATGCTGGCCAAATCGGTGGTGCGGGTGGTCGGCAGCGCGCCCCCCGTGGCGCGGAGCGCCTGAGGAAGGCATTTCCCGGCCGCCGCCGTCTCCGGTCATAATACTTTCTCGCGCCCGTCTCCCTCGATCTTCCTATGATCCCGCCCGGGGAAAGCCGGGGCGGCGACAACACCGGCCAGCCATCGTCATCGTGGTCGAGGGAGGCCAGGAATGTTCGCGCGCCTGAGGAAGGACCAAATCGTCGCCCCGCCGGGCTTCAACCGCTGGCGGGTGCCGCCGGCATCGCTGGGCATCCACCTGTGCATCGGCTCGGTCTATGCCTGGAGCATCTTCAACCCGTCGCTGACCAAGGCGCTGGGCGTGGTCGGCAGCGCCGCCGACGACTGGTCGCTGTCGTCGGTGGTGTGGATCTTCTCGGTCGCCATCGCCTTCCTCGGCCTGTCGGCGGCCTTCGCCGGCAAGTGGCTGGAGGAGGTGGGGCCGCGCATGGTCGGCACCGTCGCCGCCCTGTGCTGGGGCGGCGGCTTCATGATCGGCGGGCTCGGCATCCTCATCCACCAGCTGTGGCTGCTGTATCTGGGCTACGGCGTGCTGGGCGGCTGCGGCCTGGGGCTGGGCTACGTGTCGCCGGTCAGCACCCTGATCCGCTGGTATCCCGACCGCCGCGGCATGGCCACCGGCATGGCCATCATGGGCTTCGGCGGCGGCGCGATGATCGGCGCCCCCTTGAAGGAATTCCTGCTGAAGTCGTTCTACCAGGCGCCCGAATATCTCGGCGGCGCGAGCGGCCTGAGGATCGTCACCGAGGCCGGCAAGCGCTTCGTCGAAATCGGCGGCGTGATGAAGGAGGTGGTGGTGATCTCGGCCAAGGAGGCCGCCGCCCTGCCGATCCCCGGCGCCGAGGGCGCCTATGTGGTCGGCACCGGCTCGACCGGCGCCGCCGAGACCTTCTTCCTGCTGGGAGCGGTCTATCTGGTGGTGATGCTGATCGCCGCCTTCTCGTTCCGCGTCCCCGCCGCCGGCTGGAGTCCCAAGGGCTGGACCCCGCCGGCCGAGGCGGGCCGGCAGGCGATGATCACCACCCGCCACGTCCATATCGACGAGGCGCTGAGGACCCCGCAATTCTATCTGCTGTGGGTGATCCTGTGCACCAACGTCACCGCCGGCATCGGCGTCATCGGCGTCGCCAAGACCATGATGGCCGAGATCTTCGGCAGCAGCCTGCCGGCCATCGTCAACGGCGGCTTCGCCGCCACCTACGTGCTGATGATCAGCGTGTTCAACATGACCGGCCGCTTCCTGTGGGCCAGCGCGTCCGACTACATCGGGCGCAAGAACACCTATTTCGTGTTCTTCGCCTTCGGCACCCTGCTGTACCTGTCGATCCCCTTCGCCGCCCAGCAGGTCAGCGCCCACCCGGCGGTGATGTGGCTGGTGATGTTCTACGGCGCCACCATGCTGATCTTCACCATGTACGGCGGCGGCTTCGCCACCATCCCCGCCTACCTGGCCGACATCTTCGGCACCAAATATGTCGGCGGCATCCATGGCCGCCTGCTGACCGCCTGGAGCATCGCCGGCGTGCTGGGGCCGCTGGCCATCACCAGCCTGCGCGAGGCGTCGCGCAATACCGCCCTGCACGATCTGGCGGCCAAGGTCGAGCCCGCCCGCTTCCAGGCGGCGTTCGGCACCGACGTGCTCAACCTCGATCAGCTCATCGCCGCCAATTCGGTGACCATCGGCAAGCTGATGGAGCTCGCCCCGGCGGGCACCGTCGATCCCACCCCCAGCCTCTACAACACCACCATGTACGCCATGGCCGGGCTGCTGCTGGTGGGTCTGACCGCCAACCTGCTGGTCGGCCCGGTGAAGGAGCGCCACTACATGAAGGAGGAGGCCGAGCCGGCGCTGGCGCGCTCGTAGCCGCCCGCCCTCAGCCCTTCGCCTGCTTCGCCTTGGCGGCGGCCGGCTTCTTCTTCGCCGGCGCCCGCTTCGGCTTGGCCTCGGCCTCGGGCTTGGCCTTGGCGGGGGCCTTGGCCTTGGGCGCCGCCGCCTTGCGCGGGGCCTTGGCCGGCTTGGCCGGCGAGCGGGCGGCCTTGGCGCGGATCAGCGCCACCGCCTCGTCCAGGGTGACGGTGTCGGGGCTGCCGCCCTTGGGCAGGGTGGCGTGCACGCCGTCCGAGGAGACATAGGGGCCGTAGCGCCCGGCATGGACGGTGACCGGCTTGCCGTCCAGCTCGCCCAGGGTCTTCAGCGGCCCCGCCGCCTTGCCCTTGCCGCCCTTGCCCTGGGCGATCAGCTCGACCGCCCGGTTCATGCCGATGGCCAGCACGTTGTCGCCGGGCGTCAGCGACTTGTAGACGCCGTCATGCAGCAGATAGGGGCCGAAGCGCCCGATTCCGGCGGCGATGGGCTTGCCGGTGTCGGGATGGCTGCCCAGTGTGCGCGGCAGTTCCAGCAGCTTCAGCGCGATCTCCAGGCTGAGTCCGGCGGGCTCCAGGCCCTTGTAGAGGGACACCCGCTTGGGCTTCTTGCCCTCGCCCTGCTGCACGTACCAGCCGTAGGGGCCCTTGCGCAGGGTGATCGGCTCCCGGGTGGCCGGATCGACGCCCAGCTCCTTGGGGCCTTCGCCGGCCTCGGCCGCCGCCTCGCCGTTCTCGCCGGCCACCGCCAGCGGCCGGGTGAAGCGGCATTCGGGATAGTTGGAACAGCCGATGAAGGCGCCGAACTTGCCCAGCTTCAGCGACAGCCGGCCGAAATTGCAGCCCGGGCACAGGCGCGGATCGCGCCCGGTGCCGTCCTCGGGAAAGAAGTGCGGCCCGAGGTCGCGGTCGAGCGCCTCGATGACGTTGGCGACGCGCAATTCCTTGGTGTCGTCCACCGCGGCCGAGAACTCGCGCCAGAATTCCTCCAGAACCTTGCGCCAGTCGATGCGCCCGCCGGAGATGTCGTCCAGCTGGTTCTCCAGGTCGGCGGTGAAGTTGTACTCCACGTAGCGCTTGAAGAAGCTTTCCAGGAAGGCGGTGACCAGGCGGCCGCGATCCTCGGGGATGAAGCGGCGCTGGTCGAGCTTGACGTAGTCGCGCTCCTGCAGCACCGACAGGATCGAGGCGTAGGTGGAGGGGCGGCCGATGCCCAGCTCTTCCATGCGCTTGACCAGGCTGGCCTCGGAATAGCGGGGCGGCGGCTGGGTGAAGTGCTGCTCGGGGCGCACCGCCTGGCGGGCCATGGGATCGTTCTCGGCGACGTCGGGCAGCAGCCGCTCGGAATCGTCATCCTCGCCGCCCGCCGCCGGGGCGTCGTCGCGGTCCTCGCGGTAGACCTTGAGGAAGCCGTCGAACACCACCACCGAGCCGGTGGCCCGCAGCGTGATGTCGCGCGCCGCGCTGGCCACGTCCACCGCCACCTGGTCCAGTTCGGCGGCGGCCATCTGCGAGGCCACGGTGCGCTTCCAGATCAGGTCGTAGAGGCGCAGCTGGTCGCGGTCGAGGGTGCGCGCCACCTGCTCGGGGCGGCGGAACATGTCGGTGGGGCGGATGCACTCGTGCGCTTCCTGGGCGTTCTTGGCCTTGGTCTTGTAGAGGCGGGGCGAGCCCGGCACGTAATCCTTGCCGTAGTCGCGGCCGATCAGGTCGCGGGCGCTGGCGATGGCCTCGGCCGCCATCTGCACGCCGTCGGTTCGCATGTAGGTGATGAGACCCACCGTCTCGCCGCCGATATCGACGCCCTCGTACAGGCGCTGGGCCAGCTGCATGGTGTGCTTGGCCGACATGTGGAGCTTGCGGCTGGCTTCCTGCTGCAGGGTCGAGGTGGTGAACGGGGCGTAGGGGTTGCGCCTGGCCTTCTTGCGCTCGACCGAGGCGACCGAGAACTTGGCCGCCTCGATGCGGGCCTTGGCCGACATGGCCGCGGCCTCGTCGGGCAGGGCGAACTTGTCCAGCTTCTTGCCGTCCAGCTGGGTCAGCGCGGCGGTGATCATCGCCCCCTTGGGGGTCAGGAAGTCGGCCTGCACCGACCAGTATTCCTGGGTGCGGAAACTCTCGATCTCGGTCTCGCGCTCGCAGATCAGGCGCAGCGCCACCGACTGCACCCGCCCGGCCGAACGCGAGCCGGGCAGCTTGCGCCACAGCACCGGCGACAGGGTGAAGCCGACCAGATAGTCCAGCGCGCGGCGCGCCAGATAGGCATCGACCAGGTCCTGGTGGATGTCGCGCGGATTGCGCATGGCGTCGAGCACGGCGGTCTTGGTGATCTCGTTGAAGACCACCCGCTTGACGTCCTTGCCCTTCAGCGCCCCCTTGGCTTCCAGCACCTGGCGGACGTGCCACGAGATGGCCTCGCCCTCGCGATCCGGGTCGGTGGCGAGGAACAGCTTGTCGGCCCCCTTCAGGGCGCCGACGATCTCGCGGATCTGCTTGTCCGACTTGGCGTCGGTCTCCCAGTCCATGGCGAAGCCGTCCTCGGGCCGGACGCTGCCGTCCTTGGCCGGCAGGTCGCGGATGTGGCCGTAGGACGCCAGCACATGGAAATCGCTTCCCAGGTACTTGTTGATGGTCTTGGCCTTGGCGGGCGATTCGACGACGACGACCTTCATACGGTCCTATCCGAGGAGACGGGGCGCGCGGAAACGGCGAACTGGCCGATGCCGGGCGTCACGGCGCAGACAATTGGCATTGCGGACCATTGGAGTCAACCGTCACCGCCCGTTCCGGCCTACAGGCCCAATCGGCGGGCGACGCTCTCGACGAAGTCGAGGGCCGCCGCGGCCGAGCCGAACGACGATTGCTCGATGCCGTCATCGGCATGGAGGGCGAGCATGGCGTAGGCCACCTGGTCGCCGCGGACCTCGCGCACCACCAGGCTGGCGCCGCCGCCGCAGCCGCGGCCGAACACCTCCAGGCGGACGCCGTCCTGTTCGGCCTCGAGGCGGCCGCTGGCCCGCATCGGCTTGAAGCGGGCGTAGAGCTTGCGGGCGCGCTCCAGCGGCCCCGGGGCGGAAAACAGGCCCATCGTTCCCCCTTGGTCAAGACAGCAGCGCCACGCTCTGGCCGGGCAGGCGCTCCAGGCGTCCGGCCAGCTCCAGTTCGAGCAGGACCATGGACACCACCGCCGGTGACAATGCAGTCTCGCGGATGAGAACGTCAACCGCGACGGGAGTCGGGCCCAGGCAATCCATCACCTGGGCGCGGGCACGGGCCAGTTCGGACTCGTCGGGCGGCGCGGCGGCGGCGCGGTAGCCGTCCTTGCGCCCCTCGGCCAGCGGGCGGCGCAGCAGGTCGGACAGCACGGCGAGCACGTCCCCGGCGGTCTCGGTCAGCTGGGCGCCGTTGCGGATCAGGTCGTTGGGACCCGAGGCGCGCGGGTCCATGGGATGGCCGGGCACCGCGAACACCTCGCGCCCCTGCTCGGCGGCCAGGCGGGCGGTGATCAGCGAGCCCGACTTCAGCGAGGCCTCGACCACCACCACCCCCAGCGACAGGCCCGAGACGATGCGGTTGCGCCGCGGGAAGTGGCTGGCCTGGGGCTGGGTGCCGGGCGGCATCTCCGAGACCGCGCAGCCCATGGCCACCACCTTGTCATAAAGGCCGGTGTTTTCGGGCGGATAGATGACGTCGATGCCGCCGGCCATGGCCGCCACCGTGCCGGTCGCCAGGCCCCCTTCGTGGGCGGCGGCGTCGATGCCGCGGGCCAGGCCCGAGGCCACCACCAGGCCGGCGCGGCCCAGCTCGGCGGCCAGCCTGCGCGCCAGGGCGCGGCCGTTGGCCGAGGCGTTGCGCGCCCCCACCATGGCGACCATGGGCCGGGTCAGCAGCGAGGAATTGCCGCGGGCGTAGAGGATGGGCGGGGAATCCTCCACCGCCGCCAGCCAGCGCGGATAGCCCGGCTCGCAGCGGGCCAGCGCCACCGCCCCCAGGGACTCCGCCGCTTCCAGCTCGGCGCTCGCCACGTCGGCCGGGCACACCTTGATGGGACGCGCCCGCCCGCCGCGCCGCGCCAGGTCGGGCAGCGCCTGCAACGCAGCCGCCGCCGAGCCGAAGCGTTCGAGCAGGCGGGCGAAGGTGCGCGGGCCGACGTTCTCGCTGCGGATCAGGCGCAGCCAGTCACGGCGCTCTTGCGGGGAAAGCGTTCTGGTTTCCTCATCCATCGCGCGAGCCTGCGCGATCGCGGCCCCGCCGTCAAGCCTCCCCCCTTGACCGAAAGCAATGTTGCGGCGGCCGCCCGATATTAGGTAAACAGAATACATATAGCAGGGAGGTTCCATGCGGCGTTTCGTCCGACGCCACCAGCCCGCCCCGTGCCGGCTGTGCGCCGTGAAGGCGGGGATCGGCGGCCTGATCGCCATCGCGCTGTGCGCGGCCATGGCCGAGGCGGCCGGCAACCTGCTGCTGATCGCGCCGCTGGCGGCCTCGGCGGTGCTGGTCTTCGGCGTCCACGAAAGCCCGCTGGCGCAGCCGGCCAACGTCATCGGCGGCCATCTGCTGTCCACCGCCATCGCCCTGGTGCTGGCCGAAGTGCTGCCGCCGGGATGGTGGACGCTGCCGCTGGGGGTGGGGCTGGCCATCGCCGCCATGGCGGTGGCGCGGGTGACCCATCCGCCCGCCGGGGCCGACGCCCTGGTGGTGCTGGCCCTGCATCCCGGCTGGTGGTATCTGGTCTTCCCCATCCTTGCCGGCAGCGTCGCCATCGTCCTGGCCGGGGTGATCGTGCATCGCTGGCTGCCGCCGCGCGGCCATTATCCCTTGCCCCATACCGCACCGGAACCCTGACCTCTTGCGGCTCTGGGCGCTTTGGCGACACAGTGGCGCATGGGTCCCATCCTCGGCGCTCTCGCGCCCATCTTCCTGCTGATCGTCCTGGGCTGGGCACTGCGCGCCGCCCGGTTCCTGCCCGATGCCTTCTGGCTGCCGGCCGAGAAGCTGACCTATTTCATCCTGTTTCCGTCCCTTCTGGTGTCCAGCCTGGCCGAGGCGTCCCTGGCCGGGCAGCCGGTGGCGGAAATGGTCGCCGTCCATGGCGGCGGCCTCCTGGTCATGGCGGGGCTGGCCGCCCTGCTCGCCCGCCGCGCCGCCGGGGCGCCGCTGCACCTCGATGCGCCCGGCTTCTCGTCGCTGTTCCAGGGCCTGTTCCGCCCCAACACCTATGTCGGCCTGGCCGCCGCCGCCGGCCTGTTCGGACCGTCCGGCCTGAAGCTGACCGCCATCTGCGTGGCGGTGGTGGTGCCGCTGGCCAATTTGGTGTCGGTGCTGGGGCTGGTGCATTGGTGCCGCCCCGTGGGAGGCGCCGGCCCCGGCTGGCGCGACCGCCTGATGCCCGTGCTGACCAATCCGCTGATCATCGCCTGCCTGCTCGGCATCGGCCTCAACCTGGGCGGCATCGGCCTGCCGCCGGTGGTCGGGCCGCTGCTCAAGATCCTGGGGCAGGCGTCGCTGCCCATGGGCCTGCTGGCGGTGGGCGCCGGCCTCGATCCGTCCACGTTGCGCAGCAGCGGCCGGGCGGTGGCGGTCGCCACCCTGGGCAAGCTGGCGCTGCTGCCGCTGCTGGTGGGGGTGGCCGCCTGGCTGCTGGGGGTACGGGGGACCGCCCTGGCGGTGACGGTGGCCTACGCCGCCCTGCCGGTGGCGCCCAATTCCTATGTCCTGGCGCGCCAGCTGGGCGGCGATGCGCGGCTGATGTCGGCGATCATCACCGCCAGCACCTTGCTGGCGGCGGCGACCCTTCCCGCCTGGCTGCTGCTGGCCGGCGGCGTGCCCTGAAAGGCAACCAACGGCGCCTCCGGCTGTTCTTCGGGTTGAACCCCGCACCAGCCAGGAGGCATCCCATGCGCCCCACCTTCGCCCTGTTCGGACTCGTTCTGGCCGCCGCCCTGCCCGTGGCGGCCGCCGCCCAGGACCAGTCGAGCGCCGCCCCGCCCGCCCTCGACCGCGCCGATCGCCAGTTCGCCGAGACCGCCATGGCCGGCAACATGGCCGAGATGCGCCTGGGCAAGCTGGGCGAGGAGCGCGCCGACACCACGGCGGTGCGCGATTTCGCCAGCCGCATGGTGCAGGATCACACCCAGGCCGAGCAGAAGCTGACGGGCATCGCCACCGGCCTCGGGCTGAAGGAGCCGGCCGAGCTGCCGCCGGACAAGCGCCGCGCCTACGACAAGGTGTCGGGCACCGCCGGGCCCGCCTTCGACCGCGCCTTCATGAGCGTCATGGTCGAGGACCACCGCCAGGCCATCGGGGATTACCAGCGCTATTCCGAGCGCGGCGCCAATGCCGAGCTGAAGGGCTATGCCAGCGAAACCCTGCCCAAGCTGCAGGAACACATGCGCATGGCCGAAGAGGTCCAGGCCGGCCTGAAGTCGAAGGAACAGGCGGAAGTGCCGCGCTGAACCGCTGCCGGGCGGGTGGCGGAATCGCCGCCGCCCGCCTATAATCCAGGGCATGGCACGGCTGGACGACATCCTGGCGATACTTCGCGCCCATCAGGACGAGCTGAAGGCGCGCGGCGTCCTGCACGCCGGCGTGTTCGGCTCGGTGGCGCGCGGCGAGGAGACCGAGGACTCGGACGTGGACGTGGCGCTGGACCTGGATTGCGACCGTCCCATGGGCCTGCTGCGCTACAACGCCCTGGGCGACTATCTCGAATCGTTGGTGGGAACGAAGGTCGATATGGCCGACCGGACCAGCGTGCGCGCCCGCCTGCGCGCCGAGATCGAGCGGGACTACAAGCATGCCTTCTGAGGACCCGAGGCGTCGGCTCCGGGACATCCTCGACATGATCGAGGAGATCGAGGAATTCGTCGTCGGCGTCGCCAACGCACGGGATCTCCGGGAGCGCCGGCAGACCCGCCGCGCCGTCGAGCGCTGCGTCGAGATCATTTGCGAGGCCGCCCGCAAGCTCGGTCCCGAGATCGACCTGCTGTGCCCCGGCCCTCCCTGGGCTGAAATCCGGGGCATGGGCAACCGGATGCGCCATGAATACGACGGAGTGAGCGTCGTGGTCCTCTGGGGTGTCGTCCAGGAAGACCTCCCCCCGCTGCGCGCCGCCTGCCTCGCCGCCCTGGAAAAGCTCGGACACTGAGGCGTCGCTTGGGCGGGTGGCGAATTGGCCGCCATGCGCCTATAATTAGGCGCATGGCACGGCTGGACGACATCCTGGCGATACTTCGCGCCCATCAGGACGAGCTGAAGGCGCGCGGCGTCCTGCATGCCGGCGTGTTCGGCTCGGTGGCGCGTGGCGAGGAGACCGAGGACTCGGACGTGGACGTGGCGCTGGACCTCGACCCCGGCAGAAGCATTGGGCTGTTCGCGTATTCCGGCATCCGCATCTATCTGGCGGACGTGCTGGGGCGCGAGGTGGACATCGTCTCCCGTCCCTGCCGCCGTCCGGACTTCGCCGCCGAGGTGGAACGGGACTATCGGAATGCCTTCTAGCAATCCCGGCCGCCGCCTGTCCGACATCATCGACATGTGCGACGATATCGCGGCCTTTGTCGCGGACATGAGCGACCCCGCTGCACTCCGGCAGGACAGGAAGACATTCCGGGCAGTGGAACGTTGCCTGCTCATCATCGCCGAAGCCGCGACGAAACTGGGTCCCGCCGCGGACGCGCTTTGCCCGGGCATCCCGTGGCGCGACGTGCGGGGACTGGGAAACGTCATCCGCCACGAATATGACGGACTTGACGCCAATCGTATCTGGGCCACTGTCCAGGAAGACCTCCCCCCGCTGCGCGCCGCCTGCGTCGCCGCCCTGGAAAAACTCCGACACTGACCCTTCGCTTGTCGCCCGGCGCTGGCCGGTCTACCCTGCCGGCCATGACCAAGCCGCCGCGCCCGAAGACCGTCCCGCTGCCGACCAGGCAGGAAATCCTCGACTTCATCCGCTCCCAGCCGGGCCGGGTGGGCAAGCGCGAGCTGGCGCGGGCCTTCAACCTGAAGGGCGCCGACAAGATCACCCTGAAGGCGCTGCTGAAGGATTTGGAGATCGAGGGCGCGGTCCAGCGCGGCCAGAAGAAGCGCTTCGCCCGTCCGGGTTCGCTGCCCGAGGTGGCGGTGGTCGAGATCACCGGCACCGACACCGACGGCGAGCTGATCGCCCGGCCGCTGGCCTGGGAGGAAGAGGGCCGGCCGCCGCGCATCTTCATGGCGCCGTGGCGGCGCGGCGAGCTGGTGGTCGGAATCGGCGACCGGGTGCTGGCCAAGCTGCGCCGGCTGCGCGGCGACGATTACGAAGGCATCCCCATCCGCGCGGTGGGCGAGGCCCGCGCCCGCGTGCTCGGCGTGTACGAGCCCATGCCAGACGGCTCGGGCCGCGTCCAGCCCACCTCGCGCAAGGAGAAATCCACCTATCTGGTGCCACGAGGCGAGGCCGGCGGGGCCGAGGCCGGCGAGCTGGTGATGTGCGACCTGCTGCCGGGCCGCCACTACGGCCTGCGGCAGGTGGCGGTGAAGGAGCGGCTGGGCCGGCTGGGGGCGCCCCGATCGGTCAGCCTGGTGGCCATCCACGCCAACGACATCCCCTTCGCCTTCCCCGACGAGGTGGTCCAGGCCGCGCAGGCGGCCGGCCCGGCCGTGCTGGGTGGGCGCACCGACCTGCGCGACATTCCGCTGGTGACCATCGACGGCGAGGACGCCCGCGATTTCGACGACGCGGTGTGGGCCGAGCCGGACGGTGAGGGCTGGCACTGCATGGTTGCCATCGCCGACGTCTCGTGGTACGTGCGGCCCGGCGACGCGCTGGACCGCGAGGCCTACAAGCGCGGCAACTCGGTCTATTTCCCCGACCGGGTGGTGCCCATGCTGCCCGAGGAGCTGTCCAACGGCTGGTGCTCGCTGAAGCCGAAAGAGGACCGCGGCTGCCTGGCGGTGCATTTCTGGCTCGACAAGGACGGCAACAAGCTGCGCCACCGCTTCGTGCGCGGCCTGATGCGCTCGGCGGCGCGGCTGACCTACACCCGCGTCCAGGCCGCCCGCGACGGCAATCCCGACGACGAGACGGCGCCGCTGCTGGCGCCGGTCATCGCCCCCCTCTACGATGCCTGGGCGGCCCTGCTGGCGGCCCGCCAGCGGCGCGGCGTGCTGGAGCTGGACATCCCCGAGCGCAAGGTGGACATCGCCCCCGACGGCCGCGTGCTGGGCATCAAGGTGCGCGAGCGCTTCGACAGCCACCGGCTGATCGAGGACTTCATGATCCAGGCCAATGTCTGCGCCGCCGAGGAGCTGGAGCGCCTGAACAAGCCCTGCATGTACCGCGTCCATGACCAGCCGAGCCAGGAGAAGCTGGAGGGCCTGCGGCAGTTCCTGTCCTCGCTGGAGCTGTCGCTGCCCAAGGGCCAGGTGCTGCGGCCGGGCCAGTTCAATCTGATCCTGGAGAAGGTCAGGGGCACCCCGCACGAGACCCTGGTCAACGAGGTGGTGCTGCGCAGCCAGGCCCAGGCGGTCTATGCCCCCGAGAACCTGGGCCATTTCGGCCTCGGGCTGGCGCGCTACGCCCATTTCACTTCGCCCATCCGCCGTTACGCCGACCTGCTGGTGCACCGCGCCCTGGTCTCGGGCCTGAAGCTGGGCGAGGGCGGGCTGCCGCCCGACGCGCTGCCGAAATTCCCCGAATGGGGCGAGCACATCTCCATGACCGAGCGCCGCGCCGCCTCGGCCGAACGCGAGGCGGTGGACCGCTACGTCACCGCCTTCCTGGCCGACCGGGTCGGCGCCGCCTTCGCCGGCAAGGTGTCGGGAGTCACCCGCTTCGGCCTGTTCGTCACCCTGGCCGACACCGGCGCCGACGGGCTGGTGCCCATCAGCACCCTGCCCGAGGATTTCTACGTCCACGACGAGATCCACCACTGCCTGGTCGGCAAGCGCACCCGCCGCACCTTCCAGCTGGGCCAGGCGCTGTCGGTGGTGCTGCACGAGGCCAACCAGATGACCGGATCCATGGTGTTCCGGCTGGAGGAGGGGGCTTCGGACGGTGGCGAGCGCCCGCGGGCGCGGCCGGAGCGGAGCGGCGGCGGGCCGGGCCGGCGGGGCCTGCGCTCTCAATCGCGCGGCAAATCGTCACGGCGCTGACTTTACCTTAACTTTCCACCCCTAAAGAGATACCGGAAAAGACTGTACCGGCAGAGCTTGGCTCAAGCATACTCCGGGCGTTACTGCTTCCGACATACCTCGGGTGAAAAGATTTGAAGCGCAATCCCGCCGCCCACTGGATCATCGCCGCATCGCTGCTCGTGGCCGGGTCCTGCGCCCCCGCCAGCCAGGGCTCGCTGGCCGGACCGCATACCCCTTATGACACCGCCGAGGCCGAGCGCACCTTCGCGTCGGCCTATTCCACCATCGTCGAGCGCCACCTCGAGCGCATCACCGCCGCCGCGGTCGCCATGGAAGGCATGCGGGGCCTGGGCAGCATCGATCCCGAGATCGGATTGTCCCACCTGGACGGCAAGGTGCTGCTGACCGCCGCCGACCACGTGGTGGCCGAATACCCGGCACCCGAGGATCACGACATCAAGGGCTGGGCGCGCCTGACCGTGACCGCGGCGCTGGAGGCGCGCGGGGTCTCGGCGGCGGTGCGCGACGCCGACGTCGACAAGGTCTTCGAGGCGGTGTTCGACGCCACCCTGTCGAAGCTGGACGTGTTCTCGCGCTATGCCGGCCCCAAGGAGGCCCGCGAGCACCGCGCCAGCCGCAACGGCTTCGGTGGCATCGGCGTCAAGTTCGACCTGGTGGAGGGCGAGGCCAAGGTCATCGAGGTGATGGAGGATACCCCCGCCGCCCGCGCCGGCCTGCAGGTGGGCGACATCATCTCCCAGATCGAGGGGCGCTCGGTCGCCGGCACCGCCAAGGAGGACATCTCCAGGCTGCTGCGCGGTCCGGTCTCCAGCGACCTGGCGCTGACCGTGCGGCGCGGCTTCAAGCCCATCGACGTCGCCCTGAAGCGCGCCCTGATCGTGCCCATCACGGTGACCGCGACGCTGAAGGCCGGGGGCATCGGCGAATTCCGCGTCTCCAGCTTCAACCAGCGCACCGCCGCCAGCCTGGCCGCCGAGATCAAGACCCTGACCGAGAGCAACGGCGCGCCGCTGTCCGGCGTGGTGCTGGACATGCGCGGCAACCCCGGCGGTCTGCTGGACCAGGCGGTGGCCATGGCCGACCTGTTCATGAAGGACGGCGCCATCGTCACCACCCGCGGCCGCCACCCGTTGTCGGTGCAGGCCTACGACGCCCGCGAGGGCGAAGCGGCCGAAGACATTCCGGTGGTGGTGCTGGTCGATGGCAAGTCGGCCTCGGCCGCCGAGATCGTCGCCGCCGCCCTGCAGGATTCCGGGCGCGCCGTGGTGGTCGGCACCAATTCCTACGGCAAGGGCACGGTCCAGACCGTGGTGCGCCTGCCCAACGACGGCGAGATGACCCTGACCTGGTCGCGCTTCCACACCCCCTCGGGCTACGCCCTGCACGGGCTGGGGGTGCTGCCCACCATCTGCACCGCCGACGACAAGGGCGGCGCCGACGGCATGATGGCCGGGATCGTCCACGCCTCGGCCCCGGCCGCCCCGGTCAGCACCAACCTCACCCTGTGGCGCCATGCCCGGCTCGAGGATACCGACCTGCGCAGCCAGCTGCGCACCACCTGCCCATCGGCCAAGCGCGACGGCGCCTTCGACCTCGAGCTGGCGGAACGCCTGCTGGCCGACCAGGCGCTGTACCGGCACGCCCTGACCCTGTCGGCGCCGGCGGCGGCGCCGTCGGCGGCCCAGGCGGCGCCGGCCGCCATGGTCCAGCAGGTCGAGCATTGAGGGCGCGCATTAACCCTTGACTCGCGGCTGGGGATCAGTATCTTGCGCCCCTCTGGTTTTCACTGAAGCACGAACATTCGGGATTTTCGCCATGGCCAAGCCTGCCACCATCCTCGTCAAGCTGGTTAGCTCCGCCGACACGGGCTTTTTCTACGTGGCGAAGAAGAACCCCCGCAAGACCACCGAGAAGCTGAAGTTCCGCAAGTACGACCCGGTGGTGCGCAAGCACGTCGAGTTCAACGAGGCGAAGATCAAGTAGGCTTTCCCGGTCGCTTCGACGTTAAAGCGCCCGCCGGGTCCCATCCCGGCGGGCGCTTCGCGTTTGAAAATGCGGGGGGAGGGGACTACGTGCCGCGGCCGCAATTGGTGTTGCGCCCCCGGTATTGCTGTCCGGCACGCCGGCGCACCTCCGCAGCCAGTTAGGCCAGGAACTTGGCGATGGTCTGCAGGAAGTTGGCGACCGAGATCGGCTTGGCGATGTAGCCCTCGCAGCCGCCCTCGCGGATCTTCTCCTCGTCGCCCTTCATGGCGAAGGCGGTCACCGCGATCACCGGGATGGCCTTCAGCTCGGCGTCGTCCTTCAGCATGCGGGTGATTTCCAGGCCGGAAATCTCGGGCAGCTGGATGTCCATCAGGATCAGGTCCGGGCGGTGGCGCCGGGCCAGGTCCAGGGCCTCGCGCCCATCCTTGGTCTGCAGGGTCTGATAGCCGTTGGCCTGCAGAAGGTCGTTGAACAACTTCATGTTGAGATCGTTGTCTTCGACAATCAGAACGGTCTTAGCCATCTTCTTCCCCCAGCGAGTTCGCCATAATCCTCAATTCCGCCGGCTTAGTCAAACCAAGCGGGGGTGTCGTTCACTATCGGGTTCTACGTAGCATTCCGGTCGCGCCGAGGACCAGCCAGCCGAGCATGAAGGCGATACCGCCGGCCGGCGTCACCATCGGCACGGGCAGAGGCTCTCCGGTCAGCGCCCGAACGTAGAGCGAGCCGGAAAACATCAGCATGCCCGCCACCATCAGCACCGCCGCCAGGTGGCCGCCGCGGCGGCCGTCGGCGGCCAGGCGATCCGCCCCGACCAGGGCCGCGGCATGCACCAGCTGGTACAGCGACGCCCGCTCGGCCAGCCCCTGGAGATAGGGATCGGCGCCCAGTCCGTGCGCCGCATAGGCGCCCATGGCCACGGCGACGGCGCCGTTCAGTCCGGCAAGCACGATCCAGGGACGCATGGCGATACGTTTTCTCCAATGGCGACGCGGGCGCCGCGGACCTTATAGTATTTCCAGGGAGATCGCCATGCGCCTGTTTGTCCTTGCCTTCCTACTTTGGTTGGGTTCCGGCCCCGGAATGGCCGAACCGGTCGGCACGGTGGTGCGGCTGCAGGGGGCTGCCAGTGCCGGAGAGGCGGCGCTGGCCGCCGGTTCCCCCGTCGAGGGCGGGGTGCGGCTGCGGACCGGCGACGGCGCCAGGATGGAGATCCGCTTCGTCGACGGCACCCTGCTGACCCTGGGGGCGGGCACCGAGCTGGTGGTCGAGTCCTTCGCCTACAACGCGGCGGAACGCCACGGCGACGCCAGCCTGCGGATCGACGGCCCCTTCCTGCTGGCCAGCGGCGGCATCGCCGCTCTGCCCGACAAGCCGCTGCGGGTGGCCACGCCGGTGGCGGTGATCGGCATTCGTGGCACCCGGTTCTGGGGCGGGCCGCTGGACAACCCGCTCGACGTGCTGCTGCTGGACGGCGCCATCCGCGTCACCACCCCGGGCGGCAGCGTCGATCTGCTGCAGCCCATGGAGGGCACCGACGTCAGGTCCGCCGGTGCGCCGCCGTCGCCGCCCGGGCGTTGGGGCGCGGAACGGGTCGGCGCCGCCTTCCGCTCGGTGGCGTTCGAATAGCTATTCCTGAATCGGCGCCCGGATGCGCCGGCCGTACAGGTCGGTGGGGCCGCCCAGGCGGATGGCCTGGTCCAGCGTCGCGGTGGCCGCGATGCCGCCGGTGGGCAAGGACGGCAACGGCGCCGACCGCACCGGCGCCATGGCCGGACGCGGCGCCGGGGCGGGGGGCGGCACCGCCGCCGCCGGTTGCGGCGCGGGCACGGGGGCCGGGGCGGCGGGCGGCGTGACGGCGGGGGGTGGAACCGCCGCCGGTTCGGTGGCGGCCGGCGGGAGTGGCACCGGGGCGGGCGCCGGCATGGCGATGCGGGTCGGCGGCTCGGGGGCGGCATCGACGGACGGCGCGGGAGCGGCCTGTTCGCGCTGGCGGGCGCGCTGCTCCTCGCGGACGATGTCCTCGAGGGTGCGGGCCGGCTCCAGCCCGTCGGCCAGGAAGTTTCCCACCGCCTTCAGCCAGTCGCCCTCGGCCGCCGCGGCGGGCGCGGTGAGGGCCAAACCGGCGGCGAGCACGGCGCCGCAAAGGCGGGACATACGACCAAGGGCAGGGTGAAGCATGGCGGAAGTCTAGCAGAGCGGCCTATTTGAACACCACGGTTTTCGAGCCGTTCAGCAGTACCCGGTGTTCCACGTGCCAGCGCACCGCGCGGGCCAGCACCAGGTTCTCGATGTCGCGACCGATGGCCACCAGATCGTCGGGGGTATGGGTGTGATCGACCCGCTCCACCGACTGCTCGATGATCGGCCCCTCGTCCAGGTCGGGGGTGACGTAATGGGCGGTGGCGCCGATGATCTTGACGCCCCGGGCATGGGCCTGGTGATAGGGCTTGGCCCCCTTGAAGCTGGGCAGGAACGAGTGGTGGATGTTGATGGCGCGGCCCTTCAGGCTCGCGCACATGGCCGGAGAAAGGATTTGCATATAGCGCGCCAGCACCACCAGGTCGGAATCGGCGCGGCCGATGGCCTCCATCACCCGGGCCTCCTGGGCCGCCTTGTCGTGCTTGTCGACGGCGAAGAAGTGATAGGGGATGCCGTGCCACTCGACGATGGAGCGCATGTCGGGATGGTTCGAGATGACCGCCGGGATCTCGATGGGCAACTGCCCGGTGTGGTAGCGGTGCAGCAGATCGACCAGGCAATGGCCGAACTTGGACACCAGGATCACCACCCGCGGCTTGCGCGACAGGTCGTGCAGCGTCCAGATCATCTGGAACTTGGCCGCCACCAGCGAGAACAGCTTGTCGAATTCGGACCGCGCCGGGGTCAGCGCGCCGGCGGAGAAGACGATGCGCATGAAGAAGCGCCGGCTGAGGGCGTCGCCGTACTGCGCCGCCTCGGTGATGAAGCAGTCGTGCTGGGTGAGGAAGCCGGACACCGCGGCGACGATGCCCACCGTGTCGGGGCAGGTGATGGTGAGCACGAAGGCCCGCGGCTCGGACATGAACGTTCCCCTCTCTCGGATCGCATCGCTTGATAGCCGAGGCGGACGGCGCCCTCAAGTCACCAAACGCCCGCTTGCCTTTTTCACCCGGATCGCCCATGGTCCGCGCGAAGCGCGCCACCCGGCCAAATCCCCTCCCGCCAGCCACCGCAGGAGCTCCGGCAATGATCACCGTGTACTACAAGTCCGGCACCGCCCAGTGGAAATACGAGCTGGAAGAGGACGAGCACGCCTACATCATCAAGAACCTGCTCGAGGAAAATCCGGACATCGACGAGCTGTTCGATGATTCCCTGGAAATCCTGCGCGACGTCTCGGCCATGGACGAGGACGAGATGGACGAGGAGGACCAGATCGACCAGACCGTGGCGGTCTCGTTCCTCTGGCACTACTTCAACAACCTGTCCGCTTCCGAAGACCGCATCCAGGGCGACCTCGCGTTGATCGAGGACGAGGACGGCGCCGGCGTGACGGTCCTGCCCGCCGGCGACGTGGTCGAGGAATAGGTCTCCTACTCCCCCTTGTCGCCCTTTTTTCGCGCCGTTTCCCAGTCGCGCGGCAGCGCCACGTCGCCGGACCACAGCCCCTTCCGGGCGGCCAGGGCCGCCGCCTGATCGGCGTCGAAGGGGCCGTCCTTTGCGGCGCGGGCCAGGCCTTCCGCCACCAGCAGCCGCCCGAGATCGCCCGCCGCCACCCGGCAGCGGCCCAGCAGCCGGTCGCCTGCGACCTCGATGATGTCGCAGGCCACCCCCTTGGCCAGCCACTCCGCCATGCGCTTGCGCGCCGGCCGGGCGCAGTCGAAAATGTCCTGCCCGCCCTTGGCCTGGCACAGCTCCTTGTGGGCCGGCACCGCCACCCCCATCAGCTGCAGCGACAGGCCGCGCAGTTGGATCCGGCCGGAATCGAACGCCTCGGCCCGGCCCCACACGCAGGCCCCGCCCTCGCCGTCGTCGGAACAGCGCACCGGGCCGCCCCAGGCGGGAAGGGCCAGCAACATCAGGACGGGCAGGGCAAGGCGAATTGCACGCATGGGCGGAACCATAGCCCAGCCCCGCGGACCTTGCCAGCGTCCTGCCAACAAGGTTAAGTATCCGCTTCCTTTCCGGCCCCTCGCCGCCCATGTTGGATGCCATGCAGACCGCAAATCAGATCCGCCGCGCCTTCCTCGACTTCTTCGCCAAGAACGGCCACGAGGTGGTCGCCTCCAGCCCGCTGGTGCCGCGCAACGACCCGACGCTGATGTTCACCAATGCCGGCATGGTGCAGTTCAAGAACGTCTTCACCGGGATCGAGAAGCGCGACTACGTGCGCGCCGCCACCTCGCAGAAATGCGTGCGCGCCGGCGGCAAGCACAACGACCTGGACAACGTGGGCTACACCGCGCGCCACCACACCTTCTTCGAGATGCTGGGCAATTTCAGCTTCGGCGACTATTTCAAGGACCACGCCATCGAGCTGGCCTGGACCCTGATCACCAAGGATTTCGGGCTGCCCAAGGACAAGCTGCTGGTCACCGTCTACCATGACGACGACGAGGCCTTCGGCGCCTGGAAGAAGATCGCCGGCCTGCCCGACGACCGCATCATCCGCATCCCCACCAGCGACAATTTCTGGGCCATGGGCGATACCGGCCCGTGCGGCCCGTGCTCCGAGATCTTCTACGATCACGGCGATCACATCCCCGGCGGCCCGCCCGGCAGCCCGGACCAGGACGGCGACCGCTTCATCGAGATCTGGAACCTGGTGTTCATGCAGTTCGAGCAGGTGGACAAGGCCACCCGCGTGCCGCTGCCCAAGCCCAGCATCGACACCGGCATGGGCCTCGAGCGCCTGGCCGCCGTGCTGCAGGGCAAGCACGACAATTACGACGTCGACCTGATGCGGGCGCTGATCGAGGCTTCGGCTGCGGCCTCGGGGGCCGACGCCGACGGCCCGTACAAGGTGTCGCACCGGGTGGTCGCCGACCATCTGCGCTCCATGTGCTTCCTGATCGCCGACGGCGTGCTGCCCAGCAACGAAGGGCGCGGCTACGTGCTGCGCCGGATCATGCGCCGGGCCATGCGCCACGCCCACCTGATGGGCTGCACCGAGCCCCTGATGTGGCGGCTGGTGCCGGCCCTGCTGGCCCAGATGGGCGACGCGTACCCCGAGCTGGGCCGCGCCGGGGCGCTGATCACCGAGACCCTGAAGCTGGAGGAAAGCCGCTTCAAGACCACCCTGGACAAGGGCCTGAAGCTGCTGGACGAGGAAGTGGGGCGGCTGGGCGCCGGCCAGGCGCTGCCCGGCGAGACCGCCTTCCGCCTCTACGACACCTTCGGCTTCCCGCTCGACCTGACCGAGGACGCGCTGAAGGCCAAGGGCATCGCCGTCGATACCCAGGGCTTCAACACCGCCATGGAGCGCCAGCGCGCCGAGGCCCGCAAGGCCTGGGCCGGCTCGGGCGAGGCGGCGACCGAATCGCTGTGGTTCGAGCTGCGCGAGAAGGTGGGCGCCACCGAGTTCCTCGGCTACGACGCCACCGCCGCCGAAGGCAAGATCGTCGCCCTGGTCGAGAACGGCGCCGCGGTCGAGGCGGCCCATCCCGGCCACGAGGTCCTGATGGTGGCCAACCAGACCCCGTTCTACGGCGAATCCGGCGGCCAGATGGGCGATGCCGGCATCGTCACCGTGGCCGGCGGCAAGGCCCGCATCGTCGTCCGTGACACCCTGAAGAAGCTGGGCGACCTGGTGGTCCATGTCGGCACCGTCGAGGGCGGCCCGGTGGCGGTGGGCGAGGACGCCCATCTGGCGGTGGACGAGGAGCGGCGCGACGCCACCCGCGGCCACCATTCCGCCACCCACCTGCTGCACGCGGCGCTGCGCGCCACCCTGGGCGGGCACGTCACCCAGAAGGGCAGCCAGGTCGGCCCCGACCGCCTGCGCTTCGACTTCGCCCACCCCAAGGCCATGGGACCCGACGAGCTGCGGGCGGTGGAGCGCGCCGTCAACGCCCAGGTGCGCGCCAACGCCGCCGTCGGCACCACGCTGATGACCCCCGACGACGCCATCGAGGCCGGCGCCATGGCGCTGTTCGGCGAGAAGTACGGCGACGAGGTGCGGGTGGTCGCCATGGGCGACTTCTCGATCGAGCTGTGCGGCGGCACCCATGTCGGCCGCACCGGCGACATCGGCGGTTTCAAGATCGTTTCCGAAAGCGCGGTGGCGGCCGGCATCCGCCGCATCGAGGCGCTGACCGGCGCCGCCTTCCTGGCCTGGGCGGAACAGCAGGAGGAACTGGTGGCCCGCTCGGCGGCGGTGCTGAAGGCGGCCCCGGCCGACCTGCCGGCCCGCATCGCCCAGCTGGTCGAGGATCGCCGCCGGCTGGAACGCGACCTGGCCGAGACCCGCAAGCAGCTGGCCACCGGTGGCGGCGCCGCCGCCGCGGCGGTCAGGCAGGTGGCCGGGATCAGCTTCTCGGGCCGCGTCCTCGACGGCGTGCCGGCCAAGGACCTCAAGGGCATGGCCGACGAGATCAAGAAGCAGATCGGCTCCGGCGTGGTCGCCCTGGTCTCCACCGATGGCGGCAAGGCCAGCCTGGTGGTGGCGGTGACCGACGACCTGACCGGGCGTTTCAGCGCCGTGGACCTTGTCCGCGCCGGCTCGGAAGCGGTCGGCGGCAAGGGCGGCGGCGGCCGCCCCGACATGGCCCAGGCCGGCGGCCCCGACGCGGCCGCCGCCCAGGCGGCGGTGGAACGCATCGAGGCGGCGCTGGCGGGCTAGAAATCAGAGGGAGGCCAAGCCAATCAGACTCCCTCCCCCCTTGCGGGCGAAGCCCGCCTTCCAACAATGCGTGCTCCGCACGCGGGGGAGGCCCAGCCAATCAGACTCCCTCCCCCCTTGCGGGGGAGGGTTGGGGTGGGGGGTACTGTGTCCGCTCGCGACTACGCCCGGCAGATGCGCAAGTTGCCCACCGAGGCCGAGCGGCGCCTTTGGCAGCTCTTGCGGCTGCGGCAACTGGGCGTGAAGTTCCGGCGTCAGGTTCCCCTCGGACCCTACATTGCCGACTTTGCCTGCTTCGAGCATCGGCTCGTTATCGAGGCCGATGGCGGCCAGCACGCGGAATCCGCCGATGACCGCCAGCGCGACGCTTGGTTCGCAGAGAACGGCTATCGCGTGCTGCGATTCTGGAACAACGACATTATGGAAAACCCGGAGGGCGTGCTGATGCGGATTGCCGAGGCCTTGGCATCCAGCCCCCCACCCCAACCCTCCCCCGCAAGGGGGGAGGGAGTCTGATTGGCTTGGCCTCCCCCGCGTGCGGAGCACGCATTGTTGGAAGGCGGGCTTCGCCCGCAAGGGGGGAGGGAGTCTGATTGGCTTGGCCTCCCCCGCGTGCGGAGCACGCATTGTTGGAAGGCGGGCTTCCCCCGCAAGGGGGGAGGGGGCTTTCCTACTTCCCCTCGGCCTTGTCGGCCCAGTCGGTCATGGCCTGGGCCCAGGCGCGGGCGGTGGGGACGTCGATGTCGAGGATGGTGAAGCGGGCGCGGCCTTCCTTGATGCGGACCCGCATCAGCTTCAGCCCGCTTTCGTGGTCCACCGCCGACAGCGTCACCTCGCGGCTCCACGGCGCCTCGATGACGGTGAGCGGGGTGATGGTTTCCTCGGCGAACTTGGGCGGCTCGGTGGTCATGGAAAGGGTTCCTCTCAGCTGCCGGCAATCCTGTCGTGATAGCGCGCCCGATACAAGAGCCTGGGACGGGCCGGGTCCTCGGTGAAGCGTTCGCGGGTATGCAGCACGTTGTTGCTGACCAGCCCCCAACCGGCCTCCAGCCGGGCGGTGAAGACGTCGGGGGCGGGGGCGTCGAGGTGGCGGCGGATGGCGGCCACCGCGGCCTGGACGTCGGCATCCGGGTGCCATTCGATGTTGCGGCCGCGGGCGGTGTAGCGCATGGCCAGGCGGCCGTCCTGGACGTAGAAGACCGGCCCCGCCACCGCCGGGCGGACCATGCCTTCCTCGTCATTGCCGGGGATGGTCATGGCGTCGGGGCGGGTCAGGGCGGCGATCAGTCCCTTGTCCTCGTCCCGGAGCCGGATATAGAGCAGCTCGGGGTCCATCAGCGTGTTCTCGCCGCCCGCGGCGGCCGGGCTGGCGGCGTGCAGCAGCAGGCCGCGGACCCGGCGCGGCGGCTCGTTGTAATAGCCGTCGGTGTGCCAGGCGATGGGGCGGTCGGTATAGGGGATGTAGCGGGCCCGGGTGCCGCCCTGGTGGACGCTCAACGGCGTGATGCCGTCGTCGTCGGCCAGGTGGTTGCAGTCCAGCGAGACCAGCCCGAACCGTTCCCCCAGGGCACGCAGCGCCTGCTTGTCGTCGCGCCCCGGGGCCGGCCGGGTCTCCACATAGACCGCCATGTTGCAGCGGCGCACCCGGTCCAGCAGGGCGGCGTGCTCGGCCGCGGTGAGGGCGGCGACGTCGGCAACCTCCACCACCAGGTCCTCGATCCGGGTCGGACGGACGGCCAGGCGCCCGTCCCGCCAGACGGCATAGGCGTCGTCGCGGACCAGGTCGAATTGCTGTGTCTCCATGCCCTCCTCCCTATCCATGGCGGCTTGCGGGGGCTTTCGCTTGGCCCCGGCGCCGGAATGAAATATCATGATTCCTTCGGGTGTTAGCATAATTCGAAAGGTGCGAATCACTTGCAGTTGGATGCCGGTCCAACGAAATTCGACTCCATGCAAGAATCCGCTTGGATCGGACGGTGCCACAATATTATGATCCTTTAATGTACTAAGGGCACCCGGCCCGTGCTCCAGCCCCCCAGGGGATGGTGCGCGAGGCCCTAGAATGCCCCTGAAACAGGGATGGTTCCAAGGAGGGCGAAACGCCTTCTGGACAAGTTGGAGAGGGAATTTAGCCCCTTGCCGGGTGGGCCGGCGGCGGGCAGACGGGGGAATTGCGCTGGGCGCGCTGCCTGCCGAGGCAGGTTGTCGAGCCCCCGGGACAATGACGGTCAGGGAGATTAGACGATGTCGAAGAAGATGCCCGCTACGCCGCTGCTGGACCAACTGGAAAGCGGCCCGTGGCCAAGCTTCGTGACCGGCCTGAAGAAGCTGGCCACCGATGAGGGCAAGCCCTATGCCGATTACATGAAGAGCCTGCTGGGCCAGCTCGAACTCTCCTACGAGACCCGCAAGGGCTACTGGAAGGGCGGCACGGTCGGCGTGTTCGGCTATGGCGCCGGCGTGATCGCCCGCTTCTCGGAAGTGGCCGAGAAGCACCCCGAATCCTCCGAGTTCCATACGCTGCGCATCATGCCCGCCCCGGGCTTCTTCTATGACACCAAGACGCTGCGCGAGATGTGCGACATCTGGGCCGAGCACGGCTCGGGTCTGGTCGCCCTGCACGGCCAGTCGGGCGACATCATGTTCCAGGGCTGCCGCACCGATCAGGTGCAGCCGGCCTGGGAGAAGTTCAACGCCATGGGCTTCGACATGGGCGGCGCCGGCGCCGGCGTCCGTACCGCCGCGTCGTGCATCGGCCCGGCCCGCTGCGAGCAGTCGTGCTTCGACACCCTGCGCGCCCACAAGGAAATCATCAACGACTTCACCGACGACATCCATCGTCCGTCGCTGCCGTACAAGATGAAGTTCAAGTTCTCGGGCTGCGCCAATGACTGCGCCAACGCCACCCAGCGTGCCGACGTGGCCGTCCTGGGCACCTGGCGCGACGACATGCAGGTCAACCAGGCCGAGGTGAAGAAGAAGGTGGCCGAGCTGGGCCGCAAGGAATTCATCAACCAGGTCATCCGCATGTGCCCGAGCCAGGCTCTGGCCCTGAACGACGACGACACCCTGGACGTGGACAACAAGTCGTGCGTGCGCTGCATGCACTGCATCAACGTCTGCACCAAGGCCCTGAAGCCGGGCAAGGATCGCGGCGTCGCCATCCTGGTCGGCGGCAAGCGCACCCTGAAGATCGGCGATCTGATGGGTTCGGTGGTCATCCCCTTCATGAAGCTCGAGACCGACGAGGACTACGAGCGCCTGGTCGAGCTGGCCCACAACATGCTGGACTTCTTCGCCGAGAACGCCCTCGAGCACGAGCGCACCGGCGAGATGATCGAGCGCATCGGTCTGGTCAACTACCTGGAAGGCCTCGGGCTCGAGCTCGACGTCAACATGATCACCCAGCCGCGCACCAACTCGTACGTCCGCACCGACGGCTGGGACGACGAAGTGCGCAAGTGGAACGAGCGTAAGTCCGCCGCGGCGGAATAAGACGGACAACGAAAGAATAGAGGGAGCAAGGTCGATGAGCGAACTCCGCCGTCCCACCGAGAGCGGTGTGCCCGAGGCCACCAAGTACATGCATCCGGTGCTGAAGAAGAATTACGGCAAGTGGGCCTTCCACGATCGTCCGCGTCCCGGCGTGCTGCGGCATGTCGGCGAATCGGGCGACGCGATGTTCACGGTCAAGGCCGGAACCCAGCGCCAGATGGACGTCTACACCATCCGCACCCTGTGCGACATCGCCGACAAGTACTGCGATGGCTACATCCGCTTCACCATTCGTTCGGCGGTCGAGTTCATGACCCCGACCGAGGCGAACGTGGAGCCGCTGATCAAGGCGCTGGAAGGCGCCGGCTTCCCGGTCGGCGGCACCGGCAACTCGGTGGGCTTCATCAGCCACACCCAGGGCTGGCTGCACTGCGACATCCCCGGCACCGACGCCTCGGGCGTGGTGAAGGCGATGATGGATCTCCTGGTCGACGACTTCAAAGCCGAGGAGATGCCCAACCGCGTCAAGATCACCACCAGCTGCTGCCAGATCAATTGCGGCGGCCAGGGTGACATCGCCATCAACGTGCAGCACACCAAGCCGCCGATGATCAACCACGACCTGGTTTCGGGCGTGTGCGAGCGTCCGGCGGTCATCGCCCGCTGCCCGGTGGCGGCCATCCGCCCGGCCCTGGTCAACGGCAAGCCGTCGCTGGAAGTGGACGAGAAGAAGTGCGTCTGCTGCGGCGCCTGCTATCCGCCCTGCCCGCCCATGCAGATCAACGATCCGGTCAATTCCAAGATCGCCATCTGGGTCGGCGGCAAGCACTCCTCGACCCGCACCAAGCCGATGTTCCACAAGCTGGTCGCCGCCGGCCTGCCGAACAACGCGCCGCGTTGGCCGGAAGTGTCCGAGGTGGTCGGCAAGATCCTCGCCGCCTACAAGCAGGACGCCCGCGCGTGGGAGCGCATGGGCGAGTGGATCGAGCGCATCGGTTGGCCGCGCTTCTTCGAGATGACCGGCCTGCCGTTCACCAAGTACCACGTCGACAACTGGCGTGGCGGGCGTGCCAACCTGAACCAGTCGGCGCACCTGCACTTCTAGGCTCAACCTGCCGGGACGCGGCGGCCCCTCGCCAGGCCGCCGCCGACCGGAACAAGGAAAAGAACGATGAAGTTCGGCATCCTGGTCAATGAAGGCCCGTACAATCACCAGGCCTCGGATTCCGCCTACCAGTTCGCGAAGGCGGCGATCGAGAAGGGGCACGAGGTGTACCGGGTGTTTTTCTATTACGACGGCGTCCTCAACGCGACCCGCTTCTCGGAGCCGCCGACCGACGACCGCAACGTGGTCAAGAACTGGCAGAAGCTGGCCGAGGACCACAAGGTCGATCTGGTCGTCTGCGTCGCCGCCGGCCTGCGCCGCGGCATCGTCGAGAGCAGCCTGGCCCCGGGGTTCCGCATTTCCGGCCTGGGTCAGCTGATCGAGGCGGGCATTCAGGCGGATCGCCTGATTGCCTTCGGTGATTAAGGGGAGGCCGAGATGGAAGACGATTTCGACGGCGGTACCGTCAAGAAATTCATGTTCGTGAACCGCAAGGCCCCCTACGGCACCATCTACGCGCTGGAAGTGCTGGAAATGGTGCTGATCTCGGCGGCCTTCGACCAGGACGTCCATCTGGCGTTCCTCGATGACGGCGTGCTGCAGATCAAGAAGGGCCAGGACACCAAGGACCTGGGCCACAAGAACTTCTCGCCCACCTACCGGGCGCTGGAAGGCTACGACATCGAGAAGCTCTTCGTCGAACAGGAGAGCCTCGAGGAACGCGGTCTTACCGCAGCCGATCTCATGGTCGACGTCGAGGTCATCAGCCGGGCCGACATGGCCAAGCTGATGGGCGAGATGGACGTCATCCTGACCGCGTAAGGGGAGCGAACCATGAGCATCCTGCATACCGTCAACAAGTCGCCCTTCGAGCGCGCCAACCTCAGCAGCTGCCTGGGCCACGCCAATGCCGGCGACGCCATCATGCTGTACGAGGACGCGGTCATCGCGGCCATGAACGGAACCGCCTTCGCCGCCCGCATCGCCGATGCCGCGAAGGGCTGCAAGATCTGCGTGCTTGGGGCCGACCTCAAGGCGCGCGGTCTGGACCCGGCCAACGTCGTCGCGGGTGTGTCCGTGATCGATTACGCCGGTTTCGTCGACCTGGCGGCGGACAACGCGTCCGTCAACGCCTGGCTGTAATCGGGGTCAGTCACGTCAAGAGGGAGAGAAAAGAATGGCTTACGAGTGCAATGGCAAGACCATCGAGGCCGATGAAGAGGGCTTCCTGGTCAACATCAGCGACTGGAACGAGCAGCTGGCCGAGCTGATCGCCAAGGACGAAGGCGTCCCCATGTCCCCCGAGCACTGGGAAGTGATCAACTTCCTGCGCGACTATTACGCCGAGTACCAGATCGCCCCGGCCGTGCGCGTGCTGACCAAGGCCATCGCCAAGAAGATGGGTCCGGAGAAGGGCAGCAACAAGTACCTGTACGAGCTGTTCCCGTACGGCCCCGGCAAGCAGGCGTGCAAGATCGCCGGCCTGCCCAAGCCGACCGGCTGCGTCTAAGCGCGAACCCTCCCTTCCCCGGCCGGTGCCGGGGAAGGGCCGGGACGGGGGCCCCCACCCCAACCCTCCCCCGGCCGCGCCAGGGGAGGGGGCCTGATGCGGGAGTCGTGAGACAGTGTCGACCTTATTCGCCATCCTGTTCTACGTGGCCTTCGCCACGCTGGTCGCCGGCCTGGGCTTCAAGATCGCCCAGTACGCCCGCACGCCGGCGCCGCTGAAGATCCCCACCACCCCGGCGCCGCTGACCCAGTCGGGGGCCGCCTTCCGCGTCGCCCGCGAGGTGGTGGTGTTCGAAAGCCTGTTCAAGTCGAACAAGCCACTGTGGATCTTCGCCATCCTCTTCCATTTCGGCCTGTTCGTGGTGCTGGCCCGGCATCTGCGCTATTTCCAGGAACCGGTGTGGTTCCCGGTGGCCCTGATCCAGCCCCTCGGCGTGTGGGGCGGACTGGCCATGGTCGGCGGCCTGCTGCTGCTGACCTTGCGTCGCATGCTGCTCACCCGCATCGCCTACATCACCGCGCCCGGCGACTACATCATGCTCGGCCTGCTGATCGCCATCGGCGCCAGCGGCATGATGATGACCACCCTGACCCATACCGATGTGGTGGCGGTCAAGGCGTTCTTCCTCGGCCTGATGCGCTTCGACATCCGCGCGCTGCCGGCCGATCCGGTGCTGTACGCGCACCTGGCGATGGTCGCCCTGCTGATGATCGTCTTCCCCTTCTCCAAGCTTCTGCATGCGCCGGGCATCTTCTTCAGCCCGACCCGCAACCAGAGCGACGACCCGCGCGAGAAGCGGCACCTGTGCGACTGGGCCGCCAAGCTGGAAGCCGAGAGGAACTAGAGAGCCATGGCCGACATCCAGATTCCCGTCCTCGGCGATCCCGACCAGCGCGAAATTCCGTCGCTGATCCCGGGCGCCATGGCCGGCTCCAAGCCCTACGTGGCGCAGCCGCCGCACCAGGAGCCGCTGGGCTTCCCCGGCGAACTGGTTCCCGACTGGCAGGAGAAGGCGCTGGGTCGCATGGGCGACCTGCTGTCCAAGTACCGCTCGCTGCAGGTGTACATGGACATTTGCGTCAAGTGCGGTGCCTGCACCGACAAGTGCCACTATTTTCTCGGCACCGGCGACCCGAAGAACATGCCGGTGGCCCGCCAGGACCTGTTCCGCTCGGTCTACCGCCGCTACTTCACCCCGGCCGGCAAGATGCTGGGCGCGGTGGGCCTGGGCGGCCTGATCGGCGCCAAGGAATTCACCAAGGACCTGCTGGACGAGTGGTTCAACTACTTCCACCAGTGCTCCCAGTGCCGCCGCTGCTCGGTGTTCTGCCCCTACGGCATCGATACCGCCGAAGTGTCCATGGCGGCGCGCGAGATCATGGATTCCATCGGCTACGGCCAGAAGTACTGCAACGAGATCATCGGCAAGGTCCACAAGATCGGCAACAATCTGGGCCTGCCCGGCCCGGCGCTGATCGACAATCTCGAGGGCCTTGAAGAGGACATGAAGGACGAGACCGGCCAGGACGTCCGCTTCCCCATCGATGAGGAAGGGGCCGAGGTCCTGCTGGTCACCCCGTCCGCCGACTTCTTCGCCGAGCCGCACGTGCTGGGCCTGATCGGCTATGCCAAGGTGTTCCACGGCGCCGGCATTTCGTGGACGCTGTCGACCAAGGCCACCGAAGCCGGCAATTTCGGCATGTTCATCGGCAATTACGAGCAGATGCGCAAGATCGCCATGCGCATCCGCGAGGCGGCCATCGAGCTCAAGGTCAAGCGCATCGTGTTCGGCGAGTGCGGCCACGCCTGGCGCGTCGCCTACTCGTTCCTGACCACGCTGGTGGGGCCGTGGGACTTCCTCGACCCCCGCTACCCGGTGCCCCAGCACATCCTGGAAGTCACCAACGGCCTGATCAAGAAGGGCGGCATCAAGCTCGACAAGTCGGGCAACGACAAGATGGTGCTGACCGTCCACGATTCCTGCAACGTGGCGCGCGCCAGCCGCATGGGCGATTTCCCCGGCGGCCAGTTCGTCATCCCGCGCGAGGTGATCAAGTCCTGCGTGCCGAAATTCGTCGACATGCATCCCGACACCACGCACGAGAAGACCTTCTGCTGTGGCGGCGGCGGCGGCCTGCTCACCGACGAGCTGATGGACATCCGGGTGAAGGGCGCCAAGCCCCGCATGGAAGCGCTGAAGGACGTGGTGGACAACCAGGGCGTGACGCACATGGCCAGCATGTGCGCCATCTGCAAGGCCCAGTTCACCAAGGTTCTGCCTTATTACGGCTATGACAGAGAGATGGTGGTGTCGGTTCACCAGCTGGTGAGCAATGCGATCATCTTGGGCAACAACGACTAATCGCCGCGACAGACGGATTGAGGGAGTAGACCATGGCTAAGATTACCGCCAAGGCCACCACGGAAGGCATGAATTTCCGCCGTTACAAGGATGGCGACTTCACTCAGCATTCGTGGCAGGAAGAAATTTTCCAGGCCGGATGGTCGCACAAGTGCCCGACCTATGTGCTGCGTACTCCGCCGTGCTCGGCCTCGTGCCCGTCGGGCCACGACATCCGCGGCTGGCTGGACATCGCCCGCGGCGTGGAAAAGCCGACCGAGGGCGTGGTGTGGCAGGAATACGCCTTCCGCCGCATGACCGAGGCCAATCCGTTCCCGGCCATCATGGGCCGCGTCTGCCCCGCCCCGTGCGAGGCCGGCTGCAATCGCAACATGGTCGAGGAGCACGTCGGCATCAATTCCGTCGAGCACTATGTGGGCGACTGGGCGATCGCCAACGGCCTGTCCTTCACCAAGCCGGAGGCCGAGAACGGCCGCAAGGTCGCGGTGATCGGCGGCGGCCCGGCCGGCCTGTCGGCGGCCTACCATCTGCGCAAGCGCGGCTACGCCGTCACCGTGTTCGAGGAAAAGCCCGAGCTGGGCGGCTTCATGCGCTACGGCATCCCCGGCTACCGTGTGCCGCGCGACACCCTCGACGCCGAGTGCCAGCGCATCACCGACATGGGCGTGGCGGTCAAGACCAACTGCCGCGTCGGCAAGGACGTCACCGTCGCCCAGCTGGAGAAGGACTTTGACGCCATCTTCTGGGGCGTCGGCACCCATTCCGGCCGCGGCCTGCCGATCCCGGGCTGGAAGGACACCCCCAATTGCGTGTCCGGTGTCGCCTTCCTCAAGGCCTTCAACGAGGGCCGTCTGCAGGCGGTGACCGGCAAGATCATCGTGGTCGGCGGCGGCGACACCTCCATCGACGTCGCCTCTGTGGCCCGCCGCCTCGGCCACATCGACGAAGTGTCGAAGCAGGACCGCATCGAGCACGTCATCTTCGGCGAGACCGCCCATGACGTGGCCAAGACCGCCAAGCGCGAAGGCTGCAAGGCGGTGCTGACCTCGCTGTTCCCGGTCGATAAGATGATGGCCGCCGAGCGCGAGGTCGAGGACGCCAAGCGCGAGGGCATCGACATCCAGGGCGGCGTGATGCCCCTCGAGGTGCTGAAGGACGCGGATGGCCGCGCCACCGGCCTGAAGATGTGCAAGTGCACCATGGACGGCATGACCCCGGTTCCGGTCGCCGGCACCGAGTTCACCCTCGAGGGCGATCTGATCGTCGCCGCCATCGGCCAGTCGGGTGATCTGGCCGGCCTCGAGGATCTGGACAACGGCAAGGGCTTCATCAACGCCGACAAGGCCATGCGCGTGCCGGGCCGGCCGAAGCACTGGGTCGGCGGCGACGTGGTGCGCCCGCACCTGCTGACCACCGCCATCGGCCACGGCCGCGTCGCGGCCTCCAGCATCGACGAGTTCCTCAACACCGGCGAGGTGGGCAAGCGCCCGAAGGTCGATGTCCATTACTGGAACCTGCTGAACAAGCTGCGCGAGACCAAGCTGGAGCCCGAGAAGTTCGAGCCCAAGCCCGAGACCCTGCGCGGCACCTCCGACGCCAAGTTCGCTGTCCACAACTTCGAGGACCGCGCCGCCAACGAAGTGATCCCCCACGACGAGCTGTTCCTGGGCCATTTCACCCAGGTTCCGCGCAACCATCGCGGCGAGATCCACATCGGCGCCGACGAGGTCATCGGCAACTTCACCGAGCGCCTGCTCAAGCTGGGCGACAAGGAAGTGGTCGACGAGGCCAAGCGCTGCATGTCCTGCGGCCTGTGCTTCGAGTGCGACAATTGCGTGGTGTTCTGCCCGCAGACCGCGGTCCAGCGCACCCCGAAGAACCAGCGCACCACCGGCCGCTACGTCTACACCGAGTACTCCAAGTGCATCGGCTGCCACATCTGCCAGGATGTCTGCCCCACCGGCTACATCCAGATGGGCCTGGGAGAATGACCATGAGGATGGCTGCACTTCCCCTCCCCTTGATGGGGAGGGGTTGGGGGTGGGGTGGAGTCGCACGCGACTCCGTCCGACGCGGTTCTCCCCCTACCCCAACCCTCCCCCACAAGGGGGGAGGGCGAATTGCAGCCGTCCTTTCTCTCCTGGTGCTGCTGCTGGCGGCCCTGCCGGTGATGGCCGGCGACCTGACGCCGTCCTTCCCGAAGGCGTCGGGCACCTGCGTCGAGGAGCCGGGGGAGATGCGCAAGCACCACCACTCCTTCCTCAAGCACCAGCGCGACGACACCCTGCGCCTGGGCATCCGCGGGGCCAAGCACAGCCTCAAGGACTGCGTCTCGTGCCATGCCGCCAAGGGCGCGGACGGCAAGGCCATCCCGGTCAACGCCGAGGGCCAGTTCTGCCAGTCCTGCCACGCCTATGCCGCCGTGGCGCCGGACTGCTTCACCTGCCATGCCACGGTGCCGGACGGTGCCGCCAAGACGGCCGCCCGCTGAAGGTGAGGACGAGATGACCGCAGATACCTCCCGCCGTGACGTTCTGAAGGCCGCCGCCGGCGTTACCCTGCTGGCCCCCGGCCTGACCCTGATCGCCGCCGCCCCGGCCGAGGCCGGGCGGGCGCCGGGCATGCCGGCCAACGCCTCCAACCGCTGGGGGCTGCTGATCGACACCACCAAGTGCGATTCCGGCTGCTCCGCCTGCGTCGATGCCTGCAAGACCGAGATGGCGCTGCCCAGCCACGGCCGGCCGCTGACCGATGCCCAGTACATCCGCAAGGTGACGGTCAAGGACCCCAAGTCGGGCTACACCCACTCGCTGCCGGTGATGTGCCAGCATTGCGCCAAGCCGCCCTGCGTCGATGTCTGCCCCACCGGCGCCTCCATGAAGCGCGCCGACGGCATCGTCCTGGTCGATCGCCACATCTGCATCGGCTGCCGCTACTGCATGATGGCCTGCCCCTACAAGGCCCGCTCCTTCGCCCACGAGGACCAGACCGGCCAGGCGCCGCACAATCCGCGCGGCAAGGGCTGCGTCGAGGCCTGCACCCTGTGCGCCCACCGCGTCGATGCCGGCGGCCGGCCCGCCTGCGTCGAGGCCTGCGCCGCCACCGGCAAGGCGGCCATGCTGTTCGGCGACCTGGGTGACCCCGGGTCCGAGATTTCGCGCCGGGTGGCCAAGGAAGCAACCACCCGCATCCGCGCCGATCTCGGCGTCGATCCGGCCATCCGCTATCAGGGGATCTGAGCGATGAAGAAAGTCGCCTATCGGGAAATCCCCGCCATGACCTTCGGCTGGCTGACCGCCGTCGTCGCCCTGGGCGCCATGGTGGTGGCCGCGCTGCTGGCGGTGCTGCACATGGAGCATTCCGGCCACTGGGTCACCGGCATGACCAACCAGGTGGTGTGGGGCACGCCGCACGTCTTCGCCGTGTTCCTGATCGTCGCCGCCTCGGGGGCGCTCAACGTCGCCTCCATCGGCTCGGTGTTCGGGCGCGAGACCTACCAGCCCCTGGGGCGCATGTCGGCGCTGATGGCCATCGCCCTGCTGGCCGGCGGTCTGGCCGTGCTGGTGCTCGACCTCGGGCGGCCCGACCGCCTCGACATCGCCATGACCCATTTCAACTTCAAGTCCATCTTCGCCTGGAACGTCATCCTCTATACCGGCTTCTTCGTCATCGTCGGGTTCTACCTGTGGACGATGATGGACTGGACCATGAAGTGGGCCTACAAGACCGCCGCCGTGGGCGCCTTCCTGTGGCGCCTGGTGCTGACCACCGGTACCGGCTCCATCTTCGGGTTCCTGATGGCGCGCGAGGCCTACAGCACGGCGGTGATGGCGCCCATGTTCATCGCCATGTCCTTCGCCTTCGGCATGGCCATCTTCCTGCTGGTGCTGATGGCCACCTACAATTGCTGCGGCCGCCCGGTCTCGCTCGAACTGGTGCAGCGCAAGGGCCGCCTGCTCGGCCTGTTCTGCGCCGCCAACCTGTACTTCGTGGCGGTGCAGCACGTCACCGCCCTCTATTTCGCCGAGCGCGGCGGGGTCGAGGCCTTCATCCTGACCAATGGCGGCATCTACACCTGGCTGTTCTGGCTGGGCCAGGTGGTGATCGGCGGCCTGCTGCCCATCTTCATCCTGTACCAGACCAACCCGCCGCGCAGCATGGTGCGGCTGGCCTCGATCATGGTGGTGCTGGGCGGCCTGGCGCAGGTCTACGTCATCATCATCGGCGGTCAGGCCTGGCCGCTGACCCTGTTCCCCGGCATGGAGGTGTCGTCCTCGTTCCTGGACGGCCAGATCGCCGGCTACGCCCCGTCGCTGCCCGAGGTGGTGCTGGGACTGGGCGGCTTCGCCATCGCCATGCTCATCGCCCTGATCGGCATGACCTTCCTGCGCATCCTGCCGGCCTCCCTGGCCCACGGCGCCGAGGCCGAACTGGAGGTCCTGCACGCCGAGGCGGTGATCGAGGCCGAGCCCGCCCCGGCGGAATAGGCTTTCCGTTTCCAAGCCCCTCTCCCGGCCTCCGGGGGAGGGGCTTTTTTTGGTCTTCGCCGATGGCGGGCAGTCCCGCCCCCTCCGTCGTCCCCGCGCAGGCGGGGACCCAGGGGTGCACCGCTACCCTGTCCGCGACTCCTGGGTTCCCGCCTTCGCGGGAACGACGGATGGCGGTTACACCCTTTCTTTCCCACAAACCGCATCAAATT
>NZ_CACVCG010000055.1 GCF_902729435.1 Magnetospirillum sp. UT-4
CGCTCTAGTGGGAGGCCGCGAGCCCCGGCCCGATGCCGCACTCGGTATCACTGGAGAGAATATCACCGTATTCTAGTAGAACTGGCGTATGTGCATATTCCGTGCTTGCCAAGGTTGGGGTCGAGGGTTCGAATCCCTTCGCCCGCTCCAACACTATAGTGCTTCTGGCGATCGGGCTCAGTCCCGAACGCCAGAAAGCGTGCCAAGATCCCATTCATCATGATCTTCGTCTCGCCGCGGCGCTCGCCGGGGAGAACGTCGATCGACTGGATCATGGGACGCAGGACGGCCATCGCCTCCCGCCGGGCCTGGTCATCACCCTCCATCAGCCGCGATAGCTCGCCGACCGCCTTTTTATAGGCGTCGACCGCGCGCGGGTGCAGCAGCACCACGTTGTCCTCTTCCTCGATGGTGGCCAGCTTGGCGGTGACGTCGTCGCGCTCGCGCTCGAGCTTGGCCAGCCGATCGCCCAAGACCTTGGAATAGCCGTGCTCGGCGATGGCGTCGGCGAGGTTGGCGATCTCCTTCTCCAGCGCCGGCAGCCGCTTCTTCAGGTCGGCCTGGCGGCGCCCGCTCTCGACCTGCAGGCGCTTGCGCTCCTCATGATAGGTCTTGAGGTATTCGGCCAGAACCTCGGGCGCCAGCAGCTTGGCGGTGATGCCGTCGAGCACGCGCTGCTCGAGGTCGGCGATCCTGATCGTGTGTCCATTCGAGCATGCCTCGGCGCCGGCTTCCTTGCGGCGGGTACAGGCCATGCGGTCGCGATTGTTGACGGTATAGGAAGCGCCGCAGCAGCCGCAGCGCACCAGGCCCGACAGGATGTGCTTCGGCCGCCGCAGCCGATGCGTGGGGTAATGCTTGTTCTGCTGCTTCAGGCGCTGCACGCGCTCCCACAGGGCGTCGGGGATGATGCGCAGCTCGGGCATCTCCTTGACCACCCACTTGTCGGGCGGGTTCATGCGGATCTGGTACTTGCCGGTCTCGGGATCCTTGAACTTGCTCGAGCGGTTGAACACCATCCGGCCGGTGTAGAGTTCGTTGTAGAGGAAGCCCGTCTGGCGTTGACGGTTTCCGTTGATGGTCGACGCGAACCATTCGCCGCCGCTCGGCGCCGGGATGCCGCGGCGGTTGAGGTCGGCGGCGATGGCGCGCGGGCTTTCCCCCCTGGCGAAGCGGTCGAAGATCTCGAAGACGACGGGCCCCTGCTCCGGGTGGATCTCGCGCAGGCCCTTGATGACCTCGCCCCTGGCGTCGAACTCGCGCTTCAGGCGGTAGCCGTAGGCCAAGCCTGCCTGCGCCAGCCCCGCCTCGGCGCGCCCGATCTGGCCGCGCTTCACCTTGGCGGCCAGCTGCTTCAGGAACAGGGCGTTCATGGTGCCCTTGAGCCCGATGTGCAGCTCGTTGATCTCGCCTTCTTCGGAAGTGAACAGCTTGACGCCGAGGAACTCCAGCCGCTGGTAGATGGTGGCGGTGTCCGCCTGGTTGCGCGACACGCGGTCGAGGGCCTCGGCCATCACCGCGTCGAAGCGCCCGCTCTTGGCGTCCTCGAGCAACCGCATGCAGGTCGGCCGGGTGATCAGGGCGCCGCCCGAAATGGCGTATTCGGGATAGACCTCGGCGACCTCGCCCCCCATCTCGGCGATCTTGGCGCGGCACAGCCGCACCTGATCGTCGATCGAGTGCTCACTCTGGTTGTCGTCGGAATAGCGGGCGTAGATGGCGAAACGCATGAACGGTTAGTCCCGGGTGGTGGCCAGCTTCCGGGCCTCCTCCTCCTCGCGATGATGAGCCCGTGCCACCGCACGCGCAATGATCCTGGCGAGCTCAAGGATGCCCTGCTCGGGATCTGGCGGCGGCGACACGGGGTCCGCAAGGGGAGAAGTGACACGACGGGGCATGGTGGGTGGGCCTACTCCGCCGCCGCCGAGGCCGCGATCGCGGCATCCTCGATGTCACGCTGCGCCGGCAGCAGGATCTCGGGGATGGCGACCTGATAGTGACGGGCCAGCGCCACCACCAAGGGCGAGATCCCGCCTTCGCTCCAATAGGCGACGTTGAAGCCGGCGGCGATCGTCTCGGCGATCGCGGTGGCCATCGCCTCTTCCGGCATCTGCAGCAGGATCGCCCATATGGTCGCGGGATCGCTGTCTTCCTTGAAGTTGTGGCGGCCCGACCACTGAGCGACGGGTCCGACATGGCCGGCGAGTTTCGACAATGCGCCGCCGTTGACGAGGTTCTTCAGGAGCCCGTCCCCGCTCAGTCCGCGCGCCGGCGACTTGTGCCGATGAGTGGCCCCGAGTTCGTAGAAGTAGAGCCGCATGGCCATGGCCGGGTCGGATGCGATAAGGGGCTGCAGGTCGGCCCGCAGGCGCTCGCACGCCTTCTGTCGGGCTTCCTGCTGCTCCTGCTCCGCGCGGCGCCGTTCGACCTCGGCCGGGTCTTCGTGGCGGTTCTCCCTCTTGGCAAGGCCCTTATGGATTTCGACGATGCCGCTGTAGTTGCTGAAATGGACCACGGCGCCGGCGGTCCCGTCATCGACCTGGTCGTAGCGGTAATGCGAGAACGAGTAGCTCTCCTCGAACTCGGCCCATGCCCACACCTTCTTCAGCTCGGCGGCTTTGGCCTTGGCAGCGGCCCGCTGCAGCTCCATGAACTGCTTCTTGTCGGCGAAGTACCGCGTTCCCGTCTCGGGGTTCTCGACGATCTGGCCGGTGTATGCGGCTTCCTCGAACACGGCCCGGCTCACCGGCACCAGGTCGCCGGTGATCGCTTCGCGCAGGCGCTCGGCGCTCCAGGCTCCGACGCCCTTCTTCAGCAGGTCCCTCTGCTGTTTGAAGTCGGCCATGGTGAGGTGGCGCGCATGGGTGAAGGTGATCTTTCCATCGCGCAGCGCCTGCTGGATCTCGGGCGCCAGCCGCTCGACCAGCGCGAGGCGCTGCTGGACGAACCGCTGGCCCTTGGGCTTGCCGATCGCCTCGGCGATAGTGCGGGTGGTCCACTTCGCCGGATCCAGCTGCTGCAGTTGGGCGAACGCGGCAGCTTCCTCCATCGGGTTGACATCGACGCGCTGCAGGTTCTCGAGCAGCGCCAACGCCAGATGCTGGGCGGCGTCGGCCTGAATGATCCGAACGGGCACCCCGTTGTCGCGGATCTCGATGGGGAGGCGGGCTTCGCTGGCCATCAGCTCGAGGGCTCGCCAGCGGCGCTCGCCGGCGACGATGCGGAAGAGGTCGGGCTTCTCCTCATCGGGTCGCACGACCAGGTTCTGCAGCAACCCCTGGGCGGCGATGCTGGCGGCAAGGTCGCGGATGCCTTCGTCGTCGAAGGTGCGGCGCGGGTTTAGGAGCGACGGCTGGATCTGCAGCAGGGGAATGCGCCGCAGGGCGGGATCGCTGGTCGCGGCCGCCGGCGCGGGGGTGTCGCCGGCGGGGGCGTACTTGCCGTGGCGCAGGCGGGAGATCAGCGAGGCGTCGACGCCGTATTCCTTGGCGAGGCCGGCATTGGTGAGGTCGGGGTCGGCGGCCAAACGGGCGCGGATCTCGTCCATCTGTTCGGGGGTGAGCTTGCTCTTGGGAGGCATGGTCGGTCTCCTAGCGAACGGCGTTCGCCGGGTCGGCGTCGGCGTTGAGGGTGACGGGGCGGCGGGCCTGCATGGCGAGGGCCGCCGGGTAGAGGTCGCGGATCTCGTCGGGGTGGAAACCGCGGCGCTGCAGGGCGGCGTCGGTGACGGTGCCGTGCAGGAACAGCTCGGCCGAGATGGCGGCGGCCAGGTCGCGGGCGCGGGCGTAGCGGTTGGCGGGGAGCTTCGTCATGGCGCGCCTACCAGCCCGGATACAGGGCGACCAGCTGGTGCCAGTCGGCACGGGCCTGGTCGTCGGCGCGGATGACCGGCAGCGCCTCGGCGGCGTGCCAGTTGGACCAGCGGCCGAGCCAGGTCTTGTCGTCGGCCGCGCCGCGGTACAGCGTCACGATGGTCGCCACCAGCATGCGCTGCAGATCGCTCATCCCCTTGATGGCGGCCTTGAAGGCCTGCATGTCGCGGTCGCCCTGGGCGCCCTCGGCGTAGCCCAAGGGGCGGAAGGTCTCCAACCGCTTGGGCTGGTCGGGTTCGAAGTAGAAGCAGCCCCACAGCTGGTGACGGTTGCACAGCTGGGCGAGATGCGCCGCGAACGGCCCGCGGTTGCTCCAGAACGGGGGCTCGACCTTGGCGCCGCCGATCGCGGCCAGGGCCATGGCCTCGTCCTCGTCCATGTGCGGCCGCTTGGCGACCAGGTCGACCAGGCGCGTCTTGGGAAAGCGGCCGCGGGCGAAGGCCGGGCTGATGGCGGCGATGGCGGCCAGCGCCACGGGCATGCGGGAGTGATGGACGTAAGCGGTCTCGGCTAGGCTCATGTCGGTGAACTCGAGCGAGCCGTCGTCCTGCAGCTCGATGCCGAACTCGGCAAGGATGTCTTCGGTGCTCATGGTCGTGTTGCCCCTCCGTGGGCGAAAGCGGGTCCCCTACTGGAAAAGAAGCCCCCGGCAACGTCCGTTGGTACGCCGGGCGGCGAAAAAAATTTTCAGCCGGGGTTGGTGGTGGCGGGTCGGGGCCTATGGCCCCGGGCCCGGAGATTGACCTGGGTGGCGAAGGCATCGGCTTCGCGCGGGCTGAGGCAGGCCATCTTGATGACGGGGCCGTCCCCGTCGGGCGACGGCCACCAGGTCAAGAGCCCGGCCGCCTGCAGCTGGGCGAGCGAGGCCTCGACATAGACGAGGCCCCGATCGGTGATGACCCGGGCGGTCATGCGCCGGCGTCCTTACCGGGCTCGACGCCGTCCATGGCATCGAGAGCGGCGTTGTATTCCACCCAGGTTTGGAGCGACCACGGGCGCGCGCCCGTTGCGTCCTCCTTCAGGCAGTTGCCGTGGTAGGCGGCCATGAACGCCCGCAGCCCGTGCTTCCCGTAGTGAGCGGGATTGGCCTTGGCCGCTGCCAGGAATTCCCGGAGCGGGGCCGTCATCAGGCCCTCGCCGCGCGGCCCACATGGCAGGCCGTGCCCGACGCCGGTTTCCATGCGTCCGAGGTGGCCCGGATTGTCGGTCCACCAGCAGGTGTTCATAGCGAAGTACGCCGTCGGCTGAACGCTGCGCTTCACCTGGTCGAAATCGACTATTGGGACGATGAGGATCATGCGAAGAACCAGTCCAGAGGGCGGCCGACGGCGGTCGCGATGGCGTGAAGGCGGGACGCCGAGACGCGGTTGCGGCCGCGCTCGTACATCCGCACCTGAGCCCAGGTGACGCCGCATTCGCGGCCGAGGCGGTCGAGGGTGAGCCCGCTGGCGATGCGGGCCTCCCGGATGCGGGCGCCGATCTGCCGGTCGACCGGGCCGACGCGCGGGATGAAGGGGCGCTTGCGCTCCATGGGCTCCCCCTATTCGCCCTCGGCGACCGGCCCCGCCTCATCGGCGGAGACGATCTCGACGCGTTCGACCGGGTATCGCAGGATGTTCCCATCCTCGAACTCGACCAGGTCGCCAGCCAGCCAGTCCGGGTCGCCGGACGCGGGCGCCACCTGGCGGCCGTTCCAGCACCATCCCTGGAAGGGCTGGGTGTCGACGATCTTCCCGCCCTCGATGTCGAAGCGCAGGAAGTCCTGGCCGTGGTCGGCCAGGTGCAGCCGGATGCGATCTCCCATGGCTCGCCCCTACTCGGCCGGCGCCGGCGTGGGCGCCAGCGACTTAATCAGGGAGTAGATGCCATCGCGGGTGTTCTCGTCGGCGATGGACTTGAAGTTTCGCACCAGTTCGAGGGTGCGACGGTCGGCGAACTCGCCGCCGTCGAAGGTGTGCGACGGCGGCGCGGTGCCGGCGACCACGGCGGCCGGGCTGGCGGCGGCGACGGCGGCCGGCATGTCGTCGAAGAAGAAGCTGACGGGCACGTCCAGCACCCGGGCCAGATCCCACAGGCGCGAACCGGAGCAACGGTTGGCGCCGCGCTCGTACTTCTGCACCTGTTGGAACGTCAGCCCCAGCTTGTGGCCGAGGGCCTCCTGGCTGATCCCCAGCAGCACCCGACGCAGCCGGATGCGCGAGCCGATATGGACGTCGACGGGGTTGGGGGCGCCGTCATCGAGACGGCCGCGAGAGGTGCGACGGCGCTTGGACGCAACCGGCACACGCGACGGGACAGATGCGGACATGGAAACGGAACTCCATCAGGTTGTGATGGAGGGACAATGTCACGTTACGTGACACGCGGCAAGCGCCATTTGTCACCCTTTGTGACATTGGGCTCGCCACGGTGTGGTGATCCGCTTTGAGCCCGATAGCGCCTTATGGGAAGTTCAACCATCAATAACCGTTTGGGTGAATGCGATGGTGATCCCGGACCTATTTAGGTTCAGGCGAGAGTTCCCTCTCATTCGGACCTTCTTTGTGAAGCTGGGTCTGGTGCAGCGCTCGACGCACGTAGTTGGGCTGTCGCTCGAAGCTAACAACGGTGAGCTGCGCCTGCGGAACTACACTCGAGACAGTGAATACGCCAGCGATCGCGCGGCGCAAGAGGCGCGACGTCTGCTGGCGGCTCAGTATGTCGTCATCCCAAATGACCGTGAGATATTGGACCAGCTAGGCCGATGGTTCATTGACCTGGCTAAGCGCGACTGAGCTGCCTTACCCGCCAGCCTGGGAAGATCTGGACAATAGAGGTTCGATCTTGGTGGCCAGCGAATGGGGCATGCCGCCGAGCTGCCCTCGGTAGATCCAATCCAGCGTCACGCCGTACCTGTCAGCTAGGCGCACCACTGCCAGCGGATCTGGCATGCGGTCGCCTCGCTCCCAGTTGGTGTAGGCCGTGCGCGTTACGCCGATGCTGAGTGCCAGCTGTTCCTGCGTCAATCCGAGCGCTTCCCGCGTCGCTCGCAGACGCTGGCCAATCACCCGCATGGCGTCTGGTTTGTCCATATCTTGGGGCATGCTCACAAACTGTGACACCCCATCTTGAGGCGCACGCCACTTTTTTGTGTTGCCTGATGTCACAATGGGTGACATGTATATTGCCCATGCAGACTATAACCTTCGACGATCTGGTGCGCTCCTTCGGTGGCCCCGCCCGCATGGCGGAGACGCTGGGACTTGTCCGCACCGCAATCCCAAACTGGCGTCGGCGTGGTCGCATTCCACCCTCGCAATGGGCGGCAATTGTCGATGCTGCTGAAGCGCTTGGTATCCCCGGGGTGTCATACGACGCCCTTCGGCACATTCGGTACATGCCCGAGCCAGCGCAGGAGGTGGCTGCATGAGCTTCGCCGCTGTCGAGATGACGGGGGTTGCCGCCCCCGCCGATCCCATCAACCGCAACCACAACCGCGTTCGAGCATGGAACAACGCGGGCGGAACTTCGATGGGAAACTCCACGGTCACTTTGCGCAACCATGAGGAGTGCCCGGGCGACCGCTGGGCGGCGGCGCTGCGGCGTCGCTTCCCCGGCCAGCGGCCGGGCACCCTCGACACCAAGGCCTGCGCCATCGCCTTCGGGGTGTCGGCGCGCACCGCCGAAGGATGGGGCGGCGGGCAGGCTCCCAACCTCAAGCACCTGGTGCGGGCGTGGCGCCTGTTCGGGTGGGGCGTCGTCGCCGAGGTCCTGGGGGATGACGCCGCCGACGCCAGCCTGGCGCTCGACCGCGAGCTCGCCGAGCTCGAGGGAAGGCTGAAGCTGCTTCGCCACAATCTCGGCCAGGTTGGCACGAGGACGCGCCGATGATCGGCGTTTGGCGATGGGCGTTGGCCACCGCGCTGGCGCTGGTGGTCCTGCGGGACCGGGCCGCGCTGGCGCTGGCCAAGGGCTTTGCGGCCGCCGCCGCCGCGTTGGAGCGGGGGGTTCGCCGCCGGAAGGGAGGGGACGCATGTCGAAGGGACGCTGGCAAGCGTTGACCTCGGCCGGGACGGTCGGCACCTACGCCACCCGCCAGGCCGCGATGAACGATCTCACTCGGATGCGCCGATTGAGCGGTGCCGTGGTGCGCCATCTCGGGACCGGCGAGCGCTGGGAATGGCGGCGTGGCACCTGGATCAAGACCGATGCCGGTCGGAAGGCGGGCGCGGCATGAACCTCTCCGATCCGGCAGCCTTCCCCACGGCAATCGTGGCCCTCCTGCTCGCTCTTGCGGGGTGTCTGCTATGAGCGCGGGATTGAAAGAGGGCGCCGGCCGCCCCGCCAACCCCGGCGCCACCCACGCCGAAATCGTCGCCCTTGCCTGCCGCAAGGGCATCACCTTCCAGGCGGCGCTCCGCCTGGTGGCCAGCCGGTCCGATGAGGATGCCGGGGCGAACAGGGGGGATGCCGCATCCCCCAGCACACCAAGTCGGCCTGCGCGGCCGGCGCCGCGAGGGCGGGCGCCGGTGCGTGTCACTCCCACCCCGGCTGCCGAGGGCGTGCCCCCGGCGGACATGGGCAAGGCCGACATTGCGGCGACCTCTGCGCAAACTGCGGCCGGCGGGGGAGGCCCACGTTCGGAAGGGCACGGTGCTCCCGCCGCCGGCCGGCTTCTCACCCCCGAGGATCTCGACGCCATCGTCGAGCGGGCGTGGCGACGGACCATGGCGCGGCTGCGGCCCGACCTGGCGATCGCAGTGGGCGTGCCGGTGGAACCTACCCCCCCCGGCGGCGCTTGCGAGCCGGAGGCGGAAGGGCCGGCGAACGCCGTTCGCGTGGAAGAGCCCGCATCGGCGCCGCGTGTCCAGCTGGATCCCGACGCCGTGGCGCTGGCCGTGGTTGACCATAGCGATCTGCACCTCGCCGAGCCGCCCCCGATCGTTCGGGCGGTTCCGCCGGCTGCGGTGGTGGAGGCGTCTTGCCACCAGAAAAAAACCAAGCGATGCGGCGGTGGGGCACCGCCAGGCCAGGACAAGCCGGGGCGCCGAGCCCGGCCCGCGGAACAGGCGGGCGACGCGCACGGCTTGACCGGGACGGCCGCATCAAAGCCAGCCGGGACCGATCCCGGCCCGCAGCCGACCATTTCCGACGTCGTGGATACCGTCTCCTGTCTGGCGGCGTCGGAGCCGGAGGTGGCGCGTCCTTCGCCACCTCCGGCAACCATCCTGGATCTGCCGCCGGCGCCTCCGCCGCCGGTCGCGCCCGACGTCGTCAAGCCCGATCGTGCGGCCGAACTGGCGCAGATCGAAGCCTTCCTGGCGACCAAGGGCGCCAGCCGGGAGCCCGATTTCGGCGAGCTGCAGGAGGCCTATCGCGTCCTGAAGCGCCACGGCTACTGGCTGGCCAAGGCACCACGGGCCAGCCGCGGGCCGGTCATCTACCTGGTCAACGGCGGCGGGCGCTATCTGGCGAAGGAAGTCCGTGCCCTGGCGGCCAAACTGGAAAAGGAGCACGCGCGTGGAACGACAGCGGCTGCCTAATCGGCGCCTGTGCCTGACCGAGACCCTGGAATGGTGCGAGCACACCTGGCTGATGAATGTCGGCTTCGACGTCGATGGCCGGGTGCGCGAGGTCTTCATCGACGGCAACAAGGTAGGGTCGCTGTTCGAGGGCCTGCTCGACGACGCCTGCGTGCTGGTGTCGCACCTGCTGCAGATAGGGCGCACGCCCGCCGACCTGGTGCGGCGCCTGGGCGGATCGGAAGCCGAGCCCGCCAGCCCGATCGGCCTGGTCGCCCGCCAGCTGGCGCGGCTCGAGGCCGATGCCGGCGTCATCGTGCGCGAGGTCTATGCCCTCGCCGGCCAGCGGGGAGCGGCGGAATGACCGATTTCGACCCCACGGGCTTCGCCATCACCGAGCAGCGGCCCGGCGAGCTGCACCGTTTCTTCAACCACGCCTCGCGCCTGGTCATCGCCGCCGTCGTCGAGAGCGCCCGCCGCGGCCGGGTGTGGCCCGAGCTGCAGCGCGCGCTCGAGGACGCCGGCTTCGAGATCCGGCGCCGGCAGCAATAGGGGGGCATCATGAACCCGATCCTGATCGTTAAAGATGCTGGTCACGGCACCGCCCCACCCTGCCCTGCCGCGAAATTCGGCCCGGGCGATGTCGTCAAGGTGCGTCGGCGAGCCCACCTCAAGCACCTGCCCGGGCAAGCGGCCATCGCGGTCGTGGTGCCGCCCGGCTTCCCGGCCGAGCACGCCTTGGCGGATGCGCGTCATGAGCCGCGGCCGCTGATGACCACCATCCCGTCTCGTTCAATCACCTACATCGTCGCCTTCGACGGCAACCCCACCCCGCATCTGTTGCGGGAGACAGACTTGATCGCGACTGGCCTGCCAAAGGTGCCTGTGGGTTGGGCGGACGAGCCCGCAATCGACGCCTCGATGGAGGCTTCGGCATGACCGCCTTTTCCCACGTTATGGTCGACCTGGAAACTATGGGCGCAGCTCCCGGGTGCGCCATCCTTTCCATCGGCGCAGTGGCCTTCGATCCGGTCAATGGGCGGATGGGGCCCGACTTCTACACCGCCTTGTCGCTAGACAACTGCGTCACCTGGGGTTTGACCATCGAGCCAGGGACGGTGCTGTGGTGGATGAGGCAGTCGGAAGCCGCCCGCAACGAAGCCATGGGCGGCGACCAGATGTTACCCCTGGCGCTGGCCGACTTCGCCGCCTGGTTTTCCGAATATATCGGCGCCCAGTATTTCTGGTGCCATGGGGCAACCTTCGACGCTCCCATTCTCAGTGCGGCCTACCAATGTGTGGGGCGGGAAACACCGTGGAAGTTCTGGGACGTGCGGGACACCAGAACATTGTACGACCTTGCGAGGGTGAAGCCCGACCGCGCGATCGGCACCCATCACAATGCCCTCGACGATGCCCGTGCCCAAGCGATGGCGGTAGTCGAGGCATATCGCCGCCTCGGCCTCGTGCCGACCACCTGTGCGGGGGCGGCCAATGCGTGACCTTTACCTCGTCGACGCGTTTCGCGACACCAGCCCGGCGGTCATCGCCCATTTCGGCTGGGGGGGGGATGGCACCTGCGGGGTGTTCATCGTCTCCTCTCCGGTCGACCGGGCGCCGCTGCGGGTGATCGCCAGTGTGGGCGAAGGATGGGACCATGTGTCCGTCAGCCGGCGCAACCGCTGTCCCAACTGGACCGAGATGGAGCACGTCAAGCGCCTGTTCTTCCGCGAGGACGAAACGGCCATGCAGTTGCACGTCCCGCCGGCCGACCACGTCAATCTGCATCCCCACTGCCTGCACCTGTGGCGCCCCCACAACGTCGAGATCCCGCGTCCTCCGGCCGACATGGTCGGTCCTGTCGGCGGGTGAGCCATGGACGCGCTTGAGCTCCTCGAGCAGCGGTCGGTGCTGCAGCGCTGGGTCGAGACCTATACCGGCACGCAGGGGCGGGCGCCGTTCGTGCGTGAGGCGGCGGCCGCCCTGCGGATGACCGAGGCTGCGATCGCCGAGCTGGTCGACGACGCTTTCTGGATGTACCTGGCCCATCCCGGCCGGGCGCTGGGCGCGCGCACCATCGAGCTCGAGGGGGAATGATGGCCGCTACCCCCCCCTGCCGCGGTACCGCCCGCCGAGAAAATCCAATCTTTTGCCTGTCACGGCCGAAAGGAGAGACAGGCATGGCCATTGGTAGCGGGTCGGGGGTGTCGTTGCGATGACGCCCGCGGACTGGCAGGAACTCTATGACCTGGGATTTTCCATCTTCCCCCTGCAGCCCAAGGGGAAGCGCCCGGCGCTGAAGTGGGAAGAGTACCAGGCGCGGCGGCCGACCGAGCAGGAGGTGGCGCGCTGGGCGTCGGGCGCCGGCCGGCCGAACGCGTTCAACGTGGCGGTGGCCACCGGGCAGATCTCGGGCGTCATCGTGCTCGACACCGACACCGAGGAGGCCGAAGAGGAGGTGGCCAAGCGGGGCACGCCGGCGACGCCGACCGTGCGCACCGCCAAGGGCCGCCACCGCTATTACCGCCATCCCGGCTTTGAGGTCCGCAACTTCGCCCGCCGCATCCCCGGCACCGACCTGCGCGGCGACGGCGGCTATGTGGTGGCGGCCGGCTCGATCCACGAGACCGGCGTGGTCTATGAATGGGAGGTCCATCCCCGCGACGTTCCCTTCGCCGATCCGCCCGACTGGCTGCTCGAGCTGCTGAAGCCCGCTCCGGTGTCGGAGCCCCCCCCTCCCCCGGCTCGGCCGACCAATGAGAACGCCTATGCCGAGGCGGCCTTCGACAAGGAATTGTCCAGCCTGCGCCGGGCCCAGCAGGGCGGCCGCAACGACCAGCTGAACCGCTCGGCCTTCAACCTTGGCCAGCTGGTCGGCGCCGGCGCGCTCGAGCGCGGCATCGTCGAGCGGCACCTGCTGTCTGCGGCGATGGCCATCGGCCTGACCGAGGACGAAAGCCTGGCCACCATCAAGAGCGGCATCGAGGACGGCATGGCCGATCCGCGCCGCATCCCCGAGCGTACGGCCCGGCGCCAGCGCGTCGGCGGGGTGATGGCGCCCTATCCCGACGAACCGCCGCCCGATTATGAGGAGCCGCCCCGGGGTGGCGGCGGCTATTCGCAGACCTATTCGCCGCCGGCACCGGTGGCCGACATCGAGGAAGAGCGGCGCCGGCGGCGGCCGCCGGGCCCCGAGCCGGTGCGGCTGACGGCGCTGGATCCGATCGCCTGGGCGGGCAAGCTGCCGCCCGACCGCCAGTGGATCGCGCACGACTGGATCCCGTGCCACACCACCACGGCGCTGTACGGCGACGGCGGCGTCGGCAAGACGCTGCTGGCGCAGCAGCTGCTGACGGCGGTGGCCAGCAACCGCGCCTGGTGCGGCCTGCAGGTGAAGCAGGTCAAGGCCATCGGCTTCTTCTGCGAGGACAGCGCCGACGAACTGCACCGCCGGCAGGACGCCATCTGCCGCGGCCTCGACCTCGGCCTCGGCGATCTCGAGGACTTGCGGTTCTTCTCGCGCGTCGCCGACGACAACCTGCTGATGACCTTCGACGCCGACGGCACCGGCCGGCGCACGCCGCTGTGGGAGGCGTTCCGCCGCGCGGTCCTCGACTTCGGTGCCCAGCTGGTGGTGGTCGACACGGCAGCCGACGTGTTCGGCGGCAACGAGAACATCCGCAACCAGGTGCGCCAGTTCATCGCCATGCTGACGTCGCTGGCCATGGAGATCGACGGCTCGGTCATCCTGTGCGCCCATCCCTCGGTGTCGGGCATCGCCAGCGGGCACGGCTTCGCCGGCTCGACCGCCTGGAACAACTCGGTGCGCTCGCGCCTCTATCTCACCCGCCCGGGCGACGAAGGCGACCAGGAGGACGCCGACACCAACGAACGCATCCTCACCCGCATGAAGGCCAACTATGCCGCCTCGGGCGAGGCCATCCGCCTGAAATGGGACGATGGCGCGCTGATGCCGATCGAGCGCGAGACCGGCTTCTTCGGGGCGATGGAGCGCGGCCGCGCCGAGACCGCGTTCATCGAGGCGCTGCGCAAGCTGGAGAAGCAGGGGCGCGAGGCCTCGCCCAGCGTCAACGCCGGCTCTTACGCGCCCAAGCTGATCAAGGCCATGCCCGAGGGCAAGGGCCACCGCCTGGAGGATCTGCGGCGGGCGATGGAGACCCTGTTCGCCGACGGCCGCATCACCGTGGTCGAGGTCGGGCGCCACAAGTCGAAGAGGATCGTCGTATGCGACAAGAAGTGACCTTGGCGCGAACGGCGTTCGCCTCCCTGCTCCGGTGTGCTCCGGTGTGTTTCCAACATCCTGAAGGCACAGGAGTTTTCGGCTTTGCCCGGGGCCGCTCCGGTGTCCGCCGCCCCCGCCCGGCCGCTGGCTTCCGGGGTCTCCTGCAAGCCATTGATCGGGCTGGCCTTTCCGCCTCGGACTGGGGGCTTCCGCTCCGGTGTCGGGCGCCCGCCCGCTCGGCCCGCTGTCTGGTGGTTGCCGGGGTCGGATTGCAAGCCATTGAGCGGGCTGCGTTTCCGGCGATGCACGCTCCGCGCGAGGATGGGGCGGGGGCGGCTTGGGACAGGAGTCCGGTGTTCCGCAAGCCGTTGATTTCGTTCTGTTCCGCTGTGTCTCGCCGGAATGCTCCGGTGTCTCGCAAGCCCTTGTTTTTCCTTAACAATCCTATGCTCCGGTGTGTCCCTATAGATACTACGTATCTATTACCAGGGGCCCGCCCATGTTGCGGCGGGGCCCCTTGTGCCTCCGTGGATACAGGGCGCTCGGCCGGAGCGAATAAAAAATGGGGGTGATATTCGGATGACCGACATCGCCAAGGGCATGAAGACGGCCGTCGCCACCGTCGCCGATCCGGCGGCACCGCCGGTCGAGGCGCCGCAGCAGGCTCTCCTGCCGCTGCTGCCCGCCGACCAGGTGGCGGAGCTTCCCGAGGGCACAGCGGAGCGGCGGGCGGCCATCGCCAACGCACCGCGCGGCCGGGGCCGGCCTCCCGGGGCAATCAACAAGACGACGGCGGCGTGGCGGGACTACCTGCTGTCGCGCTACCGCTCGCCGCTGGAGGCGCTGGCCGAAACCTACTCGCGGCCCGTCGAGGACCTGGCGCAGCAGCTCCAGTGCAAGCCGGTCGAGGCCTTCAAGATCCAGGTCCAGGCGGCGGCCGAGCTGGCGCCCTACCTGCACGGCAAGATGCCGGTCGAGGTCAACCTGCAGGGATCGGCGCCTATCTTGCAGATCGTGGCGCCCGAGGCGGCGATGGCCTTCTACCAGGTGCAGGGCGGTGGCGCCGGGCCGCTGCTCGACATGCCGGTCGGCGAGGTGGTCGACGGTACAACCGCGCGTGCTTCCGAGGGGGATGATGATGCGTCCGGGCAACAGTAAAGGGCAAGTGAAACACCAGGGCGCCTCGGCCTCGGCGGAGGTGCTTTTACTGGCCTTGCGCGGGGTGTCGCGCCTGGGCGCCGTCGAGGACTTCGCGGGCACTTCGCGAGGACTTCGCGTTCGGCGACATAATAGCCATTATGACGTCTACCTTCGAGCGAGCAGCGACGACCTGGCGCCGGCCGCGCCCGACCTGGCTCGCCTTGATGCGGCCGGGCGATGCCGGGCGAACGCGGAGCGGGCGACCCCCCCCAATCGCCGAGGCCGGTTGTCTTCCCCCCGGGGAAAAAGGGCCCCGGAATTTCCGGGGGACCTGACCGACCGGACACCGGAGCCCCTGGGCACCGGAGAGCGGAGCGGCCTGCCGGCGAACGGCGTTCGCACAGCGGAGCGGGGCCGGTCATGAGCGGGCAACGCAAACCCTACATGCCGCCGGGCCCGGTGAGCTCGGCCTTCTACGGCTCCCGCGCCTTCATCGAGTTCGTCCAGGGGCCGCTGGGCTCGGGCAAGTCGACGGTCTGCGGCGCCAAAGGGGTGCTGGTGACGCAGTGGCAGAACCCGTCGCCGGTCGACCGGGTCAAGCGGGCGAAGATCATGGTGGTGCGCGACACCTACCGGAACCTGGAAAAGACCACTCTGCCGACCTGGTTCAAGCTGGTGCCGAAGGATGTCGGGCACTTCACCGGCGGATCCGGCGGCGTGCCGGCCGTCCACACCATCCGCTGGGACTTCCCCGAGGGTGGCCCGGCCCGGGCGGCCGAGATGACGATGGAGTTCGTCGGCGTGGGCGAGCATCGCGCCGAGGACGTGTTCTCCTCATGGGAAGGCACCGCCGTCTGGATCAACGAGGCCAACCTCGTGCCCGAGGAGGTGATGAACTACGCCCTGCAGCGCCCGGGCCGCTATCCCGGCGCCGACCACGGGCTGTGCAATTGGTGGGGGGTGTGGGCGGATTTCAACGCCCCCTCGGTGACGAACTGGACCTACCGCTGGATTAGCCGCGGCCAGTCGGGCGGGCTCGAGAAGCAGCTGCGCGACGCCGGCGTCGACCTCGACGCCCTGCTCAAGACCCACACCAAGGTGTTCGAGTATTTCCGCCAGCCCGGCTGGGGCGAGCCCGGCACCGAGAACCTGCAGCACCTGCCCGAGAACTACTACGCCCTGCAGGCGGCGATCTTCACCATGAACGGGCAGACCCACTACATCACCACCAAGCTCAAGAACCAGTTCGGCCCCGACCGTTCGGGCAAGGTGGTGTTCCCCGAATTCGCCGACCATCGCCATGTGGCGCCCGAGGCCCTGGCGCCGATCCCCGACACCGTGCTGAAGATCGGCGCCGACGCCGGTCTCACCCCCGGCGCCGTCATCACCCAGGAAGACCCGAAGGGGCGCATCCTGGCTCTCGACGAACTGGCGCCGCCGTCCGGCGAGGTGTGGGGTGCCAAGCGCTTCGGCGAGGAGCTCAACCGGCTGCTGGCCCGCAAGTATCGCGGCTGGCGGTGCGAGGGCTGGTGCGACCCGGCTGCCGGCGCCCGGTCGTCCACCGATGAGCGCTCGTGGGTCGACGTCATGCGCTCCGTCACCGGCATCGCCTGGCGGCTGGCCCCCACCAACGGCCTGCTGAAGCGCCTCGAGGCGGTGCGCGCGCCGCTGTCGCGGCTGATCGACGGCGACGTCGCCTTCCTGCTCTCCCCCACCTGCGAGCGGCTGCGCGAAGGTTTCAACAGCACCTACCGCTTCCGCAAGCTGCAGGGCTCCGAGGAGAACTACACCGAGGAGCCCGAGAAGGGCCCGGCCTCGCACCTCCAGGACGCGTTGCAATACGCCATGCTCGGCCATGGCCAGCACCTCGAGGCCGAGGGGCGCCGCGGCGCGGCGGCGGGCAACAGCCGCCCGGTGCAGGCCTCCGTCGACTGGGATCCGCTGGCATGACGCGCTGGCTCATCGTCTTCTGCGACGCCAAGGCCGCCCCAGGAAATGCGCGGCTTTCGCTGCGCGACCATATGATCGAAATCATGTTCCGCCGCATGCGGCCGGGCTTCGGACATTGCTTCGCCGCCCGGCCCCTTCCCGGCGGCCCGTGGTTGGTCGTCGAGCCGTTGTCGGTCGGGCTCGACGTCCACATCGCTTCGGCCGACTTCCCCCACTGGTTCGACGGCGAGCTCGCCGCCGGCCGCTTCCGTGCCGTCTGGGCGAACGCCGTTCGCCAGGTCGAGGCCCGCTTCCTGGGTCTCGGCGTCCTGTCCTGTGTCCGTGTCGTCGAGGCCTTGCTGGGCCGCAAGACGGGTGCCCTCACCCCCTACCAGCTCTACCGCAACCTGACCCGAGAGGAGGAACCCATGGGTGGTTTCTTTGGCGGCGCTCCCAAGGCGCCGGAACCCGATACCAGCTACATCGACGAACAGCGGGCGAAGAACGCCGAGAAGGAGGCGCAGCTCGAGCGCGAGAACGACGCCCGCCGCCGGTCCCGCCGCGGCCGCGCCGGCGCCGGCCGCAACCTGCTGCGCTTCGATCCCGAGGCCGGTGCCCCGGCGTCGACCGGCGACACCGACAAGATCGGCGGTTGACCGTGTCCGCCGCCAAGCCCGGCAGCTCCGCTGCCTTTGGACGGTCGGGCGGCTCCGCCGCCGGGGCCGCCCGGGATCCCGTGTTGCGCCGCTACGACAAGGCCAAGGGCCGGCGCGACGCCTTCAACGCCCTGTTGCAGGACGGCTACGACCTGGCCCTGCCCGGCGCCGACCCGACCGGCACCCGTCCCGAGGGCGCCAAGTCGGACGTCCAGCTCTACGAGGGCCAGGGCATGCGCTCCGTCACCACCCGGCGGGCGCGCATGCACAACCAGCTGTTCCCGCCCTTCGACGACGCCATCGTCGAGTTCGAGCTCGAAGGCCTCGACGCCGACGACATCGAGGACGATGCGCTGTTCGAGAAGGTGCAGGAGCATCTCGCCAAGCAGGCCCGCAAGGCGCAGCGCGCCGTCACCAACTCGAACTTCCATCTCGAGATCCCGCTGGCGCTGGGCGACAGCCTGGTGAGCACCGGGGCGCTGATGGTCAACCAGGGGCCGTCGCTGCTGCGTCCCCTGGTGTGCGAGGCGGTGCCGATCGCCCAGCTGGTGCCCGAGGAAGGGACCTTCGGCATCCTCGAGACGGTGTTCCGGCCGCGGTCGGTGCCGTTCCGCGACATCGAGATCCTGTGGGACGACGCCGCGATCCCGGCCGAACTGGCCGAGAAACACAAGGATGATCCCGACGCCAACGTCGCGGTGCTCGAATGCCAGATCCACGATCCGCGGAAGGAGACCTACCAGTACTTGGTCTACGTGGCCGAGGGCGAGCGGCGCATCGTCGAGCGCACCTACACCTCGCCGCCGATCATCGCCTTCCGCATGGGCAAGTTCACCGGCGAGGTCCTCGGGCGCGGGCCGGTGTTGTGGTGCCGGGCCGACCTGAAGACGGCCAACGCGGTCAAGAAGATGCACCTGCAGCATCTCTCGATCGCCGCCGCCGGGATCTGGCAGGCCGACGACGATGGGGTGATCAACGTCTCGAACATTCGCCTGGTGCCGGGAACCATCATCCCCAAGGCGGTCGGCTCCCAGGGCCTGCAGCCCCTGCAGTCGCCGGCCCGCTTCGACGTGTCGCAGATGCACCTCGAAGAGCTGCGCCGGGGCATCAAGGAAACCATCGAAGGGCCGCCGCTCCCCGGCTACGACCAGGACCGCCCGGTCGCCTACGCCTTCCAGGCGGCGGAACGCAATCGCGCCGAGGTCGAGGTGCCGCAACACCTGCGGCTCTATTTCGAGCTCGACATGCGGTTCTGGCGCCGGGTCATCGACATCCTGTCGAACCCCGCCATGGCCGGCAGCCCCTACGCCATCGAGCTGTTCGAGCTGGATGGGCGGATGGTCCGGCCGATCCCCAAGAACCCCCTGGTGCGCCTGCAGGAGAACCAGAAGGCGCTCCAGGCCATGCAGGCCCTGCTTGAGGTCCTGCAGATCGCGCCGAACGCGGCGCAGCAGCTGGCGGACACGCCCAAGTTCCTGCGCCGCTACCTGCTGATGCGGGGCTTCCCCGCCGACTGCCTGGTCACCGCCGACAAGCTGCGAGAGCTCCAGCAGCAGGCCGAGCGCGAGCGGGCCGCGATGATGGCCGGCGCCCAGCAGGGGTTCTCGGCGGCGGCGCAGATCGGCGGCACCCCCGAGGGCCAGGCGGTGGTGCAGACCGCCGCCAAGGCCATGGGGGGCGCCAATGGCTGACGTCGATCCCTGGCTGTTCCCCGAGGCCGGCGAGACCGCCGAACTCGAGCAGGGCTTCCGCGATCTCGCCCGGCTGTTCGCCCGGGTGTTCCGCGGCAAGGACGGCAAGGAAGCCCTCGCCTGGATCCGGGGTGTCACCATCGAGAAGGTGACGGGCCCGGGCTACGACCAAGCCGCGCTCAAGCATCTCGAAGGCCAGCGTTTCCTGGCCGCGCGCATCATCAAACTGGTTGAGGAAGGACGGAAGGAATGAGCGAAGAAGCCATGGTTGACCTCGGCGCCGCCGAGGCCCCGAACCCCGCGGCGGCCGATGCGGTCGCCACCCCCACTGCCGCCGCGGCCGCGGCCGGCGATGCCGCCAGCGCCGGGGCCGCCGCTGCGTCGCCGCGCACCATCGAGGTCGAGGGGCAGCAGTTCGAAGTCCCCGAGCAATACTGGGACGCCAAGGCCAACGCCCCCAACATCGGCGCCCTGGTCAAGGCCAACCAGGACATGCGCACCAAGCTCGCCGCCCGGGCGCCGGAAGCCTACGACCTGACGGTGCCGGAGGAGTACAAGGCCGCGCTCAACCTCGACCCCAAGGATACCCTGGTCGCCGAGGGCCTGGGCATCCTGAAGGAGGGCAACGTCGACCAGGCCACCGCCTCGAAGCTGCTGGCCTGGATGGGCAAGCGCGAGGCGGCGATGGCGCAAGCCGACGCCGAGGCTGAGGCGGCGGCGGCCGCAGCCAAGACCAAGCTGGTCGAGACCTTGGGTGGCGAGGCGCAGGTCGCCGACCTCAACAAGTGGCTGACGGCGGTCGCCGGCGGCCAGCCGGTGCGCACCACCATCGAGGGCGCGCTCGCCCTGGCCAAGTGGCGCGCCAGCCTCGGCGAAAAGGGGGTGCCGTCTGCCCGCGACGTCCCCGGGGCGGCGGCGCCGCTCTCCCAGGAGCAGCTGCGGGCCATCATGGCCGAGCCGGATTACTGGTCCAACCCGGCCAAGCAGAAGCAGGTCGCCGAAGGCTATGAACGGCTCTTTCCCTCGGGTGGCGCCGACAGCCTCAAGCCCGGGGTGCTGTAGGGGCTTGACAGCCGCCTGAAAGTTTGAAACGAGGCGGATAGCGGCCCTATCCGCCTCGCCGGACCCGCCACCCCTCCGCAGGGGGTCAAACCTGCGGCCGCGGCATATCGAGGCATGCGACCCGCGCGTACCTGCCCGCCAGTCCCGGCGTCACGGGACCAGCAAGGGGGTCGGTGCGCGCGGGTTTCCCGTCTCCGGCCCTTCAGGTCAACCACCCGAGGGCAATGCCATGAGCACCAGTATCATCAACGCCTTCTCCAAGCAGTACGGAGACCAGGTGCATGTCGCCTACCAGCGGCAGGGCACCAAGCTGCGCAACACCGTGCGCCAGCGCAACAACGTCAAGGGCGCCATCGCCGTCTTCCAGAAGGTCGGCAAGGGCTCGGCCAGCACCAAGGCCCGCCACGGCAAGGTGCCGGTGATGAACGTCGACCACACCCCGGTCGAATGCCAGCTGTACGACTATTACGCCGGCGACTGGGTCGACCGCCTGGACGAGATCAAGGCCGACGTCGACGAGCAGAAGGTTCTCACCGACGCCGGCGCCTACGCGCTCGGCCGCAAGACCGACGAAATCATCATCGCCGAGCTCGACAAGTCCACCAACTACGCGCTGGACGGCACCACCGGCCTGACCAAGGCCAAGGTCCTCGAGGCCATGGAGATGCTCGGCAATGCCGACGTCCCCGACGACGGCCAGCGCACCGCCGTGGTCGGCTGGTCGCAGTGGGCCGAGCTGCTGCAGATCCCCGAATTCGCCGATGCCGATTTCGTCGGCGACAAGGATTTGCCGTGGAAGGGCACCCAGGCCAAGAACTGGCTGGGCACCCTGTGGATGCCCCATTCCGGCCTGACCAAGTCGGGCAGCGTCCGCTACTGCTACTGGTACCACAAGACCGCCATCGGCCACGCCTGCGGCGCCGAGGTGAAGTCGGAAATCACCTACCACGGCGACCGCGCCGCCTGGTTCGTCAACAACATGATGAGCCAGGGCTCGGTCCTGATCGATCCCACCGGGGTCGTCAGCCTGCGCTGCCTGGAAGCGTAAGGGAGGGCGGAACGATGGCTTTTCTGATCAAGGATCTTTCCCTCCTCGCCTATGCCAACGGCTTCAACCTGTGGCACTACACCACGGCCGACACGGCGGCGACCGTCGACACGGCCGGCTACTTCAACCTCGCCTCCTCCATGGTCCGCGTCGGCGACATCATCATCGCCAACGTGGAGACCGGCGGCACCATGAAGGCCGGCCTGTTCTTCGTCTCCTCCAACGCGGGCGGCGTGGTCGACGTCAACGATCTGACGCAGATCGGCAGCGCCGACACCGACTAAGGGCGATGGCCAAGCGTGACAAGTCCCCGGCGGCGAAGGCTGCCGGGGCACCCTCGCCCGATCCGGTGGCGTCCGCGCCGGATCTGCAGACCCTCACCGGCGGCACCGCTGGCGAAGCCGGCCTCTCGGCCGATCGGCCCGCCTCCGGCGGGACGGATGCCGACCTGCCCGACCCGGCGAACGCCGTTCGCCGGCCGGTCGTTGCCCGCGTCGGGCGCACCGAGGCGATCCGCCATCGCAACATCACGTTCGTGGGGAGGGCCGGCTGATGGCCCTCTCTTCCATCGCCCTCTGCGCCCGCGCCCTGCTCAAGCTCGGCTGCGCCACCATCGCCAGCTTCGATGAAGGCACCGCCGAAAGCGAGGTGGCGGCCAACCTCTACCCCAGCACCCGCGATGCCCTGCTGTCCGCCCATCGATGGACCTTCGCCCTTGGGCAGGCGACCTTGCCCCGCCTCTCCGGGGTGCCCGTCGCCGATTACGACTACGCCTATCAGCTCCCGGCCGATTTCCTGCGGGTCATCTCCGCCGGCGCCGACCGCGGCCGCGGCCTCGACTACCGCCTCATGGAGCGCCGGCTGCACACCAATGCCGACCAGGTCGTGCTGACCTACATCTTCCGGCCCGACGAAATGGCCTTCCCGCCCTTCTTCGACCAGGTGCTGATCGCGCGCCTGGCGGCCGAGTTCTGCATCCCGCTCACCGAAAGCCCGACCCGGGCCGAGGCGCTCTACCGCATCGCCAACGACGAGTTCGCCCGCGCCAAGGGCATCGACGGCCAGCAGCAGCCACCGGCCGCCATTGAAGAGTTCCCCCTGCTGGAGGCGCGCAACTGATGGCGAAGGCGCCCGTTCAGGTCTTTGGCTTCCCCTATGGCCAGCTGGATCCCGAGCTGGTGGCCCGGCCCGACCTCAAGCTCTACTACCTCGGCGGCAAGACGGTGCTCAACATGGCGCCCCGGGCCGGCGGCGGCCTCGACCGACGCCCTGGTCTCGCCTTCGACGCCGAGCTCGCCGATGCCGCCGCCGGCGCCCGGCTCGAGGAATTCGAGGGCGACAGCGGCGCCTACCTGATCGTCTTCACCAACCTCAAAGTCCATGTCTTCGCCGGCGGCGTGAAGACCTGGGAGGGCGCCACCCCCTACACGGCGGCGCAGCTCGAGGATCTGGACTGGGCGCAGGGCGAGGACACCATGATCCTCTTCCACCCCGACCACGAGCCCCGCAAGCTGGTGCGGCAAGGTGCCGACGACAATTGGGCCGTCAGCACCCTCGCCTTCAAGAACCCTCCCTCCCACCAGTTCGGGGTTGACACCACCGGCAGCGCCACCCCCTCGGCCAAATCGGGCTCCGTCACCGTCACGTCCTCGGCGACGGATTTCGCCAGCGCCGACGTCGGCTGGACGGTGGATCTCGGCAGCGGCCACGGCACCATCACCGCCAAGGCCTCCTCCGCCAGCGTGACGGTGAACCTGGTCGACGACCTGAAGGACACCACGGCCGTTCCCGCCGGCGACTGGGTGATCCAGGAGCCCGCCTGGTCGACGGCCCGCGGCTGGCCGGGTTGCGGCACCTTCCACGAGGACCGCCTGTTCATCGCCGGCGCCAAGTCGCGCAAGCGCACCGTCTGGGGTTCGCGCTCCGGCTATTACTTCGACTTCAAATGGACCGACGAGGCCCTCGACGACGAAGCCGTCGAGGTGACGCTGCTGGACAAGCGCGCGAACCACGTTCGCCGGCTCTACTCGGCCCAAAAGCTCTTCGCGCTCACCACCGGCGGCCCGTTCGTGTTCGTCGAGAGCCCCATCACCCCCGGCAACTTCTTCGCCAAGCGGCAGGGCGAGATCGGCGCCAGCAAGATCCGGCCGGCCGAACTGGACGGCGTGGTGGTCTACGTCTCCGACGGCGCCGACGGCGCCCACATGTCCGTGTTCGAGCTGGTGCCGAACGACCTGGCCGACGCCTACACCCTGAACGACGTCGCCGAGTTCGCCGCCAGCCTGGTGCGCCGGCCGGTCGACCTGGCGGCGCGGCGCGGGACCGACCGCAACTCGGCCGCCTACCTCTTCGTCATCAACGAGGACGGCACCGCCGGCGTCCTGCATTCGCGGCGCTCGCAGAAAGTCACCGCCTGGACGCTGTGGCAGACCGCCGGCCAGATGCTGTCGACCGCCGTGGTCGGCAACACCTGCTATTGCCTGGTCAAGCGCACCATCGCCGGCGCCACCCGCTACTTCATCGAGCATTTCGACGCCGACCATCTCGGCGACTGCTCGAAGCGCCTGACCGCCGGCGCTCCCCAGACCGTCTGGTCGGGGCTCGGCCATCTCGAGGGGCACGAGGTCCATGTGGTCGCCGACGGCGCCGCCGCCGGCCGCTTCGTCGTCACCGGCGGCGCCGTCACGCTGCCCGAGCCGGCGAGCGTGGTCGAGGTGGGGCTGCCTTTCTCGTGGAAGGTCGAGACCATGCCCATCGAGGCGCAGCTGCAGGATGGCACGCTGGTGGGCAAGAACGCCCGGCTTTACCGCGCCGTGGTCAAGGTCATGGACACTTCAGAAATGTGGGTCGAGGGCCAGCTCCAAGTATTCCGCCGCTTCGGCGCCGCCCATTTCGACGCGCCGGCGCCGCGCTTCACCGGCGAGGTCCCGGTGCGCCTGCTCGGCCGCGGTCGAAGCCGCACCGTCACCGTCGAGGGGCACGGCATGTCGCCCGCGACCATCCTTTCCATCACCGCTTTCGTTGCCGACTAGGAGGACGTCATGGGTGGACGTGCTGGTGTCATCCTTCCCCTGCTGGCCTTGGGTGCCGTCGGTGTCGCCACCGGCGGCTTCGGCCTGGCGGGCGCCGGTGCCGCGGCTGCCGAAGGGGCCGGCGCCGCCGCCGCAGCCGGTGCCGGCGCGGCCGAGGGCCTTGCTGCCGGTACCGCCGCCGGCGAACTGGCGGCGGGCGCCGGTGCCGAAATACTGGCGGGCGGCGCCGGCGCGGACCTGCTGGCCAGCGACGTGGTGCTGTCGGCGGCGGCCGACAACGCCCTCTACGGCAGCCTCGCCTCGCAGGCCGGGATGACCGGCACCGAGCTGGCCTCGGCGATGACGGCGCAATCCATGGCCAACGTCGCCCCGATGGTGACGACCGGCGTCACCGACGCCGCCGGCCTGTCGATCGGCGGCGTGATGCCGGCGGCGCCCGAGGCCGCCAGCGGCGGCTTCTTCACCGACCTGCTGGGCGGCCCGCTGATCGGAAGTGCCAAGGAAGGTGCGGTGCTGGGCTACGGTGAGGCGGCAGGGCTCGGCCTCACCGGGGCCAAAGCCGTGGGCTCGGCCGGACAGGCCGCCGCCCTGGCCAGCCAGCAGGAGGCGCAGCTGGAGCTGCAGCGCAAGGAAGCCGAGCTGGCGATCTCCGAGCGCGAGCTCGCCAGCCAGCAGCGGCTGCGCAAGGTGCTGGCCAGCCAGACCGTGATGTTCGGCGCTCTGGGGGTCGATCCGACCACGGGTTCCCCCGCCGCCCTGGCCTCGCAGGCGGAAGCCGACGCCGAGAACGACATGATGTCGGTGCGCACCGACGCCTACACCACCGCCGCCGCAGTCGGCTTGAAGCGCTCAGGGCTCCGGCAGGCACGCCGCGGCGCCATGGTGGGCGGGCTGATCGATTTCGGCGAGGGCGCCTGGAACGTCGCCAATTACCGCCGCCGCATCGGAGCCTGACGCCATGCGCCTCCGACCCAGCGGCACCGCCATCCCCACCTTCGAGCGGCTCGAGCGCCGCCGCATGTCGCTCGCCAACCTCGGCGCCGAGCAGGGCCCCGGCGCACCGATCGCCGCCTTCCTCGGGCGGCTCGCCGGCGGGCTGATGGAGGGCGACGCCCAGGACCGCGCCCGGGCCGTCGCCGACCAGGCCGCCCAGGCGGGCACCGCCGAAGGCGCCGCCGCCGCCGCCGAGATGCGGGCACCGGCGCTCAAGGGCGGCGATACCGTTGCCGACCGCGCCTATGATCAGGCGAACCTCGCCGCCTACGTGGCCCGGCTCGACGTCACCGTCGCCGAGCAGGCCGATCGGTTCGCGCGCGAGCACGGCACCGACGTCGCCGGCTTCACCGCCAAGTGGGACGGCATGGCCAAGGGCCTGCTCGACCAGATGCCGGGCAACCTGCGCCCCATGCTGTCGGTCGAGCTCGACAAGCGCAAGGTGCAGCACCTGCACCCGATCTGGCAGGCCGAGCGCCGCAAGACCGAGGATGCGGCCAATGCCGATCTGCTGTCCGGCATGAACCGGGCCCATCTCGACGCCTCGAATGCCTGGCGCAAGGGCGATGCCGCCGCCGCCCAGGAGGCCAGCCAGCGGTTCCTCGGCTATCTCGGCAACCGCACCGATCTTGACGAACGGGGCAAGGTGCAGGCGCGCGAGGCCTACCGCCTCGACATGCGCCGCAACGCCGTGCTGGGCGAGTTCGATCGCGAGCTCTCGCGCGGCGGCCCGGCCTCGGCCGAGCGCTTCATCGCCCACTTCGCCGCCCCCGGCATGCAGCCCGACCTGGATCCCGACCACGTCAAGAAGATCGCCGGCGAGATGGGCGTGCGCTTGCGCGACGTCGTCGACCGCAGCGAGCGGGCGCAGGCAGCCGCCGACAAAGCGAACGATCTCGCCCGCTCGCACTGGTATTCGGATTTCACCATTCGCCTGAACCGCGGCGAGCTGGGCTACGGCGACATCGAGCGGGCCTACGAGAAAGGGCTGCTGAAGCCGCACGAGCGCTCGGACGCCGTCATCAAGTTGGACAAGCGTCGTGAAAAGGATACCGAGGCCGCTGCGGCGATCGCCCGAGTGACGACAGCCTTCGCCGGCGCCGGCACGGTGCTCGATCCCAAGTCCGATGACGATCGCAAGGCCGTCAATGCCCATTTCGGCGCCTTGGCGAGCGGCTGGCAGAACCTGGATGTCGGTACCGTGACCGAGAAGACGGTCGATTACGCCCGCCGGGTCGGCATCGTGCCCGACCCGGTGAAGTCGCAGGTGCGTGGCTGGCTGAGGGCGGGCTCCGAGGATCAGAAGGTCGCCGCGTCCCAGCTGGTGCAGCAGCTGCGCAACGCCAACCCGCAGCTGCTGAAGGATTTCGCCGACGAAGATCTGCGGCAGGCCGACCTGGTCAACACCTTCTCGGGCTACGGCGTGCCGCCCGCCGACGCCGTGCGCAAGGCCGAGGAAGCCATGCGCCGGCCCAAGGGTGAGGCTGATGCGCTCCGGCAGCAATACGAGGCGGTCACCAAGTCGGACCTGCCCGAAACGTGGCTGAAGAAGCAGCTGCAACCGTCCTGGTTCGGCAATGCCGCCCTGCCTCCCGTCTTGTCCGAAGAGTTCAGCGCGTTGGCACGCGAGGAATACACCCTGCACGGCAACATGGATGCCGCGCGGGCCACCGCGCTTTCGCGCCTGCAGCGCGTCTGGGGTGTCTCCAACCTCACCAACCAGGCCGGCGCCGCCCAGTTCGCGCGCTTCGCCCCCGAGAAGTTCTACGCGGTCGGCGATGCCCCGCCGGCCGAGCAGTCCAAGTGGATGAAGGAGCAGCTGCTCGCCGATCTGCAGGGCCAGGACGGCCTGTGGGATCCGGGCACGCCGCTGGACGGCCGTCTGTGGCTGATCCCCAACCCCGACGGCGCCGCCGATCGCGAGACCGGCCTACCCCTCTACGGCGTCATGGTGCGCGCCACCGACGGTACCACGCACCTGATGCGCAAGTCGGACGGCCGGGCGCTGCTGTGGAAGCCGGACTGGGCGACCTCGCCGGCGGGCAAGCGCGCCGCCGCCGAGCAGCAGGAGGGTGTGTCCCGGGCCCGCGCGGTCCGCGCCGGGCGAGGCGCCCCCGCTGCCCTTCCCATGATGCCGTGAGGCCGCCATGCCGTTTCTCGCCGACGACGACACCTCCCCCCAAGGTCTGCCGCCCCAGCTGGAGCCCCCGCGCGACGCCCCGCGTCCCGCCTTCTGGCGCGAGACCGTGCCGGCGGCCCTGTCGCTGAACAACTCGGTGGTTTCGGTCTCCAATTGGGCGGCCGATCGCTTCCGGCCGGACACGCTCTACGACGCCCCGGCCGATCCCGGCTTCGATCCCTTCGACCACATCCAGGGCTATGAAGCCTTCGCCGACAGCTTCGTCGACGCCGATACCTTCGACGACGTCGCCCGCATCAAGCGGCGCATCGACCGCGAACAGCAAGCCCGAGCCACCCTCGGCGCGGCCGGCTGGCAGGGTGTGGTCGCGGGGATCGGCGCCGGCGTCTTCGACCCCATCAACGCCATCCCCGTGGGCGGGCAGGTCGCCAAGGGGCTTTCGGTCGGCCGGACGGCGATGGAGAGCGCCCTGGCCACCGCCCGCGCCGGCGCCCTCGGCAGCGCCGCGCAGACGGGCGTTCTGTACGCCACCCAGGAAACCAAGACGCCCGCCGAGGCGGTCGAGGAAATCGGCCTCGGCACGGTGATCGCCGGCGCGCTTGGCGGTGCCGCGCCGCTGGTCAAGGCCGCCTGGGGGCGCCTGGTCGCCGATGCCGGCGATTTCCACCCCCCGGCCTCGGGCTGGGATTACGACACGGGCGCCTTCGCCGCCGGGCAGACCCGCTCGGCGGCCGATGTCATGCCGTTCGTGCGCGAGCATGTGGTCGGCAAGCCCAAGGGCGAGCACATCCCGACCCCGGCCTTCCATCTCGGCGGCATCGAGGACGCCTGGCATGGCCGCCTCGCCCGGGTCAATCCCGATTTCGCCGCCGTGCCGCCCGACATGTTCGTGTCGGGGCGGGTGCTGAAGCACATCGAGGAGCAGCGTCCCGGCCTCCTGGAACGCCTCGGCGGCATCGACGGGGTGTGGGCCAAGGGCGGCCGCATCCTCCCGAACCCCACGGCCGAAGAGCCCTGGGCGCGCCCCTGGCTGGTGATCGACCTCGATCCGGCGACCGCCCTGGTGGCGGAGGTGCGGGCCAACGGCCGCGGCATCGATCTGGTCAACATCATCGCCCCGGTCGAGCGCTCGCGCGTCAGCAAGGCCGAAAAACGCCTGGCGGCTTTGGGGATCAACGGTGACGATCTGAGGGTACCCGGGCCGGAGGGACGCACGCTTCCCTCATCCTCATCGGCATCGTCCATGGACGATGCCTCACGCGGCCTGCGATTTTCCGACGGTCGGCCCGGTGAGGAAAGTATAGGCACGGCGGCCGCCGGCGGCAAGGCCCGGCCGGAGACCTTCGACGAATGGAAGGCGCGCCAGCTGCGCCATTCGCTCGACTACGTGCGCGAGCAGGAAGCGACCTGGCAGGCCCTGGCGAAGGGCGAAATCGATCGTGTCGAGGCGGGCCGGCGCCTGGATGCCGAGCTGAAATGGACCACGCCCGACGACATCAAGGCGCGGCTGGCCGAACTCGGCGAGATGCGCGCCCGCCTCGAGCGCGGCGATCTGGGAACCGCCGACGACGCCCTGCGCATGATCTACGACGACCATGCCGCGAACGGCACCCTGCGGACGGTCGGCGAGCCCGGGCCCGGCGCCGGCGGATCGGTCGGCGCCGCCCTGGCCGACGACACCAATCTTGCCGCCGAAACCCTGAAGGGGGCGCTCGGGGTTGAGAACTTGCCCGGCGTCCGCCACCAGGATCCGCTGATCCGCCTCATCCATTCGCCGTCGCTGGCCGCCCGGCGCATCATCCAGCGCCTGGCCGAGAACCCGCTGATGATGGCCAAGAACGCTGAAGGCAAGGCCTCGGCGGTGGCGGTCGAGACCAGGATCAAGATGTGGCAATCCAACCTGGCCCGGGCCGTCACCGCGATGGACGATGCCTTCGTGCGGCACCGCCTGGGGCGCGAACGGCGTTCGCTGGACATCGCCCGCATCGGCGCCGCCGACACGTTTGGACAGGTCCCTCAGGGCAAGCTGTCGCGCCGCCAGTTCAGCGAGGAGGTTGCCCGCGCCATGCGGCGCGACGACCGGCACCCGGTCCCCGAAGTCGCCGAGGCGGCGGCCGCCATGCGCCGCGAGGTCTTCGATCCGCTCAAGGAGCAGGCCATCGATCTCGGCCTGCTGCCGGAGGGCGTCTCGGTCGAGACCGCCGCCTCCTACCTGATGCGCGTCTACAACAGCGAGAAGATTTCGGCCCGCCGCCACGAATGGCGCGCCATCGTCACCCGCTGGCTGGGCGAGGAGCAGACGGTCAAGGATGGCATCCGCCAGCGCGTGACCGAGCTGCTCGACCAGCATGGCGAGCTGACGCGGGCGATCCGCAAGCTCGAGGGCCAGATCGAGGGGCGGCAGGGCACGCTCGAGAAGGTCGAGGCCCGTCGCGAGGTTGCCTCGCGGCTCAATCAGTTCGCCTGGCGGCGCTCCGAGCGGATGTCCGAGCCGCTCGACCGGCTGCACGCCGAAATCGTGCGGATCGGCGAGGCGGTCGCCCCGGTGATGGCCAAGCTGGGCGAGCTTGCCGACGCCATCCGGGCCGAGAAGAACCTGCACCCCGAACTGAAGCAGATCGAGGCGACCATGTATCGCCTGATCGGTGCCAACCGGAAGCTGGCCGAGGGGCGCGAGATCATCGACCTGGTCGAGGGCGTCGAGGATTACGCCCGGGCCATCGAGGAGATGCGCGGCGGCTTCGCCGAGGGGATCAAGTCGGCGCGGCAGCAATCCCGCCTGGCGCGCCACGCCCTCGGCCTCGACGACCTGGTGCAGCTGGAGAAGGCCCGGGCCGACCTCGGCAAGTCCATCCGGCCGTACCGCAAGGCGCTCGACAAGGCGACCAAGGAATACCGGCAGATCCGCGAGCGTCGTATCGACCAGGCGCGCGGCGGGGCCGTCTTCGAGACCCGGATCCGCCAGGAGGTCAACAGCCTCGCCGACCAGGCCTCGGGCAAGGCGCATGCCGTCGGCACGCTCGAGGCCAAGCTGGCGGAAAAGCAGGCGCGTCTGGACCGGGTACGCGCCGACATCGAGAAGGCGGTCGGCGAGTGGAACGGCAACACCTCGAAGGGGGCGAAGAAGGCGCTTCAGCGGCGCGGGGAGAAGGAGGCCAGCCGTTCCCCCGACAAGCCGCGGCTGAAGGAAGCGGACAAGACGGTGCTGAAGGCGGCACGCGGCATCACCCGGGCGATGACCCGGATGGAGCTGCAGGAGCTCGAGGACCTGGCGGACGAAATCACCGACCGCATTCTCGGCACTCCCGCCGGGCGGCTGCCCTATGACGCCCACAAGGCTGACGCCGGCGGCGGGCACGGGGGGCGGACCGACACGCGCGGGCCGCTCAAGGCTCGCACCTTCGCCATCCCCGACCACCTGATCGAGGATTTCCTCGAGAACGACGTCGACGTGCTGGCCAGGATCTACACCCGCACCATGGCCACCGACACCGAGCTGGTTCGCCAGTTCGGCACCACCGACCTGGTCGACCAGCTGGGCGACGTGCGGCGCGAATACGCGCAAGCCATCGCCCGGGCCGACAGCGAGGTCGCGCGCACCAAGCTCAAGGCTCGCATGGATGCCGACATCCGCGATCTCGCCGCCATCCGCGACCGGCTGCGCGGTACCTTCGCGTTGCCGGCCAATCCCGACGGGATGATCGTCCGTGCCTCGCGCGTGGTGCGGAACATCAACTACCTGCGCCTGATGGGCGGCATGACCATCTCCGCGATCCCCGACCTGGGGCGCGCCGTCATGGTGCATGGGTTCTCACGGGTGTTCGGCGACGGCCTGCAGCCGCTGCTGGCCAACATGAAGGGCTTCAAGCTCGCGGCCGAGGAAGCGCGTCTCGCCGGCGCCGGCCTCGACCTGGTGCTCGACAGCCGCGCCATGCAGCTGGCCGATGTCTGGGACGATTACGGCCGCCACTCCAAGTTCGAGCGCGGCGTCCAGGCGCTCACCAACCAGTACGGCCTGGTCACGCTGATGGCGCCGTGGAACGCGGCCATGAAGCAGTTCGCCGGGGTCGTCACGCAGACCCGGATGCTGAAGGCCATCCAGGCGGTCGCCGCCGGGCATCCGGTCGCGGCCGAGGCCGAGCGGCTCGCCTTCCTCGGCATTGACCGCGACATGGCCGCGCGGATCGCCGAGCAGTTCGCCGGGCATGGCCAGAAGCAGGCGGGCGGCGTCCTGTGGGCCAACACCCTGGGATGGACCGACCGCGAGGCCGTCGATGCCTTCCGCGCCGGCGTGCTGAAGGAGGTCGACCGCATCATCGTCACCCCGGGCCAGGATCGGCCGCTGTGGATGTCGACCGAACTCGGCAAGCTGATCGGGCAGTTCAAGACGTTCTCGCTGGCCTCGACGCAGCGCGTCGCCCTGGCGGCCCTGCAGCAGCGGGATGCGGCGGCGCTCAACGGCACGCTGCTGTCGGTCGGGCTCGGCATGATGTCCTACGCCACCTATTCGGCCTTCAGCGGCCGAGATCTGTCCGACGATCCCAAGGATTGGGTGGTCGAGGGCGTCAATCGCTCCGGCGTGCTGTTCTGGCTCACCGACGTCATGGCCACGGGCGGCAAGCTGGCGGGCTTTTCCGGCGGCAGCCGCTATGCCAGCCGCTCCTCGACCGAGGCCCTGCTGGGGCCGACCCTCGGCGCCGGCCTCGACAACACCGTGCGCGTGGTCCATGCCGGCGCCAGCGGCGAATGGAAGGCCGGCGACACCCGGGCGCTGCGCCGGCTGCTCCCCTATCAGAACCTCTTCTTCCTGCGCCGGGTTTTCGACAAGGCGGAAGAGGGCCTGAACGACGCGCTGGGGGTGCCGGCGCGATGAGGGAGAGCCGCCGCTGGACACGGAGCGAGGATCGCGCGCTGGCGCTGAAGGTGGCCGGGGGGGTTCCCTATCGCGCCATCGCGTCGGAGCTCGACCGCCCCTACCACGGCGTCAAGAACAGGGTGAAGGTGCTGTTTCAGGCCGGCGTGCTGCGCAAGGAATGGGGCTTCCGCGACGGCGCCCGGATCCGAAACGGGATCATCACCAAGTCCTACGAATACGAGGTTGCCGACATCCGGCTGATCGATGAGCTTCATCGGCAGGTGGAAGCCCGTTGGGTCGAAAGCCACGGCAGCTACACGGCCGAAGAGGACGCGATCATCATCGAGATGTTCGCTGCTGGCGCGCCGATCGGAAAGATCGCCGCCCGGCTGACGGCCATTACCAACCGCTCGCGCAACGCCCGCTCCGTCACCGGCCGCCTGATCCGCCTGCGAGAGGAAGGGCGGGTCGGCTATCGCATCGACCCTCCCCCCTTCGCCGGCGAGGCGCGGCCGGTGTGGGCGCCCGAGGAAGAGCAGGTCCTGCGCTTCCTCGCCGCCAAGCGCATCCCCTACGACCTCATCGCGTTCTGTCTGGATCGTCCCTTCGACCAGGTCGCCGGCAAGATCAAGCGCCTCGGCCTGCACTTCCGCAACCACCAGGAGGGCACCATGCCGCCGTTCCCCATCACTCCCGGCACCAAGCCGGTGAAGATCCCGAAAAGCCCCGAGCCGCCGGCACCGGCGCCCGAGGGCGTCTGAAATGGAGGGCGCAGTCCTCTGGCAGGTCCTGATCGTCATCGTCTTCCCCCTGGGCGCCGGGGCGTTCCTCTTCCTCTACAACCGCGGGGAAAAGCACGCCGACGACGTCTGGAAGGCGGTCAACGCGATCCGCGCCGACCTCACGCACCACAAGGTCGAGGTCGAGCGCCGCTTCGTCACCGGCGAGGACATCGAGAAGCTCCGTCGCGAGCTGCTCGAGCACCTGGTGCGCATCGAAACCAAGCTCGACCGCAAGCCGGCTCGGGCAACCAGCTAAGGAGGATCGAATGGACGATTTTCTGCCTGAACTGGTCGAGGACCTTCGTCGCGACGAAGGCTTTCGATCGAAGCCTTACCACTGCCCGGCCGGCAAGCTGACGATCGGCTACGGGCGCAACATCGAGGACAACGGCATCACCGAGCGCGAGGCCCGCGTCCTGCTGGGCAACGACGCCGTCGCCGCCATCCAGGAGCTGCGGCAGCATCTCGGCTGGTTCGATGGCCTCTCGCCCGCGCGGAAGCGTGCGCTGGCCAACATGGCCTTCAATCTGGGCTGGCCTCGCCTGTCGGGCTTTCGCAACATGCTGGCGGCGATGGCCGAGGGCGACTTCGGCCGTGCGGCCACCGAGGCCGAGAACAGCGCCTGGTTTCGCCAGGTCGGCGATCGCGCCCGTCGCATCGTCGCGATGATCCGGGAGGGCTGACGCCATGGCCCTCCCCCTCATCCCGCTCGCCCTCAGGCTGGCGGCCGAGTTCGCTCCGGGCCTGGTGCGCTCCCTCGCCGGCGACAAGGCGGCCGACGTGGCTGGCCAAGTCATCAAGGCGGCCGAGACGGCGACCGGCGTCACCTTCGCCGATCCGGCCGACGGCGACCGCGCAATGGCCATCCTGCGCGAGCGCCCCGAGCTGCTGACGCAGTTCAAGCGCGACATGGCCACCCTGGAAGTCGAGCTCGAGAAGGCCTATCTGGCGGATCGACAGGACGCACGATCGCGCGACGTCGAGCTGGCCAAGGTCGGGCGAAAGAACGTCCGGGCGGATGCCATGGTGATCGTCGCCTTCGTGGCGGTGGTTGCGATCGCCGCCCTGCTGGCCTTGGGCAAGGTCGACGGCAACACGGCGGCCGGCGGGTTCCTGATCTCGGTCGGCGGCATGTTCGCCCGGAACATCGGCACGGCTTTCGATTTCGAGTTCGGCAGCTCGCGCGGCTCGGAGCAGAAGAACATGTTGCTTGCGCAAGCACCCTCGATTGGCGGAAAGTGAGGCCGCCAGCCACCTAGCAGGCGATGGGTATGATGCACTGTATTGACCAACACCCCTCGCCCGCTCCAAAGTCTCCGCAGAAATGCGAGCAATATCAACGGGCTGGGCAGAGTTGTCCGGCCTTTTCGCGTTTCTGCGCCTGGTTAACCCACCACCCCGCGCAGCAGGCTGCCGTCGCGGCTGCCCAGCAGCACCTTTCCGTCGGGCAAAGGCAGCACGAACGGCCGGCAGCCGGTGGGCGCCTTGAATCGCGCCGTTTCGGCGCCGTCGTGGCGCGACAGCAGGTGCAGGGTGTCGCCCATGTCGAGCGCGAACAGGTGGTCCGCGGCGGTGACCAGTTCCGCCATCAGCGGTCCCCAATTGCCGGCGCTGCCGCGGTAATCGGTGGTGCGATGGCGCCACCGCAGGCCGCCGCTCCGGATATCGAGAGCGAACACCCACCCGGTCGGTGACCACAGATAGGCGGCACCGTCGGCGACATGGTGGGAATTGATGAAGTTGCCGGCATAGAAGCTCCACAGCTCGCGCCCGTCCATGACGTCGAAGCCGTGCAGGGTTTCCTGATAGGCTCCGGCGACCAGGATGCCCCCATCGACGTGAAGCTGGCGCAGGTACTGCCAGCGCTTCATCCCATCGACCTGCCAGCGCAGCCGGCCGTCGCGTTTGTCGAGCCCATAGAGGCGACCGTCGCCGGGACCGACCAGCAGGGTGTCGCCGGCCACCGCCGGGGCGTAGCTGGCGATGGTGTCGGCAACCGTATTGAAGGACCACAGCGGCGCGCCGGAGGCGGCGTCGATGGCGACGATGCGGTCGCCATCGCCGCAATAGAGGCGGCCGTCGTCGAGCAGCGGCGTCCCAAACTGCTTGCCCGGCGACAGCTGCCACAGCGGCCGACCGTCATCGCTGGCCCACGCCGCCAGCCCGGCGCCGGAGCCGCAGATCAGCACGGAATCGGCGATGCGGGGCCGGAAGACGCAGCCCCGGCCCGCCGCCAGGGATTGGCGCCAGGCCAGTGACTCTGCCCCTAAATCAACCGCCCCCACCGCCTGGTCGCCGGCGAAATAGGCCCTGCCGCCGGACAGAGTCGCCGGCGTCAGGGTGGCGTTTCCGGTGCTCCAGCGACCATCCACCGTCAACGGCCGCACCGGCGCGCCGGTTGCCGCCCATGCCATCATAGGCACGGGCAGACCACCGGCGGCGGCGATCAGGAAGCGGCGCCGCCCGATCAGTTGCACTTGGCGCCTTGCGCCACCCAGCGGAACAAAAGCTGGGTATTGGGATGGTCGCGCTCCGACGAGGGATCGATGCCCGGCGGCATGCGGTTCTCGACCAGATGCTGGAACACGCCGCTCTCCTCCGGGTTGCCGGGGACAATCACCTTGGTGGCATTGTTGACGCCCTTGGCGACCGAATCCGCCCCCAGCATGATGCCCTCGTAGGTGGACAGGTTGAGCTCGTGGAAGCTGGGCGGCTCCTGGTTCGACATGTGACACTCGATACAGGCCGGCGTATCCGGAGCGAAGGAATTCGGCTTGCTGAACAGCGGCAGCACGCTCTTCTTGAAGTGGTCGTCGTTCTTGGCGCCGTTGGAAATCCAGTTCTTCACCAGGTGGATGGCCGGACTGTCGGTGGGCACGTTGAACTTCACCCCCAGCGGCATACGGTTGTTCCGCAGCATGCGACCGAGCACATCTCGTTTCGGATTGGTGCCGGGGGTGATGATCTTGCGCACCGGCGGCTCGGTCGAGCCGTTGATGATGCCCTGGCAGGTCGACAGGTCGAGGCCGCGGTAGCTGGTGGCCGGATCGGCCGAGCCGTGGCAGACGATGCAGGCGGGGCCCTCACCGAACGCGTTCGGCGCCCGCATCAGGATGGAGATGTATTCGTACTTGATGGGAATGTCGCGCTTGATCACCAGTTCGTTGACCGCCGCGTGATCGCCCTCGACCTCGATCTTGCCCTGGCGGATATCGTCCAGGAGCTGCTTGGTCAGGCTGTCCTTGCGGATCTCCATCTCACCCTTTTCGTCGGCGAGGGCCTCCGGGCTCCAGCCGGCCACCATCCCGAAAGCAAATGCGCCCACCGCGCAAATGCGAATCATCGTCATTACCGCATTCATTGTTTCCCCCTGTCGTTGGACCTGCCCCTTCTTGGTCTTTCACCCACAAGTATTCATAATGACCGAGGGCTATTCAACGACAATCAACAAATCCAGCACCGCGCCCGATGCTGCGGTGCGATAATGATTGTGCCGGGGCGCCACAGACAAAGGCGCACGACTTCGCTGCGGGAGCGGACGTCTCGCCTTCGCCCGCTCGACTTGAAGGCCGCGACTTTCGGCGCCCTTCGTCATTCCGGCGAAGGCCTCAGCCGCCGAACACCTTCTTCAGCAGATCGGTCGACCGTTTCGCCGGGTCGCGACGGATGGCCGCCTCTTCCTGGCCGAGATAGGTGAAGATGCCGGCCAGGGCATGGTCCAGCACGTGATCGGTGAGCATGCCCGGCCCCGCCTGGGCCGCCTGGCCGGCCAGCGGCAGCGCGCCGGCGGCGGCGGTGGCGTTCTTGTAGGCGGCGACGGCGCCGCTGCCGGCCACGGTGCGATCGACCACCGGCCGCATGGCGGTCTTCAGGTCGGGACTCATGCTGCGCTTGAAATACTGGGTGGCGGCGTCGTCGGGTCCGTTCAGGATGCCCCGGGCATCGTCCAGGCTCATGCGGTTGACGGCGTCCCAGAAGATCTTCCTGGCCTGCGGCGTGGCGGCCTCGGCGGCGCGGTTGAGCTTCACCTCGAGGTCGTCGAGCAGGCCCGATTGGCCGGCCATCTTCAGCCCCGACTGTGCCGCCTTGAGGCTGCCGGGGAGCGGGATGTGCACCGCCGGGTCGGCGTTGAAGCCATCGGTACCGCCCAGCCGGCCGGTCACCCGCTCGGACGCCACCTTCAGCGCCTCCTTCAGGCCCGAGGCGATGTCGGCGGCGCCAAGGCCGGCGCCGCGGCTGCCGGTGGCGGGCGCGCCGCCGCCCTGGCCCAGCCGCTCCTGCAGCATGCCCTTGCCCATCTCCATCAGGCCGCCCTGGGCCGCCGCCGGCCCCGTCGCCAGGCATGCCGCCACAATGATCGCCACCGCCTTCATTCCCGCCTCCCTGCTTGGTCCGGAAGGCAGTCTAGGCCAGCCACCGCCCCGCCGCCAGGGCGGCCTGCAGCAGCGCGCCCACCACCATCACCGAGGCCAGGGAGAGGCCGTGCCCCAGCGCCACCAGGGCGCCGTCGCGCACCGCCAGTCCGCCGGCCAGGGCCAGGATGGCGGCGGCCGGCGGCAGGTTGCCGAAGGGAATGGGAGCGGCCAGCACCACCCCCTGGACGGCGATGCCCAGGGTGGCGAGGACGGCGCCCGGGCCGGTGGCCAGCGGCGTCAGCCGCACCTTGGCCCGCCGCTCCATCCGCCGCAGCACCGGCACCAGCCGGCCGAGCGCGGCGTCGAGCACCGGGCGGGGCAGGCGCCGGCCGGCCAGCACCGCCGGCAGGCGGGGCGGGGTGGCGCTCCAAAGCCGGCCAAGGCTCAGCCAGACGACCAGCAGGCCGGTGATCATGCCGAGCGGCAGGCCGGGCGACGGCACCATTCCCAGCGCCGCCAGCAGCAGCAGCATGACCAGCACGGACCGCTCGGACAGCGCCTCGGCAGCCTCGGCCAGGGTGGCGCCGCCGGCGCCGCCCAGGCGCCTCAATCCGGCCAGCTCGAGGGCCAGCGACCGCCGCCTCACGGGTTTTGACCGGCCGCGCGGCGGGTCCGCCACAGCGAGGCGCCGATGCCGCCGGCGAGGAGCAGGGCGGTCACCGACAGCGTCACCATCGGGTCGGGCTTGCCCACCAGCTGGGTCCAGAAGATCTTGCCGCCGATGAAGACCAGGATCAGCGACAGCGACAGCTTCAGGTAGACGAACCGGTGCATCATCGCGGCCAGGGCGAAGTAGAGGGCGCGCAGGCCAAGGATGGCGAAGATGTTCGAGGTGTAGACGATGTAGGGGTCGGTGGTGATGGCGAAGATGGCGGGCACGCTATCGACGGCGAACACCAGATCGACCAGCTCGATGGTGACCAGACACAGCAGCAACGGCGTCGCCCACCAGCGCAGACGCCCGGTCTCGTCGGCCCGACGGACGACGAAGCGGTCGCCCTCCAGCTGGTCGGTGACCCGCAGATGGCGGCGCAGGAAGGCGATGGCGCGGTTGCCGCCGAAGCCCTCGGCGGGACGATCGGCGGACACCAGCATCTTCATCCCGGTAATCACCAGGAAGGCCCCGAACAACCACAGCACCCAGGCGAAGTGCTGGACCAGGGCGGTGCCGACCCCGATCATCACGCCGCGCAGGACGATCACGCCCAGGATGCCCCAGAACAGCACCCGGTGCTGATATACCCGCGGCACCGCGAAATAGGCGAAGATCAGGGATATGACGAAGATGTTGTCGAGCGCCAGGCTCTTCTCGATGACGAAGCCGGTCAGGTAGTTGAGCCCGGCCTCGCGACCCATCTCGAACCAGACCCAGGCGCCGAAGCCCAAGCCGACCGCGATGTAGGCGGCGCTGAGCAGCAGGCTTTCGCCCACCTCGATGGCCCGGCGTTGCCCGGTGCGCGGATCGGGACGGTGCAGCACACCGAGGTCGAGCACCAGCAGCACCGCCACCAGTGCCATGAACACCAGCCACACCCAGGCTTCCTTGCCCAGAAAGGTCGTGGCCGCTAACAGCGACAGCCAGTCCATGGCACCCCTCCCCGCAGGCGGTTACGAGCCGGCTTCCTCCTCGGCGATGAGCGAAAGCAGCTTCAGGCGGATCTCCTCGGCCCCGACGCTGCCGGCGGGAAGATCGGCCATCAGCCGGGCGATGACGTCGTCGTCGCCGGGAAGCTCGAAATCCGTCTCCACCAGCGAGCGGGCATAGGACTCGGCCTCGGCTCCGGCCAATCCCAGCCGCCCGGCCGCCCACTGCCCGAGGGCGCGGACGGCGCGGATGCGGGCGCGGAAGGCGCGGTCCTGGTCATGGCTGAACTTGGCGTCGTGCCGGGTGGCGGGTCCGTCCATGGTGGTCTCCTTTGTTGACGGGGGCGGAAGGCCCCTGCGCAAAGGATTTAGGGCGCCAGACTGACAATAAAATGACGCAAAATTATATGAAGCTGATAGGCGTATCCTATCAATGAACGCCGGGATGATGCGCACATCCCGCTTCGGCTAGAGTGGCGCAGCCCCCACAACGAGGTTGTCCATGCGCCGCTTTCTGCCCGCCCTGTTGCTGCTTCTCTGCGCCCAGCCCGCCGCCGCCGCCGACAAGAACTACGACCTCGGCTTCGCCCGACCCGGCATGATGCAGGGGCAGTTCCGCTTCGCCGCCTGGCCGGCGGGAATGAACGTCTATTGCAGCGACGACCCCGACCGGCCGGGCACGCTGGGGCGGCTGCTGGCCTTGCCCGGACAGATGGTATCCGTCGGGGCCAGCCGCTGCGCGCTGCTGTCGGTGGACGACAAGGGGGTGTGGAGCCAGGCGGCGCGCAAGGTGGCCGGCCATCCCGCCCGCATGACCGCCACCTTCGGCCCCGACCGGGCCGGCACCAGCCGTCTGGTGCAGTTCTTCATGGAGGTTCCGCGCGCCGGCTACGAGGATGTGGGCAAATTCCTGGTTGGCCGCTTCGGCCCGCCCACCGAGCAAGGCGATTCCATGCTGCGCTGGCGCAACGCGAGGCAGGAGGCGGTGCTGGTCCATGAAGGGGCCGAGAGCGCTTTGCTGATCATGATCGATCTGGCGCTGCAGGAGGCCATGAACTCCAGGATGCCGGGCATGGGCAAGCGTTGAGCCGCTGGTTGAGAACAGGCTGAAACCATTATAAAAGTAGGGTTTTTCCTTGATTTGCGGCCCCGCATGTTTTACTCGAACAAGCGAAGCTGCGGAAGCGCCGCTCGCCGCATAATTGTGGAATGCCGAGCCATGCTGCGTCGGGTTTTCCTCGCCGCCGGTCTCGCTCTGGCCTGGACATGTCCTGGCCAGGCCGAGCCCCTGCTGCTGCGCATCTCCACCGAGAATTCGCCCGATCACGTCCAGACCCGCGCGGTGGCGCGCTTCGCCGACGCACTGGCGCAGCGCGCGGCGGGGCGGCTGTCGGTGTCGCATCACTCCGGCGCCGCCCTGTTCCGCGACGCCGACGTGGTCAAGGCGCTGCGCCAGGGCCGGATCGAGATGGCGGTGCCCGGCACCTGGCACCTGGACCGGCTGGAGCCCAGCGTCGGCCTCTACCTGCTGCCCGCCTTCCATGGCCGCGACGCCGCAATCCAGACCCGGCTGCAGGACGGCCCATTGGGTGACGAAATCAATGCCCGTCTGCAGGCCACCCTGGGCGTCACCGTGCTGGGGCGCTGGATCGACCTCGGCTTCGCCCATCTCTACGGCGTGCGGCGGGTGATCCGCGACGCCGAGGATGTCCGCGGCATGCGCATCCGCGTCGCCGGCGGCGAGGCCAATCTGCGCCGCCTGGCCGCCATGGGCGCCGAGCCCCGGATCGTGCCGTGGCCCGACCTGCCTCAGGCCATGGCCGCCGGCACCATCGACGGCATCCTCACCACCCACGAGACGGTGGCCAGCGGGCGCCTGTGGGAAAAGGGCATCGGTTCGGCCTACGAGGACCATCAGTACTTTCCCCGCTACGTGCCGCTGGTCTCCGGGCAGTTCTGGCGCCGGCTGCCCGATGATCTCAAGGCGGTGATGGCCGAGGTCTGGGAGGCCGGCGTCGACTCCGCCCGGGCCGATGCCGCCCGCGCCCAGGATGCCGCCCGCGCCGCCCTGCTCGCCAACGGCATCGTCGTCACCCGCCCGGAACCGCCGCGCCTGGCCGCCCAGCGTCAGGCGCTGATGGCGGACCAGCCGGCCATCGTCGCCGCCCTGGGGATCGAACCCGGCCTGGTGGCCGAGGCCATGGCCGCCCTCGCCGGGGAGTCCCGGCCCTGACCCGCCCGCGCCCGCAATTCGTGATTCTTGCCACGCTCGGGCTGCTGCTGGTGCTCGGCCTGGCGGCGGCGCTGTGGGTCGTGGTGGCGCAGGACCGCCGGGCCGAGCTCGACCGCGCCGGGCTGCGCCTCTACCAGCAGGCCCGGCTGGCCGGCGACGCCGCCTCGCGGGCGCTGGAAACCGCCGATCTGGCGCTGGTCGCCATCGTCGCCGAGGGACGGATCGACGGGCGCGCCGCCGCCTCCCTGCTTCCCTACATGCCGTTCACCGACGCCGTCGAGGTGTGGGGCGCCGACGCCCGGCTGCGCCATCGGGTCCCGGACCGGGCCGGCCCGCCGGCGGTGCCCGGGGCCTTCCTCGCCCACCACCGCGACCGTGCCGAAAGCTTCCTCCTCCAGCCCATCCACCCGCCCGGCGACGGGGCGCCCTGGCGGCTGGGGGTAAGCCGCCGGATCGATACCCCCGGCGGGGCCTTCGCCGGGATCGCCCGCGCACTGATCTCGACCGAGTTGCTGGGCGACGCCTTCGCCGCGGAATTCGCCACCGACGCCGACCGCCTGCTGCTGATCGATGCCGACCGTCTGGTCCTGGCCGATTCGGCGCCGCGCGGCCGCCGGGCCGTGGGTCGCCCGCTCGACGCGGCGCTGCCGATGCTGTCCGCCACCGCCGTTTCCCAGCCCGGGGAAACCGAGTCCGCCCTGGTGGCCTGGTACCGTCTGCACGACTTCCCGCTGCAGGTGGTGGCGGTGCGCCACAAGGACGCGCTGTTGGCCCGCTGGCGCAAGGTGGCGGCCGGATACGCGGCGGCGGCGGCAGCGCTGCTGGCCGCGTCCCTGCTCGCTGCCGCCTTGTTCTACCGGCAGGAGCGGCGCCAGGCGACGATCGCGGCGACCCTGCGCCTGCATGACCGCGCCATGGATGCCGCCAACGACGGCATCATCATCACCGAACGCCGCGACGGGCATTTTCCCATCATCTACTGCAACCCGGCGTTCGAACGCATCACCGGCTATGCCGCCGCCGAGCTGCGGGGCAAGGATCCCGGCCTGCTGCACCGGGACGAGGACGAGCAGCCCGAGGTGGCGCAGATCCGCGCCGCCGCCGCCGCCGAGACCGGCACCACGGTGGAGCTGCGCAACTACCGCAAGGACGGCACTCCCTATTGGGCGGAAATGCGCATCACCCCGGTGCGTGACCGCGACGGGACCGTCACCCATTTTCTCGGCATCCACCGCGACGTCACCACGCGCCGCCGCGCCGCCGAGGAGCTGCTGCGGACCAATGCCGAGCTGGTCGCCTCCAACGCCGAGCTGGAGCAGTTCGCCTACGTCGCCTCCCACGACCTGCAGGAACCTTTGCGCCACGTCGCCGCCTATGTGCAGATGCTGGAACGGCGCTACCAGGGCAAGCTGGATGCCGAGGCGCACGACTACATCGGCTACGCCGTGTCCGGGGTGAAGCGGATGCAGGCGCTGATCGTCGATCTGCTGGAATACTCCCGCGTCACCCGCCAGGGGCGGCCATTCGGCCGCATCGACCTGGGCGCCTGCCTCGACCAGGCCCTCGCCGACGTCGCCCAGGCGATCAGGGAAAGCGGTGCCACCGTCGCGGCCGCCGAGCTGCCCGCGGCCTGGGGCGACCAGGGCCAGATCACCCGCCTGTTCGCCAATCTGATCGGCAACGCGGTGAAGTACCGCAAGCCGGACGTCGCCCCGGTCATATCGATTTCGGTACAACCCGCCGGAGACCGATGGGAGATCACCGTGGCGGATAACGGCATCGGCATCGACCCGGCCTATGCCGACCGCATCTTCGCCCTGTTCCAGCGCCTGCACCCGGTCGGCCAGTATTCCGGCACCGGCATCGGGTTGACCATCTGCAAGCGCATCGTCGAACGCCACGGCGGCACCATCCGCTGCGAGTCCGAGGGCGAGGGCGAGGGCGCGCGGCTGGTCTTCACCCTGCCCCCGGGTCCGGCGGAGTAGGCATCGCTCCTATCGCCTGAGCACCGCGAAGGGCGAATCCGTGTTCGCCGGCTTGCGGCCGCGCGGGGCTGGCTTCGGCCGGGTCGGGGCCAGCCAGGGGGCGGCCTCGCCGCCGCCGCGGCGGAAGCCGAGGGCGGCCAGCACCAAGGCGGCCTCGGTGGCCGACAGCCCGAGCAGCGACAGCAGGGCCGGCGGCGGCAGGAACCCGGCCGGGGCCTCGCGCGCCAGGCGCCGCGCCTCGGCGGCGAAGCGTTCGAGCATGTCGGCCCGCACGGCGCGCGGACCGGCCAGGCGGTAGCCCACCGCCTCGTAGAAGCCGGCGGGAATGCCGGCCAGCGGCGCCACCGCCACCCGTTCGCCCGGCGGCGGCGGCGGCGCGCAGCCGGCCCGCACCCCCCACAGCACCGCCCGCACCCGCTGCGCGCCCGGCTTCAGCAGGGCCGGAAAGAACACGGTTTCTGTTCCGAAACGAATACCGAGGGCGGCCAAAGCGGCGCGGTCCTCGGCGGCAAGGGCGTCGAGCTGGGCGGCGACCGCGGGCCGCGCCGCCGACCCCAGCCCCTCGGCCAGCTGGTGCACCAGTCCCCGCGCCGCGCCCTTGAGCGGCGCCGCCCGCGCCCGTGCCAGCGGCCGGAAGGCGTCGTCGAGGGCGGCGGCCAGCCAGTCCCCCAGGCGCCGCCGGATCGTTTCGCGGGCGGCGGGCTCCAGCACATCGGCGCCCGGCGGCTCCACCTGTGGCCGCAGCGGTTCGGCGCCGGGCACCAGCCGGGCCACCGCCTCGCCCCGCCACAGCACGGCGCCGTCGTCGCCCAGCGCGAAGGCTTCGTCGCCGTCGGCGGCCAGGCGGGCGACGCGGGCGGCGATCTCGGATTTCAGCGCCCGGGCGGCGGCGGCGGCGACGGCGCGGGCGGCGCTGGCCCCCTCGGCGGCATCGGGCTCGAAGCGGAAGCCGGCCAGGCGGCCGACATACTGGCCCTCGACCAGCACCTCGCCGGTGCGGTTGACCGCCGACAGCAATTCGCCCTCCTCGCGCATGGCGCGGACCAGGACGGCGGTGCGGCGGTCGACGAAGCGTTGGGTCAGGCGTTCGTGCAGGGCGTCGCTGAGGCGGTCCTCGACGGCGCGGGCCTCGCCTTGCCAGTGGGCGGCGTCGGCGACCCAGTCGGCGCGGTGGGAGACGTAGGTCCAGGTGCGGATGCCGGCGATGCGGGCCACCAGGGTGTCCAGCTCGCCGTCGGTGCGGTCGAGGCGGCGGATGTGGTTGGCCAGCCAGTCGGCGGGCAGCCGCCGCCCCGGCCCGGTGAGGTGGCGGAACACCTGGCCCAGCAGGCGGGTGTGGCTGTCGGCCATGACCTTGCGGAAATCGGGAATCTGGCAGACCTCCCACAGCAGCCGCACCCGCTCGGGGTGGTTGGCCACCCGCATCACCTCGGGGTCGCGGGCGAGGTGGGCCAGCGCCACCTGGTCGTCGGCCTCGCGGGCGCGCACCAGGCCGGGGGACGGCGGCGGCCGCTCCAGCGACGCGGCCAGCGCCTCGACGCTGGCGAAGCGCAGCTCGGAATTGCGCCACGACAGCGCCTTCAGCGGCGGGAAGGCGTGGTTCTCCACCGCCTCGACCAGTTCGGCGTCGATGCCGGCCAGATCGGCCGTCGCCCCGAAGGTGCCGTCGTTCATGTGCCGCCCGGCGCGCCCGGCGATCTGGGCCAGTTCGGCCGCCGCCAGCGGCCGTGGGGCGCGGCCGTCGAACTTGCGCAAGGACGCGAAGGCGACGTGGTCCACATCCATGTTGAGACCCATGCCGATGGCGTCGGTGGCGACGATGGTATCGACCTCGCCGGCCTGGAACAGCCCGATCTGGGCGTTGCGGGTGCGCGGGGACAGCGCCCCCAGCACCACCGCCGCCCCGCCCTTCTGGCGGCGGACGAACTCGGCCATGGCGTAGACCTCGGCGGCCGAGAACGCCACCACGGCGGCGCGCGACGGCAGCCGCGCCAGCTTGCGCGGACCGGCATACTCAAGGCGCGAGAAGCGCGGCCGGGTGACGAATTCGGTGCCGGGCACCAGGCGCCGCAGCAGCGGCCGGATGGTCTCGGCCCCCAGGAACACCGTCTCCTCGGTGCCGCGGGCGTTGAGCAGGCGGTCGGTGAAGACGTGGCCGCGCTCGGGATCGGCGCATAGCTGGATCTCGTCCACCGCCAGGAACGCCACCCGCCGGTCCAGCGGCATGGATTCCACCGTGCAGACGAACCAGCGCGGCCTGGGCGGGATGATGCGCTCCTCGCCGGTGATCAGCGCCACCGCCTCGGCCCCCTTGGCCCGGGCGATGCGGTCGTAGTTCTCGCGCGCCAGCAGGCGCAGGGGAAAGCCGATCATGCCGCTGGCATGGCCGAGCATGCGCTCGAGCGCGAAATGGGTCTTGCCGGTGTTGGTCGGGCCGAGGACGGCCAGCACGCGGCCGCGGCCGGAAGAGGTGGACATGACGTCTTATACCAAATCCGAATGAGTCATTCGGATTTCAAAGCCCTCGCCGGGCGCCCGCGTCCCGCGGGCTTGGCCGCGGCCTCAATGGCCGCTGGATCCGAAATCCGGAAGCGATCTTCCGGATTTCGTATTAGAGGGTCGGTGCCGGCGCGCCGGGAATCAAGGGGTTCGATGGCGGCGGCAGGGCCGCCGCCCGGGGGCAGGACACTAGAACTGCTCCAGCTCGGTGTCCCAGTACAGGAAGTCGCGCCAGGACTGGTGCAGGAAGTTGGGCGGGAACGAGCGGCCGTTCTCCTGCAGCTCGAAGGTCGAGGGCTCGGTCGGCCAGCGGCGCAGATGCATGCCGGCCTGGCGCGGCAGCCGGGCGCCCTTCCTCAGGTTGCACGGGCTGCAGGCGGCGACCACGTTGGCCCAGGTGGTGCGCCCGCCCAGGGCGCGGGGCACCACGTGGTCGAAGGTCAGGTCGTGGGCCGGCAGCTCGTCGCCGCAATACTGGCAGGCGAAGCGGTCGCGCAGGAACACGTTGAAGCGGGTGAAGGCCGGGCGCCGGGCCGCCGGGATGTACTCTTTCAGCGAGATGACGCTGGGCAGGCGCATGGCCCAATTGGGCGAGTGGACCTCGCGCTCGTATACGGAGACCACGTTGACGCGCTCGGAAACGACCGCCTTCACCGCCTCCTGCCAGGACCACAGCGAGAGCGGGAAATAGCTGAGCGGCCGGAAATCGGCATTCAGCACCAGGGCGGGATAGCTTTCCAGCGCTACCAATACCCTCTCCATCGGAGTTTGGCCGCAAAATATAGGAGTCCGGCCCCGAAATCCATCCCCCCGATGGTGACGGTTCGGCGAAATCGGCGGGAATCCGGCGGTTGGCTGAAATATGGTATGGTCGCGGCCATGGACCAATCCTCGCGTCCCGCCGGAATCGTCACTCGCTTCGCGCCCAGCCCGACCGGCCTGCTGCATCTCGGCCACGCCTTTTCGGCGCTGGTGGCCCATGGCCGCGCCCGCGCCGCCGGCGGGCGCTTCCTGGTGCGCATCGAGGACATCGACCCCGGCCGCTGCCGCCCCGACTTCGAGGCCGCCATCCTGGCCGATCTGGCCTGGCTGGGCCTGGACTGGGACGGGCCGGTGCGGCGCCAGTCGGCGCATCTGGACGATTACCGCGACGCGCTGGCCCGCCTCGATGGCCTGGGATTGCTGTATCCCTGCTTCTGCACCCGCCGGGACATCCAGGACGAGGTGGCCCGCGCCGGCCACGCCCCGCACGGACCCGACGGCGTGCTCTATCCCGGCACCTGCCGCCGCCTGGGCGCCGCCGAGCGACGGGAACGGATGGACTCGGGTGCTCCCTATGCCCTGCGCCTCGACGTGGCGGCGGCGGTGGCGCTGGCCGGGCCGCTAGGCTGGCGCGACGAGGAGGCGGGCGTGGTGGCCGCCACGCCGGAGATCTTCGGCGACGTGGTGCTGGCGCGCAAGGACGTGCCGACCAGCTATCACCTGGCGGTGACGGTGGACGATGCGCTGCAGGATGTGACCCTGGTCACACGCGGCGCCGATCTGTTCGCCGCCACCCATGTCCACCGCCTGCTGCAGGCGCTGCTGGAGCTGCCGGTGCCGGCCTACGCCCATCACCGGCTGCTGACCGACCCGAGCGGGCGGCGCTATGCCAAGCGCGACCGCGCGCTCACCCTCGCCGCCCTGCGCGAGGCGGGGCGGAGTCCGGGCGAGGTGCGGACCATGGCGGGGTTTTAAAGCTCTTTCAGCGAGCTGAAATGCATGAAGGCGAGCAGGCCGAGCCAGCCGATGCCGACCACGGCGGCACCCAGCACCACCGGCCAGTACTCGGCCGACGGCACCTTGGAAATGGCGCCCAGCGTGGCGATGGCGATGACGCCGCCGACGTTGTAGACGACCGAGCCGATCACGAACAGTTCCTTGGCGGTCATCGCTCCCTCCTGAGACCCGGGCGGCCATCGGCCGCATTTTTACATGATGATATACGAATACGGCGCAGACTCCACCCCTAACCCGTCCTATTCATGACAGCGGTTCCAGCCTGCATACAATCCGGCAGGGCTGAGGCTGGGCGCGTGTTGTCGCGACGGCCGCTTGGTCGTCGGTTTGGTTTCGGTTGGGCGGGTCGTGAGATTGAGGCCGAGATGGGGTGTCTGGGGCGATGGCGGCCCCGCGGGTCACGGCCCGTCTGGCATCAGCGCCATGGCGATGTGGCGGATGAGGGTCGCCTCGGGACATGAA
>NZ_CACVCG010000056.1 GCF_902729435.1 Magnetospirillum sp. UT-4
CCGCTCAAGCGGCCTCCTCAGGGTGAGGCCCGAATGAAACGTCGTCAGCCTGGCATCACCCCGGCCGCCGCGCACCACCAGCCGGGGCGGGCGGTGGTCAGGGCGGCGGCGGCTTTCTCGGCCTCTGGCTGTGCCGCGAACAGGGCGAAGCAGGTGGCGCCCGAGCCGGACATGCGGGCCAGCAGGCAGCCCGGCTGCGCCGCCAGCAGATCGAGGGTGTTGGAGATTTCGGGAACCAGCGAGGCGGCCGCCTTTTCCAGGTCGTTGCGGCGGGCCGCCAGCAATTCGGCCAGGTGGCGGGCGTCGCGCGGCGCCGCCTCCAGCGGCGCAGGGTCCGAGAAGCAGCCGCGTCGGGCCTTGAACACCGCCGGCGTCGACAGGCCCTTCATGGGATTGGCCAGGGCCACCCAGGCGGCGGGCAGCGGCGGCACCGGGCTCAGGCGCTCGCCGATGCCGGCCATGCGGGCGGGGGTTCCGGCCAGGCAGACCGGCACGTCGGCGCCCAGCCCCAGGGCCAGGGCCTGCATCCGCTCGGCCGGCAGCGACAGCCGCCACAATTCGGCCAGGGCCTTCAGGGTGGCCGCCGCGTCGGCCGAGCCGCCGCCGATCCCCGAGGCCACCGGCAGCCGCTTGGTCAGGGTCAGCGCCGCCCCCGTCCCCACACCGGCTTCCGCCGCCAGGGCGCGGGCCGCCTGCAGCACCAGGTTGTCGTCGCCGGCATCGGCCAGCAGCGGCGCCATCGGGCCGTCCACCGCCAGGGTCAGGGTATCGGCCGGCCGCGCCGTGACGGTATCGCCGACAGCGGCGAAGGCGACCAGGGAATCGAGCTCGTGGTAGCCGTTCGCCCGCCTGCCGGTGACGTGCAGGTACAGGTTCAGCTTGGCCGGGGCGAAGACCGAAACCGCCGTCATTTCGCCAGCGGCGGCGCCGGCAGCGTGCCGGTGCGGATCTTTTCCTTCAGCGGCTCGATCTGTTCCGGCTCGGGGTCCAGCGACATGGCGCGGCGCCACTGGAACATGGCTTCGGCGCTGCGCCCGACCTGCCAATAGGCGTCGCCCAGGTGGTCGTTGACGGTGGGGTCCTCGGCCTTCAGCTCGACCGCCCGCTCCAGGTGCTTGACCGCCGCCTGGTACTCGCCCATGCGGTACAGCGCCCAGCCCAGGGAATCGACGATGGCGCCGTCCTTGGGGCGCAGCTCCACCGCCTTCTCGATCATCTTGCGGGCGCGCTCGAGGTGCAGTCCCATGTCGACCCAGGAATAGCCGAGATAGTTCAGCACGTCGGGCTGGTCGGGATTGAGCTCCAGCGCCTTGAGGAAGTCGGCCTCGGCCTTCGGCCATTGCTTCGAGCGCTCGAAGGCGATGGCGCGGCTGTAGAGCAGCGGCCAGTGCTGCCGCTGCGGCGTGCCGATGCGGGCCAGCGCCGCGTCATAGGCGGTGGCCGCCTCGGCGAAGCGCTTCTTGCGCCGCAGCACGTCGCCCTTGGTGACCAGGGCATCGACGTCGGCGGGGCGTTCGGCGGCAAGGGCGTCCAGCGCCTTCAGCGCCCCCTCGGTGTCGCCCAGCTCGTCCAGGTTCATGGCGATGCGCAGCCGGCCATAGGCGTGGGCCGGGCTGTCGGCGGGGATGGAGCGGTACATCTCGTTGGCGTCGTCCAGGCGCTCCTGCGCCGCCAGGATGTCGGCCACCGTCATGCGGGCGAGGGCGAAGCCGGGATCGAGGTCGAGGGCGAGGCGGGCGAAGATCAGCGCGGCGTCGGCGGCGTTGCCCTGGCGCATCAGGGTGGAGATGTCGAACAGCGCCTCGGCCATGCCGGCCCGGGCATCGGCCACCGGCCGCACCGGCGCCCCGGCGAGCAGGCGGTCGCCGTCGAACAGCATGGTCTGGGGGTGCTCCGCCTGGTAGCGGGCATACAGCTCGCGGGCCTGCCCTTCCTTGCCGGTGCGCTGGTAGAAGATGCCGGCGGCCTCGACCGGGCGGATGGACAGCTGGCCGGCCAGGGCGACCCGGTAATTGGCCTCGGCGGCGTCGTGGCGGTCGGCGAGGTCGTTGATCAGCCCGGCATGGAAGCTGCGCAGGGCATCGAGGCCGTTGCTCTGGGACAACGTCGCCAGGGTCTCCAGCGCGGCATCGGTGCGGCCGGCCCCGACCCGGGCCCAGGCGATCATCAGCGGCCCCAGGAAGCTGTTGATGCCGCGCTTGGGCAGGGCGGCGAAGGCCGCCTCGGCCTGCTCGAAGCGGTTCTCGCGGGCGGCCTTCAGGCCGTTCACCAGCAGCGGCACGGCGGCATCGGAATCGAAGGACAGCAGCCGCTCGGCCATGGGCGCGGCGGCGGCCATGCGCCCCTCCGCCACCGCCAGGGTGAAGGCGCGCTGCAGCAGGTCCAGGTTGTCGGGATCGTATTTCAGGGCGGCGGCGTAGTAATCGGCGGCCGCCCGCGAATCGCCGGTGCCCTGGGCGAGGCGCCCGGCCAGGAACGCCGACAGCGCGGTGCGCGTCTCCTCCATCTGCCCGGGCGCCGGCTTGCCCGCCTGCGCGCTCTCGTCCGGGCGGGGCGAACACCCCGCCGCCACACCCGCCACCAGAACCAGGGCCAGGGACCCCGCCAGCCTTCTACTCGCCATGCTCACTCGTTCAGGTTCCTGATTTCCAGGAGCCCGCCGTTCGAGCCCCGGCACCATATTGGGATAATTCGGCCCGCCGCCACCTGTCCGGCCGGAGGCCGGCCTGCCCAACAACGCTTGAAGGTGGCGCCCCCACCCTCTCACATATTGGGATAATTCGGCCCGCCGCCACCTGTCCGGCCGGAGGCCGGCCTGCCCAACAACGCTTGAAGGTGGCGCCCCCACCCTCTCACNCACCCTCTCACATATTGGGATAATTCGGCCCGCCGCCACCTGTCCGGCCGGAGGCCGGCCTGCCCAACAACGCTTGAAGGTGGCGCCCCCACCCTCTCACATATTGGGATAATTCGGCCCGCCGCCACCTGTCCGGCCGGAGGCCGGCCTGCCCAACAACGCTTGAAGGTGGCGCCCCCACCCTCTCACATATTGGGATAATTCGGCCCGCCGCCACCTGTCCGGCCGGAGGCCGGCCTGCCCAACAACGCTTGAAGGTGGCGCCCCCACCCTCTCACATATTGGGATAATTCGGCCCGCCGCCACCTGTCCGGCCGGAGGCCGGCCTGCCCAACAACGCTTGAAGGTGGCGCCCCCACCCTCTCACATATTGGGATAATTCGGCCCGCCGCCACCTGTCCGGCCGGAGGCCGGCCTGCCCAACAACGCTTGAAGGTGGCGCCCCCACCCTCTCACATATTGGGATAATTCGGCCCGCCGCCACCTGTCCGGCCGGAGGCCGGCCTGCCCAACAACGCTTGAAGGTGGCGCCCCCACCCTCTCACATATTGGGATAATTCGGCCCGCCGCCACCTGTCCGGCCGGAGGCCGGCCTGCCCAACAACGCTTGAAGGTGGCGCCCCCACCCTCTCACATATTGGGATAATTCGGCCCGCCGCCACCTTCGGGAACCACCCAGTTGATGTTCTGGGTCGGGTCCTTGATGTCGCAGGTCTTGCAGTGCACGCAGTTCTGGGCGTTGATCTGCAGCCGCGGATTGCTCCCGTCGTCGTCCCGCACGATCTCGTACACGCCGGCCGGACAATAGCGCTGCTCGGGGGCATCGTACAGGGGCAGATTGACCGCTATGGGAACGGACGGGTCCTTGAGCGTCAGGTGGGCGGGCTGGTTCTCCTCGTGGTTGGTGTTGGAGATGAACACCGAGGACAGCTTGTCGAAGGAAACCTTACCATCCGGTTTCGGATAGGCGATCTTGGGGAAATCGGCGGCCTTGCCCAGGCAGGCATGGTCGGCGTGGTTGCGGAAGGTCCACGGCGCCCGGCCGCGCAGCACATAGGTGTCCAGCGCCGAATAGGCGATGCCGGCCCACAGCCCCTTGTGGAAGCTGGGGCGGATGTTGCGGGCGGTGTAAAGCTCGTCCCAGACCCAGCTTTTCTTCAGCTCGCGCGGGTAGCCGTGGGCCTCGGTGCCGGACTGCTCGGACAGCAGCGCCGCCACCGCCTCGGCCGCCACCATGCCCGACTTCATGGCGGTGTGGCTGCCCTTGATCTTGGGCACATTGAGGAATCCGGCGGTGTCGCCGACCAGCACGCCGCCCGGGAAGGTGAGCCTGGGGATCGACTGGAAGCCGCCTTCCGACAGCGCCCGGGCGCCATAGGCGATGCGCCGGCCGCCCTCGAAGGTGGAACGGATGGCGGGGTGGGTCTTGAAGCGCTGGAACTCGTCGAACGGCGACAGATGGGGGTTGGCGTAGTCCAGCCCGACCACGAAGCCGACCACCACCTGGTTGTCCTCCAGGTGATAGAGGAACGAGCCGCCATAGGTCTGGCTGTCCAGCGGCCAGCCGACGGTGTGGACGATGCGGCCCTGGGCGTGTTTGGCCGGGTCGATCTCCCACAGCTCCTTGATGCCGATGCCGTAGGTCTGCGGATCGCAGTCCCGGCGCAGGTCGAAGCGCTCGGACAGGGTCTTGGTCAGGCTGCCGCGGCAGCCCTCGGCGAAGATGGTCTGGCGGGCGTGCAGCTCGACGCCGGGGGTGTGGTTGGCGGTGGGCTGGCCGTCCTTGCCGATGCCCATGTCGCCGGTGGCGACGCCCTTGACGCTGCCGTCATCGTCGAACAGCACCTCGGCGGCGGCGAAGCCGGGATAGATTTCGACCCCCAGCGCCTCGGCCTGGCCGGCCAGCCAGCGGCACAGATTGCCCAGGCTGATGATGTAATTGCCGGCATTGTGCATGGAGGGCGGCGTCGGCAGCGGCAGCGCCCGGCCCTCGGTCAGGAACAGGAAGCGGTCGTCGGTGGCCAGGGTCTTGAGCGGCGCGCCGCGGTCGAACCAGTCGGGGATCAGCTCGTCCAGCGCCCGGGTCTCGAACACCGCGCCCGACAGGATGTGGGCGCCGACCTCCGATCCCTTCTCGATGACGCAGACCGAGAGTGCGCCGTCGAGCTGCTTGAGGCGGATGGCGGCGGCCAGGCCCGAGGGGCCGGCGCCCACCACCACCACGTCGAATTCCATCGCTTCGCGTTCCATCCATACCCCCTTCGGCCCTTGATTCTCCAGCACAAGGGCGGCACGTTCCATTCAAGGGCGCAGTTAATAGCACAGCATGAAGCGGCCACACGAATCATTCAAATGCAGGGGTGGGGCGTGTTATTTTGTTAGCCGGAATGACCATCGACCTCGCCCCCGACCAACTTTTGCGCTGGTACATCGACGCCGGAATCGACGCATGCGTCGGCGAGGAACCGGTGGACCGCTTCGCCGCGCCCAAGCCTGCCCCACCGCCGCGGGAAGCGGCGCCCCCGCCTGCCAATCGGCCGGCGGCGCCGGCACGGGCCTTTGCCGCCCCGACGGAGGCGCCGCCGCCGGCACCGGCCCGCGAATCGGCCGGCACCGCCGCCCACATCGCCGCCGAATGCACGACGCTGGAGGCGCTGCGCGCCGCGCTGGAGGCCTTCGACGGCCTGGCCATGAAGCGCACCGCCCAGTCCACCGTGTTCGCCGACGGCAACCCCGAGGCCGACGTGATGGTGATCGGCGAGGCGCCGGGGCAGGACGAGGACCGCCAGGGCCTGCCCTTCGTCGGCCGGTCCGGCAAGCTTCTCGATCGCATGCTGGCCAGCATCGGGCTCGACCGCTCGACCACCTATATCACCAACGTGGTGCCGTGGCGGCCGCTGGAGAACCGCAAGCCGAGCCCGGACGAGGTGGCGGTGTGCATGCCCTTCGTCGCCCGCCACATCGAGTTGGTCGACCCGCAGCTGCTGATCCTGCTGGGCGGCGCCTCGGCCTCGGCGCTGCTGGCCCGGCACGAGGGCATCATGCGGCTGCGCGGGCGCTGGTTCGACTATTCCTCGCCGGGCCTGCCGCGCCCGGTGCCGGCCATGGCCACCTACCACCCCGCCTACCTGCTGCGCACCCCCGCCGCCAAGCGCGACGCCTGGCGCGACCTGCTGCAGGTGAAGAAGCGCCTGAGCGGCGGGGCTTAGCCCCGGCCGGCGGCAACGCCTCACCCCCCATTTCAACGTGCCATTTTATTGCCTTGATTCCAAAGGACTATCCGCCTGCCCCAGGGGTTTCACACCTTTCGGGGGTTGCCTGAACGGCTTTGGTGATTTATAAAATCGTCCAGACAGTTCGGCATTTTCGATTAACTCTAGAGGAGAACAGCCTTGCGCGACAGGCTCCTCCCGGCCCTGATGTTGGCAATCATGGCCGCGACCTCACCGGCACTTGCCGCCGATTCCGGCCCCAGCAAGGGGGCGATCGGCACTCAGGTGGCGGCGGCCTCCGGCGGCGGGGGAACCATGACCGCCGCGGTGATGCCCGGCATCGGACGCGAAGCTCGCGTCGCTCCGCTGCCTCGGCCGCTCTCGGCAGCGGATGCCGATACCTATGCGCGCGTCTTCAAGCTGCAGGCCGAGGGCCAGTGGGCCGCCGCCGACCGCGAGCTCGGCCGGGTGAAGAGCGACGTGCTGATGGGCCATGCCCTGGCGCAGCGCTTCCTCGCGTCCGGCTACAAGCCGAAATACCAGGAGCTGCGCGCCTGGATGGCCGAATATTCCGACCATCCCCAGGCCGAGGCCATCTACAGGCTCGCCACCACCAAGGGGGTGAAGGGCTTCGGTTCGATCAAGGCGCCGGTGAAGGGCGCCCTCAAGGGCAGCGGCATCGACACCACCGACGACGGCGCCAACTGGGAAGAGGAAGCCTTCTTCCCCGACCGCGGCTCGGCCAAGGCGCAGGCGCTGAAATCCCGGTTCCGGTCCCTGCTGCGCCAGGACAAGGCGGCGCAGGCGCTGGCCATCCTCACCGGCCCCGAGGCGCGGTCGCTCGACCGCCTGGACGTCGATGAGATGAAGGCGGCGCTGGCCTCGGACCACTTCGCCGGCGGCCGCGACGCCGAGGCGGTGGCGTGGGCGCTGCAGGCCGCCGAGCGGTCGGGCGACGAATTGCCGGCCGCTCACTGGATCGCCGGCCTGGCCCAGTGGCGCCAGGGCAAGCCCGAACTGGCGCGCACCCATTTCGAGGCGGTGGCCAATACCGACGAGGCTTCGCCGTGGATGGTATCGGCCGGCGCCTTCTGGGCGGCCCGCGCCAACCTGGTGTCGCGCCGGCCCGAACTGGTCAACCACTGGCTGGAAATCGCCGCCACCTTCCCGCGCACCTTCTACGGCCTGCTGGCCCGCCAGACGCTGGGCTACGAGACCCTGTTCTCGTGGGAGATCCCGCCCTTCACCGACGCCGATGCCGAGGTGCTGTCGCGGGTGCCCGGGGCCAAGCGCGCCCTGGCGCTGCTGCAGCTGGGACGGCGCGACGCCGCCGAGGACGAGCTGCGCAAGGCCTATCCCCGCGCCACCAAGGCGGTGCGGCAGTCCATGCTGACCCTGGCCCAGTTGGGCGACATGCCCGGCCTGGCGGTGCGCCTGGGCGGCATGGCCCCCGGCCGCATGGGCGACGCCGCCGCCTTCCCGGTGCCGGAATGGAACCCCAAGGGCGGCTGGCAGATGGACAAGGCGCTGGTGTTCGCCTTCGTGCGCCAGGAATCCTCGTTCAATCCGGCGGCCCGCAGCCGCGCCGGCGCCGCCGGCCTGATGCAGATCATGCCCGCCACCGCCGCCGCCATCGCCGGCAAGCAGGCCCGCGACCGCCTGGGCGACCCCGAATACAACCTCGCTCTGGGCCAGAGGTACCTGTCCCGCCTGCTGTCCGAGGCACCGGTCAACGGCAACCTGCTGATGCTGGCGGCTGCCTACAATGCCGGCCCGGGCAAGCTGGGCCAGTGGCTGGCCGGCATGCGCCACGGCAACGATCCGCTGATGTTCATCGAAAGCCTGCCGTCGCGCGAGACCCGCGGCTTCGTCGAGCGGGTGATGACCAATTACTGGATCTACCGCGCCCGCCTGGGCCAGACCTCGCCGTCGCTGGACGCGGTGGCGGCCGGCGCCTGGCCCCGCTACGAGGCCCAGGACGCCAGCTCGTCGTCGCGCAAGGGCTCGCGCAGCTAGCCGGATGCTATCAGGTTGAATCGCGAGGCGATCCAGCCTGATAGCTGAATCCGCCTCTAGCAGGCTGCGGAAAAACCCCTGTTTTTCTTTCGTCATTCCCGCGAAGGCGGGAATCCATGCCTCAGCACACAATATATTGCGGCCAGAACGCCATATTGCCCCTGCATGGACCCCCGCCTTCGCGGGGGTGACGGATCAGAGGGTGGCAAGCAGAGTATTTCCGCACCCTGCTAAATCAATAAATTAGAGGCTGCACTGGGTCACGCCCGGCGATGACCAAGTGTGCAGCATGAGGCGATTGTCGAGCTGTTCCGCAGCCAGTTCTGGTCAGTGGAAATCCCGCGATTCCAGCCGCAGCTCCGGTCCGGCCAGGCGGCGGATCAGGAAGGAGAGGTCGGTCAGGCGGTCGGCGACCACGTGCACCACCTTGCCCTCGCGCTGGACCCTGCCGTCGACCCGGATCAGCCCGGCCCGCATCACCGTTTTGCGGTGGGCCTCGAACACCTGCGGCCACACCACCAGATTGGCGGTGCCGCTCTCGTCCTCCAGGGTGACGAAGACCACGCCCGAGGCGGTGCCGGGGCGCTGGCGCACCAGTACCAGCCCGGCCACCGCGACCTTGCCCTTGGCGGTTGTCAGCCGGCTGGCCGGAACCATGCCGGCGGCGGCCAGCTCGGGGCGCAGCAGGGCCAGCGGATGGGCCTTCAGGGATAGTTTCAGGGCGCGGTAGTCGCTGACCACCTCCTCGCCCTTGCTGGCTTCGGGCAGCGCCACCTCGGGTTCCCGCACCGGCTCCTCCAGCCCCGCGAACAGCGGCGGCGGCGGTGCCGACAGCGCCTTGACCGCCCACAGCGCCTGGCGGCGCGGCAGGCCCAGCGCGGCGAAGGCATCGGCCTCGGCCAGCAGTTCCAGGGCGCGCGGCTCCAGCCCGGCGCGGCGCCACAGCGCCTGCGGCGAGGGATAGCCGGCGCCGCGGCATTCCACCAGGCGGCGGGCGGCTTTCTCCTGCAGGCCGCGCACCTGCCGCAGGCCCAGGCGCAGGGCCCCCACCTCGCCCGGCTTCGCCTCGATGGTGCAATCCCAATGGCTGGCGTTGACGTCCACCGGCAGCACCCGCACGCCGTGGCTCTGGGCATCGCGGACGATCTGGGCCGGGGCGTAGAAGCCCATGGGCTGGCTGTTCAGCAGGGCGCAGGCGAACAGTGCCGGATGGTGGCGCTTCAGCCAGGCCGAGACATAGACCAGATGGGCGAAGCTGGCGGCGTGGGATTCGGGAAAGCCGTATTCGGCGAAGCCCTCGATCTGCCTGAACACCCGCTCGGCGAAATCGGGCCGGTAGCCGCGTTCCAGCATGCCCCGGATCAGCTTGTCGCGGAACTCGCCGACCCGGCCGGTGCGGCGGAAGGCGGCCATGGAACGGCGCAGGGAATCCGCCTCGGCCGGGGTGAAGCCGGCGGCGACGATGGCGATCTGCATCACCTGTTCCTGGAACAGCGGCACGCCCAGGGTCTTGCCCAGCACCCGTTCCAGATCCTTGCTGGGGTACTCCACCGCCTCCTTGCCGTCGCGCCGGCGCAAATAGGGGTGGACCATGTCGCCCTGGATCGGGCCGGGGCGCACGATGGCCACCTCGATCACCAGGTCGTAGAAGCAGCGCGGCCTCAGGCGCGGCAGCATGGTCATCTGGGCGCGGCTTTCCACCTGGAACACGCCCACCGAATCGCCCGCGCACAGCATTTCGTAGACCGCCGGGTCCTCGCGCGGGACGGTGGCGAGGTCGATCGCCAGCCCCTGCGCCTGCAGCAGGTCGAAGGCCTTGCGCACGCAGGACAGCATCCCCAGGGCCAGCACGTCGACCTTGATCAGGCCCAGCGCGTCGAGGTCGTCCTTGTCCCACTCGATCACCGTGCGCCCTTCCATGCGGGCGTTCTCGATGGGCACCAGCTCGTCCAGCGGCCCGCGCGAGATGACGAAGCCGCCCACATGCTGCGACAGGTGGCGGGGAAAGCCGGTCAGCTCGGCGGCGAGGTCGAGGGCCTGGCGCAGGGTCGGCTCGCTGGGGTCGAAGCCCAGCTCGCGCACCCGCGCCTCGTCGATGGGCCGCGACGAGAAGCCCCAATGGGTGCGGGCCAGCGCCGCGACGGTGTCCTCGGACAGGCCCAGCGCCTTGCCGACGTCGCGGATGGCCGAGCGCGAGCGGTAGTGGATCACCGTCGCCGTCAGCCCGGCGCGGTCGCGGCCGTAGCGGGCATAGATGTACTGGATCACCTCTTCGCGGCGCTCGTGCTCGAAATCCACGTCGATGTCGGGCGGCTCGCCGCGCTCGGCCGAGATGAAGCGCTCGAACAGCAGGTCGAACACCGCCGGATCGACATTGGTGATCCCTAAGCAATAGCACACCGCCGAATTGGCCGCCGAGCCACGGCCCTGGCACAGGATGCCCTGCGACCGGGCGAAGCCGACGATGTCGTGGACCGTCAGGAAATAGGGGGCATAGGCGAGCTGCGCGATCAGCGCCAGCTCGTGCGCCAGCGCCGCCTCGACCTTGGCCGGCACACCGGCGGGATAGCGCCCGGCGGCGCCGGCGCGGGTGTAGTCCTCCAGCCGCTGTTGCGGGGACCGCCCGCCCTCCTCGGCCTCGGCCGGGTATTCGTAGCGCAGCTCGTCCAGGCTGAAGCGGCAGCGCGCCGCGATGTCCAGGGTGTTGGCCACCGCCTGCGGATACTCGGCGAACAGCCGCGCCATCTCGGCCGGCGGCTTCAGGTGGCGCTCGCCATTGGCGGCCAGGCGCCAGCCGGCCTCGCCCACCGTGCAGCCGGCGCGCACGCAGGTCAGCACGTCGGCCAGGGGGCGGCGCTCGGGAACGTGGTAGCGGACGTCGTTGGTGGCCACCAGGCCGATGCCGGCCCCGGCCGCCAGTCCGGCCAGCGCCGCCAGCCGGCGGCGGTCGCCGCCGTCGAAGCGCCAGGCGGCGGCCAGCCACACCCGCCCGGGACAGCGCCGCGCCCACCCGGCCAGCTCGGCGATGAAGCCATCGTCCGGGCGATCGGGCGGCAGCACGATGAAAAGCTGGCCCTCGGCCTGGGCGGCGATGTCGGCGCCGGTCAGGCGGCATTCCCCCTTCTCCGCCCGCCGCTTGCCCAGGGTCAGCAGCCGCGACAGCCGGCCATAGGCGGCGCGGTCGGTGGGGAAGCACAGGCATTCGGCGCCGTCCTCGGGCACCAGCCGGCACCCCACCACCAGCCGGATGCCGGCCCGCTTGGCCGCGCCATGGGCCCGCACCACCCCGGCCAGGCTGTTGCGGTCGGTCACCGCCAAGGCCGACAACCCCAACGCCGCCGCCGCCACCGCCAGCTCCTCGGGATGGGAGGCGCCGTCCAGGAAGGTGAAATTGGTGGTGATGTGAAGTTCTGCGTAGTTGGTCATGAGACGATGTCAATCAACACGGATGAACGCGGATGGACATGGATGAAAAAATCAATCTGCGTTTATCCAGTTCATCTGCGTTCATCCGTGTTGCTTCTTCTTTATTATGTTCACCCGAACACCCCGTGAATGAACCATTTCGGCGGCGGGTCGGCGCCGAACAGGCCCTGGCGGAACAGCCAGAAGCGGCGCCCCTGCTGGTCCTCGACCAGGTAGTAGTCGCGCTCCGGCGCGGCGCGGCGCCACCATTCGCAGGCGATGCGCTCGGCCCCGTCGGCGCGGGCGACGCGGTGGGTGCGCCGGCGCCAGCGGAACAGCACGGGGGGCGAATCGGGCACCGGCGCCACCGCCTCCACCGGCTCGGGGTGGGAAAACAGGCGCAGCGGGCGGCGGGCCTCGGGCCAGGATTCGGGCGGCGGCGCGGCTGCCGCCGGCTGGGGCCGCACCGCCCGCTCCGGCAGGTGGCTGCGATGGGGCGCCAGGCGGGCCACCTTGTCGAAGCCCAGCCGGTTGCCCAGGCTGTCGAGCAGGGGTGCCAACGTCGTATCCTCCTGGGCCGCCTCCATTCCGCCCTGCTCGGGCGCCAGCGGCGCCACCTCGGGCGCGGCCACCGACAGCATCTCGATGCCGAAGCCGGTGTTCAGGCGGTCGAGCTTTTCCGCCAGCAGGCGCATCAGCGCCCGCGGGTCGCGCACCGGCCGGCCGGTGCCGGCCTCGACCCGCTGCACGCCGCCATCCACCCCGAAGGCCGCCACCTCCAGCCGGCGCAGCCCCAGATGCTCGGCCCCCAGGCGGCGGCACAGGCGGGCCACCAGGCGCCGGGTCGCCTCGGCCACGTCCTCGCGCCGGCCCATGGGCTCGGCGAAGGCGGCGTGCAGGCGGTGCGGCAGCGGCGGCCGGATGGGCGAGATGGGCTCGCCCTCGCTTCCCAGCGCCTGGCCCAACCGGCGCGCCACCTGGGGGCCGAAGCGGGCGGTCAGGGTGGCGGCGGGAATGGCGTAAAGGTCGCCGATGCGGCGCAGCCCCAGCCCGTCCAGGGTGGCCAGGACGGCGGCCGGCAGCCGCAGCGCCGCCAGCGGCAGCGGCGCCAGCATCCCACGCTGAGCCCCCGGCGGAACGATGGTGCGGCCATTGCCAAACCTCGATACCGCCCAGGCCGCCCCCGGCGTGTCGGCCAGCCCGGCGCGGGCGGCGAGGCCCAGGCGCGCCATGCGGGCCAGCAGGTGCTCCAGCAGCGCCGCCTCGCCGCCGAACAGATGGTCGCAGCCGGCGATGTCGAGCCAGACTCCGTCGGCGCCGTCCAGGGCGGTGAACGGGGTGTAGTGGCCGCAGCGTTCGGCCAGGGCCGCCAGCAGGGCCTGGTCGGCCTCGGGCTCGGCCGCCACCGCCTTCACCTCCGGCACCAGCGCCAGCGCATCGGCCAGACTCATCCCCGGCCCCAGCCCGGCCTGCGCCGCCGCCCGGTCCACCGCCGCCAGCCGCCGCAGGCCGGCATTGGTGACGGTGGTCACCAAGGGCTTTTGTTGGCCCTCGCCGGGCGCGGCCTCCGGCCGCTTGGCCGCCGCCTCAATGGCGGCTGCGGGCGCCTTGAGGCGCCCGTATCGTTGGCCCTCACCCGGCGTGGCGCAGCGGCGGTGCAGCCGGTCGGTCGGCAGGCGCGGCAGCCACAGCGAAACCACCCGTCGCATCATCCCACTCCAGCTCCCAGGCCGTTCCCTCTTCGCCCAGTCCGCGGCCGCGGCAGCGCAGCAGCTCGACCCGCCAGCGCCAGGCGCCGACGCCCAGCCGGGGCGGCGCCGTGCTGGGGGCGGCCGCCACCCGCCAGCGGGTCACCGCCGGCCCCGAGGCCGAGGCCGCCCCCAGCGCCAGCACGGCGACGCCCGAGCCCCGGGCCGCCAGCTGCAGCCGGCGGGCGGCGGTAAGATCGAGACCGCGCACCTCGCCCAGCACCGCCGCCAGGCCGGAACAGCGCGCCCCTTCCTCCATGGCCCACAGGGCCTCGGCCGGTCTGCGGGCCAGCGCCACCACCAGCCGCTCCGGGGTCAGGCCGAAGGCGGCCAGGCCGGGAGCGTAAAGGTCGGGCCGCGCCGCCACCCACAGCACCGGGCGTCCGCGCGCACCCGCCACCCGCCCCAGCAAGGCGGCGGCGAAGGCGGTGGCGGCGCCGTCCTCGACGCCATCGACGGGAGCCGCCACCACCTCGTGCAGGCAGCCCAGCGGCAGCCCGCCCCACGGCAGCACCCGGTCCAGCGCCGCCACCCCCAACGCCACCACGCCGCCGGCCGCGCCCCGGCCGATTCCTTCCAGGGCGGCGACGCGCGAGCGCAGACGGGCAAGCAAGGCGGGCGATGCGGACATGGCCGGGCTCCCTATGTTCGAAGAATGTTCTAGGAACATCGGTGACGGGAGTCAAGCGGACTCACCCTTCGCGCAAGGCTTCGGGCAAGTCGCGCGCGCCGTGCAGGACCCTCAAGACCAAAGGCGGGCGAGGGGCCGCATCGTAGACCAGGACATAGGGAAATCCGGCCAGGACCAGGAAGCGCACCGGCGGATCGGCCAGGGCCGGGCGCTCCGCGCCCAATTCGGGGTGCTCGCCGAGCCGGTGGGCGGCCCGGGCCACACTCTCCCGTAGCGCCAACGCCGCAGCCGGATTGTCGCGGGCGATCCAGCCCACCGCCTCGACCAGGTCGCGCTTGGCCTGGGGCGCGAAGACCGCCGGCTTCACTCCGCGGTCCCGCCCATGGCCCCGTCCATCGCCGCCAGCACGTCGGCCAGGTCATGGCTGCCGTCGCGCACCGCCTCGTCGCGCACCGCGTCGAGCATGGCGTTGAAGCGGCGGCGCTGCTCGTCGGCGTCCTGCAGCAGGCGCAGGCCGGCCCGCACCACCTCGCTGACGTTGTTGTAGCGCCCGCCCTCGACGCAGGCCCGCGCGAAAGCCTCGAGATCCGGCGTGAGATGAACGTTGGTCGCCATGGCAGCCTCATATGTCAAACCTTGACATAGAATAGGGTTCCCCCGCTCCGGCCGCAAGCCCGCGCCCCTACCCCCTCCGGCGCCGCCGCCACCCCCTCTGCGCCTCCCCCGGCGGGCGCCGCTTCCCCTAGCCTGGGGCGGTCGTCACCTGCCGCCGGGAGCGCCATGACCGCCCATGCCGACCTCGCCCGCCTGCTGATCGAGACCGGCTGCCTGGATGCCGCCCGGCTGGAGCGGGCCATGCTGCTGGCCACCGAGAGCGGCGAGCCGCTGCCGCTGGTGCTGGCCCGCCTGGGGCTGGTGCCCGAGCCCGAGACCGCCCGCCTGCTCGCCCGGCTGCACCGCCTCGAGCTGGCCCGGACCTGGCCCGAGGCGCCGGTGGTGCCGCTGCCCGCCCGCTTCCTGCGCGAGGTCCGGGCGGTGCCGGTGGGCGAGGACGGCGACGTGCTGCTGGTGGCGGTGGCCGACCCCGCCGACGACTATCCGGTGGCCGCCATCGCCCACGCCACCGGCCGCCCGGTGGTCTCCCTGGTCGCCACCCCCACCGACATCGAGGCCGCCATCGAGCGCCTCTACGGCGGCACCGCGCCGGTCCAGGCGGCCGATGCCGCCGCCGAGATCGAGGACGTCGCCCGCCTCAAGGACCTGGCCGCCGAGGCGCCGGTGATCCGCCTGGTCAACGCCCTGATCGCCCGCGCCGTGGACCAGCGGGCCAGCGACATCCACATCGAGCCCACCGAATCCGAGCCGGTGGTGCGCCTGCGCGTCGACGGCGTGCTGCGCCCCGCCGAGGCGCCGCCGCGCCGGCTGCTGGCGGCGGTGGTGTCGCGCATCAAGATCATGGCCCGCCTCGACATCGCCGAGCGCCGGCTGCCCCAGGACGGCCGCACCCGGCTGTCGGTGCGCGGCCGCGACGTCGATCTGCGGGTCTCGACCCTGCCGGCCATCCACGGCGAGAGCGTGGTGCTGCGCATCCTCGACCGTTCGGCGGTGGCCCTCGACCTGGCCGCGCTGGGCCTGGCCGGCGAACCGCTGGCGGCCTGGCGCGCCCTGCTGGCCCGGCCCAACAGCATCGCCCTGGTCACCGGCCCCACCGGCTCGGGCAAGACCACCACGCTCTATGCCTCGCTGAGCGAGCTGGACCGCAGCGAGGCCAAGGTGGTGACCGTCGAGGACCCGGTGGAGTACCACCTGGCCGGCATCACCCAGATCCAGGTGCAGCCGCGCATCGGGCTGGATTTCGCCGCCGTGCTGCGCGGCGTGCTGCGCCACGATCCCGACGTGGTGATGATCGGCGAGATCCGCGACCTGGAGACCGCCGAGATCGCCGTGCAGGCGGCGCTGACCGGGCATCTGGTGCTGTCGACGCTGCACACCAGCTCGGCCGCCGGCACCATCGCCCGCCTGCTCGACATGGGGGTGCCTGAATACCTGATCGCCAGCGCGTTGAGCGGTATCGCCGCCCAGCGGCTGGTGCGCACCCTGTGCCCGGCCTGCCGCCAGCCCTATGAGCCGGCGCCCGAGCTGGCGGCCCGTCTCGGGTTGGAATGGCCGGTCCGCCTGTGGCGCCCGGTGGGCTGCGACGAATGCGGCGGTTCGGGCTACCGCGGCCGCACCACGGTGATCGAGGTGCTGACCCTGACCGAGCCGCTGCGCCGGCTGGTGCTGGCCCGCACCGACGCCGCCGCCCTGGCCCGCGCCGCCGCCGCCGAGGGCATGCGGCCGATCCTGGAGGACGGGCTGGCCAAGGCGCTGGCGGGGGTGACCTCGCTGGCCGAAGTGCTGCGCCTGACCGGCGATGGGGAGTCCTGAGCCGATGCCCGGCTTCCGCTACCGCGTGCTGACCGAAGAGGGCGAGGTGGGCGAGGGCGTGCTGCACGCCGCCGACCGCGCCGCCGCGCTGGCCCATTTCCGCACCCTGGGGCAGGTGCCGCTGGCCCTGCGGCCGGCCGGCGGAGTGATCCAGCGTCTGGCGGCGGGGCTGGGGCGCCGCACCGATCCGCGCGCCCTGCCGCTGGCGGTGCGCCAGCTCGCCACCCTGGCCGAGGCCGGGCTGCCGCTCGACCGGGCGCTGGACTTCGCCGCCGCCAGCGCCGCCGACGAGGCCGCCCGCGCCGCCCTGTCGCGGGCCCGCGAGCGCCTGAAGGGGGGCGCCACCCTGGCCGATGCCCTGGCCGCCGAGCCGGGGCTGTTTCCCGCCGCCGCCATCGCCATGGTGCGGGCCGGCGAGGCCGGCGGCGCCCTGGCCCCGGTGCTGGCCCGCCTCGCCGAATACCTCGACCGGGTCCAGGCGGCGCGGCGCCAGCTCGCCACCGCCATGATCTATCCGGTGGTGCTGCTGGCGACCGCGGTGGCCATCATGGCGGTCATGGCGACGGTGGTGCTGCCGCAATTCGCCTCGATGTTCGCCGAGGCCGGCGACCGCCTGCCGTGGCCGGCGCGGGCCGCCATGGCCGGCTCCGAGCTGGTGCGCGACTGGGGCGGGGCGGCGCTGCTGGGCCTGGCGGCGGCGGCGGTCACGGCCTTGCGCGCCCTCGACGATCCCGGCCGCCGCCTGCACTTCGACGCCCTGGTGCTGACCCTGCCCGGCATCGGCGGACTGGTCCGCCGCGCCGAGGCCGCCCGCTTCGCCCGCACCCTGGCGGCGCTGCTGGGCAACGGAGTGACGCCGCTGGCGGCACTGGCCATCGTCGCCGACGTGCTGGGCAACCGGGCGCTGAGGGGCCGGCTGGACGAGCTGGCGGCGGGGCTGAAGGAGGGTCAGGGCCTGGCCGAGCCGCTGGCCCGCCTCGATTTGCTGCCGCCCATGGCGCTGCAGCTGGTGCGCCTGGGCGAGGAGACCGGCCGGCTGGATGCCATGCTGGGACGCGCCGCCGACATGCTGGAGGCCGAGCTGAAGGAGAGCACGGCACGGCTGGTGGGTCTGGCGACGCCGCTGCTGACGGTGGTCCTTGGCGCCGCCGTCGCCGCCATCATCGCCGCCGTGCTGTCGGCGTTGCTGTCCGTCTACGACCTGCCGGGATGAATTTCATGACCGGCCGCGACGGCTTCACCGTGCTGGAATCGCTGGTCGCCATGGCCATCCTGGCGGCGGGGCTGGCGGCGGTGCTGCAGGCGGCGGCCGGGGCGCTGGACGGCGTCGCCCGTGCCCGCGCTTTGGGCCGCGCCGTCGAGGCGGCGCGCTCGGTGCTGGCCGCCGCGGCGGCCGAGGCGGTGCCGGAGGAGGGCCGCCGCGGCGGCCGCCTGCCCGGCGGTGCCGCCTGGAGCCTGCGGGCCGAGCCCGGCCCCGACGGAACGGTGCGACTCACCGTGGTGGCCGATGCCGGCCCGGGCGGGCGGGTGCGCCTGGTCACCCTGCGGCGCGGACGGGGAGGCTGACCATGTCCAGGCAGGCCGGCTTCACCCTGATCGAGGTGCTGGCGGCCATGGCGCTGGCGGCCCTGGCCAGCCTGATCCTGGCCGCCGCCACCGCCACCCTGCAGCGGGGCTGGCGGGCGGTGGCCGCCAACGGCCCCGAGGTGGCGATGGAGAGTCTGCGCCGCCACCTCGCCCAGATGCTGCCCGAGGCCCCCGACGCGGCCGGCTTCGTCGGCGGGCCGGACAGCATGCATTTCCTCGCCGCGTCGCCGGACCCCGGCGCGCCGCTGGTGCGGGTCGCGGTGGAGCGGCGCGGCGGCGCATTGGTGCTGATCACGGTGCCGCCCGAGGGCGGGGTAGCGGCCGAGCGCCGTCTGCTCAAGGACGTGCGGGCGGTGGAGTTCGCCTATCTCGGTGCCGCCGGCTGGACGCGGTCGTGGGACGATCCGCTCCATTTGCCGCGCCTGGTGCGGGTCGGGCTGGGCTTCGCCGATGCCCGCCTGCCGCGCCGCGAGCTGATGGCCGCTCCGGTGGTGGAATGGCCGGCCCTGGTGCCGCCATGAGGGCCGATCTGCGCCGGTTCCTGGCCTGGTGGCAGGGCGAACTGGCGGCGCTGGTGCCGCCCGGCCTGGCGCGTCTCGGGCGGACCCGCCCGCTGCTGCCGCGCGACTCCGCGCTGGTGCGCCGCCTGACCCTGCCGCTGGCCGCCGAACAGGATCTGCGCCGGGTGCTGGAATTCGAGATGGACCGCCTTACCCCGTTCACCGCCGACCAGCTGTGCTTCGACGCCCTGGTCGAGCGCCGCGACCCCGCCCGCGGGCATCTGGTCGTGCTGCTGGCGGCGGCGCCCCGGGCAAGGGCGGAGGCGGCGGCCGGGCGGGGGAGACTCGGCGTCGAGGGGCTGCCCGCCGCCATCGACCTGATGCGCGGCCGCCGCCGCCGGCCCGGCATTGCCCTCGCCGTCGTGGCGGCGCTGGCGGTGGCGGCGCTGGTGCTGCCGTTCCAGCGCCAGGCGGGGCGGCAGGCGGCGGCCGAGCAGCAATTGGAGACGGCGCGGGCCGCCGCCGCCGCCGCCGAGCGGCAGCGCCGCCAGGTGGACGGGCTGCTGGCGGCGGAACGGCTGGCGGTCGGGCGCGGCGGCCGTCCCACCGCGCTGGAAACCGTCGAGGCGCTGTCCGTCCTGCTGCCCGACGATTGCTGGCTGCACTCCCTGACCCTTACCGCCGAGGGCCTGGAATTCGCCGCCACCGCCGCCGCTGCCGGCCAGGTGCTGCGGCTGGTCGAGGATTCGCCGCTGTTCGAGGCTGCCGTCTTCCGCGCCCCGGTCAGCAGCGACCCGGGCGTCGGCGACCGCTTCGCCCTGGCCGCCCGCTGGCAGGGGGAGAAACCATGATTCGGTCGCGGGCGGCGGCGGCGTTGGCCTTGGCGGTGGTGGCGGCGGCGCTGCCGCTGGCGGTGGGCGCGGCGCTGCTGTCGGCGTGGCGGGACGGCGAGGCGCGGCTGGCCGCCACCGAGGCCACCGCCCGGCGCCTGGAGACGGCCGCCGCCGCCGCGCCGGAGCTGGCGGAGCAGCGCGAGGCGCTGGCGGCGCGGCGCCGGGCCGGCGGCCTGCTGCTGCCCGGCGGCAGCGAGGCGCTGGCCGCCGCCGCCCTGCAAAACACCCTGAAGGCGGCGGTGGCCGAGGCCGGCGGCTCCCTGATCAGCACCCAGGCGCTGCCCGCCGCATCCACCGGCGGCCTCACGCGCATCGCCGTGCGGGCCCGCCTGGGCGCCGACCTGGCGGCCCTGCGCGCGGTGCTGCACGCCATCGATGCCGCCCGTCCGCCGCTGACGGTGGATCGGCTGGAGGTGCGCGCCCCGGCCGGCGGCGGCGGGCGCCTCGACATCCACCTGGACGTCGCCGGCTTCGCCGAGGCGACGCCATGAAGACCATGCCGGTTCTGGCCACCCTCGCCGCCGCCCTGGCCGCCTTCCTGCTGCTGCGCGACGACGGCGGTCCCGCACCGGACCCGGTGGGCGCCCCGCCGCCGCAGGCGCTGCCGCCGCTGCCCTGGCCCGAGACGGCGCCGGCGGCGCGCTTCGCCGCCATGGTGGAGCGTCCCCTGTTCGCGCCGACCCGCCGCCCCGCCGCCCCGGCCGCCGCCGCCGCCGCCGCGGTCGAGCTGGAGCTGGTCGGGGTGGCGCTGGCCGGGGAGCGGCGGCTGGCGCTGCTGCGGCGCAAGGGCGAGACCCGCATCCACCGTCTGGCCGAGGGCGGCGCGTTGGCCGGCTGGCGCCTCGACGCCGTCGCCCCCGGCACCGCGTCCCTGAGCCGGGACGGGCTCACCCTGTCCTTGGTCGTGCCGCGCACGGCCCGTCGGTCCTAGGGCCGATGGCCGGCTGGGGCCGTCCGCCCATGCCCCGTACTCTCTGGGCCCGTTCCACCTGAACCGCCCGAGACCGGATGCGTCGCCTTCTCCTGCTCGCGCTGCTGCTGCCCGCCGGCTGCGGCGGCCACCCTCCGCCCGAGGCGCCAGCGCCGCCGCCGCCCGCCGCGACCGCCGATTCCGCGGTGACGGCCGAGCCCGCCACCGTGCTGGCGCCGCCGCCGCGCCCGGCCGCGCCCGAGCCGATCCTGAAGCCCGGCAGCGGCCGCTTCGTCCGCGCCCCCGCCGCCATCGCGCCGCCGGTGCGCGAGGAGGGCGGCGGCGAGGTCAGCGTCGATTTCGCCGACACCGACATCCGCGAGGTGGTGCAGACGGTGCTGGGCGACATCCTGGGCGCCGCCTTCGTGGTCGATCCGGCGGTCAAGGGCACGCTCACCCTGCGCACCGCCCGCCCGGTGCCGAAGGCCGAGCTGGCCCGCCTGCTGGGCGAGGTGCTGCGCATGAACGGTGCCGCCCTGGTCGATGGCGGCGGCGTGCTCAGGGTGGTGCCGCTGGCCGAGGCCAAGGGGCGCACCGGCATCCGCGCCATGGCGCGGCGGCGCGGCGATGCCGGCGGCGGCTACGGCCTTCGGGTGATGCCGCTGGACTTCGTCTCGGCCGAGGAGATGCGGCGCATCCTCGAGCCGCTGGTGCCCGCCGATCAGGTCACCGCCCTGGGCGACGGGCGCAACATCCTGCTGCTGACCGGCACCGAGGCCGAGCTCGACAACATGGTCGAGACGGTGCGCATCTTCGACGTCGACTGGCTGCAGGGCATGTCCTTCGGGCTGGTGCCGGTCACGGCGGTGGACGCCGACACCATGGTCGAAGAACTGGAGCGCATGTTCGGCGGCCAAACGGGCGCCCTGGCGGGGACCGTCCGCTTCGTGCCGCTGAAGCGGCTGGGCTCGGTGATGATCATCGCCTCGCGGCCCAACCGCCTGGCCCAGGCCCGCGACTGGGTCGAGCAGCTCGACCGCACCGGCCGCAACGAGATGCAGCGCCTGTTCGTCTACCGCGTCCAGCACGGCCGCGCCGGGCCGCTGGCCCGCCTGCTGGGCAACATCTTCAGCCCCGAGCCGGCGGTGGATGTGGTGGCGGCGGTGGCGCCGGCCGCCCGCAACGTGCAGATCGTCGCCCAGCGCGGCGAGATGCGCGCCTCGTCCCTGCCGGAACCGGCGCCGCCACCGGCGGCGGCGGCGGCCACCGCCCGCGAGCTGAAGGTGACGGGCGGCGGCCCGGTGCGGGTCACCGCCGACGAGAAGACCAATTCGCTGGTGATCTACGCCTCGGCCCGCGACTTCCGGCTGATCGAGGAGGCCCTGCGCGAGCTCGACCGCGTTCCCATGCAGGTGCTGATCGAGGCCACCATCGCCGAGGTCACCCTGACCGACCAGCTGCGCTACGGCCTGCAATGGTTCTTCCAGACCGGCGTGCTGCAGAACACCCTGAGCCGCGCCAATTCCGGCGCGGTGACGGCCGAATTCCCCGGCTTCGCCGCCCTGGCGGTGAACGGCGACATCCGGGTGGTGCTGGACGCGCTGTCCAGCGTCACCAACGTCAACGTCGTCTCGGCGCCCAAGCTGGTGGTGCTGGACAACGAGACGGCGCGCCTCCAGGTCGGTGACCAGGTGCCGGTGCCGGTGCAGTCGGCGGTCTCGGTCACCGATCCCGGCGCGCCCATCGTCAACACCATCCAGTTCCGCGACACCGGCGTCATCCTGGAAGTCACGCCCCATGTCAGCTCGGCCGGGACCGTCACCATGGAGGTGCGCCAGGAGGTCAGCGACGTGGTCTCCACCAGCACCTCGGGGATCGACGCCCCCACCATCCAGCAGCGGGCGGTGGCGACCCGGGTGGCGGTGGATACCGGCGAGACGGTGGCGCTGGGCGGCCTGATCCGCGACCGCGCCCGCAACGGCCGCTCCGGCATTCCGCTGCTCAAGGACATCCCGCTGCTGGGGTTCCTGTTCGGCGCCACCAACGAGACGGTGGACCGCACCGAGCTGCTGGTGATGCTGACCCCGCGCATCATCCGCAGCCCCATCGAGGCGCGCGCCGTCACCGAGGAACTGCGCCGGCGCATGCGCGCGGTCGAGGGCGCCTATGGCAAGGGGCAATGACGCCAGGGGCTTCGCCCTGCTGATGGTGCTGGCCGGGCTGGCGGTGCTGGGCCTGCTCGCTGCCGCCATCGGCATGGTGGCCGAGACCCGGCTGCGCCACGCCCATCGCCTGGCCGCCGCCGCCCGCGCCGAGGCCCTGGCCGATGCCGGCGCCCATCTGGCGGTGGCGCGGCTGGTGGCCGCCGCCGCCGATGCCATGGTCCGGCCCGAGGCCGAGCCGGTGCGCCTCGACCTCGACGGCGGCCATGCCGAGGCGGTGGCGGTGGACGAGGGCGGCCGCCTTGACGTCAACTTCGCCGATGCCGACACCTGGCGCCGGCTGCTGACGGCGTCCGGGCTGTCCCCCGCCGAGGCCGAGGCGCTGGCCGCGCGCATCCTCGACTGGGCCGATGCCGACGATCTGGCGCGGCCCTCGGGCGCCGAGGCCGAGGCCTACCAGCGCGCCGGCCTGCCGCCGCCGGGCAACCGCCCCTTCGCCATGGTGGCGGAACTGGACCGGGTGCTGGGCATGCCGCCGGGCCTGGCGGCGCGCCTGGCGCCGGTGCTCACCGTCCATACCCGCCTGCGCGGCTTCGACCCGGCGGTGTCGCGGGAACTGGCGGCGCTGCTGCCCGAGGGACCGTTCCGCCCCTCGCGCCGGCGGGTCTTCGCCATCCGCTCGACGGGGCGCGACCGCGACGGGCTCGAGTTCGTTCGTTTCGCCACGGTGCGTCTGACCGGCGATCCAGCCCACCCGGTGGTGGTGCTGGAGTGGCGTCGGGCGCCGCCGGGTGGGTAGAACCTACCCGCCCACCGAGGGAGGTTTCAGGCACCCCGGATTCGCGTATGGTGGTGCTACCATTTTCGACCGAGGATGCCATGACCAACGCCGCCGCCCAGTACCTGATCGACGCCGAACCCTATTACCGCGCCGTCGGCGACGAGGTGGCCCTGTTCGAGGCCGCCTGGCGCCAGCGCCTGCCGGTGATGCTGAAGGGCCCGACCGGGTGCGGCAAGTCGCGCTTCGTCGAGCACATGGCCTGGCGCCTCAAGCGCCCGCTGATCACCGTGGCCTGCAACGAGGACATCACCGCCTCGGATCTGGTCGGCCGCTATCTCATCGATTCCCAGGGCACCCGCTGGCAGGACGGTCCGCTGACGGTGGCCGCCCGGCTGGGCGCCATCTGCTATCTCGACGAGGTGGTCGAGGCCCGCCAGGACACCGTGGTGGTGATCCATCCGCTCACCGACCACCGCCGCGTCCTGCCGCTGGACAAGAAGGGCGAACTGGTCAAGGTGCATCCCGACTTCCAGCTGGTGATCTCGTACAACCCGGGCTACCAGAGCCTGATGAAGGATCTGAAGCAGTCGACCAAGCAGCGTTTCGCCGCCATGGACTTCGACTACTCCGCCGCCGAGGTCGAGGCCGAGATCGTCGCCCGCGAGACCGGGGTCGAGATGGACGCCTGCCGCCGCCTGGTCGAGGTGGCGGCGCGCACCCGGGCGCTGAAGGGTCACGGCCTCGACGAGGGCGCCTCGACCCGCCTGGTGGTCTACGCCGCCCGCCTGATCACCGAAGGTGTTGCGCCGAAGCAGGCCTGCGCCATGGCGCTGTCCAAGCCGCTGACCGACGATCCCGACATCCGCGCCATGCTGGGGCACGCCTTCGACCTCGCCTTCGCCTGACGGAGGCGCAGGCGATGGCTCTCGACCCCGCCTCGGCCCAGGCCCGCCTGGGCTGCGACCTCGACGCGGTGGCCGGCGTGCTGGCGCCGGCCCTGGCCGCGGCCGAGGCGGTGCTGCGCCCGGAAGAGGTCGAGGCCTGGCTCGACACCGGCGGCCGCATCTGGCGCGCCCTGCGCGATGCCGACGTGCTGGTCACCTTCCTGGAGGCGACGCCCGAGCTGGCCCGCCGCGCCGGCGCCGGGATGATCGCCGCCGCCGCCGATACCGCCCTCTATCTGGCGGCGGTGCCCGATCTCCGTGTCCACCGCGATTTCCTGGCGGTGCTGCCGGCGGTGGCCCGGCGCCTGGACGACGGCGCCGCCATGCGCACCTGGTTCCGCCTGGTCACCCGGGTGGCCAACCTGGCCCGCCCCGGCACCGCGCCGCTGCTGGCCGCCACCCCCCACGTGCTGGAGCAGGTCAACCTGGAAGGCCTGGCCGCCTGGGTCGATTTCGGCGTCACCGGCTACCGCGACCAGCCGTGGCAGGCGGCCGCCTATTTCGCCCTGGGCACCGCCGATTCAAATGCCGTGCTGCAGCGCCAGCGCAAGGGCACCCTGCTGGCCGACCGCGACCGCGAGCTGCGCCTGACCCTGCGCGCCTTCTGGGATCTCGAGATCGACATCCATCCCTACGGCGCCAGCCGCCAGCCCGCGCCGCACCTGGACAAGCTGGGGCTGCACCTGCCCGATCTGCTCGAGGATGCGGGCGGGGTCTCGGCCATCGACCGCTACCGCGCCATGCTCGCCCACCTGGCCGCCCACAAGCTGTGGAGCCGGCCCTACATCGCCGACAATTTCAGCCAGTGGCAGCACCTGGCGGTGGAGCTGTTCGAGGATTCCCGCGTCGAGGCCCTGGCCATGCGCCGCCATCCCGGCCTCAAGCGGCTGTTCCTGGCGCTGCATCCGCACCCGAAGGAGGGCGCGGTGCCCGAGGGCTGGTCGCCGATCCGCCACCGTCTGGCGATGATCTCGCGCGCCATCCTCGACCCCGAAGGCCACGGCTACGCCGATCCCAAGGTGCTGGACTGGGCCGGGCAGTTCCATGTCCGCTTCGCCGCCGACCCCGAGAATCCCGAGATCTCCACCGAGCTGGGGCGCATCTGCCTGGCCAAGATCCGCACCCCCGATTTCGGCAGCCCGCGCATCTGGTTCGAGGACACCATCGTCCCCTACCGCGACGACAACCGCTACATCTGGCGCTTCCTGGAAAGCATCGAGACCGCCGACGACTTCCATTCCGACCACGGCACCGAGGACCCGGTGCGCCAGGACGGGCTGTTCCTGCCGGTCCATTACCCGGAATGGGACCACAAGGCGAAGGACTACCGGCCCGACTGGACCACCGTCTACCAGGCCGTCCAGGCCCCCGGCGACGGCACCGCCATCGACCGCCTGCTGGAGCGCCACGCCGCCACCGCCAAGGCCATCCGCCGCGTCATCGATCGCCTGAAGCCGCAGCAGCGCCGCCGCGTGCGCCGCCGTCCCGAGGGCGACGAGCTGGATTTCGACCAGGTGATCGCCGCTTTGGTCGACCTCAAGGCCGGCTCGGTGCCCGATCTCAAGGTCTATCAGAGCCAGATCAAGGACGGCCGCGACATCGCCGTGCTGCTGCTGCTCGATCTGTCGCAATCCATCAACGACAAGATGCCGGGAAGCGAGCGCACGCTGCTGGACGTGGCGCAGGAGGCGGTCAGCCTGCTGGCCTGGGCGGTGGGCGCCCTGGGCGATTCCTTCGCCATCGCCGGCTTCGCCTCGAAAAGCCGGCACGAGGTGCGCTACGTCCACTACAAGGACTTCGCCGAGCCGTGGGGGGCGCTGCCCAAGGGCCGCCTGGCCGCCATGCAGGCCGGCCTCGCCACCCGCATGGGCGCCGCGCTGCGCCACGGCGGGGCCGAACTGGCGGCGCGGCGCGAGGAAAAGAAGCTGCTGCTGCTGGTCAGCGACGGCGAGCCGGCCGACATCGACGTCGACGACGACGACTATCTCAAGGCCGACACCCACGTGGCGGTGACCGAGCTGCGCGCCAAGGGCATCGCCACCGTGTGCATGACCCTGGACGCCAAGGCCGATTCCTACATCGCCGACGTCTTCGGCCCCTCCGGCTTCGCCGTGGTCGATCAGGTCGAGCGCCTGCCCGAGAAGCTGACCCGGCTGTTTCTGAGCCTGACCAAGTAGGGGGCGGGGCCTACCTCGCCTTCGCCACCGGCAGGCCCAGGTGGTAGCCCTGGGCGAGGTCGATGCCCATGGCCTTCAGCAGGTCCATGGTTTCCGAATCCTCGACGAACTCGGCCACCGTGACCAGGCCGAAGCGCCGGGCCATGGAATGGATGTGCTCGACCATGATGCGGTCGCGTTCGTCGGTGACCATGTGGCGGATGAACGAGCCCTCGATCTTGACGTAATCGACGGTGATGTATTTCAGGTACAGGAACGACGAGAAGCCCGAGCCGAAATCGTCCAGCGCGAAGGCCAGCCCCTGGGCGCGCAGGTCGTTGATCAGGCGTACCACCTCGGCGAACTGGGGCAGCGCCTCGCGCTCGGTGATCTCCAGCACGATGCGCGACGGCGCCACCCCGGCCGCCTTCAGGCGGGCCGGAATGCCCATCATGCGGTCGCGGTCGGCCAGGGTGCGGGCCGACAGGTTGATGAACAGGCGGGCGTCGCCGAGGGCGCCGGAGGCCAGCACCTTCAGCGCCCGCGAGAACACCGCCTCGTCGATCTTGGCGGCCAGGCCCAGTTCCTCGGCCGATTCGATGAAGTCGCCGGCGCTGACCTGGCGCTCGCCGTCCACCACCCGGGCCAGCACCTCGTAGGCGAAGATACCGTGGTCCCGGGTCGCCAGGATGGGCTGGAAGAACGGCACCAGGCGACCTTCCGCCAGGGCGGTGCGCACCATTTCGCCCTTGTCGAAGCTGGTGGCGGTCGCATCATCGCCGCCGGCCAGGCTGGCGCACTGGTTCTTGCCACCGCGCTTGGCCTTGTAGGTGGCGACGTCGGCGGCGATGGCCAGCTTGCGGGCGTCGGCGCCGTTCTCGGGGAAACTCACCACACCCAGGCTGGCGGTGATGCGCACGCCGCCCACCGGCAGGCCCAGGGTGGTGTCGGCGATGGCCTGGCGCAGTTTCTCGGCCACCGCCAGGCCCTCGGCGAGGTCGGTCTCGGGCAGCAGCACCATGAACTCGTCGGCGCCCATGCGGGCGGTGACGTCGGTGCGCCGGGTGTCGGCCAGCAGCGTGCTCGCCAGCTCCTTGAGCAGCAGATCGCCGACCGGGTGGCCGAAGGTGTCGTTGATGGACTTGAAGTCGTCCAGGTCGATCTGCACCAGGCAGAAGGCCTGTCCGTTGCGTTCGCCGCGGTCGATCTCGTGGTCGAGGAACTCGTCCAGCTTGCGCCGGTTGTAGAGGCGGGTCAGCGGATCGCGGATGGACAAATCCTCGAGCCGAGCCTGGTATTCCTCGACGGTGCGCAGCAGGCGGTTGAAGTATTCGGTGAGGTCGGCGACCTCGGAAATGAAGCCGGTGGTCTTGACCCGCCGCCTGAGGTCGGTGCGCAGGATGATGTCCTGCATCAGCGTGACCATGTTGGCGATGGGGCGGGCGACGAACAGCTTCAGCTTGATCCACAGCGCCAGCGACAGCAGCACCAGGATCACCAGGAAATAGGTCAGCACCGTGCCCAGCAGGTAATCCAGCGACACCTTCAGGTTCTGCACCGGATAGACGATGTCGATGATGCCGTTGACGTCGCCCGCCTTGGCCTGGGTGTGGCAGGCCAGGCATTCCTCGCGCACCACCAGGGGATAGAGGTAGCGGATGCTGTCGTCCTGAGTGACGAAGCTCTCGGTGGCGGCGGCGAAGGTCCGCTGCAGCAGGGGGTCGCCTGCGGTGATGGCGAGGTCGTTGTCGATCTCGCCGAACTGCTCGATCACCGGGCTGCCGCGCACCACCCGCACGGTAAGATCGGGCAGCGCCGCCTGCAGGCGGGCGACGATCTCGGACACCTCCTGCTTGCTCCAGCCCTTGCGCATGGCGGAATAAAGCGCCTCGAACACCAGGGTCGAGGTCTGGCGCGCCTCCTCGCGGGCGAGGTCGTGGATGGAGCGCTCGCGGACATGCGAGGACACCAGCGTCACCACACCGATGGCCAGCAGCGTCGCCGTGACCGACAGCAGCAGGACGAAGCGGGTGATGCTGATGCTCGGGCGTTGTCGCAAGATGTTGTCATCCGGTTTAAAAGCCGTTCATTTACGCACATCCCGTCGGCGAAAGGGAAGCCGGATGATGGTTGGCACCGGGAACGCCGGTTGACGCGCCGGTGGTGTTGCGCGACGCTGTAGGCCTGCCCCGGGGAGAGTGCGCATGAAGACCGTCGCCGCCATTTCCTTTCGCGACAACCACAGCATCAGCATGGACGTGGACGCGGTCAGCCATGTGGAGATCAGCGCGCCGATCCAGCTCGAGGACGGCTCGTGGTGCGCCGAGCTGCTGGTGCGCAGCGGCAACGGCACCATCGCGCTGCAACTCACCGCCGCCAGCCCCGGCCACCTGCAGGTGCGGCCGCAGGGACTGGAATAAAGGGTCGTCACTCCGGGATGGCGTAGGTCGCGGTGGCGTGGGCGACCAGGTCGTCGGACGGCAGGGCGATCAGCTCCACCGCCGCCACCGCCAGGCGCCGCCCCATCTTCAGCACCCTGGCCTCGGCGGCCATGTCCGACGCTCCCGCCTTGCGCAGGAAGTTGGCGTTGAGGTTGGTGGTGACCACCATCTCCTTGGGGCCGGCGACGGTCAGCACCGCCGCCCACAGGGCGACGTCGGCCAGGGTCATCATGGCCGGGCCGCTGACCGTCTCCACCGGCCGGGCGAGGTGCGGCCCGTAGGGCATCACCAGGCGGGCCGCTCCTTTTCCCAGGCTTTCGGCGCGGATGGCGAGGTGCACCGCCAGCGGCACCTTGGCCAGGAAGTCGGCGTTGAAGGACTGGACGGTAAGGGCGGGCATGGTCTGGCTCTCGCGGCTTGATCGGCGGGACGGCGCGGGCCACACTTTCGGGCAGAACGAAGCCGAACTCAAGGGAGCCGCCATGTCCGCCGCCGAGCCCATGCTGCTGAGCGAGATCGCCGACGGAATCGCCACCGTCACCCTCAACCGCCCGGGTGCCCGCAACGCGCTGTCCATGGCGCTGATGGCGGCGCTCGACGAGACCCTGGCCCGGCTCGAGGCCGATCCGGCGGTGCGGGTGGTGGTGCTGGCGGCCAACGGCCCGGCCTTCTGCGCCGGCCACGACCTCAAGGAAATGCGGGCCCTGGAGGACCGCGACCAGGTGGCGGCGGTGTTCGCCCGGTGCGCGCGGCTGATGACCCGCATCGTGCGGCTGCGCCAGCCGGTGATCGCGCGGGTCCACGCCATGGCGACGGCGGCCGGCTGCCAGCTGGTGGCCTCGTGCGATCTCGCCTTCGCCGCCGAAGGGGCGAAGTTCGCCACGCCGGGGGTCAATATCGGCCTGTTCTGCTCCACCCCCATGGTGGCGCTGTCGCGGGCGATCGGGCGCAAGCAGGCCATGGAGATGCTGCTGACCGGCCACGCCGTGGATGCCGCCACCGCCCAGGCCTGGGGACTGGTCAACCGCGCGGTGCCGGCGGCCGAGCTGGATGCGGTGGTGGCCGGGACGGCGCACCTGCTGGCGTCCAAGTCGGCGCACACGCTGAAGGTGGGCAAGGAGGCGTTCCACCGCCAGACAGAGATGGATCTGGATGCCGCCTATGCCTATGCCGCCGAGGTCATGACCGCCAACATGATGGCCGAGGACGCCAAGGAGGGCGTCGATGCTTTCCTTGAAAAACGCACCCCGATCTGGCGCGGGTGCTGATCCGACTACAGGATGGCTTGAAGAGCAACCCCGGCGCGCCTTAAATACGGGGGAGTTCCGCTTTCCATTTCCTTCTGGAAGGAAAAGGGCATGACGGCCGCGAAGGGGGCGTCCCGGCGCAAGCAGCGACAGGGACCTTTGGTGGTGGGGGTCGGCGCGTCTGCCGGCGGCCTCGAGGCACTGCAGAAGATGTTCGAGCCGGTGCCGGCGGCGTCGGGGCTGTGCTTCGTCGTCGTCCAGCACCTGTCGCCGGACCACAAGAGCATGATGGTCGAGCTGCTGGGCAAGCACACCGTGCTCGACGTGCGCGAGATGGCCGACGGCGCCCCGGTCGAGGAGGACGTGGTCTATCTGCTGCCGCCGGGCAAGACCGTCACCATCGCCCGCAACCGCCTGCATCTGTCGGCCAAGACGCCGACCGCCATGGCCGGCCTGGCGCTGCCCATCGACATCTTCCTGCAATCCCTGGCCGAGTCCTGCGGCACCCGTTCGGCGGGGGTGATCCTGTCGGGCACCGGCTCGGACGGCACCCGCGGCGTCGCCGCCATCCGCGCGGCGGGCGGCCTGGTGGTGGTGCAGGACCCCGACACCGCCAAGTTCGACGGCATGCCGCGCTCGGTCATCCAGTCGGGCGGAGCCGACCACGTCGTGCCGCCCGAACTGGTGGCCGAAGTGCTGGTCGAGCATACCGGCCGCTCCATGCCGCATTTGCCGCGGCCGCGCAGCGAGGACGTGCCGCCCGAGACCTTCGCCGAGATCGCCTCGGTGCTGAAGCGCGAGACCGGCGTCGATTTCGGCGATTACAAGGTCGGCACCATCAACCGCCGGGTCGAACGGCGCATGCAGATCAACCGGGTGGCGACCCTGCCCGAATACGTGGAGTTGCTGCGGCGCTCGCCGCTGGAGGCCAGCCAGCTCTACAAGGAGCTGCTGATCGGCGTCACCAAGTTCTTCCGCGACGCCGAGGCCTTCCAGGTGTTGAAGGACCAGGTCATCCCGCAGATCGTCGAGCGGGCCGGCGAGCGCGACACCATCCGGGTCTGGGTGTGCGGCTGCGCCACCGGCGAGGAGGCCTATTCCATGGCCATCCTGTTCTCCGAGGAGATCGCCCGCACCCGCAAGCTGGTCGAGGTGAAGATCTTCGCCACCGACCTCGACCGCGACGCCATCGAGATCGCATCGCTCGGCGTCTACGAGGACAGTGCCCTGGCCGAGGTGCCGGCCGACATCAAGGGACGCTATTTCATCGCCCGCGGCGACCGCTGGGCGGTGGCCCGCCAGATCCGCCAGATGATCGTGTTCGCGCGCCACAACATCCTGAAGGACCCGCCCTTCACCAAGCTGGACCTGGTCAGCTGCCGCAACCTGCTGATCTACATGGAGCCGGTGCTGCAGCGCCGGGTGCTGTCGCTGTTCAACTACGCGCTCAACCGCGGCGCCTTCCTGTTCCTCGGCTCCAGCGAGAGCCTGGGCGAACTGGCGGCGCAATACGCGGTGATCGACGTCAAGCACAAGGTCTTCCGCACCGTCTCCACCGGCGCCAGCCTGCCCGACGGCATCATCCGCAACCTGCCCACCGCGTCGGCGTCGGCGTCGGCGGCGGCGGCGGCGGTGCCGCGGCCGCGCCATCCCGGGCTGGGCGGCGACGAGGACATGGCCATCGACCAGGGGCTGGGCCTGCTGATCGAGACCTTCGCGCCGCCGGCGCTGTTGCTCAACGACCGTGGCGACCTGCTGCATGTGTTCGGCGACGGCAGCCGCTTCCTGCGGGTGCCGCCCGGCCACGCCACCCTGGACGTCATGAAGTTGCTGCCCAGCGCCCTGGCCACGGTGGCCGGCTCGGCCCTGCACAAGGCGCTGCGCGACGGCAAGGAGATCGAATACGCCTCGGTTCCCTACAACGCGCCGGGCGGCATCGAGCTGGTCACCCTCAAGGTCCGTCCGTTCGTGCAGCAGAGCGGCAAGCGTTACGCGCTGCTGGCCATCATTCCCCAGGCCGCCGCCACGACCGGGGATGAACCGGCCCGGTTCGACGCCGGGGCGGACGCCAGCGACCGCATCCGCACCCTCGAACACGACCTCAAGACCAGCCAGGAATCGCTGCAGGCCACGGTCGAGGAACTGGAGACCTCGAACGAGGAGCTGCAGGCGTCCAACGAGGAATTGCTGGCCTCCAACGAGGAATTGCAGAGCACCAACGAGGAGCTGCAATCGGTCAACGAGGAACTGTTCACCCTCAATTCCCAGTACGAGGCGAAGATCGAGGAACTGACGCGGGTTTCCGACGATATCGAGAACCTGCTGCGGGCCACCGACCTGGGCACCGTGTTCCTCGACACCAACCTCATCGTGCGCCGCTTCACTCCCGCCGCCGCCGCCTGCGTCAACCTGATCCCGCGCGATGTCGGGCGCTCGTTCGCGCACCTGTCTACCAACCTGCAATATCCCGGCATGCTGGAGGACATCCGCGAGGTGCTGCGCACCGGCCGGGCGACCCAGCACGAGGTGCGGGCGACCGGCAACCGCTTCGTTCTGGTCGGGCTGCTGCCGTACCTGACCGATGCCGGCGGCGACCACGAGAAGCGGGCCGGCGTGGTGGTCACCTTCGTCGACGTCACCGAGGTCAAGCAGGCCGAGCAGCGCCTGCAGGCGGTCATCGACGCGCTGCCCGAACAGGTCGCGGTGCTCGATCCCAACGGTATCGTCACCTTCACCAACTCCGCCTGGGACGCCGCCGCCCGGGCCGGCTTCGTCAACCTCGCCGGGACTCCGCGGGGACAGGATTTCCTGGCCGCCTGCCGCGACTATCCCGGCGCGGGCGGCGATCCCGGCCTGCGCGTCTCCGAGGGCATGAGCGACATCCTGGCCGGCCGCCGCGACCGCTTCAGCATCGACTACGCCTGCGGCCCGCCGGCCCAGATGCGCCTGGGCATCCTCAACGCCGCCCCCATCGCCCATATGGGTCTGGTCATCAGCCACGTCCTGGTCAGCCGCGGCGGCTCGTCCGCCTCTTGACGGCGGTCAATTCCCGCGCCACCGGGTCTGCCTAGACTTTTCCCGCCTGAGTGTGGGGGAGAGTCCGGAGATGGCGAAGCGATGGTGCGCCGCACTGGCGGCGGCAGTGACCCTGATGTGGCTCCCCGCCGCGGCGGCCGAACCCGATCCCCGGGTCAGGGAAATCGTCTCGGAACGCTGCCAGCTGTGCCACGGCGTCGACGGCGAGGCGGCGACCGCCGTCTATCCCCGCCTGGCGGCCCAGAACGCGACCTACCTGATCAAGCAGTTGCGCGACTTCCGCGACGGGCGGCGCACCGGCACCATGAACGAGATGGCCAAGGACCTGAGCGATGCCGAAATCGCCGGCCTCGCCGCCTATTTCAGTGCCAAGCCGGCCAAGTCGAAGAAGGTGCTGAACACCGAACTGGCCGCCGTCGGCCGCTATGTGTTCCGCCAGGGCAACCCGTTCTCGGGCATCGCGCCGTGCGCCAGCTGCCACGGCGAGGCCGGACACGGCACCGACCAGCTGCCGCGCCTGGCCGGCCAGCACCCGTCCTATGTGGAAGGCCAGCTGGGCGAGTTCGTCTCTGGCTCGCGCACCAACGACAAGTCGATCATGCACGCCATCGCCAACAAGCTGACGACGCTGGAGATCAAGGCGGTGGCCGCCTATATCGGCGGGCTGGAATAGGCTGGCGATACCCACACAGAAACAAGCATTGATTTATTAGCCATCCCTTATCTAATCTGTCCCTCTTCAAAAGGCCCCAAGGGCCGAGGGACAGGGACAGGGAACGCGAGGGAGACGCCCTCCGGCCAGGCGCGCCGGGGCGGTTCCGGCCGCGCTGCCTCCGCCACCGCCCCCCGGCCGGGAAAAAGGGCAGCGTCCAGGAGCAGGCCATGAGGGATCCCGTCACCACCCGCGACTCCGAGCTCGGCCGAGCGGAGGTCAAGACCACCACCTGCTACATGTGCGCCTGCCGCTGCGGCATCCGCGTCCATCTGCGCGACGGCGAGGTCCGCTACATCGAGGGCAATCCCGACCATCCCCTGAACAAGGGCGTGATCTGCGCCAAGGGCTCGTCGGGCATCATGAAGCAGTATTCGCCGGCCCGCCTGACCAGGCCGCTGCGGCGCGTCGCCGGGGCCGAGCGCGGCACCAACGCCTTCGAGCCGATCTCGTGGGACGAGGCCTTCGACATGCTGGGCGGGCGGCTCGAGCACATCCGCAAGACCGATCCCAGGAAGCTCGCCTTGTTCACCGGCCGCGACCAGATGCAGGCGCTGACCGGCATGTTCGCCAAGCAGTACGGCACCCCCAACTACGCCGCCCATGGCGGCTTCTGCTCGGTCAACATGGCGGCCGGGATGATCTACACCATCGGCGGCAGCTTCTGGGAATTCGGCGGCCCCGATCTCGACCGCGCCAAGCTGTTCATCATGATCGGCACCGCCGAGGACCACCATTCCAACCCGCTGAAGATCGAGCTGGGCAAGTTCAAGCGGGCCGGCGGCCGCTTCATCGCCATCAACCCGGTGCGCACCGGCTATGCCGCCATCGCCGACGAGTGGGTGCCCATCCGCCCCGGCACCGACGGCGCCCTGCTGCTGGCCTTCATCCACGAGATCATCGAGAAGGGCCTGTTCGACCGCGAGTTCCTGATGCAGTACTCCAACTCGGCCGAGCTGGTGAACCTGAACGAGGACAGCGACTATTTCGGCATGTTCGTGCGCGACGCCAACGTGCCGGTGCGGCCCGACACCTTCGACGTGCCCGACCGCATGTGGTGGGACATCGCCAGCGACAAGCCGGTGCTGGCCCGCACCGAGGGCACCGAGGGCCGCCTGCTCGGCGCCTACAAGATGCGCGACGGCACCCCGGTCAAGCCGGCCTTCCAGCTGCTGAAGGACCGGGTCAAGGACTACACCCCGGAATGGGCCGAGGGGATCACCGGCATTCCGGCCGCCACCATCCGCCGGCTGGCCCACGAGATGGGGGTGACCGCCCGCGACCAGCGCATCGAGCTGCCGATCTCGTGGACCGACGCCTGGGGCAAGGAGCACGAGAGCATCACCGGCAACCCGGTGGCGTTCCATTCCATGCGCGGCCTGGCGGCCCATTCCAACGGCTTCCACACCATCCGGGCGCTCGCCATCCTGATGAGCATCCTGGGCACCATCGACCGCCCCGGCGGCTTCCGCCACAAGGCGCCGTTCCCGCGCCCCATCCCGCCCTGCCCGAAGCCGCCCAAGGGCAATCACGCCATCCGCCCCAACCACCCGCTGGAAGGCACCCCGCTGGGCTGGCCGGCCGAGCCCGACGACCTGGCGGTGGACGAGAACGGCGAGCCCTTGCGCATCGACAAGGGGTTCTCGTGGGAATACCCGCTGTCGGTGCACGGGCTGATGCACAACGTCATCACCAATGCCTGGCGCGGCGACCCCTACAAGATCGACACCCTGTTCCTGTTCATGGCCAACATGGCGTGGAACTCGTCCATGAACACGGCCGAGATCCGCAAGATGCTGACCGACAAGGACGAGAACGGCGAGTACAAGATCCCGTTCATCGTCGTCGCCGACGCGTTCCAGTCCGAGACCGTGGCCTTCGCCGATCTGGTGCTGCCCGACACCACCTATCTCGAGCGCCACGACGTCATGAGCATCCTCGACCGTCCCATCTCGGAATTCGACGGGCCGGTGGATTCGGTGCGCGTTCCCGTCATGCCGCCGCTGGGCGAATGCAAGCCGTTCCAGGACGTGCTGATCGAGCTGGGCACCCGGCTGAAGCTGCCCGCCTTCGTCACCAAGGACGGCGTGCGCAAGTTCCGCGACTATCCCGACTTCATCGTCAATTTCGAGACCGAACCGGGGTCGGGCATCGGCTTCCTGTCGGGCTGGCGCGGCAAGTCGGGCGAGAAGTTCCTGGTGGGCGAGCCCAATCCCAGCCAGTGGGAGATGTACGCCCGCAACAACAACCATTTCCATTACGAGCTGCCGCGCAGCTACCAGTACATGCGCAACTGGAACAAGGGCTACCTGACCTGGGCCCAGCGCCATCGCCTGGTGCGCTATCTCGACCCCATCAACATCCACATCTACTCCGAGGTGCTGCAGAAGTTCCGCCTGGCCGCCATGGGCCGGTGGAAGGGCAAGCAGCCGCCCGAGCACATGCGCGACCGGGTCGAGGCGTTCTTCGATCCGCTTCCCTTCTATTTCGCGCCGCTGGAATGGCAGAAGACCGACACCAGCAAGTTCCCGCTGTCGGCCATCACCCAGCGCCCCATGGCCATGTACCATTCGTGGGATTCGCAGAACGCCTGGCTGCGCCAGATCCACACCCACAACTACATCATGGTGCACCCGTCGGTGGGCGCCGCCGGCAAGTTCGACGACGGCGACTGGGTGTGGGTGGAAAGCCCGTGGGGCAAGGTGCGCTGCATGGCCCGCTTCACCGAGGCGGTCGAGCCCGGCACGGTGTGGACCTGGAACGCCATCGGCAAGGCCGCCGGCGCCTGGGGCCTGGGACCCGACGCCAACGAGGCGAAGAAGGGCTTCCTGCTCAACCACGTCATTTCCGAGGAACTGCCCGACATGATCGGCGGCCGCCACGTTTCCAATTCCGACCCGGTCACCGGGCAGGCGGCGTGGTACGACGTGCGCGTGCGCATCACCAAGGCCGGCGCCGACGAGCCGGCCGAGAGCTTCCCGCAATTCGACCCGCTGGCCAAGGCGCCCGGGCAGACCGGCTTCGGCGCCCGTGTGCGCTCGTATTTCGCCGGCAAGCGCAAGGCGTGAGGAAAACGACCATGGCGAAGAAGCAACTGGCTCTGGTCATCGACCTCAACGTCTGCGTCGGCTGCCACGCCTGCGTGACCAGCTGCAAGCAGTGGAACACCTCGGGCTGGTCGGGGCCGCTGCCCGACCAGAACCCCTATGACGCCGATCCCAACGGCGTCTTCTTCAACCGCGTCCAGACCTTCGAGTGCGGCACCTTCCCGGCCACCGAGACGGTGCACTTCCCGAAATCCTGCCTGCATTGCGAGGAGCCGCCCTGCGTGCCGGTGTGCCCCACCGGGGCCTCGTACAAGCGCGAGGAGGACGGCATCGTCCTGGTCGATTACGACAAGTGCATCGGCTGCAAGTACTGCTCGTGGTCCTGCCCCTACGGCGCCCGCGAATTCGACCCCATCGCCGGGGTGATGAAGAAGTGCACGCTGTGCGTCGACCGCATCTACGACACCAGCCTCGAGCCCGAGCGGCGCAAGCCGGCCTGCGTGCTGGCCTGCCCGGCCGGCGCCCGCCTGTTCGGCGACGTCAACGACCCCGAATCCGAGGCCGCCAGGGCCATCCGCGAGAATGCCGGCTACCAGCTGATGCCGGAATGGGGCACCAGCCCGGCCAACCACTACCTGCCGCGGCGCAAGACCTACATGCGCCTGCACGAGGACGAGCTGGTGCGCGCCGACAACCCGCTGAAGTTCGAGGCCGACCTGCCCAAGCCCAACTTCACCGCGCCCTCCATCGACGACATGTCGAGCTGGTAAGGAAGGGACGACAACCATGCATCCCGCGTTCTCCGTCATCTTCCTCACCACCCTGATCGGCGCCGGCCAGGGCCTGCTGCTGGCCCTGGTCACCGGCCAGTGGTACTTCGTCATCGGCGCCACCCCCGACCAGGAAAGCGGCGCCTTCTATGCCGGCGGCGCCGCCATCGCCGAGCTGCTGCTGGTGCTCGGGCTGGTGGCCTCGTTCTTCCACCTGGCCAACCCGCAGCGGGCGTGGCGGACCGCCACCCGCTGGCGCACCTCGTGGCTCAGCCGCGAGGTCATCGTGCTGCCGGCGGTGATGGGGGCGACGTTCCTCTACGGCGTGGTGCATTGGTTCGGCTGGACCCCGGTGCTGTGGACCTTCGGCAACCAGAAGTCCCTGGACCTGTCCATGGCGGTGGGCTTCGCCGCCGCCGGGGCGGCGCTGGCCCTCTTCCTGTGCACCGCCATGATCTACGCCTCGGTGAAGTTCATCCGCGAATGGGCCAGCTCGTGGACGGTGGTCAACTACACCCTGATGGGCCTGGCCTCGGGCTTCACCATCGCCGCCGCCTATGCCAGCCTGGCCGGCTCCAGCCTCACCGAGTTCTTCGCCGGCGACGCGCTGGCGCTGACCCTGGCGGCCATGGCCGCCCGCATCTTCCAGCTGTGGCGCAACACCCGGCTCAAGTGCCGCTCCAGCATGAAGACCGCCATCGGCGTCCATCACGGCCAGATCCGCCAGATCTCCCAGGGCTTCCTCGGCGGCTCCTACAACACCACCGAATACCGCCACGGCATCGGGTCCGAAGTGGTCCGGGGGCTGGTGGTGCTGTTCCTGTTCCTCGCCTTCGCCCTGCCGGCGGCGCTGGTGGCGGCGGGCTGGGCCACCGGCGAGCACCCCATGCTGCTGCTGGCGGCGCTGGTCCAGTACGTGGGCCTGATGGTGGAACGCTGGGTGTTCTTCGCCCAGGGCAACCACGTCCAGAATATGTACTACCAACGCATGGCGTGATAGACGAAAGGCAGGCACCATTCCCTTCGGAGGCCCTGCCATGCCCGAGTTTTCCACCGTGTCCCTCGAGGACGTCACCACCCTGGTCATGCACTGGGGCATCAGCGGCGCCTGGGCGCTGGTCATCCTGCTGGCCGGCTGGGTGCTGGCGCGCTGGGCCGAGCGGGCGGTCGAGTCCGGCCTGGCCCGGGTCAGGGTCGCCGACGTCATGCTGCGCGGCTTCTTCGCCTCGCTGGCCCGCTGGGCGCTGCTGGCCTTCACCGGCGTGGCGGTGCTCGAGAAGCTGGGGGTGCAGACCACCTCGCTGGTGGCCATCCTGGGCGCCGCCGGCCTGGCCATCGGCCTCGCCCTGCAGGGCACCCTGTCCAACCTGGCGGCGGGCGTGATGCTGCTGCTGTTCCGCCCGTTCAAGGTCGGCGACGGCATCGAGGCCGGCGCCCTGGCCGGCACGGTGGCGCAGGTGTCGCTGTTCCACACCATCCTGGTGACCGGCGACAACATCCGCGTCATCGCCCCCAATTCGGCGGTGTGGAGCGCCGCCATCCGCAACCTCAGCCACCTGCCGACCCGCAAGGTCGAGGTGGTGGTGCCGCTGCCCTACGGCGCCGAGGTCGAGGCATCCATGGCCCGCATCCGCGCCCTGATGGCCGCCGATTCCCGCATCGCCGCCGAGCCCGCCCCCGGCGTCGCGGTGGCCAAGTTCGGCGAGAAGACGGTGGACGTGTCGGCCACCTGCTGGTGCGCCACCGGCGATGCCGGCGGCGTCAAGGCGGCGCTGATGGCGGCGATCCTGAAAGAATGCCGGGTGGGGGCGGCCTGAGCTCGCGGCCGGGCCGGTGATATCACTGCCCTCTTGCGCCTTTTCTTCGTCGGCATTAGGTTAATCACACCCGATCCTGGGTATTTAGCCTGAGGTTACCCCCGTGCTCGACGGTCGGCGCATCCTTCTGGTCATTTCCGGCGGCATCGCCGCGTACAAAAGCCTGGAATTGATCCGCCGGCTGCGCGAAAGCGGCGCCGATGTGCGTTGCCTGCTGACCCGCAACGCGGAGAATTTCGTCACGCCGCTGTCGGTGCAGACCCTGTCGGGCAACCGCGTCCACGCCGACACCTTCTCGCTGACCGACGAGCACGAGATCGGTCACATCACCCTGGCGCGCGACTGCGACATGGTGGTGGTGGCGCCGTGCACCGCCAACCTGCTGGCCAAGATGGCGACCGGACTGGCCGACGACCTCGCCTCGACGGCGCTGCTGGTCACCGACAAGCCGATCCTGGTGGCCCCGGCCATGAACTTCCGCATGTGGGGGCATCCGGCCACCCAGGCCAATCTGGCCACCGTCAAGGCGCGCGGCGCCGCAGTGATCGGCCCCAATGCCGGGCCGCTGGCCGAGGGTGAATCGGGGGTGGGCCGCATGGCCGAGCCGGCCGAGATCGCCGCCGCCATCGAGGGACGGCTGGCCGCCGGGCCGCTCAAGGGCCTGCGGGCTTTGGTCACCTCGGGCCCCACCTACGAGGCTATCGACCCGGTCCGCTTCATCGGCAACCGCTCGTCGGGCAAGCAGGGCCACGCTTTGGCCGCCGCGCTGGCCCGCCTGGGCGCCGAGGTGACCCTGATCTCCGGCCCGGTGGCGCTGGCCGATCCGGCCGGGGTGACCACCGTGCACGTGGAAACGGCGCGCGAGATGCTGGGCGCCGCGCTGGCGCGCCTGCCCGTCGATGTGGCGGTGTGTGCCGCCGCGGTGGCCGACTGGACGGTCTCCAACGCCTCGAAGGAGAAGCGCAAGAAGCAGCCGGGCGGCCCGCCGCCGGTGATCGAGCTGGCGCCCAATCCCGACATCCTGGCCACCCTGTCCGAACGCGGCTCGGCCCGCCCGCAGCTGGTGGTGGGATTCGCCGCCGAGACCGAGACGGTGGTCGAGCACGCCAAGGCCAAGCTGGCGCGCAAGGGCTGCGACTGGATCGTCGCCAACGACGTGTCGCCGGCCGTCGGCACGTTCGGCGGCGATTTCAACGCCGTCCACCTGATCAGCCAGGCCGGTGTCGAGGACTGGCCGCGCTGCTCCAAGGCCGACGTCGCCGAGCGGCTGGCCTGGCGCATCGCCGACGCCCTGACCGGAGGACACCCGTGACCATCCCCATCCCCATCCTGCGCCTGGCCCATGCCGAGGACCTGCCGCTGCCGCGCTACGAGACCGCCCATGCCGCCGGCCTCGACCTGATGGCCTGCGTCCCGGCCGACATCGCTTTGGCGCCCGGCCGGCGGGCGATGGTTGCCACCGGCTTCGCCATCGCTTTGCCCGAGGGCTTCGAGGCCCAGGTGCGGCCGCGTTCGGGCCTGGCGGCGCGGCACGGCATCACCGTGCTCAACAGCCCCGGCACCATCGATGCCGATTACCGCGGCGAGATCGCGGTGATCCTGATCAATCTGGGCGACGCCCCCTTCACCGTCAGCCGCGGCATGCGCATCGCCCAGCTGGTGGTGGCGCCGGTGGCGCGGGCCGAGTGGGTGGAAAGCCAGGCCCTGCCCGAAACCGGGCGGGGCGAGGGCGGTTTCGGATCGACCGGCAGCGGCCGGCAGGGAGGCTAGAGCATGCTGCGCCCGTCCAAGAAGATGCTGTTCGCCATCGAGGCGGTGCTCGACATCGCCTACCACGCCGGCGGCGAGCCGGTGCAGAGCCGCGAGATCACCCGCCGCCAGGGCATCCCGCGCCGCTACCTGGAACAGACCCTGCAGCAGCTGGTGCGCTCCGGCGTGCTGGTCGGCGTGCGCGGCCCCCGGGGCGGCTACCGCCTGGCCCGCGAGCGCCGGCGCATCTCGGTGGGCGAGATCGTCCGGGTGGTGCGCCAGCTGGAAACCGCCGAGGACCCCTACCAGGACATCCCCGCCTCGGATCTGGGCAAGAACGTCATCCGGCCCATGTGGGGCGAGCTGTCCGACGAGATCATGGCCCGCCTGGACGCCATCACCATCGACGATCTGTGCATGCGCTCCTACAAGACGGGTATCCCGTCCGAGGCCCACGCCAAGCTGGATTTCATCATCTGACGGCTTGCCGCGGCGCCGCGATGGTGCAAGACTGTATTTTTGCTGAATTCCACACCCGGCGCGAGGGAATAGCATGACCGAGTTTCGCGGCCGCATCTACGAGTCTATCATCGACACCATCGGCGCCACCCCGCTGGTGCGCATGCCCAAGCTGGCGGCCGAGGCCGGCGCCCGCGCCGACGTGGTCGGCAAGTGCGAGTTCTTCAACCCGCTGGCCTCGGTCAAGGACCGCATCGGCCTGGCCATGATCGCCGCCGCCGAGGCCGAGGGGCGCATCAAGCCCGGCGCCACCCTGGTCGAGCCGACCTCGGGCAATACCGGCATCGCCCTGGCCTTCGTCTGCGCCGCCAAGGGCTACCGCCTGATCCTCACCATGCCGGAGAGCATGAGCCTGGAGCGGCGCAAGATGCTGGCCCATCTGGGCGCCGAGATCGTGCTGACCCCGGCGGCCAAGGGCATGACCGGGGCGGTCAAGGAGGCCGAGCGAATCGTCGCCGAGACCCCCGGCGCGGTCATGTGCCAGCAGTTCGAGAACCCCGCCAACCCGGCCATCCACGAGACCACCACCGCCGAGGAGATCTGGACCGACACCGCCGGCAAGGTCGACGTGGTGGTGGCCGGGGTCGGCACCGGCGGCACCGTCACCGGCATCGGCCGGGTGCTGAAGAAGAAGAAGCCGGGCGTGCGCATCATCGCGGTGGAGCCCGAGGACAGCCCGGTGCTGTCGGGCGGCGCCCCCGGGCCGCACAAGATCCAGGGCATCGGCGCCGGCTTCGTGCCGAAGAACCTGGACCGTTCGGTGGTCGATGAGATCCTGCAGATCGGCAACGAGACCGCCTTCGTCATGGCCCGCAAGGCGGCCCGGCTGGAGGGCCTGCCGGTCGGCATCTCGTCGGGCGCCGCCCTGGCCGCCGCCATGGAGGTGGCCGGCCGCCCCGACATGGCCGGCAAGCTGGTGGTGGTGATCCTGCCCAGCTTCGCCGAACGCTACCTGTCGACGGCGCTGTTCGAATAACGAACACCCCCCTCCCTTATTCCCTCCCCCCTTGCGGGGGAGGGCCAGGGTGGGGGGGAACCGCGTCGGACGGAGTCGCGGACCTCACCCCACCCCCACCCCTCCCCATCGAGGGGAGGGGAGTAAAAAAGGAGGGCCCTCCCCATCAAGGGGAGGGGAGTACCTGGAAGCGATCATGACCTTCACCGAGGACCAGATCCGGCGCTATGCCCGCCACATCATCCTGCCCGAGGTCGGCGGGGTGGGGCAGGCGCGGCTGCTGGACTCGCGGGTGCTGGTGGTGGGGGCGGGCGGGCTCGGTTCGCCGGTGATCCTTTACCTCGCCGCCGCCGGAGTCGGCACCATCGGGGTGATCGACGACGACGTGGTCGATCTGTCCAATCTGCAGCGCCAGGTGCTGCACGCCACCGAGAGGGTCGGCCGGCCCAAGGTCGACAGCGCGGCGGACGCGGTGGCGGCCATCAATCCGGATGTCCGCCTGGTGCCCATCCGGGCGCGGCTGGACAAGGACAACATCCGCGCCATCCTGGCCGATTACCAGGTGGTGGCCGACGGCTCCGACAATTTCCCCACCCGCTTCCTGGTCAACGACGCCTGCCGGCTGGAGGGCAGGACCCTGGTCTCGGCCGCCATCCTGCGCTTCGACGGCCAGCTCGCCACCTTCCGGCCGGGCGGCCCCTGCTATCGCTGCATCTACCGCGAGGCGCCGCCCGAGGGCGCCGTGCCCACCTGCTCGTCCGCCGGGGTGCTGGGGGCCATCGCCGGGGTGATGGGCTCGCTGCAGGCCACCGAGGTGCTGAAGGAGCTGCTGGGCATCGGCGAGACCATGGCCGGCCGCCTGCTCATCGTCGACGCCCTGTCCACCACCTTCCGCACCGTCCGCGTGCCGCGCGATCCCGGCTGCCCGCTGTGCGGCGACCATCCCGCCATCACCGACCTCGCGTCCCATGGGAGCACCGCCCATGCCTGCGGCTGAGCAGCCCCGGAAGCTGTCCATCGTGGTGTTCTCGGGCGCCTTCGACCGCGTTCACTACGCCCTGGTGATGGCCGCCGCCGCCATCGCCTCCAACACCCCGGTCACCCTGTTCTTCACCATGTGGGCCGGCCGCGCGCTGGAGAAGGACCAGGGCTGGAAGCGCCTGCCGGTGTCGGAGGGCGGGTTGACCGCCGAGGCCATGGACGCCCAGTTCAGGGAACGCGGCGTCGCCACCTTCGAGGATCTGCTGTCCGCCTGCGTCGCTTTGGGGGTCACGGTGATGGTCTGCGAGATGGGGCTGAAGGCCCTGGGCATGGACCCCGACGGCCTGCGCCCCGACGTGCCGGTGGCCAAGGGCGGCGTCGTCACCTTCCTGGCCGATGCCAGCAAGGACGGGGCGATGCTATTTGTATAGAGTCTTGGTCTGCCCTCGCCGGGCGCGCGCCTCCGCGCGCTTGGCCGCGGCCTCAATGGCCGCTGGAAGGCGACGGCTTTCCAGCCGCCACCTTCTCCCTTGTGCGGCGCAGCATAACGCATCATTATTGCGTCAACCCTAACGTCCCCGAAAGAGGATTGCGCGCCATGAGCATCAAGCCGCCCCGCAAGTTTTTCGAGCCGCTCGCCATCGGCGCTCCCGCCCCCTATCGCGAGCTGCCGGTGCGGCTCGAGCGCATGATCCACTTCTTCCCGCCGCATGTGGAGAAGATGCGGGCCAAGGTGCCGGAGATGGCCCGGCAGGTGGACGTGCTGCTGGGCAATCTCGAGGACGCCATCCCCGCCGACGCCAAGGAGGCGGCGCGGGCCGGCCTGGTCGAGGTGGCCAAGGCCTGGGACCCGTCCTCGGGCTGCGGCCTGTGGACCCGGGTCAACTGCCTCAACAGCCCGTGGTTCCTCGACGACCTCACCACCCTGGTGGCGGCGGCCGGCGACAAGCTGGACGTGGTCATGCTGCCCAAGGTCGAAGGGCCGTGGGACATTCATTACCTCGACCAGCTGCTGGCCCAGCTGGAGGCCAGGCACGGCGTCACCAAGCCGATCCTGATCCATGCCATCCTGGAGACGGCGCTGGGGGTCGAGCAGGTGGCGGCCATCGCCCAGGCCTCGCCCCGCATGCACGGCATGAGCCTGGGGCCGGCCGACCTTGCCGCCAGCCGCGGCATGAAGACCACCCGGGTCGGCGGCGGCCATCCCTTCTACGGCGTGCTGGAAGATGCCAGGGGCGACGCGCCCCGCACCCTGTTCCAGCAGGATCTGTGGCACTACACCGTGGCCCGCATGGTGGATGCCTGCCAGTCGGCCGGCATCAAGGCCTTCTACGGCCCGTTCGGCGACTTCTCCGACTCGGCGGCGTGCGAGGCGCAGTTCCGCAACGCCTTCCTGCTCGGCTGCGCCGGCGCCTGGAGCCTGCATCCCAGCCAGATCGCCATCGCCAAGACGGTGTTCAGCCCCGACGTGGACGAGGTGCTGTTCGCGAAGAAGATTCTGGACTCCATGCCCGACGGCTCGGGCGCGGTGATGATCGACGGCAAGATGCAGGACGACGCCACCTGGAAGCAGGCCAAGGTCATGGTCGACCTCGCCCGCGCCGTCGCCGCCAAGGACCAGGCCATGGCGGAGAAGTACGGGCTGTGACACGGCTTTTTCGTCGTCCCCGCGCAGGCGGGGACCCAGGGGGTGCGCCGGCAGTTGTTCCGTGGCCCTGGGTTCCCGCCTTCGCGGGAACGACGGAATTCCGGTGAGGCCGCACATGATTCCGTCCGACGCGGTTCTCCCCCCCACCCCAACCCTCCCCCACCAGGGGGGAGGGAGTTTAATTCTCCCCCCCGTCATCGGCCATCGCGGCGCCGCCGGGCATGCCCCCGAGAACACTCCCGCCTCGTTCCGCGCGGCGGCCGCCCTGGGCTGCCGCATGGTCGAGTTCGACGTGCGGCTGTCGGCCGATGGCGTGCCGGTGGTGTTCCACGACGACACCCTGGAACGCTGCACCGGTGCCACCGGGCCGGTGAAGGCGCGCGGCCTGGCCGAGCTGCAGCGCCTGGGCGTCGCCACCCTGGCCGAGGTGCTGGCCCTGTGCCTGGAGCTGGGCCTGGCGGTCAATATCGAGATCAAGCCCGACCGGGGCGACGAGCGGGCCACCGCCGCGGCCGCGCTGGAGGTCGCCGCCGGGGCCTGGCCGTCCGACCGGCCGCCCCCGCTGGTGTCCTCGTTCAGCCGCGTCGCCCTGGCGACGGCGCGCCAAGTGGCGCCGGCCTGGCCGCGCGGCCTGCTGGTGGGCGGGCTGCCGGCCGATTGGCGGCAGGCGGCGGAGGCCTTGGGCTGCGTCGCCATCCACGCCGACCACCGCCGGCTGGGGGCGGCCACCATCGCCCGCATCGCCGCCGCCGGGCTGGCGGTGCTGGCCTATACCGTCAACGATCCGGGTCGGGCGGCGGTGCTGTGGCGGCGTGGCGTGGCGGCGGTGTTTTCCGACCGGCCGGGCCGGATTTCGGCGGCGCAAAATACAATGTAATGAATTTTTCACGTCCGAGGTGGCAAAGCGGCGAAATGCCCGCTAGAACTATGGCGCATCAGCGTTCGCCCCGCAGGAAAGGCCGTTTCAGTTGTTCAGACTCGACCCCATCGTCATCTCCGGTCGCGAGGTTCTTCCCGTCGTCGAAGGCGGCAAGGGCATCAACGTGTCCAACGGCGAAAGCTCCGGCGCGTGGGCGGCGGCCGGCGGCGTAGCCACCTTCTCGGGCGTCAACGCCGACACCTACGACGAGACCGGCAAGCTGATCCCCATGGTCTACCATGGCAAGACCCGCACCGAGCGGCACCGCGAGCTGATCGCGTTCGGCATCAAGGGCGCCATCGCCCAGGCCCGCATCGCCCACGACATCTCGGGCGGCAAGGGTCGCGTCCACATGAACGTGCTGTGGGAGATGGGCGGCGCCGAGGACATCCTGGTCGGCGCGCTGGAGGGGGCCAAGGGCCTGATCCACGGCGTCACCTGCGGCGCCGGCATGCCCTATCGGGTCGCCGAGCTGGCGGCCGGGTTCGGCGTCTATTACTACCCCATCGTCTCCTCGGCGCGGGCCTTCCGCGCCCTGTGGAAGCGCGCCTACCACAAGCACGGCGAGTTGCTGGGCGGCGTCGTCTACGAGGATCCGTGGCTGGCCGGCGGCCATAACGGCCTGTCCAATTCCGAGGACCCGGAAAAGCCCGAGCCGCCCATGGGCCGCGTCATCGAGCTGCGCAAGACCATGCGCGATTGCGGCGTGTCCGATTCCGTTCCGGTCTTCATGGCCGGCGGCGTGTGGGCGCTGAAGGAATGGAGCGACTGGATCGGCAATCCCGAGCTGGGCGCCGTCGCCTTCCAGTTCGGCACAAGGCCGCTGCTGACCCGCGAAAGCCCGATCTCGGAGGCCTGGAAGCGGCGGCTGCTGACCTTGACCCCGGGCGACGTGCTGCTGCACCGCTTCAGCCCCACCGGCTTCTATTCGTCGGCGGTGAAGAACGGCTTCATCCGCGAGCTGGTGGAACGCTCGGACCGCCAGATCGCCTATTCCTCGGAAAGCGTCGGCGACCATGTCGCCGAGCTGCCCATCGGCGCCCGCAGCCGCATCGTCTGGGTCACCCCCCACGACAAGGCGGCGGCCCTGGGCTGGATCGCCGAGGGCTTCTCCGAGGCGCTGCGCACCCCCGACAGCACCCTGGTCTTCGTCGCCCCCGACAAGGCCGAGGAAATCCGCAAGGACCAGGTCGACTGCATGGGCTGCCTGTCCATGTGCGCCTTCTCCAACTGGGCGCAGAACGAGGCCGGCACCAACGGCAAGAAGGCCGATCCGCGCAGCTTCTGCATCCAGAAGACGCTGCAGAACATCGGCCATGGCGGCGACGTCGAGCACGAGCTGATGTTCGCCGGCCACAACGCCTTCCGCTTCGGCTCCGACCCGTTCTACAAGGATGGGTTCATTCCCACCGTCGGCCAACTGGTCGACCGCATCGCCAGCGGGGATTAGGGGGGCTTCTCCCCTCCCCTGGCGTCGCCGTTAGGCCATTCCGTGTCCTTAGCCTCATCCTGAGGAGAGCGCGCAGCGCTCGTCTCGAAGGATGGGGCGGGCCATGGACGCCGTGCCACGGGCCTCGT
>NZ_CACVCG010000057.1 GCF_902729435.1 Magnetospirillum sp. UT-4
CGTTGCGCTCGCGTTCCGCCGCCTGACGCCCTTCCCAGCCGCGCTCCAGATCCTGGTCCGGGTCATGGCGCCCGATCGAAAACAGGGTCCCGGTGCCGAACACCATGACGTTCAGAAGCAGCAAGCCGAATTGGGCGTATTTGGCGGTGCCGAGCTGGGCAGGGCCGGCCCAGGGCAAAATGTCGAGCAGGGACTGCCACAGGCCGGACAGCCAATTGACCGATTGTGGCGCTGCCGCCTGGGTGCGGAATGCATTGGCCGACAATCCGGTGGCGTTCAGTTCGACCACCTGACCGCGCATCTTGTAGAGCACGAAGATCAGGATCATGGCGAGCAGAAGGATGATCACCGACGCGACCACGTTCATCGCCCGCCGTTGCGAGTGGCGGTACGATGCCCGATTGATCTGAATTCCGAGGAAGTGGGCGAACATCACGAAGGTGACGCCGATGAACAGCGCCACCACGTAGGACACCAATTCCGAGAATTCCAGGACCATCCTGACGGCGACCTGGTTGATGGGCATTTCCAGGATTGCCAGGCCGCTGAGAATGGCGGTGTACACTGTCAGCCATGGCAGCCGATGGCCGAACAGCGGATTGGCAAAGGCCACCCTGGGCGGGCGGCCCGTCCGGAATTCCTGCTCCTGGTAACCGCGGACGGCCTCGGCGACCTTGCTCGCCACCGAGCGCCACTGGACCGAGGTCGGCCCCCGGGTCTGCTTGAGATGCACCAGGGCCGAGTTCTTCTGATCGACGAGCGCATCCTTGCGGCTGACGTATTCCGTCTCGCGTTCGACCGTGAGGGAGGTCATCTCCTCATCGATGTGATCGAAGGCCTCCCGCAGGCGCAACGTGTATCGGTTCAGCGCGGCGCGAGCCTCGTTGATACGACCCAGTTCATGCGGGGAGAAGCCGGTCTGGTGCGACGGGGGGAATTCCCGGCGGCCATCCTCCTCACCGCGTTGCACATCGGCGAGAGTGTCGCGCTCCGAGAACTGAATGTACTCAGTGAGCGTCTCATTTGCGATTGATACATCCATCGACATAGCCCATTGGTGGAGCGCGTCGATACGATAATACGCAAATGCTCATAGAGTCACGCAGGAGTCATAACGTTTTAATTGTATACACTAAAGCAGCTTCACCACCGCGAATCCCGCCACGATCAGCAGCACCATGGCGGTCATCACCAGCTTAAGGCGCTTTTCCACGAAGTCGCGGATGGGGGGGCCGAATTTCCACAGCAGGGCGGCGACCAGGAAGAAGCGCATGGCCCGGGCGATGAAGCTGGCGAAGGTGAATTCCGCCAGGTCGAAGTGGAAGGCGCCGGCGGCGATGGTGATCAGTTTGTAGGGGATGGGGGTGGCGCCTTTGACGATGATCACCCAGGCGCCGTATTCGTCGACCAGCGGCTTGAAGGCGGCGAACTTCTCGGTCAGGTGGAAGGCGGCCAGGATGGCCATGCCCACGGTATCCATGAAGAAATAGCCGATGGCGTAGCCGAAATAGCCGCCCACCACCGAGGACAGGGTGCAGACCAGGGCGATGCGGAACCAGCGGGTCGGGGCGGCCAGGATCAGCGGGATCAGCATGACGTCGGGCGGGATGGGAAAGAACGAGCTTTCCATGAACGAGATCGCCGCCAGCCACCAGATGGCGTGGCGATGCCCGGCCTTGTCCATCACCCAGTCGTAGCTCTTCTGCAGCATCCGTTCCGCTCCACCCGAGGTCCGGGCGAGGTGTAGCAGCCGTCCGCGGTCCCGGCAACCCGAATGGGTGTTGCTGACGCCTTGTCTTTTGGCCGCCCTGGCTGCACTCTCCCCGGACGCGGAAGGGAGGTGGAATGGGGGACGGTCTGCCCTGGTTCGATGCCGTCGCGCTGGGCATCGGCGCGGCGCTGGCGCTGGCGGCCTTGCTGCCGGTGGTGGCGTGGCAGCGCTGGCGGCTGGGCAAGCTGGCGTCGCGCGCCGCCGCGTCGCGGGCCGAGGCCCGGGGCCTGCTGGAATGCCTGGCCACCAGCCCCGACGGCTTCTATTGCTGGTCGGCGGCCGGGCCGGAAAGCTGCTCGCGCCGGCTGGCGGTGCTGCTCGGCCTGCCGCGCGGGCTGGATTCGGACTTCGCCGAGGTGATCGCCGCCTTCGCGCCCGAGGACGGGCTGGCCCTGGAGAACGCGGTGGAGCGCCTGCGCAGCGAGGGCGACGGCTTCGAGGGCGAGTACGCCCTGGCCGCCGGCGAGCGCAAGGTCCGCGTCCTCGGCGTCCGCGCCGTCGGCCCCGATGGCGAGGTCCTCGCCGACCTGGTGTGGATGCGCGACGTCAGCGAGGGCGCCTCGGTGGTCGATGACCTCGCCCGCTCGCTGCAGGCTCTGGCTGCGGACACCGCCTATCTCAAGGCGCTGATCGACGCCCTGCCCATGCCGGTGTGGCTGCGCGACGAGGATTTGTCGCTGCTGGCGGTCAACCGCGCCTACGCCGCCGCCGTCGATGCCGCCGGACCCGAGGCGGTGGTGCACGCCCAGGTCGAGCTGGCCCCCGACGCCCTGGTGCGCGAGGCCCGCGCCCTGGCCGCCCGCGCCCGCGCCGCCGGGGAACCCCGCTCGGAAAGCTTCCACCTGGTGCTGGGCGGCGAGCGCCGGCTGGTGCAGGTGACCGAGGTGCCGGTCTCGGTCGGCGACACCCTGCTCACCGCCGGCCTGATCCACGACCAGACCCGGGTCGAGGAGCTGCGCGCCGAGCTGGACCACCACGTCAGCGCCCAGGCCGAGGTGCTGGAGCGCCTGGCCACCGCCATCGCCATCTTCACCACCGACACCAGGCTGGCCTTCTTCAACACCGCCTTCGCCCGGCTGTGGCGCCTGGACCGCGAATGGCTTGGCTCGCAGCCCACCTACGGGGCGGTGATGGACGCCCTGCGCGAGCGCCGCCTGCTGCCCGAGGCCGCCGATTACCGCGCCTACAAGGAAGAGGAGCTGAAGCGCTTCATCTCGCTGATCGACCCCATCGAGACGCTGATGCACCTGCCCGACGGCCGCACCCTGCGCCGGCTGGTGTCGCCGCACCCCTATGGCGGGCTGATCTTCACCTACGAGGACGTCACCGACACCCTGGCGCTGGAACGCTCGTTCAACACCGCCATGGCGGTGCAGCGCGAGACCCTGGACCACCTGCACGAAGGCATCGCGGTGTTCGGCGGCGACGGCCGGCTGAAGCTGTCCAACCCGGCCTTCGGGCGGATCTGGGACCTGACGCCGGAGGACCTGGCCGGCGAGCCCCATGCCTCGGAGATCGTCGAGCGCCTGAAGCCGTTCTTCGAAGGCCGGCCCGACCGCGCCTCGACCTGGCCGGCGGCGCGCGAGCGGCTGGTGCGGCTGGTCGGCGACCGCGCCTCCACCGACGGCCGCCTCGACCGCCAGGACGGCGCCATCCTGGCCTGCACCTCGGTGCCGCTGCCCGACGGCGCCATCCTGCTCACCTTCCTCGACGTCACCGATACCGCCCGGGTCGAACGCGCCCTGATCGAGCGCAACGAGGCGCTGGCCGCCGCCGACACCCTGAAGAGCGAATTCATCGCCAACGTCTCGGCCGAGGTGGCCAAGCCGCTGACCACCGTCATCGGCTTCGCCGAGATGCTGTCGGCGGAGTATTTCGGCAAGCTGTCGAAGCGCCAGCACGATTACGTCAAGGGCATCGGCGATGCCGGCCAGGCGCTGAAGGCGCTGGTCTCGGACATCCTCGACCTGGCCGCCATCGAGGCCGGGCAGATGACCCTGGAGCTGGATTCGGTCGACCTGCACCCGCTGCTGTCGTCGGTGCTGGGGCTGGTGCGCGAGCGGGTGCGCGAGAAGAAGCTGACCCTGGACTTCGCCTGCCCGCTGGACATCGGCTGGATCGTCGCCGATCAGCGCCGCCTCAAGCAGGTGATGTTCAACCTGGTCGGCAACGCGGTGAAGTTCACCCCCAATGGCGGCGCCATCACCGTGGGAGCGGCGCGCGACGGCGCCGAGGTGATCCTGACCGTCACCGATTCCGGCCCCGGCATCTCGCCCGAAGACCAGGCCCGGGTGTTCGACAGCTTCGTCCGCACCGCCCCCGACACCGGCCAGGGCGGCGCCGGCCTGGGCCTGGCGCTGGTGCGCCGCTTCGTCGAACTGCACGGCGGCCGAGTCGAGCTGAAAAGCCTCGCCGGCCAGGGCACCACGGTGACCATCAGGCTGCCGGTGGGGGTGTGAGGATGTGCGGGGCGGGTCATGCCACCCGTCATCGAGACCATCGCAAGGAAGGTGTCACCGCCCTGAAATAGGTAAAAGATCCTTGTCTAGGTAAATAACCTTGACATTCACGGGGCGCTCGGCTAAATTCCGACCCCGGCGGCAGCTCGCGGAGCGGCCATTTTTTGGACGCAGGAAGGAACATACCATGTACAAGCAGCCATTCGCGAGCTCCTCGCGTTCTTCGCTCCTGTCGCAACTTCAGACGCAATGGACCGGTGACCGGGCGGGAGGTGGGTTCTTCGATCTCTATGGCTCGGTTGGTCCCGGCCAAGCCAATCGTCCCCAGGACGTCATCAAGGTCGAGGCCGCGCTGGGCAACACCGATCACTTCGATTTGGCCAAGATGGGCGGCCCCACCGGGTATTTCGGGCTGGGGTTGGAGAACGGGGTCAAGAGCTACCAGGCTGCCAACAAACTCAAGCAGGACGGCATCCTGAATCCCGGAGGGCCGACCATCTCCAGCCTGAGGCAGAGTGTCGGCGGCCTTCTCTCCGACTACACCCCGCCCACGCCGGCGGAGGTCGAGGATCACCAGTCCAGGATCGCCCAGGGCGAGCCCGGCATCCTGAATCTGCGGCCGGCGCGCCTATCCTTTTTCGGCCCGCGGCAACCGGCGGACCTGGATGAGACCACCCTCGCCTTCAACGACGACAGCGCAGGCGCACTGACCAGGAGTTCCGTCAACGGCTCGGTGCCGGACATCTATTCCAGCTTCTACCGGCAGGCGGGAAGCGCGGCCAAGCCCACCATCTGGGACCTGGCAGAAAAGGTGAACCACGCGTCTGGTCGCGACCGCGCCGACCAGATCCTGCACGGTATCGCCAAGGGCCTGACGCCGGAGCAGAACGCCGAGTTGTTCGGGGCAATGCCCAACACCCGCCCGGTCGGGGTGAGGAATTCCGATTTGGCCGACGATAGCGGAGCGCCGCTCTTCCGCATGCTCGCCGATGAACCGGCGCCGGAGCCCGCACCGGAGCCGGCACCGGAACCGGGCCCCGATCAGCCGTCCAATCCCCCGCCGGAGCAGCCGCCCTCCGGCCCGAAGCAACCGGAGGATCCTGACGAGCCCGACTGCCAGGACCTGTTCGACGCATTCATGGCGGCCCAGGCCGAACGGGATGCCGCCCAGGAAGAAGTTCAGCGCATTCAGGATGAACTGGACCAGGTCGAAGCCGAAATCGCGGAGGTTCGCCAGCAGATCGATGATGCGAAACGCTTGGCCTTTGAAGGCGGGGCCAAGGGATGGGCAGAGGGAAAAATAGTACCGTTCCCAATTCTTGGGCCGCTAGGAAGAATTATTAGCGCGGGAAACCTCATTAGTCAAGGCATTGGTGCTGCAAAAGGCTCTGCAACGGCCAGGGAGTATTTGCGTTCCGAACTCAAACCCAAGCTCGATGAGCTTGAAAAACAGCGGGATGCCCTAATTAAAACTAAAGCAGAAGCGGATTTAGTCCTTGAAGACGCCCAGTCCGGCATGGACGAAGTGGCTCAAGCCTACGAAGAATGCCAAAATGGTAACGGCAAGAAGCCTTCACCGAAAGAATAGGCAGACGCTATTCCCAGCAATCCATCTCGTCGGGACGGTTCCATGGCGGATCGGTAAGGAATTCCTTTTCCTTCAGGAGGGCGGAGGTGATTACGGGCTGGCGACCGGCGCTGGTCGCCGCCTGACGCAGCTGATCATCCACCGCCTCTCCACGACGTTTGGCGTGCGCCAACAAAATAAGGGCGGCGCGCGGGTCGGCGGGAACGCCCTCCGCCCCGTCGATCAACAGCGCCCCCAGCCGCGCCATGGCGGGCGGGTGTGCACGCCGGTTCCACCAATAAGCGGCGCGGTCGGGCCGGGCGGGGACGCCGCGTCCCTGCAGCAATTGATCCCCCAGCGCCACCGCCGCCTCGGACGAGCCGAATTCGACCGCTTCGATCCGCCACAGGCAGGCCGCCTGCGGGTCGGGCAGGAAGCCGTTGCCGGCCTCGATGCGGTCGGCATAGTCCGCCATGGCCTCACTCCGGATGGACATCTCCATGAAGCGCAGGAACTCCTCCCCGTTCCACCAGTCCGGAGGGGCTGTGTCCAGCGAGAAGTAGAAAAGGGTCTCCACGAGTTCTTTGTCGGCATGGCCCACTTTCGGATCGGTGAACCAACGCAGGATGGCCGCCTGGTACCACCAGCGCGCCTTGGTCTCGTCGGCCGGCAGGCCGTGGCCGAGATAGCCCCACGCCAGTCCCCACATGGCCGGAATGTAGCGCTGCCGGATGGCGCGCTGGAACAGCGCCTCGGCCCGGTCGGGATCGGCGGGCCGGCACAGCCCGTCGCGGGTCATGACGGCCTCCATGGTATCCGCGGCGGCGGCGTTCCCCTGGCGGCCATCGGCCAGAAGCCGCTCGGCCTCGGGGCAGTTCCCCGAATGCAGGGCCTCGAACCAGCCGCTCTGCCATTCCGGCAACGGCAGGCTCTTCAAGTCACCATTGGGGGGCGGGGTGCCAGGCTCGGCGGCCCAGGCCATGGGGGCCAGGGCAACAAGGCACAGCAGTACGGCGGGGCGCAACCAGGTCACGACAATCCTCTTGCTCGGACGTAGCAATGGTCTCAGCAAGCGGTCCGGGATGCAAGGGCGGGGGATGGGACACCCTTGACCGCCGACGCGGTTCACCCCCCACCCCGGCCCTCCCCCACAAGGGGGGAGGGGGTGCGGAAAGCGTCACCCCTCGGCGTGCAGCCTGGTGTATTCCTTGGCCTCGAACACGATGTAGGCCTCGATCATGGCGCGGTAGATGTGTTCGATCAGATCGGGGTCCATGCCTTCCTCGTTGGCCAGGTGGCGGACCTTCAGGACGATCTGTTCGATGCGGTCGGTGTCCACCACCGCCGCCTTGTCCGGCTTGAAGCCGGCGGCCTGGGCGACATAGCCGGCGCGCTCGGCGAGCAGGGGGACGATGCGGCGGTCCAGGCGGTCGATATGCTCGCGCACCTCGGCCAGGCTGCTGCATTGGGTCATGGGATGCTCCGTCATCAATACGCGTATTCGGCGAACAGCGGGTCGACGCTGCCCTGCCAGCGGCCGTGATAGGATTCCAGCATCTCCTCGGCGGCGGTGCGGCCCGACTGGGCGATGGCCATCAGGGTTTCCAGGAAGATGGATTCGTCGCGGCCGGAATCGTTGAGCCGGTGGCGGCGGCGCAATCCCTCGGCCGACAGGGCCAGCACCTCGATGCCGATATCCTGCAGGCTGCGCCCGCGCACGCTGGCCTTAAGCCCCAGGCGGGGGACGTCGGCGCGCAGCGCCTCGCGTTCCGGCAGCGTCCAGTCCTTGACCAGGTCCCAGGCGGCGTCCAGCGCGCCCTGGTCGTAGAGCAGCCCGACCCAGAAGGCCGGCAGGGCGCAGATGCGCCGCCACGGCCCGCCATCGGCACCGCGCATCTCCAGGTACTTCTTCAGGCGCACCTCGGGGAAGGCGGTGGTCAGGTGGTCGTTCCAGTCGCCGATGGTCGGCAGCTCGCCCGGCAGCGCCGGCAGCCGCCCGGCCATGAAGTCGCGGAACGACTGGCCCGAGGCGTCGATGTAGCGGCCATCCCGGTAGACGAAGTACATGGGCACGTCGAGCATCCAGTCGACGTAGCGCTCGAAGCCGAAGCCGTCCTCGAACACGAAGGGCAGCATGCCGCAGCGGTCGGGATCGGTGTCGGTCCACACGTCCGAGCGGCCCGACAGCAGCCCCGAGGGCTTGCCCTCGACGAAGGGCGAACTGGCGAACAGGGCCGTGGCCAGCGGCTGCAGCGCCAGCGACACGCGGAACTTCTTCACCATGTCGGCTTCGGACGAATGGTCCAGGTTGACCTGCACGGTGCAGGTGCGCAGCATCATGTCCAGGCCCTTGGTGCCGCGCTTGGGCATGTAGTCGCGCATGATGGCGTAGCGCCCCTTGGGCATCCACGGGATGTCCTCGCGCCGCCATTTGGGCTGGAAGCCCACGCCCAGGATGCCGACCTTCAGCCGCGCCGCCACCTGCTTGACCTGCTTCAGGTGGGTGTAGGTTTCCTGGCAGACCTGATGGATGGTCTCCAGCGGCGCGCCGGACAGTTCCAGCTGCCCGCCCGGCTCCAGCGTCACCGAGGCGCCGGTGGCATCGGTCAGGGCGATGACGTGGCCGCCCTCGGCCACCGGCTGCCAGCCGAAGCGGGTGAGCCCGTCCAGCAGCGCGCCGATGCCGCGCTCACCCTCGTAGGGCGGCGGGCGCAGGTCGTCCAGGGCGTAGACGAACTTCTCGTGCTCGGTGCCGATGCGCCAGGCGGAATCCGGCTTGCAGCCGGATTCGAGGTGTTCGACGAGCTGCCGCTTCGAGGTGATCGGCTCGCTGCTCGGCTTGGCGGGTGCGGACATGGGGCCTGGCCTCGCAACGGGTTCAGCCTGGGACGGAAGCCCCGGTAGCAAACGCCGTCAGGCAAGCAGCGTCAAGCCTCGATTTCGTGGTCTCGATTTCGTGGCCGCACCCTTTGGTGGCAGCCCGGCTCAGTGGGCGGCGAGGTGGTTTTCGCCGCCGGCGCCGCCGCGGGCGGGGGCGCCCTCGGGGTCGCGCAGCACGTAGCCGCGGCCCCACACCGTCTCGATGTAGCTGTCGCCGCCGGTGGCCGCCGCCAGCTTCTTCCGGAGCTTGCAGATGAAGACGTCGATGATCTTCAGCTCCGGCTCGTCGATGCCGCCGTAAAGATGGTTGAGGAACTGCTCCTTGGTCAGGGTCTGGCCCTTGCGCAGGGACAGCAGTTCCAGGATGCCGTATTCCTTGGCGGTCAGGTGCAGCGGCTCGGCCTCGACCTCGACGGTGCGCTGGTCCAGGTTCACCGCCAGCTTGCCGGTCTTGATGATGGATTGCGCATGACCCTTCGAGCGGCGCACGATGGCCTGGATGCGGGCCACCAGCTCGCCGCGGTCGAAGGGCTTGGTCAGGTAGTCGTCGGCGCCGAAGCCCAGGCCCTTGATCTTCTTGTCCGGCTCGGTCAGGCCCGACAGGATGAGCACCGGCGTCTCGACCCGGGCGGCGCGCAGCCGGCGCAGCACCTCGTAGCCGTCCATGTCGGGCAGCATCAGGTCGAGCAGGATGATGTCGTAGTCGTACAGCTTGCCGATCTCGAGACCGTCCTCGCCGAGCGCGGTGGCATCGACCACCATTCCCTCGGCCTTCAGCATGGTCTCGATGACTTGGGCCATCGTCCGGTCGTCCTCGACTACCAGCACTCGCATCGTGGGTATCCCGTTTCAGCCCGCGTATTGAGGATGTGGTAACCATAAGGGGGTATCGTGGCGACTTCAAGGCGCCCGGCAATCCCGAGGGTCACGATTAGGGATGGTCTCTCATCCCAAGGATGCGGCGCCCCGTCCTTTCGGTCATGACTTGGAGAGTGCGGGTTGAAGTTCCTCGTGCGTAATCTGGTCGGCGACCTCGACCGGCTGAACGGCATCCAGGTCTACGGCCGGGTGGCCGGGGTCCAGGGCATGCTGATCGAGGCCGGCGGCGTGCAGCGCCAGCTGTCGGTGGGCGACCGCTGCAACGTCATCGCCCGCGACGGCCGGCCGGTGCCGTGCGAGGTGGTGGGCTTCCGCCAGGGCCGCGCCCTCCTGATGCCGTTCGTCGCCATCGACGGAATCGGCCTGGGCTGCCGCACCGAGGTCCAGGATTCGGAGCCGGTGATCTATCCCGACCGCCATTGGCTGGGCCGGGTGGTCAACGCCTTCGGCCAGCCGGTGGACGGATTGGGCGGGCTGCCCATGGGCGATCTCGCCTATCCCATCCGGGCGCGGCCGCCCTCGGCCCACGCCCGCCAGCGGGTGGCCGGCAAGGTCGATCTGGGGGTGCGCTCGGTCAACGCCTTCCTCACCATGTGCCGCGGCCAGCGCATGGGCATCTTCGCCGGCTCGGGCGTCGGCAAGTCGTCGATCCTGTCGATGATGGCGCGCAACACCAGCTGCGACGTCTCGGTGATCGGGCTGATCGGCGAACGCGGCCGCGAGGCGCGCGAGTTCATCGAGGACGATCTCGGGCCCGAGGGCATGAAGCGCTCGGTGGTGGTGGTCTCGACCTCGGACGAAAGCCCGCTGATGCGCCGCCAGGCCGCCTATCTCACCCTGTCGGTGGCGGAATTCTTCCGCGACCAGGGTCTGGACGTGCTGTGCATGATGGATTCGGTCACCCGCTTCGCCATGGCCCAGCGCGAGATCAGCCTGTCGGCGGGCGAGCCGCCGGCCTCGAAGGGCTACACCCCCACCGTCTTCGCCGAGCTGCCGCGCCTGCTGGAGCGGGCCGGGCCGGGCACCGCCAAGGGCTCCATCACCGGCCTGTTCACCGTGCTGGTGGACGGCGACGACCACAACGAGCCCATCGCCGACGCGGTGCGCGGCATCCTCGACGGCCATCTGGTGCTCGATCGCGCCATTGCCGACCGGGGCCGCTATCCGGCGGTCAACATCCTGCGCTCGGTGTCGCGCACCATGCCCGGCTGCAACAATGCCGAGGAGAACGCCCTGATCAGCCGGGCCCGGCGCCTGCTCGCCACCTACGAGGACATGGCCGAGCTGATCCGCCTGGGCGCCTATCGCCGCGGCACCGATCCGGCGGTGGACGAGGCCATGCACTATTATCCCCTGATCGAGGCCTTCCTCGGCCAATCCAAGACCGACGCCACGTCGTTACGCGACTGCTACGCCGCCCTGGCCCAGATCCTGGCCATGCCGTTCGAGGGCGACGGCATGGGGGGGCGCTAGGCGATGGCCGGTTCGAAGGGCATCAAGACGCTGATCCGGCTGTCCAAGTTCGCCGTCGACGAGAAGCGCCGGGCACTCACCGCGCTGCAGGCGCGCGAGGACGAGATCCTGGGCGAGATCGCCCACCAGCAGGACCAGCTGGTCGAGGAACAGCGCATCGCCGGCGCCGATTCCACCGGCGTCGGCTTCATCTACGGCGCCTACCAGCGCGCCTGGATGAACCACCGCGACGATTGCGAACGCTCGCTGGCCCTGGTGCGGGGCCAGATCGAGGCGGCCCGCGACGAACTGGCCGGCGCCTACCGCGAACTCAAGACCTACGAAATCACCCAGGCCAATCGCGAGAAGCGCGAACGCGAGGAGGCGGACCGCAAGGACCAGATCTTCCTCGACGAGGTCGGCCTCACCCAGTTCCGCCGCAAGGACATGACCGCCAACGATTGAGTGGCGGGAACCAGCGCGGCGCGGTTGCCTTGCCGGGGGCGACGCGGTAAACCTACACTTCGGTTGACAGAATGGTTTCGCGATGACCACTCCCACCCTGCCGCCGCCGGTCGATATCGATTCCGACACCAAGAAGGCCATCATCGACGGCCTGAAGAAGGTGTTGGCCCGCCTGCAGGAAGGCGGATTGGTGGATCAGGCGCTGTCCTACCAGGACCTGATTTCCCACCCCGATGCCCTGGCCGGCTTCGTCACTGCCTTCGCCACCCACCGCGCCACCTGCGACGACATCGTCAAGCCCAGGGACGGCAGCGACCCGGTGCGCGACGACGACGCGGCCCTGGTCTGCGGGGTGTCGCTGAACCAGATCCAGCAGTTGCTGGTCCGCACCTGCGCCAAGAAGGTCTTCGAGTCGGAAAAGACCCTGCAGACCGTCACCGAGACCAAGACCAAGACCGCCCTGTTCGGCCTGATCAAGAAGACCGAGCAGGTCGAGGTCCAGAAGATGGGCAACGACCCGGTCGAGGAGCGCAAGGTGCGCGAGCTGTCGCGCTATATCGCCTTCGGCTGGCAGCTGGCGCTGCTGCCGGCCTACCGCGAGCACCTTTCCTATCCGCAGATCATCGAGATCGGCGAGGACATCGTGGCACTGCATAGTGCCGAAGCGGTCGCCACCGTCGGCCAGTTCCCCCCCGATATCCTGAAAAAGGTCAAGGCCGCCGCCGGCCCCGACTTCGCAGACATCCTGGTGCACCGGCCCCAGGCCATCGCCGGCGTGGCGGTGTGGAACCGCGACATGTACGAGTTCTACCGCAAGACCCTGGGCGAGAAGGCCTGGGACTTCTTCGCCCGCGAGAAGGAATTCTTCAACGTCGTCGCCGCCCTCGACAAGGCCAACGCCAAGGTCTACGGCGACGTGCTGTGCTACATCGCCGCCGAGAACCTGGAAGAGGTCCAGCGCCTCAACATCGACAAGGCCGAGGTGCTGGTGACCTCGATGAAATCGGCGTTCGGCGCCAAGGCGCCGGCAGTGCTGGGCCATCCCGGCCTGGCCAAGGCGATCCTGCGCCAGGTGGTCGATAACCTGCTGCACATGAGCCAGGAGAAGGACAAGCTGATGGTGTCCTTCGCCCTGACCTGCAAGGCCATGGTCCCCAACGTCCTGGACTGGCTGTCCAAGCAGCCGAAATAGATGCCCGGCCTGGTCCACAGCCTGGTCGGGCTGGCCGGCCTGGTCGCCATCGCGGTGCTGCTCTCCGAAGACCGTCGCCGGGTGTCGTGGCGCCTGCTGGCCGCCGGACTCGGCGGTCAGGTTCTGGTCGCCGCGCTGCTGCTGAAGGTGCCGGCGGCGAAGGCGGTGTTCATGGGCCTCAACCACCTGGTCGAGGCGCTGCAGGCGGCGACCCGGGCCGGCACCTCGTTCGTCTTCGGCTATGTCGGCGGCGGCGCGCCGCCCTTCGCCGTCAGCAATCCCGCCGCCTCGTTCGTGCTGGCCTTCGAGGCGCTGCCGCTGGTGCTGATCATGAGCGCGCTGTCGGCGCTGCTCTATCACTGGCGCATCCTGCCGCTGCTGGTGCGGGCGGTGGCGCGGGTGCTGGAACGCGCCTTCGGCCTGGGCGGCGCGGTGGGCATGAGCGCGGCGGCCATGCCGTTCCTGGGCATGATCGAATCGCCGCTGCTGATTCGGCCCTATATGGGCCAGCTGTCGCGGGGCGAGCTGTTCGTGGTGATGACCGGCGGCATGGCCACCATCGCCGGCACCGTGCTGGTGCTGTACGCCACCTTCCTGGCCGGGGTGGTGCCCGACGCCGTCGGCCACCTGCTCACCGCCACCCTGGTCAGCGTGCCGGCGGCGGTGATGCTGGCCCGGGTGATGATCCCCGACGAGTGCCGCACCGGCGGCGGCAAGCCCATACACGCCGCCTATGGCGGGGCCATGGACGCGGTGGTGCGCGGCACCCTGGACGGGCTGCAGCTGCTGGCCGCCATCGTCGCCATGCTGGTGGTGCTGGTGGCGCTGGTCAGCCTGGCCAACAGCGGCCTCGCCTTGCTGCCCGACATGGCCGGGGCGCCGCTGTCGCTGCAGCGGGCCATGGGGGTGGCGCTGGCGCCGCTGGCCTGGCTGATGGGTATTCCCGCCGGCGAGATGATGACGGCCGGGGCGCTGATGGGCACCAAGCTGGTGCTGAACGAGCTGCTGGCCTATCTCGAGCTGGCCCGCCTGCCGGCCGAGGCGCTGTCCGAGCGCTCGCGCATCGTCATGACCTACGGGCTGTGCGGCTTCGCCAATCTGGGCTCGCTGGGGATCATGATCGCCGGCCTGGCCGCCATGGCGCCCGAACGCCGCGGCGAGATCGTCGCCCTGGGCGGCAAGGCCCTGGTCTCGGGAACGCTGGCGACCTCGATGACCGCGGCAGTGGTCGGACTGCTGCTGTAGAAATGCCGACAAGGCACTCGCCCCTTTGGCACCCCTGGTGTCAAACGAATATTTCGGCCACCCAGCCCGTTGACCATCCGTTTACAACGGCGCGGCGATGCTGCATCTTTCTTCCATCATGATTGGCGCAGCGCCCAAACGGCTGTTGGTGATCGAGGACAATCCCGGCGACCAGCGGCTGATCGAGATCAAGCTTGGCGAGGCCATGCTGCCCTGGAAGGCCGATTGCCGGCCAACCTTGGCGGAAGGCCTGGCGCTGGCCAAATCACCGGATTACGAGTGCATCCTGGTCGATCTCGGCCTGCCCGACGCGTCCGGCATCGAATCGGTGGTCAAGGCCAAGGCGGTGGCACCCGGCACCGCGCTGGTGGTGCTGACCAGCCTGGACGACGAGCGGGTCGCCCAGGACGCCATCCGCGCCGGCGCCCAGGATTACGTGGTCAAGTCGCTGGCGGGGCTCGAGCTGCTGCCCCGCGTCATCCGCCACGCCATCGACCGCCAGCAGGCGCAGGCGGCACTGGAACTGTCCAACCGCACCAACGAGGCGCTGCTGGATGCCAGCCATGACCTCGCCTTGCTGCTGGATGCCGAGGGCCGCATCGTCACCGCCAATGCCCAGGCGCTGGAGCTGTTCGGCAAGCGCGACGACGAGGTGGCGGGCGTCGATGCCTTCGCGCTGATGCCGGATTCGGTGGCGACCGAGCGCCGCCGGTTCTTCGCCAAGGCCATGGCCGGCGGGCGGGCGGTGGAATTCGAGGACAGCGACGGCGTGCGCTGGTTCGCCAACCGCATCCTGGCGGTGGCCGGCGGCCCGGCGGCCGAGCGCCGCTGCGCCCTGTTCTCACGCGACATCACCGCCGAGCGGGCGGCCGCCGAAGGCCTGGCCGAGGCCAAGGAGGAGGCCGAGCTGGCCAACCGGTCGAAGACCGAGTTCATGGCCCGCATGAGCCGCGACATCCGCACGCCCCTGAACGACGTGGTCGGCTTCGCCGAGATGATCGCCTCGGAGATGCTGGGGCCCATCGCCCCGCCGGGCTACCTGGAATACGCCAACTCGATCCTGGGATCGGGCAGCCAGATTCTCAAGCTGATCGACCGCATCACCGACGTCTCGATGCTGGAATCGGCGCTGCTGAAGGACCAGGCCTCGTATCGCGACCTGGTCGAGCTGTCGCCCGATCTCATCTGCGTCTGCGTCGACGGGGTGATCGAACGCATCAACGCCGCCGGCTTGGGCATGCTGCGCGCCCCCTCGCCCAGCGCCTGCGAAGGGCGGATGTTCACCGATTTCGTCGAGCCCGAATACCGCGCCATCTTCGAGGCCGGCCTGGAAGCGCTGTACGAGGAGGAGCATCCGGTGCCGGTGAAGGTGGTCACCTTCGCCGGCCGCATCCGCGACATCGAGCTGAACGCGGTGCTGCTGCGGCGCGAGGGCGGGCGCAGCGCCACCCTGCTGGTCGGCCGCGACACCACCGAGGTCACCGCCGCCATGCGCGCGGTGGCGGCGCGCGAGCATCGCATCCGCGCCATCATGGACACCGTGCTGGACGGCATCGTCACCATCGACGAGCAGGGCATCATCGTCTCGGCCAACCTGTCGGTGGAACGTATCTTCGGCTATTCCCTGGCCGAGCTGGTCGGCGCCAACGTCTCGATCCTGATGCCCGACCCGGATGCCGGCAGCCATGACGGCTACCTCGCCCGCTATATCGAGGGCGGCGGCGGCAACCTGATCGGGGCGGGGCGCGAGGTCATGGCCAAGCGCAAGGACGGCAGCCTGTTCCCGGTCCACCTGTCGGTCTCGGAACTGCGCATCGACAAGCGCCGCCTGTTCACCGGCACCATCCGCGACCTCACCGAGAACAAGCAGCTGGCGCAGCGCGTCGCCTACCTCGCCAACCACGATTCGCTGACCGACCTGCCCAACCGCTCGCTGCTGATCGACCGCATCGGCGAAGCGCTGGCGGCGGCGCGCGGCACCGGCCAGCACGTGGCGGTGATGATCGTCGATCTGGACGGGTTCACCACCATCAACGATTCGCTGGGCCACGACGTCGGCAACGCGCTGCTGCGCGAGACGGCGCGCCGCCTGGCCCAATGTGCCGCGGCGCAGAGCGGCACCGCCGCCCGCCTGGCCGGCGACGAGTTCGCGGTGCTGGTCCCCCGCCTGCCCGATCTGGCGACGGTGACCCAGGTGGTCGAACAGGTTCACGACAGCCTGCTGAAGCCCGCCGCCATCCTGGGCAACGAGGTCAACCTGCCGGTGGACATCGGCATCTCGGTGTTCCCGCGCGACGGCGAGGATGCGCTGGACCTCCTGAGGAACGCCGAGATGGCGCTGCACCAGGTCAAGAAGCGCCCCGACGAGCGGCTGGGCTTCTTCGACGCCGCCATGTCCTTCGCGGTGTCCGAGCGCCTGACCCTGGAGCGGTCGTTGAAGGACGCGCTGAAGGCCGGGCATTTCGAGCTGTTCTACCAGCCACAGGTGCGCCTGGCCGACTTCCAGCTGGTGGGCGCCGAGGCGCTGATCCGCTGGCGCCATCCCGAGCTGGGCATCATCGCGCCCGACAAGTTCATCCCGGTCGCCGAGGAGACCGGCCTGATCGTCGGCATGGGCCGCTGGGTGCTCGAGGAATCCTGCCGCAAGCTGAAGGTGTGGGAGGATATGGGCCTGTCCCACGTCCGCCTGGGGGTCAACATCTCGGGCCGCCAGTTCCGCGAGGCCGACCTCGCCGACACCGTCGCCGGGGTGATCGCCGACAGCCGCATCGACGCCCGCCGCCTCGACCTGGAACTGACCGAAAGCATGCTGATGATCGACGGCGAAGGCACCCTGCGGCTGCTGCGCCAGCTGGCCGGTCTCGGGGTGTCGCTGTCCATCGACGATTTCGGCACCGGCTATTCGTCGCTGGCCTACCTCAAGCGCTTCCCGGTCAACACGGTGAAGATCGACCGCGCCTTCGTGCGCGACCTCGACCATGACGAGGACGGGCGCACCATCGCCAATGCCATCATCTCCCTGGCCCACTCGCTGTCCATGAAGACCATTGCCGAGGGCGTCGAGACCGATTCCCAGGCCAGCCTGCTGGCCCGGCACGGATGCGACGAGATCCAGGGCTACCTGATCGGGCGACCGCTGCCGGCGGCCGAATTCGAGGCTTTCGCCGCCGGATGCGGTCGGGCATCGCTGCTCGACTCCAATGGCCGCCCCAATGACGCGAAAAAAGGGAGTGTGGGTTGATGGCCGGCACCGTCGTGATCGGCGAAGACAACCCCATGAACATGAAGCTGCTGGAGCAGGCGCTGACCATCGCCGGCTACCGGGTCGAGAAGTCCTCGGACGGTGACGGGCTGGTGGACCTGGCGGCCGGCTGCGACGCCAGGCTGATCCTGATGGACATCCAGCTGCCCAAGCAGTCGGGCATCGACCTGCTGCGCCAGATCAAGGCCGACGGGCGCACCGCCGCCATGCCGGTGCTGGCGGTGACCGCCTTCGCCGATCCCGATTCGGTGGCCGGCTTCCTCAAGGAAGGCTTCGACCAGGTCATCACCAAGCCGATCTCCATCCGCAAGTTGCTGGACGATGTGGCGGGGTATTGCGGGGACTAACCTTTATTCCGCCGCCAGGTAGCGGATCTCCAGCACTTCCAGCGTCTCGACACCGCCGGGGGCGCGGAACTGGACGGTATCGCCCTCGTAGGCCTTCATCAGGGCACGGGCGACGGGCGCGATCCAGCTGACCTTGTCGTGGGCCAGATCGGAATCGTCGATGCCGACGATGGTGATGGTCTTTTCCTCGCCGCGGCCGTTGGCATAGGTCACGGTGGCGCCGAAGAACACCTGGTCGGTGTTGCTCTGGGCGGCCGGATCGACCACCCGGGCGGCCTCCAGCCGCTTGGTCAGGAAGCGGATGCGGCGGTCGATCTCGCGCAGGCGTTTCTTGCCGTAGATGTAGTCGCCGTTCTCGGAGCGGTCGCCGTTGCCGGCCGCCCATGACACCACCTCGACCACCTTGGGCCGTTCGACCCGGGTCAGCTGCCGCAGCTCGTCCTGCAGGCGCCGGAAACCGGCCGGGGTGACGTAGTTGGGCGAGCCCTTGGGGATCGCCGACACGCCCTCGGGCAGGTCGTCGTCACCGTCCGACTCCTTGGTGAACGCCTTGCTCATGCACTGCCTGAAAAAAATTCACCACAAAGGCACAAAGAACACGAAGAAACCAATCTTTGTGAACTTTGTGTCTTTGTGGTGATGAACCACAATTTCTCTACAGCATGCTGGCGAGGACGCGGTCCGGCGGGTTGTGGCCGTCGGTGAAGGTCTTGATGTTGATGATGACCTTCTCGCCCATATCGACGCGGCCCTCGAGGGTGGCCGAGCCCAGATGGGGCAGCAGCACCACGTTGTCCAGGCCCAGCAGCTTGGGGTTGACCGCCGGCTCGTGCTCGAACACGTCGAGGCCGGCCCCGGCCAGCTCGCCGCGGCTGAGCATGCGGGTCAGCGCGTTCTCATCGACGATCTCGCCGCGCGAGGTGTTGATGACATAGGCATGGGGCTGCAGCATCTGCAGCCGGCGCGCCGACAGCAGGTGGAAGGTGGCCGGGGTGTGCGGGGAGTGGATGGTGACCACGTCCATGCGCGCCAGCATCTGGTCCAGGCTTTCCCAGAAGGTGGCCTCCAGCTCGGCCTCGATGTCGGGATGGACGCGCTTGCGGTTGTGGTAGTGGATGGACATGCCGAAGGCCTTGGCGCGGCGCGCCACCGCCTGGCCGATGCGGCCCATGCCGATGATGCCCAGGCGCTTGCCCCAGATGCGGTGCCCCATCATGAAGGTCGGGCTCCAGCCCTTCCACTCGCCCGAGCGCATCAGCCGCTCGCCCTCGGCCAGCCGGCGCGGCACCGCCAGGATCAGCGCCATGGTCATGTCGGCGGTGTCCTCGGTCAGCACGCCGGGGGTGTTGGTGACGGTGATGCCGCGCTGGCGGGCGCTGGCCAGGTCGATGTGATCGACGCCGGTGCCGAAATTGGCGATCAGCTTGAGGTTCGGCCCCGCCTGCGACAGCACCGCCGCGTCGATGCGGTCGGTGATGGTGGGGACCAGCACGTCGGCGACCTTCACCGCCTCGATCAGCTCGGCCTTGCTCATGGGATGATCGTCGAGGTTCAGCCGGGTATCGAACAGCTCCATCATCCGGGTCTCGATGACATCCGGCAGCTTCCTGGTGACGACGATGACGGGCTTCTTATGGGCCATTGCTTTTCTCCTCTCGGGACCCCGATGGACTTCACGACCTAGCAAGACGGCGTTGGCTTGTCCAGAAAAGGTTTAGGTCTGCGGCCCGCCTTGACCCGGCGGACCATCCGCCCCCTATAATGCGCGCTGCGGGCTTTGCGGCGAAGGCCATTTTGGGATCGCGTATGCGCTTGAGGGTTGCGGCTGTGTTCGGGGTGGCGGCGCTGGCCGTGGCATGGGGGGCGACGGCGGGCGAGACCAGCGGGCTGCCGCTGCCGCGCTTCGTCTCGTTGCGGTCGGACGAGGTCAACCTGCGCACCGGCCCCGGCATCCGCTATCCCATCGACTGGATCTACGCCCGCAAGGAGCTGCCGGTCGAAGTCATCGCCGAATTCGAGGCCTGGCGCAAGATACGCGATTGGCAGGGAACGGAGGGATGGGTCCACCAATCCATGCTGTCGGGGCGGCGGATGATGGTGGTGATGGGGGCATCGCGTTCGCTGCGCTCGTCCGACGCCGATTCCGCCGAGCCGGTGGCGGTGCTGGAGGCCGGCGTCCTCGGCCGCCTGGTGCAATGCCCGCGCAACCGCGACTTCTGCCGCGTCGAGGTGGAGCAGCTGCAGGGCTGGCTGCGCCGCGACGAGGTGTGGGGCGTCTACAAGGGCGAGTGGCTGGAATAGGCTTCCCCCCTCCCGTCATCCCCGCGAAGGCGGGGATCCAGGAGTCGCGGATCCGCTGTCGGTGCACCCCTGGGTCCCCGCCTGCGCGGGGACGACGCCAGCGTCCCTATTCCCGCCCCACCCGCGGCTCCAGTCCGCGGGCGCGGAAGGCCCGCGCGATCAGCACCGCGATCGCCACCGCCAGCCACGATCCCGCCACCGCGTCCGACAGGTAATGCACGGTGATCATCACCCGGCTGGCCGCCACCAGCACGGCGACGGTCAGGAACAGCGCGGCGTGGCGCGGGAAGATGACGATCAGCGCGGTCATGGCGGCGAAGGCGGCCTGGCTGTGGCCCGACGGGAACGAGTTCATCCCCCAGTCGCGGTTGAACGGCTCGAAGCCGTAGAGCCCCTGGTCCAGGTAATAGCGCGGCCTGTAGCGGCCCAGGCTGACCTTGATGATGTTGCTGATGATCCCCGATACCGCGATGGACAGGAACAGGAAGGCCGGCGCCACCGCCATCCGCCGCCAGCGGGCGCGGGCCTCGGCCCCGGCGGCGCGCCAGGCCGCCACCGCCATGCCCAGCCACAGCAGGCCGGCCGGCACCAGGTACAGCTCGGCCAGGCCGAGATCGGTGACGACCCGGAAGAAGCCCTCGGCATCGCCCAGCACCCGGGCCTTGAGGAAGGTCGCCAGCGGCCGGTCGATGGCCACCATGGCCAGCACGCAGAAGGCGACCACGTAGACGGTGCCCCAGGTCAGCGGGCGGGCGCGGGTGCGATCCCCCTGGCGGGACAGGGCGTCACGCAGCGGCTGCAGCTGGCGCCAGCCGGTGGTGGCGGCCAGGGTCAGGCCCTCCCACGCCAGCCCGGCCCGCTCGACCAGCGACAGCCAGCCGCGCTCCAGCCGCCGCCTCATGGCAGCTTTCGCCCGTAGACGGTGAGGGTGGTCGGCTTGCCGCGCGAATAGTTGAGACCATCGACGCTGCCGAACGCCTCGGGCTCCAGGCCGGCGGCGGCCATGGCGGCGCGGAAGGCGGCGTCCTCGGTCGCCGCCACCACCGCCAGCGCCTTGGGATGGGCGGCCAGATGGCCGGCCGCCCCCGATCCGCCGGTGATGCGGGTGTCGGTGCCGAGCAGGAACACCAGGCTGGGCTCGGAATAGCCGGCCGCCGCCACCGGCCCGTCCGAGCCGACAATCCGTACCATGGCGGCGGCCTCGCGCGACAGCGCCAGCCGGTCCAGCCCGGGCGCCACCCCGGCCAGCAGCGCCGGATAGGCGGCGGCGGCCGGCAGCGCCAGCGCCAGCGCCGCCAGCGCCGGCCGCCCCGTCCAGGCCAGCACCGCCGGCAGCAGGGTGGCCAGCACGATGCCGGCGGCGGCGGCCAGGGTGCCCGCATCGAAGCCGGACCCGAAGCGGATGGGCAGCAATACCGCCGCCGCCGCCAGGGCCAGCCCGACCGCGCACCACGTCCCGTACCAGACCCGGGCGGCGCGGCGGTGGAAGGCCTCGAGGCCCTCGGTGGCCAGGGCGCCGACCATCAGCGCCAGGGCCGGGAAGGCGGGCAGCACATAATGGGGCAGCTTGGTCGGAATCAGCTCGAACATCAGCCATGCCGGCACCGCCCAGGCCAGCAGGGCGCGGAAGGCCAGCCGCCGGCGCTGGCCCCAGGCCCCGGCCAGGGCCGGCCACAGCAGCAGCGAGCCGGGCCAGAAGGTCAGCGTCGCCAGGACCAGATAGAGGCCGGGGAAGCCGCCATGGCTTTCATGGGCGCCCAGCAGCTTGGGCAGCAGGTCGCCCTGCACCGCCTCGCCGACGAAGGCGCCGCCGGTGGCCTGGCTGACGGCGGCGAACCACGGCACCGCCACCGCCGCCGCCACCGCGCTGCCGAGGATCGGCTTCAGCGCGTTGATCCAGCGGACGTTGCGGTCGGCGATGGACAAAGCGGCGATGGTGAGCAGCGAGATCACCGGCACCACCGGTCCCTTGACCAGGATGGCGATGCCCTGGACCAGCCAGAAGGCCAGCTTTTCCATGGTGCCCGGCATCGCCACCGGCGAAGCCCCGCCGCCGCCGCCGCCGCCGCCGCCGGCCATGTCGCGGGCGCGGGCGGCGACGTAGATGCGCACCAGGATGCCCTGGGCCGCCACCGCGCAGGCCAGCAGGATGGCGTCGGATTTGGCCTGGTGCGCCTCCAGCGTCAGCATCAGGGTCGAGGCCAGCACCACCGCCCCCACCAGCGCCGGGCGCTCGCCCAGCAGCGAGCGGCCGAAGGCGAAGGTCATCAGCACCGCCGCCCACGCCGCCAGCAGCGACGGCAGGCGGTACGGCCAGGCCTGGGTCGAGGCGGGGTGGGACAGCAGGTCGACGCTCAGCGCCTGCAGCCAGTAGGCGCCGGCCGGCTTCTTCGCCCGCATCTCGTCCTGGAACTGGATGCGGATGAAGTCGCCGGTCTCCAGCATCTGCCGGGTCGCCTGCATGAAGCGCGATTCGTCGCGGTCCAGCGGCGGCAGCGAGGCCAGCCCGGGCACATACAGCACCAGGCACAGCAGCGAGAGCAGGAGATAGGGGCGGAAACCGCCGGTCAGTCGGTGCAAGGCAGTGGGTCCGGTCAGGGAACGGTTTGCCTGTTCTAACTCAGGCCCGGGACCCTGTCATCAAACGCCGAGCGTCGCTGTTGCGGCTGCCAGGCGATTGCGCCGGCCGGCACCCTGTAATAGAGTGTGCCGATGGAAATGAGCCCATACATTGTGTACGTCGATGAATCCGGTGATCGCGGCTTGGGAAACATCAATCCGGCTGCGCCGGTGTTCCTTCTGTGCGCCGCCCTTTATGAGCGGGAAGGCTACCTGACCCGCGAAATGCCATCGCTTGGCAGGCTCAAGTTCGCATTCTGGAAGCACGACAACGTCATACTTCATTCCTACAGGATCCGGAGGAAGATCGGACCCTTTTCGGCGTTTTCCGATCCGGATGTGGCGCGATTGTTCGCCCAGGAGGTCGGCACGTTCTTTCGTCGATCCGAGTGCACACTGATTGCCGCCGCCATTCACAAGGAGCGCCTGCGCCAGGCCTATGCCCGCCCCGTCGATCCATACCTGCTGGCGGTGCAATTCATCGCCGAAAGGGTTTGGGGAGCGGTATACGACCGCGGCGGGCGCGATCGCGAGACCGTGTTCGTCTTTGAATCGCGGGGAAGGCGGGAAGACGACGACATCCGCAAATGGTTCACTGCCGTCTGCGGGGGAAACAACATGATGAAACGTCCGTTTCCCTTCTCCATCGAATTCGCACCGAAAGAAGCGAACCTCGCCGGGTTGCAGGTTGCCGATCTTGCCGCCTATCCCATCGCCAAATACGTGGAAACCGGCAATGGGGAACGGCTGGATTGGCTGGCGGTCTCGACCCGAATCCGGCGGGCGCCAACAGGCGAGTTGGACCGGTGGGGCCTGAAGATATTTCCGCAAAGCTGAAAGGCCATTCCCGAGGGAATGGCCTTTCCGCCGATCGAAGTACTCCGATCCACTTACAGGCGATGATGCCCGAAAGCTTCTCTCCCGTCAAGGACGGGAGGGAACAATTCCGGAATCAGCGGGTCGGCACCGGCTTCTCGCCGGAATAGTCGTAGAAGCCGCGGCCGGTCTTGCGTCCCAGCCAGCCGGCCTCGACGTACTTCACCAGCAGCGGGCAGGGGCGGTACTTGGAATCGGCCAGGCCTTCGTACAGCACCTGCATGATCGCCAGGCAGGTGTCGAGGCCGATGAAGTCGGCCAGCTCCAGCGGGCCCATGGGGTGGTTGGCGCCCAGCTTCAGGGCGGTGTCGATGGAATCCACCGAGCCGACGCCCTCGTACAGGGTGTAGACCGCCTCGTTGATCATCGGCAGCAGGATGCGGTTGACGATGAAGGCGGGGAAGTCCTCGGCCGAGACCGGGCGCTTGCCCATCTTCAGCACCATCTCGCGGACCTGGGCGAAGGTGTCCTCGGCGGTGGCGATGCCGCGGATCAGCTCGACCAGGCTCATCAGCGGCACCGGGTTCATGAAGTGCATGCCCATGAACCGGCCGGGGCGGTCGGTGGCGGCGCCCAGGCGGGTGATGGAGATGGACGAGGTGTTGGAAGCGATGAACGCCTCGGGCTTCAGCACCGGGCACAGCTGGTCGAAGATCTTGCGCTTGACCTGCTCGTTCTCGGTGGCGGCCTCGATCACCAGGTCGCAATCGCCGAAATCGGCATATTGGGTGGTCGGCTTCATCCGGGCCTCGGCGCCGGCCTTGTCGGCCTCGCTGATCTTGCCCTTCTGGACCTGGCGGGCCATGTTCTTCTCGATGGTCGCCAGAGCCTTCTTCAGCGCCTCCTCCGAGACGTCGAGAAGAACGACGTCGAAGCCGGACAGCGCGCTGACATGCGCGATGCCGTTGCCCATCTGGCCTGCGCCAATGACGCCGATTTTCTGGATGGTCATGTCATGCTCCCGTGTATGGGCGTTGGCTCGGACGTTCCGAGGTCACTTGTCGAGTTCGGCCGCAAGGTCCGGCAGGGCCTTGAACAGGTCCGCCACCAGGCCGTAATCGGCGACCTGGAAGATCGGCGCTTCCTCGTCCTTGTTGATGGCGACGATAACCTTCGAATCTTTCATACCCGCTAAGTGCTGGATGGCCCCCGAGATGCCCACCGCGATGTAGAGGTCGGGGGCGACGATCTTGCCGGTCTGGCCGACCTGGAAGTCGTTGGGGACGAAGCCGGCATCGACGGCGGCGCGGGAGGCGCCGACGGCGGCGCCCAGCTTGTCGGCGATGGCCTCCAGCAGGTGGAAGTTGTCGCCCGACTGCATGCCGCGGCCACCCGAGACGACGATCCGGGCACTGGTCAGCTCGGGCCGCTCGGACTTGGACAGGGCCTGGCTGACGAAGGCCGACAGGCCGGGATCGGCGGCGGCCGGCGCGGTCTCGATTACGGCAGAGCCACCGGACGCGGCGGCCGGCTCGAAGGCGGTGCCGCGCACGGTGATGACCTTGACCGCGTCCTTGCTCTGCACCGTGGCCAGGGCGTTGCCGGCATAGATGGGGCGGACGAAGGTGTCGGGCGAAACCACGGCGACGATGTCGGACAGCTGCGCCACGTCCAGCAAGGCGGCGACCCGCGGGGCGACGTTCTTGCCGGTGGTGGTGGCGGGGAACAGGATGTGGGAATAGCCCTTGGCCAGCGAGACCACCAGCGCGCCCAGCGGCTCGGCCAGGTGGTGTTCGTAGGCGGAATTCTCGGCGACGATGACCTTGGCGATGCCGGCGATGGCGGCGCCGGCCTGGGCCAACGCGGCCGAACCGGGGGCGGCGGCGACCAGCAGGTGGATGTCGCCGCCGATGCGGGCGGCGGCGGTGACGGTGTTGAGGGTGGCGGCTTTCAGCGTGCCGGCCTCATGCTCGGCGATGACGAGGACGGCCATCTCAGATCACCTTCGCTTCGTTCTTCAGCTTGTCCACCAGGGCGGCGACGTCGGGCACCTTGATGCCGGCCTGGCGCTTGGCCGGCTCCTCGACCTTCAGGGTGACCAGGCGCGGCGCGGTGTCCACCCCCAGATCGGCCGGGGCCAGGGTCTCGATGGGCTTCTTCTTCGCCTTCATGATGTTGGGCAGCGAGGCGTAGCGCGGCTCGTTGAGGCGCAGATCGGTGGTGATCACCGCCGGCAGCTTGAGCGACAGGGTTTCGAGACCGCCGTCCACCTCGCGGGTGACCACCGCCGCGTCGCCCAGTTCGACCTTCGAGGCGAAGGTGCCCTGGGACCAGCCCAGCAGCGCCGCCAGCATCTGGCCGGTCTGGTTGGAATCGTCGTCGATGGCCTGCTTGCCGAGGATGACCAGCGCCGGCTGCTCCTTGTCCGCCACCGCCTTCAGCAGCTTGGCCACCGCCAGCGGCTGCAGCTCATCGTCGCTTTGCACCAGGATGCCGCGGTCGGCGCCCATGGCCAGGGCGGTGCGGATGGTCTCCTGCGCCGCCGCCGGACCCATGGAAACCACCACGATCTCGGCGACCTTGCCGGCTTCCTTGAGGCGCACCGCCTCTTCCACCGCGATCTCGTCGAACGGGTTCATGGAGAACTTGACGTTCGCCGTCTCCACCCCCGAATTGTCCGACTTGACCCTGATCTTGACGTTGTAGTCGATGACGCGCTTGACGGCGACCAGTACCTTCATGGTCCTCGCGATCCCTCACTCGGCGCCCGGGGCAACGGCGATGCATCGCCCGGCGTAACTGGGTATTGCATTGCACAATAGGATGCCCCCGGGTCGATGTCAACGACACGCCCCGGCGGGGCTCACCCGCGGTTGGCGCCGGGAGTCCACAGCACGTCGGCGGCGCCGTTGCCGTTCATCCGCCGGGCCAGGACGAACAGGTGATCGGACAGCCGGTTGACGTAGGCGATGGCGGCGGGACCGACCGGCTCGGCTTCGGCCAGGGCGACCATCAGGCGCTCGGCCCGGCGCACCACGGTGCGCGCCAGATGCAGGCGGGCCGAGGCCGGCGATCCGCCCGGCAGGATGAACGAGGTGAGCGGCGCCAGGCTCTGGTTCATGGCGTCGATCTCGGCCTCGAGGCGGTCCACCTGGGGCTGGACCATGCGCAGCGCCTGGCCCGGCGCCTCGCCCTCGGCGGCCGGATTGCACAGATCGGCGCCCAGGTCGAACAGGTCGTTCTGGATGCGCGCCAGCATGGCGTCGGCCTGCGGTTCGGCCGCGGTATCCAGCCGGGCGAGGCCGATCACCGCATTGGCCTCGTCCACCGTGCCGTAGGCCTCGACCCGCAGCGCGTGCTTGCCGACCCGGGTGCCGTCGCCCAGCGAGGTCTGGCCCTTGTCGCCGCCCCTGGTGTAGATGCGCGTGAGTGTGACCATTCCGCCTCTCCTTGCCGTCGCCGTTTTGCCCATTGGGGCGCCCCGGCGCAAGATGCTTCCGCCGGACCCGCTTCCCATTATAATGCGGCCCATGCGCTATTCGCCCATCCTCAGCACCTATATCGGCCGCCAGTTCCTGGTGGCGTTCGGCACCGTTCTGGCGGCCATCATGGGCGTTGTGCTGCTGTTCGACATCATCGAACTGATCCGCCGCGCCGCCGGGCAGGCCCAGCTGGGCATCGTCACCCTGGTCGGCATGGCCATCCTGAAGCTGCCGCAGATGGTCCACACGGTGCTGCCCTTCGCGGTGATGATCGGCGCCATGCTGACCTTCTGGCGGCTGACCCGCACCCACGAGCTGGTGGTGGCGCGCTCGACCGGCGTCTCGGTGTGGCAGTTCCTGACCCCCGTGCTGGCGGTGGTGGCGGCGCTCGGGATCTTCGAGATGACCGCCTTCAACCCCATGGCGGCGGCCATGTACGGCCGGTTCGAACGGCTGCAGGACGAAGTGCTGCTGGGCCGCGGCAGCGCCCTCGACGTCTCCGAGATGGGGCTGTGGCTGCGCGAGGGCGACGAGCGCCAGCAGGCGGTGGTGCATGCCGACGAGGTGCGCCAGGTCGGGCTCGAGCTGGAACTCCGGCAGGTCCACATCTTCCTGTTCGAGGGCGGCGAGCGTTTCTCCCAGCGCATCGCGGCGACCACCGGGCGGCTGGTGCCGGGCGCCTTCGAGCTGGCCGACGTGTGGGTGATGGAGGGCGGCAAGCCCTCGCTCCACCACGAAACGCTGACCCTGCCGACCCAGCTCACCCTGGAGCGGGTGCACGACAATTTCGCCGCGCCCGAGACCATGAGCTTCTGGCAGCTGCCCGCCTTCATCGCCTTCTTCGAGAAGGCCGGCTTCGCCGCCACCAAGCACCGCATGTACTTCCAGTCGCTGCTGGCCTCGCCGCTGCTCTATTGCGCCATGGTGCTGATGGCCGCCATCTTCTCGCTCAGGCCCAACCTGCGCGCCGGCGGCCTGCTGGGCCGCATCGCCGGCGGCGTCGGCGCCGGCTTCGGCATCTACCTGTTCACCCGCGTGGTCTACGCCTTCGGCCTGTCCTCGACGCTGCCGCAAGCGCTGGCGGCCTGGAGCCCGGCCATGGTTGCCCTATTGGTCGGCCTGGCGGGCCTGTTCCACCTCGAAGATGGCTAGCTGTGGAGTCGCATGACGTTGTCACCGGTCATCCCGAGGCTGGCGTCGTAGGCGAGCGCCGCCTCCGGGAAGGCGACCGCGCTTTCCTTCTTCTCGTCGGCCATGATCTTGGTGAAGGCGATGCGGGAGGCGTCGTCAATGCAGACATGGACGAACTCCCAGCCCGCGCCACGGCTACGATCGTGGCCTGCATGCTGCCCGGTGATGCGGTGGCCGGTCTTGGCGAAACGCCCCAGCTTCTTGATGTCGATGTGGATCATTTCGCCGGGCGCGTCACGCTCATAGCGGCGCACCGGCTCGGCCGGTTCCAGCGACTTCAGGCGGTTCATGCCCAGGCGCGCCAGGGTGCGGAACACGGTCGCCCGCGACAGGCCCAGGGCGGTGGCGATCTCGCCGCCCGTCCGGCGCTGGCGGCGTAGCGTCGCAATCTGCTCGGCGATGTGGGCGGGCGTCTGCCTGGGTGTTCGATGTGGACGCGATGAGCGGTCCTGCAAGCCCGCGACGCCTTCGGCGGAGAAGCGCCGGACCCATTTGCGGACAGTCCTGACGCAGACCCCCATGGCGGTGGCCACCGCCATGGGGGTCTGCCCCTCGTCCAGGACCCGCCGTACCAGAACCTCTCGACCCGCCGGTGTCTGGCGGGCATTCTTGTGGATGCCCATTCGGTCCCCCTGGATAGAGCATTGACCGCTTTGACGGAATCGCGGGGGATTGCCAAAGGGGCTAAAATCTGATTCGGGATATGGGCCGGTGAGGGAGGCCAGCCCGCATGACCGCACCGCTTTCCAAAAAGCTGCGCCAGCGCCTGATTGCCGCCGTGGAGGATGGGCAATCCTGCCGCTCGGCAGCGAAGCGTTTCGGGGTGGCCGCCTCGACGGCGATCAAATGGGTGAGCCGCTGGCGCCGGGACGGACTTGCCGATCCCAAACCTCTCGGCGGCGATCGCCACTCGCACCGGATGGAGGCCCATGCTGCGAAAATCCTGGGCCTGATCGACAAGACGCCGGACATCACCTTGATGGAGATCGTGGACCATCTGGAGGCGACGCACAGGCTGCGGGTCGCCCACAGCACCGTATGGCGCCTGTTGGACCGCCACGGCATGGCCTTCAAAAAGAACAGCACACGCCGCCGAGCAGCAGCGGCCGGGCACCCCGTGGTGAGCGATGCCGGGCGCCGGTGCCACACGGACACGGGAAGACCACCACCTTCGTCGGTGCCCTCAGGCTGGGCGGCATGACGGCGCCCATGGTCCCGGTGATGTCGTGATCATGGACAATCTGCCCGCCCATAAGCTCGCCGCCGTGCGGACCGCCATCGAGGCGACGGGGGCGGAGTTGCATTTCCTGCCGCCCTACAGCCCCGACTTCAGATGGCCGTCTCGAAGCTCAAGAGCTTCCTCAAGAAGACCGCGGCCCGAACCAAGGATGACCTCTGGGCAGCCATCGGCCGGGGCATCGATACCTTCACCCAAGCCGAATGCCTGAACTACTTTGCCGCTGCCGGTTATGACCGCGACTGACGGGAAAATGCTTGTCTTATGAATTTCCGTGCCGACAGGCGAAAAAGGAACCGCTGGGAGAGCGCTGCAACCCCCTCGTCAGCGGCGAGGGACGGATCGAGAAAATGCGGGCCGTTTGACGGGCCGAGCGAACCGCGAGACCTGTCCAGGGTCCAGCCATCGGCCTCCAGGAGGCGGATCACATCGGCACTCTTCAAGGTGTGTAGGCTGCACAACGGGCCGCTTCGCATATATACCGTTCGCGACCGACCGGCGCATTAGCAACAGCGGCACGGTCAGACCACCCGGCGCCGGCGCAATTCCTCGACGATGCGTTCGGCCAGGACCTCCGGGCTCTCGGCGGCGGTATCGAGCACCAGCTCGGGGCTTTCCGGCACCTCGTAGGGGGAATCGAAGCCGGTGAAGTTCTTGATCTTGCCCTCGCGCGCCTTCTTGTAGAGGCCCTTGGGGTCGCGGCGCTCGCATTCCTCGATGGGGGCGTGGACGAAGATCTCGACGAACTCGCCGTCCTCGACCAGGTCGCGGGCCAGGCGCCGCTCGGCCCGGAACGGCGAGATGAAGGCGGTCAGCACGATCAGGCCGGCATCGACGAACAGCTTGGCCACCTCGGCGATGCGGCGGATGTTCTCGACCCGGGCCTCGTCGGTGAAGCCCAGATCCTTGTTGAGGCCGTGGCGGACGTTGTCGCCGTCCAGCAGATAGGTGTGGCGCCCCTCGGCCAGCAGGCGCCGCTCGACGTGGTTGGCCAGGGTCGACTTGCCCGAGCCGGACAGCCCGGTCAGCCAGACGACGCAGCCCCGTTGCCCCTTGAGGGCGGCGCGCGAGCGCTTGTCCACTGCCAAAGCCTGCCAGTGCACGTTGTCGGCGCGCCGGAGCGCGAAGTCGATGGCGCCCACCGCGATGTCCTTGCCGCCCTCCACCATCGTGAAGGCACCGCGTTCGGGATCGGCGGCGAAGGGGACGAAGGGCAGCGGGCGATCGAGCGCGATGTTCACCACCGCCGCCTCGCCGGCCGACAGGCGGGTGGCGGCCAGGTGCTCGCCGCCGCCGGGGCCGATGCGGTACTTGATGTGGGTGACCTGCACCCCGGTGGACAGGCCGCCCAGGCGGAAGACGTAGGGCCGGCCCGGCATCAGCGGGGCCGGGCCGCACCACACCAGATGCGCCGCGAATTGGTCGGAATCGGGCGGCGAGCCGGCGGCGGCGGCCGGATCGCGGGGGCTGACGATGCCGGCGGCGGCAAGGCGGGACAGGGTATCCATGCTCACCTCAACTCGCCCAGCATGGCGCGGTCGAACGCCTCCAGCCCGCGCCCGGACCTGACCCGGGAGACGAAATCGGGATTGGCGATCAGGGCGCGGCCCCAGGTCACCATGTCCACCAGACCGTCCCGCAGTTCGGCCTCGCCCTGCTCCGGCGTCAGCGAGGCGCCGCCGATCAGCAGGCCCTGCCATTTCGGCCGCACCATGCGGATCACCCGCCCCGAGGTCTTGTGGTAATCGGCGGCGGCGCAGGAGATGTCGAGCATCCGCAACCCCCTCGCGGCGAAGGCGGGCAGCAGGTGGTCCAGCATCGCCTCCATGTCGGGCCAGTCGTAGGGGCCGTTCATCTCGCGCGACGGGCTGATGCGCACCATCACCCGGCCGGCCGGCACCGCCGCCATCACCGCCTCCAGGCATTCCAGCACGAAGCGGCAGCGGTTCTCCACCGAGCCGCCATAGGAATCGGTGCGGTCGTTGACGCGGGCGTCGAGGAACTGGTCGGCCAGGTAGCCGTGGCCGAAATGCAGCTGCACCGCGTCGAAGCCCACCGCCAAGGCGCGCTTGGCCGCGTCCGTGTAATAACCGTAGACGGTCGCCATCTCGCCGGCCTCCAGCGCCCGCGGGGTGCCGAAGGGCTTGTCGTTCTGGCGGTTGATGCCTTCGGCGGCGCGGCTGGTGGAGCTGACCGGCGCGGCGCCGGTGTAGTCGGAGTGCGAGATGCGGCCGCAATGCCAGAGCTGGCAGGCGATGCGGGCGCCGGCCGCCTGCACCGCCGCGACCACCGGCCGCCAGCTTTCCGCCTGGGCGTCGGTTTCGATGTGGGGGGTGTTGTTGTAGCCGTCGCCGGAACGATGGATGATCACCCCCTCGGTGAGGATCAGCCCGACTCCGTCGGCGGCGCGGCGGCGGTAATAGTCCAGCATCGCCTGGGTGGCCAGGTGATCGGCGGCGAACGAGCGGGTCATGGCGGCCATGGCCACCCGGCTTTGAACGGGACCGAGGACGGGGACGTCGGCGGGGGTGACCAGCTTCATGGCGATTCCTTAGCGGTAGGGCGCGAACAGCGCCTGGAAATAGGGACGGGCCAGGTATTCGGCCAGGGCCTCGCGCCACGGGCGCATGCGGTCAAGGCCTTCGGCGCGCAGGCGGGCGTTGTCCATCACCGCGCGGGCGGGGCGCTTCGCCCTTTCGCCGCCGGCGACCTGGGACGCCGGCACCTTGTCGATGCGGATCCGGTGACCGACGCCCAGCTCCTCGACGCAGGCGGTCGCCAGCTCCCAGAACGACGCCTCGCCGTGGCAGGACATGGTGTAGACGCCCTGGCGGCCCTCGTCCAGCAGCAGGGCGCAGTTGCGGGCCAGGTCCACGGTCCAGGTCGGCTGCCACACCCGGTCGCCGACCCCATAGGACTCCGCGCCCTCGGCCAGCAGCTGGGCCAGCTTGCGGGTGAACAGGCCGACGAAGTTCTTGTCCGCCTCCTCGCCGCCGAAGAACCCGGCCATGCGCACCACCAGGGATTCCGGCGGCAGCAGCCGCTCGGCCTCGAGCTTGGCGCGGCCGTAGACCGACAGCGGGTTGGGCGGCGTCGCCTCGTCGATGGGCAGATGAGAGCCGTCGAAGATCAGGAAGGATTGCGGATAGAGCACCCGGGCGCCCAGGGCGGCGACGTTGCGCGTCCCCTCCACCTGGATGCGGCGGGTTTCCTCGGGTTGGGTCTCGCAGCGCTCGGCGTTCACGTCGGCGGCGCAGTGGACGGCGATGTCCGCCGTTTCCGCCAGCACCGCCGCGCGGTCGGTGACGTCCAGCGCGGCATGCGATCGGGCGATCACGGTGCAGGGATAGGCCGCGAGACTCTCGGCGAAGGCACGGCCCAGCATGCCGGCGGCGCCGGTGACGAGGACCCGTTTGCCGGCCAGCGCCCCCGCCATGTCAGAAATTGATCCGGCCGCGTTCGACCACCAAGGGGCCGCCGCGCACCTGGGCATGGATGGAGCCGATGTATTCCCCCAGCACGCCGATGAAGAACAGCTGGACGCCCGAGAAGAAGAACAGGGCGGTGATCAGCAGGCCGATGCCGGGAGCCTGGAACTCGCGGAAGAAGAGCAGGTTGATGAAGAGTTCCAGGATGGCGAAGGAAATCGCCAGCACCGAGATCACCAGGCCGGCGATCATCGAGACGCGCAAGGGCACGTTGGAGGTGGAAACCAGACCGTTCATGCCCTGGTCGATCAGGTTCCATACCCGGTTCTTCGACATCCCGCGGGCGCGGGCCTTGACCCGGTAGGGAATGCCGGTGGTCCTGAAGCCGCAGCGGGCGATCATGCCGCGCGGATAGGGATAGTGGTCGTCGAAGCTCCGCAACGCCTCGACCACCTTGCGGTCGATGAGCTGGAACTCGCCCACATTGGGCGGCACCTGCACCGACGAGAGCTGCGACACGGTGCGGTAATAGACCGCCTTCACCGCCGACAGCACCCGGCCCTCGTCACGCGCCTCGCGCACGCCGTGGACCACCTCGAAGCCCTCCTCCCACCTCTTCACGAACTCCACGATCAGCTCGGGCGGGTCCTGCAGGTCGGCGGCCAGCAGCGGCACGGCGGCATCGCCCGAGGTCGCCATCAGGGCATTGAACGACGAGCGCATGGGTCCGAAATTGCGGGCGTTGAGGATCACCTTGATGCGCGGCTCGGCCTCGGCCATGCGCCTGAGAATTTCGACGGTGCGGTCGGTGGAGCAATTGTCGGCGAAGATGTGCTCGAAGTCGTAATCCGCCAGCGGCCCGTCGAACAGGGCCCGGACCGCCTTGTGGCATTCCTCGACGTTGTCCTCTTCGTTGAAGACCGCCGTGACGATGCTGATGATCTTGCGCGTCATGACTGCTCCTTGCGAGCGCGGTGCCAGGCGACCGTCGCCGCCACGCCGTCCGTCCAGGGGATGGCCGGACTCCAGCCCGAGGCCCGCAGCCGCCCGATGTCGGCCTCCAGGTGGGTGGGGCCGTTGGGGGCCATGGCGACCTCGCCGAAGCCCAGCGGCAATGCCGGGTCCACGGCGTCGCGCACATCCTCGGCGATGGCGCGGATGGTGCGGGGATCGCCCGAACCCAGGTTGAACACGCCTTCGAGATCGGGGTGGGCGGCGATGTGGACGATGGCGGCGGCGGCGTCGTCCACATGCAGCAGATCCCAGATCTGGGTGCCGGCGGTCAGCGCCGGACGCTCGCCGGCCAGCAGCTTCTCGATCAGCGCCGGCACCATGAAGGTGGGGGAATCGCCGGGTCCATAGACGTGGAACACCCGGACCCAGGCGAAACGCATTCCCGCCTTGGCCGCCGCCAGCCCGGCGGTCTGGCCGGTGGCGAGCTTGACCGCGCCGTAGAGGGTGGTGGGCGCGCAGGGCTGGGCCTCGTCCAGGCGGCGGTCGGGCACGCCGTATTCGGCCTGCGAGCCCAGCCCGATCCACGACCCGGCCCCGGCCTGACGGCAGGCATCGAGAAAGGCCAGGGAATCGACGTAATTGGTGGCCTGGGCGATGGAATCGCGGGTGGCCCCCGAGATGCCGTCCCAGGCGCAGTGGATGGCCACCGCCGGGGCGAAGTCGGCCAGCGCCGCCCGGTAGGATTCGGGCTCGGCCAGCCGGCCGCGGATCACCGTCACCCGATCCACATCCCCGCCCAGCCGCGCCAGATGGGAGTCGGGCCGCGCCAGCGCCGCCACCGCCCAGCCTTGCGCCAGGAGGGCGCGCACCACCGCGGAACCGATGAAGCCGGAGGCCCCGGTCACCACCGCGCGCTGGGAAATGGAAGGACTGGAGGACATGGCGGAGCGGGCTCGAAGCTGGGCCGAATCATATTGCGCGGGGTGGGGGCGGGTGCCAAACTTCGCGCTCGCGGCATCCTGGCCGCCGCCCCGGCAAAAGTGAAGAGCAAATATCCCACGATGTCCGACGCCGAATCCCTGCGCCGCCAGATCCTCGACCTCGTCGGTGAATACTGGAGCGTGGTCCACGCCGACCGCTCCCGCTTCGACCCCGCCAAGCCATCCGTCCCGGTCTCGGGCCGCGTCTTCGGACCCGAGGAGATGCAGGCGCTGACCGAATCCGCGCTGGAGTTCTGGCTCACCACCGGGCGCTTCAACGAGTCCTTCGAGAAACGGCTGGCGGCCATCCTTGGCACCAAGCACGTGCTCACCGTCAATTCCGGCTCAAGCGCCAACCTGGTGGCGCTGGCGGCCCTGACCTCGCCCTTGTTCAAGGACAAGGCCCTGAAGCCCGGCGACGAGATCATCACCTGCGCCACCGGCTTTCCCACCACCCTGGCCCCGGCGCTGCAATACGGGCTGGTGCCGGTGTTCCTGGACGTCCACCTGCCCACCTTCAACATGGACATGAGCCGGCTGGAGGAGGCCGTCGGGCCGAGGACCCGCGCCATCATGCTGGCCCATACCCTGGGCAATCCGTTCGACCTCGACGCCGTCATGGCGGTGGCGAAGAAACACGACCTGTGGGTGATCGAGGATTGCTGCGATGCCCTGGGCGCCACCTGGAGGGGCAAGCCGGTGGGCGGCTTCGGCGACATCGGCACGCTGTCCTTCTATCCCGCCCACCACATCACCATGGGCGAGGGCGGCGCGGTGTTCACCGACCGGCCGCTGATCCGCCGCGCCATGGAGAGCATGCGCGACTGGGGCCGCGACTGCTATTGCCCGCCGGGCAGGGACAACACCTGCAAGCGCCGCTACGAGTGGCAGCTGGGCGAGCTGCCCGCCGGCTACGACCACAAATACGTCTATTCCCATGCCGGCTATAACCTCAAGATCACCGACATGCAGGCCGCCGTCGGCCTCGCCCAGCTCGACCGGCTGGAGGGCTTCATCGCGGCGCGGCGGGCCAATTTCGCGGCGCTGAGGGACGGGCTTTCGGATCTGCGGGACGTCTTCATCCTGCCCGAGGCGACGCCCGGGTCGGAGCCGTCGTGGTTCGGCTTCCCCCTGGCGCTGCAGGACGGCGTCAAGTTCAGCCGCGAGGACCTGCTGATCCACCTCAACGGCCACGGCATCGGCACCCGTCTGGTGTTCGCCGGCAATTTGATCCGCCAGCCCTTCATGCAGGGGCGCACCTGGCGCGGCGTGGGCGAGCTGTCCCGCTCCGACAAGGTGATGCGCGACGCCTTCTGGCTGGGGGTGTTCCCCGGCATCGGCGAGCCCGGCCTCGCCCATGTCATCGACACCATCAAGGCGTTCGTGCGGTGATCAGCAACAGCTTCGATCCGGCCCGTTCCGCCGAACGCTGCCGGCGCTACCGCCGCCGGGTGCTGGAGGTGTCGCAGCGGGTGCAGGCGCTGCACATCGCCACCGCGTTCTCCTGCACCGAGATCGTCGATGCCGTCTATAACGGCCTGAAAACGGACACCGACACCTTCCTGATGTCCAAGGGCCACGGCGCCATCATGCAATACGTGGTGCTGGAGGATCTGGGCGTGCTGCCGAAGCATGCGCTGGACAATTATTGCACCTCGGGCGGCATGCTGGGGGCCCATCCCGATTGCGGCAATCCCGGCATCGCCGCCTCGACCGGCTCGCTCGGGCACGGCCTCGCCATGGCCGTGGGCATGGCGCTGGCGGAATCGGTGAAGGGCGGCGGCGGGCTGGTCCACTGCCTGCTGGGCGACGGCGAGCTGCACGAGGGCTCGACCTGGGAGGCGGTGCTGCTGGCCGCCTCGCTGGGGGCGTCCAACCTGGTGGCCTATGTGGATGCCAACGGCTGGCAGAGCTGTTCCGACCGCACCCGCGACACCCATCCCGCCCTTTATCCGCTGGCGCCCAAATTCGCCGGCTTCGGCTGGCAGGTGGCGCAAGTGGACGGCCATGACGGCGCCGCCATGGTCCAGGCGGTGCGCGGCCGCGACGGCACCCGGCCGATGATGCTGGTGTGCGATACGGTCAAGGGCAAGGGGGTGAGCTTCATGGCCGATTCGGTGGCCTGGCACTACAAGCGCCCGAAGCCCGACGAATTCGCCGCCGCCATGGCGGAGCTGGCCTGATGCGCAACGCCTTCGCCGACACCCTGTACGAGATCGCCCTGGCCGATCCGCGCATCGTCTCCATCGGCGCCGACGTGCTGCCCGGCGGCAAGCTGCCGCAGCTGAAGCAGGTGGCGCCCGGCCGCTTCCTCAATGTCGGCATCGCCGAGCAGGCGATGATCGGCATCGCCGCCGGCATGGCGCTGAAGGGCTTGCGGCCCTTCGTCTACACCATGGCGACCTTCAGCCTGTACCGGCCGTTCGAGTTCGTGCGCGACGATCTGTGCTACCAGAACCTGCCGGTGACGGTGGTCGGCATGGGGGCGGGTCTGGCCTATTCCACCCTGGGCACCACCCATCAGGCGCAGGAGGATCTGGCCCTGGCCTGCTCGCTGGCCAACATGCGGGTGCTGAGCCCCTGCGACCCGGCCGAGACCGCCCAGGCCACCCGCTTCTGTGCCGCCAACGACGGCGGGCCGATCTATCTCCGCCTCGGCAAGGCCGGCGAGCCCGACCTCACCAGGGGGGCCGAGCCGTTCGTGTTCGGCCGGCTGCGCTGGCTGGTCCGCGACGGGACCGATCTGTGCCTGCTGGCCCATGGGCCGATCATGGCGATGGCGTTCCAGGTGGCGGAGCGGATGCGCGCCCTGGGGCGCAAGGTGTCGGTGGCCTCGGTCCACACCCTGAAGCCGCTGGATCGGGCCGGCATCGCCGACGTCCTGGGCGCCTTCGCAAGCGTGGCGGTGATCGAGGAGCACGTGGCCCATGGCGGCCTGGCCGCCCAGGTCAAGGAGATCGCCTGGGACAGCCAGGCGCGCTGCCGCCTCCAGGCCTTCTGCCTGAAGGACCAATTCATCCACGATTACGGCTCACCCGACCAGCTGCTGGCCGCCCACGGCCTGTCGCCCGATTCCATCTGCGCCGCCCTGGGCTGAGTCGTAGGCGGCGATCTGGGTTTCGGTCAGCGCCCGCGCATCGGCGCCGCCGGCCTGCGACCCGTACCACGCCACGATCCGCTCCAGCGCCGCTCCCAAATCCCAGCGCGGCCGCCAGCCCAGGCGCGCCCGGGCCTTCGAGCAGTCCAGCCTGAGGTGATGGGCCTCGTGGGGCTGCCGGGTGGGCTGGGTGTCCCAGCCGGCGCCCTCGCCCCACAGGGCGCACAGGCGGTCGGCGATCCAGCGGACCGGGCGGGCATCCTCGTCGGCGGGGCCGAAATTCCAACCCTCGGCCAGGGACGGGTCGCGCCACAATTTCTGGCACAGCACCAGATAGCCCGACAGCGGCTCCAGCACGTGCTGCCATGGGCGCACCGCCTCGGGATTGCGGATGAACGGGCGCCGCCCCTCGGCCAGCGCCACCATGATGTCGGGCACCAGGCGGTCGCGGGCCCAGTCGCCGCCACCGATCACGTTTCCCGCCCGTGCCGAGGCGATGCGCGCCCCGCCGGCGGCGAAGAACGAGCGGCGATAGGCGGAGATGGCCAGCTCGGCGCAGCCCTTCGAGGCGGAGTAGGGGTCGAAGCCGCCCATGGGCTCGTCCTCGCGGTAGGCCCACACCCACTCGCGGTTCTCGTAGCACTTGTCGGTGGTGATCATCAGGGCGACGCCCAGGTTCGGCTGCCGCCGCGCCGCCTCCAGCACATGCACGGTGCCCATCAGGTTGGTGGCGAAGGTGCCGGCGGGGTCCTCGTAGCCGGGTCGCACCAGCGATTGCGCCGCCATGTGGATGACCACGTCGGGGCGGGCGTCGTCCATGGCCCGCAGCAGCGCGTCGAGGTCGCGCAGATCGGCGCGGGTGTCGGTGACCGCCTGGCCGATTCGGGCGAGGTCGAACAGGTTGGGCGTGCTGGGCGGCTCCAGGGCGTAACCATGCACGGAAGCGCCCAGGCGGGCCAGCCACAGCGACAGCCACGCCCCCTTGAAGCCGGTATGGCCGGTCAGGAAGACCGACTTGCCGCGCCAGAAGCCGGGATCGACCGCGCTCATCACGTCCGCCCCTACCATGTCCGCCAGGGGGCCTTGCCCGCCGCCCACAGGGATTCCAGGTGCTGCTTGTCGCGCACCGTGTCCATGGCGTACCAGAAGCCGCGGTGACGGTAGGCCCGAAGCTCGCCGGCGGCGGCCAGGGTTTCCAGCGGCTTCTTCTCCCACACCGTGGAATCGTTCTCCAGCAGGTCGAAGACGTCGGGCTTCAGCACGAAGAAGCCGCCGTTGATCCAGTTGCCGTCGCCGTGGGGCTTCTCGTCGAAGGCGCGCACCACGTCGTCCTCCATCTCGAGCACCCCGAAGCGGCCGGCCGGCTGCACCGCCGTCACCGTCGCCTTAGCCCCGTGGGCGCGGTGAAAGGCGAGCAGCTCGGTGATGTTCACGTCCGCCACGCCGTCACCGTAGGTGAAGCAGAAATCCTCGCCGTTGAGATAGTCCCGCACGCGGCGCAGGCGACCGCCGGTCATGGTGGATTCGCCGGTCTCGACCAGGGTCACCTTCCACGGCTCGGCGGCGGTCTGGTGGACCTCCAGGCTGTTGCCGGCCAGGTCGATGGTGACGTCGGCCATGTGCAGGAAGTAGTTGGCGAAATACTCCTTGATCATGTAGCCCTTGTAGCCCAGGCAGACGACGAATTCGTTGATGCCGTGGGCGGAATAGCCCTTCATGATGTGCCAGAGGATCGGCTTGCCGCCGATCTCCACCATGGGCTTGGGCCGCACCACGGTTTCCTCGCTGATGCGCGTGCCCAGGCCGCCGGCAAGAATGACCAGTTTCATGCTTGTCCCGCCGCGGATGTTCACCGGCCCCTGATGTATCACAATTGCGCCGGCCCGCCGAATGTTCTAGGAACCGGGCATGAGCATTTCGACGGATGGCATCGGACGCGGCGCGGCCCTGCCGCGCTGGCTGGTCTGGGCGGCGGCGGTGATCGCCTTGTGGGGCGTCGGCAACCTGCTGGCGGTGGTGATCACCTACCAGCTCTATCCCGGCTACGTCGAACTCAACGAATCCAGCCTGACAATCATGGCCCGGTTCCTGATCGAGGGCCTGCCGGTCTATCGCGGCCTCGATTCGCCCGACCGCGTCACCCATGTCCACGGGCCGCTGATCTTCTTCCTCACCGCCCTGCCGCAATGGCTGTTCGGCGATTCGGTGGCGAGCGGGCGGATGGCGGCGTCGCTGGCGGCGGTGCTGCTGCCCGTCGTCGTGGCGCTGCGCCACCGCCGCCAGGGCGTCGTGGCCATGGCCCTCGCCGCCGCCTTCGCCGCCTGGGCCTTCCTCACCCACCTCAACATGACGGTGGTGCCCCGCCCCGACATGCCGGTGGCGGTGCTGACCGCGCTGGCGGTGGCCGCCGTGGCCTGGGGCGAGCGCGGCGGCGGCTGGAAGGCCAGCGCGCTGCTGGGCCTGTGCGCCGGCGCCGCCATCGGCTTCAAGGTGACCGCGCCGGTCTTCATCCTGCCGGTCGCCCTGTTCCACCTGGCCGGCGACCCGGTGCGGCGCATTCTGGTCTCGGGCGCGGCGGCGCTGCTGGTGGCGGCGCTGCCCTTCGCCCATCCCTCGGTGCCGTTCCAGGAGTACCTGGCGATGATGGCGCCCATGGCGGGCAAGGAGAACACCTGGTTCGCCTTCTCCAAGCTGGCCCTGAAGTTCGGCTTCTACCTCGCCATTCCGCTGGCCGCCTGGCTGCTGGCCGGGCGCCAGGCGTGGCGCACCGCCGGCTGGCGGCTGTGGCTGTATCTCGGCACCTATTCGGCCATGGTGGTGCTGATGCTGGCACCGGCCACCAAGCCCGGCGCCGGGCATTACTATTACCTGCCCTTCGTGGCGCCGATGGTGGATCTGAGCTTGCGCGCCCTGGCGGCGGCCGGGGCGGCACGGCGGCGCACCGCCGCCGCCCTGGCCGCCGCCGCCGCCCTGTGCCTGGGCCTGGCCTGGCAGCAGGAGCGCCGCTTCTTCAAGGCGCTGGACTGGGACGAGGCGCGGGCCGCCACCGCCGACATCCGCCAGATCATGGCCGACTTCCCGGGCAAGCGCATCCAGATGGGCCTGGGCGGGGTCACCGTCGGCGATCCGCTGAACGTGCGCCTGTATGCCTACCGCTCGCTGCTGGCGGCGGCGGGGCATCCCTACACGCTGGACCTCAACACGGTGATGGAACTGGGCTGGCTGCGCATCCCCATGCCCGAGGAGACCTACCGCCGGCTGGAGACCTGCCATACCGACCTGTGGCTGCTGCCCCACGGCGAGCCGCCCTTCACCCTCAACGGCTATTACTACGAGCCGGCCTTCAACAAGCGCTTCCAAACCACCTTCCGCGCCCACCACGACCGGGTCGCCGAATACAGGATCTTCGACGTGTGGGCATGCCACACCGACGCTAGATCCCCTGCCCCCGCGCCCAGGCCTCGAGGACCAGCAACGCCCACACCTTGAGGGAATGGTCGCGCCGGCCGCCGGCGTGCTCGGCCAGCAGCGCCGCCACCGGCGCCGATTCCAGCCCCAGCGCCGCCATGCGGGCCGGGGTCAGGCGCTCGGCCACCAGCGGCTTCAGCTCGTTTTTCAGCCACAGGCCCATGGGCGGATTGAAGCCCAGCTTGGGCCGATCGACGATCTCGGGCGGCAGCAACCGGCGCGCCACCGCCTTCAGGATGGTCTTCTTGCCGGCGGCGAAGCGGGTGGCGGCGGAGATGCGCCCCACCGCCTCGACCAGCCGGTGGTCGAGGAAGGGCAGCCGCAATTCCAGCGCCACCGCCATGCTCATGGCATCGCCATAGGCCAGCAGATTGCCGGGCAGGAACGACACCAAATCGGTCTGCTGCATGGCATCCAGCGGCGTGGCGCCGGGCGCGGTGCGGTACAGCTCGGCGACGGGTCGGCCGGGCAAAGCGCCGCCCAGCAAAGCGCGACGCTCGGCCGGATCGAAATATTCCACCCACGCGGCATAGGCCTGGTCGGCGGGCAGCCCGCCGGCCGCCAGGAATTCGCGGGCACGGCGCCAGGCGTGGCGCCCCGAGCTGCTTTCCGGAATCAACCCGGCCGCCGCCGCTGCCAGACCGCGCAACGGTCCGGGCACCACGGCGCGGTAGCGGGCGGCGAGCAGGCCGCCCTGGTGGCGGGGATAGCCGGCGAACACCTCGTCGCCGCCATCGCCCACCAGCGCCACCTTGAGGTGCTCGCGGGCCTTCTTCGACAGATCGTGGATCAGCAGCGCGGTGGGATTGCCGAACGGCTCGCCGAACAGCCGCACCATGTGGTCGAGGAACCCCGCCACCTCCGGCCGCGCCGGCAGCTCGGCATGGCGCGAGCCGATGTGGTCGGCCACCGCGCGGGCCGCCTCGCGCTCGTCATAGGCCTTCTCGGCGAAGGTCATGGTGAAGGTGCGCGGCGGCGGCGCCCCGGCCTCCCGCGCCGCCTTGGCCATCAGGGCGGCGATGACCGAGGAATCGATGCCGCCCGACAGGAAGCAGCCGACCTCGACATCGGCGACCAGGCGCAGCCGCACCGCCGAATCCAGCAGCGGCAGCACCTCCTCGGCGGCCTCGTCGATGCTGATGGTGCGCTCGCCGGTATAGGCCGGCGCCCACCAGCGCCCGGTCTCCACCGCGCCGTCGCGCCATGTCAGCCAGGACCCGGGCGGCAGCTTGGAAATGCCGGCATGGATGGTGCGCGGGGCGGGCACGTAGAGGCAGGCGAGATACCCCGACAGCGCCTCGCGATCCAGGGACAGGTCCAGCCCGGGATGGGCGCGCAGCGCCTCGATCTCCGAGGCGAAGGCGATGCCGCCGCCGGGCAGCAATCCGTAAACCAGCGGCTTGACCCCCAGGCGGTCGCGCACCAGCAGCAGCTCGCGCTTTTCCGCGTCCCACAGGGCAAGCGCGAACATGCCGATCAGCCGGTCCAGCGCCGCCAGCCCCTCGCGCATCAGCAGGCGCAGCAGCACCTCGGTATCGCTGGTCGAGGCGAAGGATTCGCCCTTGGCTTCAAGCTCCGCCTTCAGCTCACGGTAATTGTAGATCTCGCCGTTGAAGGCGATGGCCCAGCGCCCGCAGGGGGAGCGCATGGGCTGGGCGCCGCCGGGCGAGAGGTCGATGATGGCGAGGCGGGCGTGCCCCAGCGCCACCCCCTCGCCGGTCCAGACATCGCTGGCATCGGGGCCGCGATGGGCCAGCCGCGCCACCATGGCCGCCACGATCGCCGCATCCGCCCGGGTGCTGCCGGCGATGCCGCACATGGGATCAGTCGAACAGGTTGTAGCGGACGATGCAGTAGAGGGCGCGCACGCCGTCGCGCCAGCCGATCTTCTTGCCTTCCTCGTAGGTGCGGCCGGAATAGGAGATGCCGACCTCGTAGATGCGCGGCCTGGGCTTCAGGCGGGCGATCTTGGCGGTGATCTCGGGCTCGAAGCCGAAGCGGTTCTCGACGATGGCGATGCCCTGGATGATCTCGCGCCGGAACACCTTGTAGCAGGTTTCCATGTCGGTGAGGTTGAGATCGGTGAACATGTTGGACGCCAACGTCAGAACCCTGTTGCCGATGGAGTGCCAGAAATACAGCACGCGGGTCTCATCGCCGCCCTTGAAGCGCGAGCCGAACACCACGTCGGCGCGGCCGTCCAGCAAGGGCTTCAGCAATTTCGGGTAATCCGACGGGCTGTATTCCAGGTCGGCGTCCTGGACCACCACGATGTCGCCGGTGGCCTTCTCGAACCCGGTCCTGAGCGCCGCGCCCTTGCCCTGGTTGACCCCGTGGTAATGGCAGGAGATCCCGGGGTGTTCCGCCGCCAGGGTCTTCATCACCTCCACCGACCTGTCGCGCGAACCGTCATCGACGATGACGATCTCGATCCCCAGACCCATCCGATCGGCGGCCAGCACCCGATCGACGATGGAGGCCAACGTGCGTTCCTCGTTATAGCAGGGGATGACGACGGAGAGGGTCTTGAAGTCCATGGGGCGTTCCTGATGTTCCTAGCCGAGCACAGCCTGGCAGCGTTCCAGGACTTGGATAACACGTATGCCCAGAGCGAGCGAAGACAGATCGGCCGAATGCCCCGAGACGGCAGCGCCGAATTCGCTCAATACCACATCCAAGGGCCGGTCGGCCTCCACCGGTTCCTCGTCGCCGTCACGGGTCAGGCGTACCGGACCCACGTCATCGTACACCACGGTGCCGCCGGCGCATTCCACCTCGAACAGGCGGGTCTTGTCCATCAACGTCCCCACCGTGATATCGGCGCTCGTCGGCCCGAACCCCAGGCAGAGCCGCACCGTCTCGCCGGTATCGCCGTTGCCAAGTGAACGCCGCTCGACCACCCGCGCCTCCATCCGGTCGGGCATGGTACCCAGAAGGTCCAGGCACATGGCGACGTCGTGTGCGCCCCAATCCCACAAGACCGAGGTGTCGCGCCGATAAGGGCCATGGCTTCCGGCGCAGCCACGAATGGCACGGACCGGCCCCAGGTCGGCGACGATCCGCTTCAGGCGACGAAACGCCGGTGAAAACAGATGGATATGATCGACCCACACCGTCACCCGCCGTTGGGCGGCGAGGGCGGCCAGTCCCGCGGCCTCGGCTGCGTCGTAGGCCAGCGGCTTTTCCACCAGGACCGGCAGCCCCGCCAAGACCGCCATGCGGGCGATGGCGACGTGGGAATCGGGCGGGGTGGCGACGATCACGCCGTCGAGCCCGCCCGACTTGATCATGTCGCTGGCATCGGGGTGCAGCCGAGTGTCAGGATTCAGCAAGGTCACGGTAGCGGGATTGGAACTGGCCACCGCCGCCAGCGTCAGGCCGGGCAAGCCGGACAGGGCGCGGATGTAGATGCGCCCCCACCGGCCGGCGCCCACCAGACCCAGGCGCACCTTGCCGCCGGACTCCACGTCACGCCTCGCCGGTATAGACCTTGTCCGCCCAGGTCAGGAACCGCCGCAGGCCCTCGTTGAGATCGACACTGGGTTCGAATTTCAGCTGCAGCCGGGCCTTGCGGATGTCCGGGCAGCGCCGGTTGGGCTCGTCGGCGGGGTAGGAATCGGGGTATTCGATGATGTTGTGCGCGACCTTGCGTCCCAGCACGGACTCGATGCGCTTGACCAACTCCAGCATCGAAATCTCGGGCTTGGGATTACCGATGTTGTAGGGCTCGCCGGGGACGCCCCGCAGTATCACCAGCAGGAAGCCGACCATCGCATCGGTGATGTAGCAGAAGGTCCGGGTTTGATTGCCCGAGCCGTAGATGTTCAGCGGCTGGCTGGCCTTGATGCGGTTGGCGAAATTGGGCAGCACCCGGTAGTCGGTCTCCTGCATGCCGGGGCCGAAGACGTTGAACGGGCGGATGGTATTGGTGGCGGTGCCGTGCTTCTCGTGGAAGATGTAGCACAGCGTTTCACCGACCCGCTTGCTTTCGTCATAGCACGCGCGCGGTCCCTGGGCCGACACGTTGCCGCGGTAGCTCTCCTGGGTCGGCACGTGCTTCGGATCGGGATCGCCGTAGATTTCGGAGGACGAGAAGAAGGTGAAGCGGGCCTGGTGGCACTGGGCCAGCTCCAGCATGTTGCGGGTGCCGCGGACCGCCACCTCCAGTGTTTCCAGCGGATAGGCGCGATAATAGAACGGGCTGGCGATGCCGGCGGCATGAATGACGTAGTGCAGCGGCCCTTCCCACTGGAAGGGCTCGATCACGTCGTGATTGACGAAGGTGACGTTGGGCAGGTCGGGAACCTCGGCCCCCTCCTTGCCGGCGGTGATCAGGTTGTCCAGCGCGACCAGGCGGCAGGGCTGCTCCAGCACGTGCTCGTTGAGATAGGCGAAGACGTCCATGAAGTAGCGGCCGAGAAAACCGCGACCGCCGGTCAGCAGCACCGTCTTGCCCGAGAAATCGCGCGAGGCCTCGCCCAGCCTCTGGGCGATCTCGGCGATGTCGGACTTGAGCAGGAATTCGGCCATGATTAGACCACCTCGAGTTTGGGCAAGGGAACGATGAACCGGCCACCGACGTCGCGGAAGGCCGAGTTCTTGGCGATGATGGAGGGCGCGAAGTTCCACGCCAGGACCAACAGGTAGTCGGGGCGGTGTTCGGCTATGGCGGCCGAGGACAGCACCGGGATGTGCAGGCCGGGCGTGTAGAGCCCCTGCTTGAGCGGGCTATCGTCGATGATGAAGTCGATGAAGTCGGCCCCCAGGCCGAAATGATGCATCAACGTGGTTGCCTTGGCCGGCGCGCCGAATCCCGCGATCCGCTTGCCCTCGGCCTTCAAGGCCAGCAGCAGTCCAGCCAGTTCGTTCTTCAGGTCGTTGATGTGCCCGGCAAAGGCGCGGTAGGTGTCGGCCCTCTCCAGGCCCATGGCCACCTCGACCGCCAGTGCCTCGGCCACCGAGGCCCCGACCGGCCGGTCGCCGCCCTTGAGCTGGGCCACCGCGCGCAGCGACCCCCCGTGCGAGGGCACCCGCATTGCCTCGATCAGCTCCAGCCCGTGCCGTTCCAGGAACCCGACGAGGGGGCGCACGGCATGATAGTCCAGATGTTCGTGGTAGATGGTGTCGAACAGTGTCTTTTCGATCACGTCGGCCAGGTAGGACACCTCGAACACGAACACGCCGGCGGGCGCGAGCAGGTCGCGCACCCCGTCGGCGACCCCGCCGAGATCGTCGATATGGGCGAAGACGTTGTTGGCGGTGACCACCGCCGCCGGTCCGCGCTCGGCGCGGATGGTGCTCGCCACGCCGGCGGTGAAGAAGCCGCAGCGGGTCTCGATCCCGGCTTCGGTGGCGCGGGCGGCGATCTCGCGCGCCGGGTCGATGCCCAGGACCCGGAATCCCGCCCGCCGGAAGAACGACAGCAATGTGCCGTCATTGGATCCGATGTCCACCACCAGGCCGCCGGGCTCGGGTCGGAAGCGGTCGATCACCTCGGCTGCGTAATCTTCGAAGTGCTTGACGAAAACCGGCGAGGTCCCAGAGACATAGACATAGTCCTCGAACAGCTCGCGGGGATCGACCACGTCGAGGAGCTGCAGGTGTCCGCAGCACTCGCAGTAGAAGACGTCGAGAGGAAAACTTTGCTGCGGCCGACCCTTCATGGCTTCGGTAACGAAGGCGTTGGCGGGCGGCGTCGGTTCGAGAGCGAACACCATCGACAACGCCTCGGAGCCGCACAGGCGGCAATCCGTGCGACGACGACAGGCGGCGTTGCCGGACACCACCGGCTCAGCCGACCGGGGGAAGGTGCGGAATACGCACCACGTCGGCCTCGTAGACCTCCTGCGAGCGGCTGTTGCGGCCGAAAGTCAAGAAGGTGGTGTCCTTGGTGAACACCATCGAATGATCCACCATGGGACCGGTGAAGAACATCGTCCCGGGACCGATCACCGTCTTGACCGGCGCCTGATCGCTGCCGGTCGGGCGTTCCCAGTACTCGATCTCACCGTCCAGAACATAGCAGTAGTGCCAGTCGGTCTGGTGATAATGGTTGGCCCGCACGGTGCCCTTCTTCGAACTGATCAGGACACAGGACTCCATGGGGACATCGACCAGTGGCTGGATCGATCCGCGCTCATCGACGAAGGGCTTTTCCAGCGGCACGACGACAGTCTTTGGCCATTCGGCCCTCTCTTCCGCCGTTACGGGTCGTATCTTCATCACTCGTGTCTCGATGTCGTTGGAAAGGCCGCGTGTGGCGTTCTTTTATCCTGCCCCTCGGGTGGCGGCAAGTGCCTTGCGTCGCCGGCCGAATGGCGCTTCACCGCCAGAATGAAGGCCTCGTGGTCGCGCAAGGGAATGAACGGGCGCTGGGTCCGGGCGTTGAGGACCAGGAACAGCAGCAGCAGCCCCGACAGCAGGGCCTGCACCAGGAACCCGGCCACCAGCGCGGCGATCTGCGACGTCCAGCCGAGCAGCGGGATGTCGGTGAACAGCTTCTCGAACAGCACCTGACCCAGGTACAGGGTGGCGAAGGCACCCAGCGACAGGGTCGCCAACACCACCCGCACCGCCACGGTCTCGGCGTGGACCGCCAGCCCGGACAATCCGTGGACCACCAGATTGACGATGTTCATGCTGCTGCGGCCGAGAACCCGCTTACCGCGGGCGGCGCCGATGCTGGTATAGGGCAGGCGCGCCTTCATCACTCCGGCCGGGAAGTGCAGACCGATCTCCCAAACCCCGGCCAGGCGCGGCATCAGGGCGCCGGGCACCACCGAAAAGTTGCCGATGGCGATGGGCATGCCAGTGAGCAGCTTATACAGCCGCTTGTAGGCGCCGTAGAGAAACTTGAACATCAAGCCGTCGTGGCGCTGGGTCCGCGCCGCGAAGGCGATCTTGCGCCCGCCGGCCTCGCGGGCGGCGTCCAGAAGGTCGGGAATGACCTCGGGCCGGTCCTCGTGGTCACAGTCCATCACGACCACCCAGTCGTCGCCGCAATGGACGGCAACCCAGCCGACCGCCACCGACAGCGCCCGCTGGTTGCCGAGATTGCGTACCAGGGTGAGCACCTCCAACGAGCGGATGACCCGCAAGTCCAGCCCGACCATCAAGTCGTCGGGCGGTGGCTCGGACGAGCCATCGTCCACCACCACCACCCGCACCGCGGCGGCGCGGTCGGCCAGCGCCGAATCCAGCAGCGGCAGCAGCGCCCGCAGCGACGGCCAGTCGTTGTACGATGCGGTAAGAACGGTCACGGTGGGAAGTGCGGTCATCATCCTTCCTGGCGGCGCGAGAAAACGGCCAACGGCCCACACTCGGCAGTCTGCCGGTAATGTTCAAGAATTTCCGCACCGTCGATGCGGATAGTGGCGGGATCGGCGATCAGTGTGGCGAAATATCCCGACCCGATCAGCCCGCCGACGCCGCCGCCCTCCATCGCCACCCCCGCGGCTCGGTCGAGAGGATAATTCCAGTGCAGCACGAAAGCCGGCTCGGACGGGACGAGCCAGGGCAGCGCCAGGGCCGGGCTGGTGACGTAGACCGGCCCCGGACGGGTGCCGATGCACCTGGCGGCGGCGACGGCGTTGTCGTGGAACGACCGCATCGAGACGTTGCCGGCAAGGCCGGCCAGGACCGCCGTGACCGCCGCACCGGTCCCCAGCCAGCCGAGACCGACCGTCCAGGCCACCTGCGGCGGAAGATCCCTGACATGGGCCAGCGCCGCCCAGACGAACAAAGCGAGATGGAACGAGGTGGTGAAGAAATAGTTCTCCGCCGCTCCCAGCTTGGCGCTGGCGACGCCCGCCATGACCGCCGACACGCCGATCCCCAGCGCCGGAAGCAGCAACTCCGGATGGCGCCCGATCCGGCGCCCGAGGATTGCCGCCGCCGCCGCGGCCCCGGCCAGGAGCGGCAGACATTTCACCGCGAAATTGGCCATGTTGCGCACCGCCGTGGCCGGATCCAGGATCACCTGGCTGCCGCCAAAGAAGACCATGCGGACATAGTCGGGCGGCCCCACGGCGATGGTGGCGCCCCACGCCGACACCATGGCGGCGGTGAGCAGGAACACCCCGGTCCAATCGCGGCGCGACAGCAGGAACAGCCCTACGGCCCCGGTTGAATAGACGAAGACCTGCTTCATGCCCCAGGCGCAATAGGCAAGCACCGCGAAGGCCAGCACCGCGCGGCGGGGCATCCTGCCGTACAGGTGCAGGAACACCAGCACCGAGGCGGCGTCGAAGGTCAACGCCCAAATGTCGGGCGCGGTGGCGATCGCCCAGAACCCCATCAATGGTCCCAGAAAGACCAGGACGAAGCCGGCGGCGCCAAGTGCCGCCGTGGCCGGCCGCGAGTGCGGTGCGACGCGACTGGCCAGCGCCCACGACAGCCCCAGCCCGCCCAGCGCCCCGGCCAGGGTGAACAGCTTGCACACCGCCGGAATCCAGGCGTCGCCCAGTCCCAGCAGGCCCAGCACCGTCCGCGCGAAACCGCCGTAAAGGGTATAGTAGATCCAGTTGTAATAGCTTCCCGCGAACGGGATGCGGGTCTGGTCGATGTAGACCGGTCGCCCGTGCACCGCCTTCCAGACGGCGAACAGCGATTCGAATTCGGCGCCACTGGTCAGCGCCTGGGGCGGCTCTGGGGTGGCGAAGACGAACCAGGCGCGGGCCGCCATCAGCACCACGCACGCCACCGACGCGGCGATACCGGCAACGAGTGCGAACCGCACCGCCGCGGTGGATTGGGTTCGAGCGTCGGCTTTGATCATATCACGGTGCGGGTGGCGACGGCGGGCTACCGTAAACCCGGCACGCCCAGCCGCGCAAGGACGACTCGCCCAGCCATTGGGCGACGGGGACGAAGAACCCCGTCTTGGCGCGCCCCAGCACCGCCGCCGGCAGGGCCGGGCGGGCCGAGGCGGCCATGTCCCGCTTGCCCGGCAGGGGGGTCATGGCCAGCACGGCCCGCAGCACCTCGACGTCCACCAGCGGCACCCGGATCTCCAGGGAATGGGCCATGCCGGCCCAGTCGGAATCGCGCAGCAACTGGTTACGCATGTAGAACGACATTTCCAGGGCCGAGACCTTCAGCCGCGGCGCGGCGATGCCCGCCACCGCGCCGTTCAGGGCCAGACGCGGCGCCAGCGCCCGCCAGCCGGCGCGGGCCATGTCGGGGTCCATCACCTGCGGCAGCTCCCATGGCATGAACAGACCGCGCCGCAGCAGATAGGCGTCGCCGTAGCGGGTGCCCAATTCCAGGATGCTTGCCGCCTTGGGGGGCGCGAACCGGGCGATCCACGGCGCCGAAACGACGCGGGCCAGCTTCCCCAGCCCGGGCAGCAGGCGCAGCGGCGCCAGCGCCGACACCATGCGCGGGATGTCCTGGAATGAATTGTAGCCGGCGAACAGCTCGTCGCCGCCCAGGCCGGAGAGCGCCACCTTCAGCCCGGCGGCGCGGGTGGCGCGGGCGACGAACCAGGTGTTGACCCCGTCCACCGAGGGCTGGTCCATGTCGGCCAGGATGCGATCCCGGCAGGCGGCGAAATCGGCGGCGGTGACGCGGGCGGTGGTGTGATCGGTGTCATAGTGCCGCGCCACCGCCTCGGCCAGCGGCACCTCGTCCTTGGCCGTGCCGGCGAATTCGTCGAAGCCCAGGGTCAGGGTGCGCACCCGGCCGCCGGCGCATTCGCTGGCCAGGGCGGCCAGGGTGGTGGAATCCAGCCCGGCCGACAGGAACACCCCCACCGGCACGTCGGCCTCCAGGTGGTGGTTCATGCTGTCCAGCAGCACCGCGCGCAAGCCGGGCGCCGGGCCGCCGCGCGGGTTGGCCAACTCGGCCCCGAGGTCGAAGAAGCGGCCTTCGGCCACATCGCCGCCGGCCCCCGCCCACAGCCAGGACCCGGCCGGCAGGGCGCGGATATGGCGATACAGGGTGTGCGGCTCGGGCACGTGGCCCCACAGGAAGAAGCCGGCATGGCCGGCCGGGTCGGGTTCGCTGTCGATGCCGCCGCCGGCCAGCAGCGCCTTGACCTGGCTGGCGGCGCGCAGGGTCTTGCCGTCATCGGCGACGTAGAGCGGCTTGATCCCCAGCTGGTCGCGGGCCAGCAGCATCCCCTGGCGGTCCTCGTCCCACAGGGCGAAGGCGAACATGCCGCGCAACAGGGGCAGCATGTCGCGCCCGTGGCGGCGATAGAGGGCCAGGATCACCTCGGTGTCGCTGCCCGAGCGGAAGGCCACGCCCTCGGCTTCCAGCCCGGCGCGCAGGGCGCGGTAATTGTAGATCTCGCCGTTGAACACGATGCGCAGGCGGCCGCAGGACGATGCCATGGGCTGGGCGCCGGACTCCGACAGCTCGATGATGGCGAGGCGGCGATGGGCCAGCCCGACCCGGCCCTCCGGCGCCAGCCACAGCCCGGCGCCGTCGGGTCCGCGCGCGACCATGGCGTCGCGGCTGCGGGTCAGGGCGGCGGCGTCCACCGGCGGGGCCATGGGGCGGGCGAGAACGGCGGCAAGGCCGCACATGATTGGGCTTTCCCGTTGGCGGTAGATGACCGTATATAGCCCGTGGTCGTGCCGAGGGGCAAATTCCAATGAAACAGGTCATCCAGAGCGCCCGCACCGGCAAGCTCGCGTTGAAAGAGGTGCCCGAGCCGCGCGTGAAGTCCGGCTGCGTCCTGGTGCGCACCCGCGCCTCGCTGATTTCCGCCGGCACCGAGCGGATGGTCATCGATTTCGCCAAGAAAAGCCTGGCCGGCAAGGCCAAGGAACGCCCCGACCTGGTGCGCAAGGTGCTGGACAAGGCCAAGCGCGACGGGGTGCTCTCCACCTTCAAGGCGGTGATGGCGCGCCTGGACGAGCCGCTGCCGCTGGGCTATTCCGCCGCCGGCGAGGTGGTGGCGGTGGGCGCCGGAATCGAGGGCCTGTTCCAGGTCGGCCAGCGCGTCGCCATGGCCGGGGCCGGGCTGGCCAACCACGCCGAACTCAACGTGGTGCCGCGCAATCTGGTCGCCGCCATCCCCGACGACGTCCCCTATGACCAGGCCTGCTTCGGCACCTTGGGCGCCATCGCCCTGGCCGGGGTCCGCAACACCCGCGTCCAGCTGGGCGACGTGGTGGTGGTCCTCGGTGTCGGTCTGGTCGGGCAGATGGCGGTGCAGCTGCTGAGCGTCGCCGGTGCCCGCGTCGTCGCCGTCGATGTCAACCCGGAACGACTGGCCCTGGCCGCCCGATCCGGCGCCGAGCTGACCTGGCGCCTGGGCGAAGCCGGCCTGGCGGAAGCGGTGTTCGCCCTGTCCGGCGGCCTGGGCGCCGATTCGGTGCTGGTGGCCGCCGCCACCGAGTCCTCGGAGCCGCTGGAGACCGCCGCCGCTTTGGCGCGCGACCGCGCCCGTATCGTGCTGGTGGGCAAGACCGGCACCGAGTTCTCCTACGCCGCCTTCATGAAGAAGGAACTGGAGCTGGTGGTGTCGCGCTCCTACGGCCCGGGCCGCTATGACGAGGATTTCGAGGGCCGCGGCCTGAAATACCCGGCCGGCTGGGTGCGCTGGACCGAGACCGAGAACCTGCGCGAATGCGTGCGGCTGATGAGCCCGTCCCTGGCCCATCGGCTGGATGTGGGCGCCCTGATCACCCACCGCTTCGCCTTCGACGCCGCCGAGACCGCCTATACCCTGGTCACCGAGGGCCATGAGCCGTCGCTGGGGGTGGTGCTGACCTATGCCGAATTCGCGCCGGCCCCGCCCCGCCCGGTCTTCGCCGCGCCCAAGGTGGCGCCCGGGACCTGCGGCCTGGGGGTCATCGGCGCCGGCAATTTCGCCCGCACCGTTCTGCTGCCGGAACTGAAGCGGGTCCCGGGCGTCGAGTTCCGCGCCATCTGCACCACCCGTGGCCAGACCGCCGAGCACGCGCAAGGGGCCTTCGCCTTCGCCCGGGCCACCACCAGCGTCGACGAGCTGCTGGCCGATCCCTCGGTCAACGCGGTGCTGGTGGCCACTCGCCATTCCAACCACGCCGAGCTGACCGCCCGCTGCCTCGAAGCCGGCAAGGCGGTGATCGTGGAAAAACCGCTGGCCCTGGACCGCGACCAGCTCAACCGGGTGATCCGGGCGCGCGAGGGCTCGGCCGGGTTCTTCACCATCGGCTTCAACCGCCGCTTCGCCCCCATGAGCCTCAAGGCCCGCGACCACCTCGCCCGCCATGCGGGGCCGAAGATGCTGGTGCTGCGGGTCAATGCCGGGGCGCTGCCCCCCGAAAGCTGGGTCAATGCCGCCGAGGAAGGGGGCGGGCGCATCCTGGGCGAGGTCTGCCACTTCGTCGATCTCGCCCGCATGCTTGTCGGCGGTCCCATCGCCTCCGTCCAGGCCGACGCCGCGGCGGTCAGCCATGGCGGCTGCGATGATCTCACCGTGACGCTGTCCTTCACCGATGGCAGCCTCGCCACCATCGTCTACACGGCGCTGGGCGATACCTCGTACTCCAAGGAACGCTTCGAGTGTTTCGCCGGCGGAACGGTCATCACCATCGACAATTTCCTGACCCTGACGGTGGCCCAGGGCGGAAAGTCCAAGGTCGAGAAGGCGCTGGGCCAGGACAAGGGCCACCGCGCCGAGCTGGAGGCCTTCGTCGCCGCCGTCAAGGGCGGGCCGCTTCCGGCCGACGAGGCGGAGCTGGTGGAAACCAGCCTGGCCACCATCGCCGTGCTCGACTCCTTGCGCGACGGCCGCCGCGTCAGCCTGGACGGCTGACCGTGATCGACGGCGCCGTCGCCCATGGCCTGCCGCTGGCGGTGGCCGCCGGCGCCCTGACGGTGCTGGCCACCCGCCGCGTGCTGGCCTGGCTGCACGCCCGCCAGATCCTCGACCATCCCAACGAACGCTCCAGCCACGCCCTTCCCACCCCGCGCGGCGGTGGGCTGGCGACCACGCCGGTGATGGCGGCGCTGGTGCTGGCCGCCGGCTGGGGCACGCCGCTGATGGTGCTGGGCCTGGGCGCGCTGGCCCTGCTGGGCATTTCCTGGTGGGACGACCGCGTTGGGCTGGCGCCGCTGCCGCGCCTGCTGTCCCACGCCGTCGCCGTGGCGGTCGGGCTGGCCCTGCTGCCGGGCGACGCGTTGGTGCTGGGCGGGGCGGTGCCGGTCTGGGCCGACCGGCTGCTGGCCGGGCTGGCGTGGCTGTGGTTCGTCAACCTCTACAATTTCATGGACGGCATCGACGGCATCACCGGCGTGGAGACCGTGTCGCTGGGGCTCGGCATCGCCCTGGTCGCGGGATCGCCGCTGGCGCCGCCTTCCCTGGTGGTGGCGGCGGTGGGCGGCGCCTTCCTGCTTTTCAACTGGCATCCGGCCAAACTGTTCCTGGGTGATTCCGGCAGCGTACCGTTCGGCTACGTGCTGGGCGGGCTGCTGCTGCAGCTGGCCTTGTCCGGCCATCTGGCCGCCGCCTTGATCCTGCCCGCCTATTACGTCGCCGATGCCACCATCACCATCAGCCGCCGCGCCCTGGCCGGCGAAAAGGTGTGGCAGGCCCACAGGAAGCATTTCTACCAGCGCGCCGTGCAGGGCGGCAAACGCCACGACCAGGTGGCCGGGCTGGTGGCCAGCGGCAATGCCCTGCTGATCGCCTGCGCGCTGCTGGCGTCGTCGGGGCGGACGTGGGAGGGCGTCGCCGGAGCCCTGCTGGTCACCGCCGCCATGCTGGCGGTGATGCAGGTTTGGTCGCGCCGGAGGCCGGCATGAGGGTTCTGGTCACCGGTGCCACCGGCTTCGTCGGCCCCGCCATCTGCCGCGCCTTGGCGGCGCGGGGGCATCAGGTGGTGGCGGCGGCACGGCGGCCGGTCCCGGACCTGGAGACCCGGCTGGTGGGCGATCTCGGCCCCGATACACAGTGGAGCGCGGCGCTGGAGGGGTGCGAGGCGGTGGTCCACCTGGCCGCCCGCGCCCATGTCATGGACGAGAGCGAAGCCGACCCCTTGGCGGTGTTCCGCCGGATCAATTGCGACGGCACCCTGCGTCTGGCCGAGCAGGCCGAGGCGGCCGGGGTGCGGCGCTTCCTGTTCATGAGCTCCATCAAGGTCAACGGCGAGGCCACCGCCCCTGGCCGCCCCTTCCGCGCCGACGATCCGCCGGCCCCCGTCGATCCCTACGGCATCGCCAAGGCCGAGGCCGAGGCCGGGCTGGCGGCCCTGGGCGGGTCCATGGCGGTGGTGATCCTGCGTCCGCCGCTGGTCCACGGCCCCGGCGCCAAGGGTAATCTGGCGGCGCTGATGCGGGTGCTGGCCCGCGGCTGGCCGCTGCCGCTGGGGGCCGTCGACAATCGCCGCTCGCTGGTCGGCCTCGACAATCTGGCCGATGCCGCCGGCTTCCTGCTGGACTCCGACGCCACCGGCCCGGTCCTGGTGCGCGACGGCGAGGATGTTTCGACATCGCAACTGATGCGTCTGCTGGCCGCCGGCCTGGGCGTGCGGCCGCGCCTGCTGCCGGTTCCGCCGGCCCTGCTGCGGCTGGGCGGCGCCGGTCTCGGCCGCGGCGCGGCGGTGGCGCGCCTGCTGGGGTCGTTGACAGTGGACGATGCCCCCCTGCGGGCCTTAGGCTGGCAGCCGCCGCTTTCCCTTGCCGCGGGCCTCGCCCGCATGACCGCCGTGTTCCGAGAGAGGTCATGACCACCATTCCCGACAGCGTCATCCCCGTCATCCTGTCCGGCGGCGCCGGCACCCGTCTGTGGCCGCTGTCGCGGGAACTGCGCCCCAAGCAGCTGCTGCCCCTGGCCGGCGAACAGACCCTGCTTCAGCAGACCGTCGAGCGGGTGCCCGGCCGCCCGGTGGTGGTGTGCAACCAGGAGCACCGCTTCATTGTCGCCGAGCAGCTGCGCGAGATGGGACGCGAGCCCCGGGGCATCGTCATCGAGCCGGTCGGGCGCAACACCGCGCCGGCGGCGGCGGTGGCCGCCATCCTGGCCGAGGCCGAGCCCGACGCGTTGCTGCTGGTGATGCCGTCCGACCACCAGATCCGCGATCTCGATGCCTTCCGCCGCGCCGTGGCGGCGGCGGTACCGCTGGCCCGCGACGGCCGCCTGGTGACCTTCGGCATCCAGCCCACCGAGCCCCATACCGGCTACGGCTACATCAAGCGCGGCCCCGGCCTCGGCGACGGTTTCGCGGTGGAGCGCTTCGTCGAGAAGCCCGACCGCGCCACCGCCGAAGGTTATGTGGCCGGGGGCGATCACTACTGGAACAGCGGCATCTTCCTGTTTCCCGCCCGGCTGTATCTGGACGAGCTGGGCCGGCGCGAACCGGAGATGGTGGAGCGGTCCCGCGCCGCCCTGGCCGAGGGATCGGGCGATCTGTTCTTCTTCCGCCTGGCCGAGGCGCCCTTCGCCGCCATCCGCGGCCAAAGCATCGACTACGCGGTGATGGAGCACACCGACCGCGCCGCCGTCATGCCGGTGGACATGGGGTGGTCGGACATCGGCTCGTGGACCGCCCTGTGGCAGCAGACCGGCCCCGATGCCGAGGGCAACGTGCTGGTGGGCGACGTGCTGGCCATCGACACCGCCGGGTCCTATGTCCGCAGCGACCATCACCTGGTGGCGACCCTGGGGGTGCGCGACCTGGTGGTGGTGGCCACCGACGACGCCGTGCTGGTGGCCGACAAGGCCCATGACCAGGACGTCAAGAAGATCGTCGAGACCCTGAAGGCCAGGGGCCGGGCCGAGGCCCAGGCCGGCACCCGGACCTGGCGGCCCTGGGGCTGGTTCCAGACCATCGACGACGGCTACCGCTACCGGGTCAAGCACATCGGCGTCAATCCGGGGGCCAAGCTCTCCCTGCAGAAGCACTGGCACCGCTCGGAGCATTGGGTGGTGGTCACCGGCACCGCCCAGGTCACCTGCGGCACCGAGACCTTCATCCTGCGCGAGAACGAATCCACCTTCATCCCGGCCGGGACCGTGCATCGCCTGGAGAATCCGGGCCGGGTGATGCTCAGGATGATCGAGGTGCAGTCGGGCGAGTATGTGGGCGAGGACGACATCGTCCGCATCGAGGACGAATACGGACGGTGACGGCATGAAGGCCCTGATCATCGGCGTTTCCGGTCAGGACGGCGCCTATCTCGCCCGCCATCTGGCGGGGTTGGGGATGGGTGTCTGGGGCACCTCGCGGCGGCCGGCGGCCGAGGCGCGCGACAGCCTCGACCGGCTGGGGGTGGCGCCCGAGCTGGTCCGGCTGGACCCCGCCGATCCCGCGGCGGTGCGGGCACTGCTTGCCGATCTGCGCCCCGACCAGATCTATCTGCTGTCGGCGCAAAGCTCGGTCTCGGTGTCGTTCGAGCGTCCGGCCGAAACCATCGCCAGCATCGTCGCCCCGACGGTGGCGGTGCTGGAGGCCATGCGCACCGACCTGCCCGCCGCCCGCCTGTTCCATGCGGGATCGTCCGAATGCTTCGGCACCGTCGATGCGCCGTGCGGCCCGAACTCGCCGTTCTTTCCGCCCAGCCCCTATGCGGTGGCCAAGGCCGCCGCCACTTGGACGGTGACCAATTACCGCCAGGCCTATGGGCTGTTCGCGGTGACCGGCATCCTGTTCAACCACGAATCGCCGCTGCATGCGCCGCGTTACGTCAGCCGCAAGATCGTCATCACCGCCGCCCGCATCGCCGGCGGCTCGGGCGAGCGTCTGTCTCTGGGCAACCTGGACGTCGCCCGCGACTGGGGCTGGGCACCGGAAATCGTGGTGGGGATGCAGCGGATGCTGGGGATGGAGCGGCCCGAGGACCTGGTCATCGCCACCGGCCACACCGCCACCCTGCGCGCCTATCTGGACGAGGCGTTCTCGTCCTTCGGCCTCGACTGGCGCGACCATGTGGATGCCTCGGCCGGGCTGGTGCGGCCGACCGACGTCACCTGCAGCATGGCCGACGTGCGGCGCACAACCGAGGTGCTGGACTGGCGGGCCGAGACCGCCATGCCCGGAATCGTCCGCCGCCTGATCGAACACGAGGCGACGGGCAATCTGTTCTGATCACTGCCGGCGGCCGGCGGCCTTGAGGTCGGCTTCCATCATCTCGGCCACCAGCTCCTGGAAGCTGATGGTGTGGCTCCAGCCCAGCACCGAGCGGGCCTTGGCCGGATCGCCCAGCAGCAGGTCGACTTCGGTGGGGCGGAAGTACTTGGGGTCGATCTCCACCAGCACGCGGCCGGTCTTGGCATCGACGCCCTGCTCCTCGACTCCCGAGCCCCGCCATTCCAGGTCGATACCCACATGGCGGAAGGCCAACTCGACGAATTCGCGCACGCTGTGGGCCTCGCCGGTGGCCAGCACGAAGTCATCGGGCTTGTCCTGCTGCATCATCATCCACATGCCGCGGACATAGTCGCGGGCGTGGCCCCAGTCGCGCTTGGCGTCGATGTTGCCGAGGAACAGCTTCTGCTGGCGGCCGCCGATGATGGCGGCGACGGCGCGGGTGATCTTGCGGGTGACGAAGGTCTCGCCGCGGATCGGCCCCTCGTGGTTGAACAGGATGCCGTTGGAGGCGTGGAAACCATAGGCCTCGCGGTAGTTCACGGTGATCCAGTAGGCATACAGCTTGGCCGCCGCATAGGGGCTGCGCGGATAGAACGGGGTGGTCTCGCGCTGGGGCGTCTCCTGGACCTTGCCGAACAGCTCGGAGGTGGAGGCCTGGTAGAACCGCACCCTGTCGCCCATGCCGAGGATGCGGATCGCCTCCAGCAGGCGCAGGGTGCCGATGGCGTCGGCGTTGGCAGTGTATTCCGGGGTCTCGAAGCTGACCTGCACGTGGCTCTGGGCGGCCAGGTTGTAGATCTCGTCCGGCTGGGTCTCCTGGATCACCCGCACCAGGTTGGTGGCGTCGGTGAGATCACCGTAATGCAGGGTCAGCGGCCGCCCCGATTCGTGCGGGTCGTGGTAGAGGTGATCGACCCGGCCGGTGTTGAACGACGACGACCGTCGGCGCAGACCGTGCACCACATAGCCCTTCTCGAGCAGCAGTTCGGCGAGGTGGGCACCGTCCTGACCGGTGATGCCGGTGATCAGGGCAACTCTCTGGGACATCCGCAATGCGCCTTGTGACAACAGTGTCGCGAAGGGTTATGGGAGCGCGCCGCAAATGTCAACTGAGGCCGGCCACCCGCTTGCGCGCCACCACCAGGACCACGTCGCCGAAGCTCACCGGGATCACCCAGCTCTTGGGGAACAGGCGGCCGAATCCGGCGGCGGCCCGGCCCAGGACCCCGGGCAGCAGCGCCGCCGCCTTCTCCCACAGATAGGGGACGGTGGCGTAATGGCGGTAATCCTCGAGCATCAGCACCTCGAAGCCCGATTGCTCGAGCCAGCGGCGCAGCAGCGGGCGGGTGAAGTAGAAGATGTGCATGTCCATCAGCCACGGCCAGCGTCGCCCCAGCAGGCGGGCGAAATCCGAGCCGGCGTCCAGGGTGGACAGCGCCACCACGCCGCCGTCCTTCAGCAGGCGGTTGATCTGGGCGAGATACCCCAGGGGGTCGGCGACATGTTCCAGCACGTCCCAGGTGGTGACCACGTCGTAGGGCGGCTTCAGCGCGGTGGCGGCGCTGTCCAGGGTGCCCTGGTGGACGGTGACGCCCACCTGCTCGGCGGCCATGCGCGACGCCCAGCGCGACGGATCGACCCCTTCGGCGTCCCAGCCGCGCCGTTTCGCCTCGGCGACGAACAGGCCGCAATAGGCGCCGACGTCCAGCAGCGCGCCGGATTTGGGCAGGTGCGGCGCGATGCGGTCGAAGGTGAAGGCGAAGTTGACCTCGCGGGCGGCCCGGTTGGCCAGGTACAGCGGGTCCTCGACATCGGCGTACAAATCCGCCAGCTGCGGCGGCTGGTCCGCCGCCGGCACCTGCATCAGCCCGCATTGCAGGCACAGGACCACGCGCGGGGTGCTGGAATGGCCCATGCTGGAGCAGCGGAAGGTGTCGGCCTCGGTCGAGGCGCGGGACTCGCTGGGGGCATGCACCTGGTTCAGGTAGGTCGAGCCGCAGGCGTAGCAGCGGCCCTCGACCTCGGGCGCCGCCACGAATTCCTTGCTGCCGAACCAGGACGAGGCGGTCAGCCGCAGCAGCTTGGCGACACCGTTGATGATTTCCCATTTCGGGATCTTGGACACCCCGGAATGGCGGTCGCGGAACTGGATCGGCACCTCCCGCATGCGGAAGCCGGCGCGGTGCAGCCGGAACACCGTCTCCATGAAATAGGAATAGCCCTGGGCCTTCAGCTTGGCGCAGCGGCGCGAGCGCAGCATGGCGACGCGGAAGGCCCGGAACGAGGTGGTGAACTCGTGCACCGGCACCCGCAGCAGGGTGTAGGCCAGCGTGTTGGCGCAGACGCTGAGGAACTTGCGGTAGCCCTCGTAATCGCTGGAGCCGCCGGCCGCGTAGCGCGAGCCGATGACGAAATCCGAGTCCTCCAGCGCCGCCAGCAGGGCCGGGATTTCGGCCGGATCGTGCGACAGGTCGGCATCCATGGTGACCAGGCGGTCGTAATCGTGCTGGACGGCATGGACCATGGCCAGCTGGTGGGCGGTGCCCAGGCCCAGCTTGCCGGGGCGGTGGACCACGTGCAGGCGCGGATTGGCGGCGGCCATCTCGTCGAGATGCCGACCGGTGCCGTCGGGCGAATTGTCATCGACCACCAGCACTTCGAACTCGGGATCGAGGGCGAAGATGCGTCCCAGCAGCAGATCGATGTTGGTGCGCTCGTTGTAGGTGGCGGTGAAGATCAGCGTTTTCTGGGCGGCCATGCTTGGACTTTCACACGCCGGCGCCGATGGCCGGCGCGCTTTTCGTTCGGCGCGGTAGGTTTAGCACCCGGTTCCGGTGATGGCAAAAGCCATTATCCCGCCGTCCGGATGTTGGTCTGGATCAGCTTCAGCGCGCCCTTCGCCTTGGACAGGAACTGGTGGCGCGAGCGGGTCTGGAAGACGCTGCGGGCGATGTAGCGCGGCCGGAAGTAGAAGCGCCGATAGGCCCATTTCTGCAGCTTCGCCAGGGCCTGGTGATCCAGGTGCTGGTGCCAGTGATCGACCACGAAGCCCTTGGTCGGGTTGCGGGCGAATTCCTGCCAGCGCCCCTCGGCCACCACCCCGGCGGCGACCGCCTGGTCGTAGATCTCGGTATTGGGATAGAGCTTGAGGATCGAGACCTGGGCGTAGTCGGGGTCGAGCCCGACAAGGAAGTCGATGTTGCGCTTGACGTCGGCCACCGTCTTCTCGAACGGCAGGCCGATGATGTAATCGGCCACGGTGAGGATGCCGAACTCGCGGCACCACTTGAAGGCGTCCCTCACCTTCTGGGTGTTGGTGCCCTTGCGCAGGTGCTTGAGGCCCTCGTCCGAGCCGGTCTCGACGCCGAACGAGATCATGCGCAGGCCGCTGGCCTTGGCGCGCCGCAGCGATTCGCGGGTGACCATGTTGACGCGGCCGCGGAAATCCCAGGTGATCCTCAGGCCCCGGCGGTCCAACTCGTCGCAGAAGGCGATGACCTTCTTGTCGTTGATGTTGAACAGGTCGTCGTAGAAGCGGAATTCCTTGTAGCCCATGGCCAGGCACTGCTCGATCTCGTCGCAGACGGCGGCCGGGCTGCGCTCGCGGTAGCTCTTGATCGGCACGTCGCAGAAGGTGCAGCGGTACGGGCAGCCGCGCGACGAGATGATGGTGGCGAGGTCGTCGCTGGAGCCGATGATGTTGTAATATTTGTTCTGGCGGATGTACTTGCGGTCCACCACCGGCAGCGCGTCGATGTCGTCCACATAGGCGGCGGGCACCGAGACGCGGGCCAGGAACCGCTTGTCGGTGGTCGGATTGGCCAGGAACGGCTTGATGGAGTCGCGGGTGTAGACACCGCGGATATGGGTGAAATCCGCGCCCTTCTCCAGGCACTTCACCAGTTCGGTGAACACGATCTCGCCCTCGCCGACGACGATGCTGTCGAACAGGGGAAGCTCGGACGCCTCCTTGGGGTAGGCGATGGGATGGTGGCCGCCCAGGCACAGGTGAACGGCCGGGTTCACCTCGCGGCACATCCCGGCGACCTTCATCACATCGACCAGGCCGATGGTGAAGGAGGTGATGCCGACCACATCGGGGCGCACCTCCTCGATGTAACGGCGAAGTTCCGGATAGCGTGTGCGTTCGGCGACGCAGTCCTTGAAATAGAATTGATGGCCCTGGGTGTTCTGTTCCAGATAGGTCAGAACGTAGAGCGCGCCAAGTGGCGGGAACGCTCCGAAGGAGTCCGCTTCAAGGAACTCCTCACCCTGCTCGTCGGGATTTTCAATAACCGTATTTTCGGCAGGGGGATTGATGATAAGAATGCGCATGTCTTGCTCTGGGCATCTACTCGTTGCAATGCACATTAACGCAACCGTGTTCGGCTTGTCGAGAATCCCGGGAAGTGGCATTGTCCGGCTTTCTCCGGGGCAACGCCAACGCTCCGGTCGGGGCGGACCATGAAGAAGATCATCCTCGTCAATGTGGCGGTGCTGACCCTGCTATGGGGGCTGTCGGAGGCGGTGTCGTGGTATCTGCTGGAGAAGCGGGCCTCGCATCGCTTCACCGACGCCTTCCTGCAACAGGTCTATGGCGACCGCTGGCCGGACTTGAAGACCGCGCTGCTCGAGGAGGGCCGGCCGGTGGCCTACCTGCCGTTCGCCGAATACATGGAGCGCCCGGTGCGCGGCCGGCACCTGGTGGTCAATGCCGACGGACGCCGGTCCAATACCGCTGCCGAGGAGGCGCTGACCGCTGGCCCGTCCAGCATCTACGTGTTCGGCGGCTCGACCACGTTCGGCTACGGCGTCCTCAACCACGAGACCATCCCCGCCCACCTGGAGCAGGTCCTGCGCGAGAACGGCCACGCCGGCTGGCGGGTGCACAATTTCGGCGCCGCCTCGTACTATTCGACGCCCGAGCGGGTGCGCTTCCTGCAGATGCTCAACGCCGGCCACATCCCCGGCGTGGCGGTGTTCATCGACGGCCTCAACGACTTCCACTATGCCGAGGTGCCGGACCGGTCGGGCGCCTCCGACCAGATCGAGCACAATTTCAACCCCACCGCCGCCGACCACGCCCGCGAGATCGTGCGCGCCGCCGCCAAATACTCCTATACCATCGATCTGCTGGGCCAGCTGGCGCGCCGCTTCCTGCCGGCCTCGCCGGCACCCGCATCGGCGACGGTCGCGCCGGTCGAGGTGGACGAGGTCGGACCCGCCATCACCCGGCTGAGCAACAACCGGCGCATGCTGGCGGCGGTCGGGCGCGAATTCGGGATCCGCATGCTGTTCGTGCAGCAGCCGGTTCCGACCTACCGCTACGACCCGGCCCGAGGCACGGTGCCGCTGGACTTCTTCAAGGCCGGCATCGGCAAGCATACCCGCTCCGGGCAGGCCTACCAGCGCCTGGCCGCCACCCGCGCGGCGGGTGGCCTGGCCGATGTGCTGTGGCTGGCCGATCTGGCCATCGACGCGCCCATGTACGTCGATACGGTCCACTATTCCTCGGCCTTCAACCGCCGCATCGCCGAGGAGATCTATGGCGCTCTCGACCTGCCTCAGCCCGGCCGGTAGGGGGGGCGGTAGGCGCAGCTGACCCGCCCGGCCGAGGCCGGCAGCTCCATCGCCCAGAAGGCGCCGTGGCCGGGCAGGACGGGTATCTCCGCCCCGTCGGCGGCGCAGCGCCAGAACGGCGAATGGGCGTTGGAGGCGAACAGCAGGGCCGGGCCGTCCAGGGCGACGTCCAACTCGACCCGGTCGCCGCCGACCGCCACCGGGGTCACGGTTCCGGTGCCGGTGAATTGGCGCATCCCGGCTCCCGGCGGCAGGTCGCCGCGCGCCACGTAGATCTGCCGGCTCAGCGTCTCCAGCGGCTCGGTCGACAGCCGCGCATTGATCTCGTCGGCGGAAGCGACCGGCACCAGCGCCTGGGCGAGGAAGAACCGCGGCAGCGCCCGGGTGTTCTCGTAGACGTAAAGGTGGGTGCGCCCGCTGAGATTGGCCCGGGCGTTGATCGCCAGCTTCTCGCGCGCCGACAGGTCGCTCCATGGCCGCTTCGGGTCCGACAGCTCCAGCTGACGGAACTCCGGGTCGGTCAGGCGGTCGCGCGACAGCACGTAGCGCATGTTCATCAGCGACAGCATGGCGAGGTTGTAGCGCTCGCCGAAGCGGCGCTCGGCCTGATCGTCGCGCTGCGCCCCGACCACGCCGAAATAGAAGGTGGCTCCGTCGCTGTGCATGGTCCGCAGCGAGGGGTCGGCCTCCATCTCGGCGGCCGACATGGACAGCCAGAACTTGAAGAAGCGGTTGGGCACCATGACATGGTAGCCGCCCACCGAATCCAGCCCATAGGCCTGGACGTAGTCGTCGTACATGCGGAACGAGGCCACCCGCGCCGGCTCGCCGGAAGCATGGACCCGCTCGGCCAGGGCCGCGATCACCGGGCTGCCGAAGATGTGGCGCCAGCTGCCCTGGGTCAGCCACTGGTGAGTGGCATAGGCGCCGTTGCCCAGGGTGGTTGCCGCCAGCAGGGCCGCCGGCGCCCAGCGCGCCACCCGGCCCCACCGGCCCGCCATCCCATCGACGATGGCTCCCGCCGCCAGCGCCGCCGGGAACAGGAAGAACTCGACCAGCTTGTTGGCGCTGAAGGTATTGGCCGCCGCCACCACCGTTCCCGCCGCCTTGGCCGCGAAGGGCAGCACCGCCTGCACCGCCAGCACCGCGGCGCCCAGGGCCAGCGAGCGCCGCAGCGCGCCGGTACGCGGGGCGAACCACACCAGGACGGCAATCATCACCACCAGGATCTTGTGGACCGTGATGTAGGGGTAAGGCAGCACCACCACCGCGTTGCCGGGGTGCAGGCAGGCGGCGATGGTGAACTGCACCCCCTCGACCAGCGCCTGCCACAACGTCGTGTCGAACATCGGCTTATCGACCCGGTCCGACAGCGGGACGGTGTAGGCCAGGGCCAGCACGTCCTGCCAGCGCAGCAGGTGCATCAGCAGACACAGGACGAGGACGGGGATCCACCGCCGCCAGTCGGCGAGCCGCTCGGCCACGGCGAACCACAGCACGGCGAAGGCGGCGGGAAACACGAACAGGTAGTTGACCACGCACAGATGGGCGTACAGCCCCGTGACGACCATGGCCACCGCCCAGGCCAGGGGGCTGCGCGGCCGCTCGACCGGCATCCGCATCGCCACGATCAGCAGGGGGATCAGGTGGACGGCGCCCAGGTAAAGCCCGGCCAGGCTGACGGCGGCACCCACCGACACCGCCGCGAAGGTGGCGCCGGTGCGGCCCAGGCCCAGCGGATGACGGGCCAGCAGGTAGGTGCCGGCCACCGCGGCGGCGTTCTGCAGCAGGTGCAGCGCCACATAGGCGACCCAGCCCGGCACGTGGGCGAACAGCAGGCGGGCCAGCCAGGGCGCCTTGCCCATGGCCAGCACGTCGTTGCCGGCCGAGGCGTAGGAGGCCCAGAAGCTGGTGGCGTTGGCCTCCCAGCGGTGGGCCAGCAACTGCGCCACCGCGCCGGCCGCCTCGTTGCGGCTGAGCACGAACGAGCTTTCGCCCAGGATGAGGAAGAAGGCGGCGGACCACAGACAGAGCGCGGCGACGACGACGATCTCGCGCCGCGAAAGCGCCGCCGCCCGGGTCATCATCGCCGCCGCTGGAACAGGAATTCGACGAAGGCGAAGTCCAGTTCGCTGTCGATGTCCCAGCCGCGCTCGGCCGGCATCTCGTGGATCAGGGTGTCGGGGGTCAGGCCCATCTCGTGATCCATCAAAGCGTGACGCCACCAGACATAGACGGCGCCGTTCAGCTCCCACACCCGGGGCGCGGCCTGGCGGGCCTTGATGGCCGTCCCGGTGGGCTTCGACAGGGCCGCCCGGCCCCGCCCGTCCACCTCGACCAGGTTGAAATAGGGCGACTTGCGCGCCTCGTTGGCCGACAGCACGGTCAGCGGCCGTTCGCGCTCCAGCAGCGCCACGGCGCCGGCGATGTCGTCCGGCGCGCGCAGGGGCGTGGTGACGTCCAGATCGACCACGATGTCGAAGGGCCCGCCGGTGGCGGCCTCCACCTCCAGCATGCAATGGCGGATCGCCGGGATCTTTCCGGCGGTGTCGGTGGCGAACTCGGCCGGGCGCCGGATCAGGTGGCCGGCGCCGGCCTGGCGGCCGATCTCCAGATAGGCCTCGGAATCGCTGGAGACCGCCACCGCGTCGAACAGCCCCGAGGCCAGCGCGCAGCCGACCGCGTGGGCCAGAAGCGGCTTGCCGCCCACCACGCGGATGTTCTTGTCGGGCGCCCCCTTCGAACCGGCGCGGGCGCACACCGTGGCAAGCCGCCTCATCGGTCCGGGAACTCCAGCTCGACGTCGCGGTTGGCCTGGTCGAAATCGTTCATGCGGCCGATGTCCAGCCAGTATTCCCGCAGCGGGAAGGCGGCGGTGGGCAGCCCGTCCCGGATCAGGCCATCGAACACGTCGGGCATATCGACGAAGCTGTCCCTGGGGATGCGGGCGATGACCTCGGGGTTCAGCACGTAGATGCCGGCATTGACGAAGAAGTGCTGGCGCGGCTTCTCGTCGATGCCGACGATGCGCTGGTTGTCGACCCGCACCACGCCGTAGGGGACCTGGAACTCGTAATCCCTGACCGCGATGGTCGCCGCCGCCCGGTGGTCGTGGTGGTAGTCGAGCAGGCTTTTCAGGTTGAGCTTGGTCAGCAGGTCGGCGTTCATCACCATCACCGGCGCCTCGGGCGGCTCGGGGATCAGCGACAACGCGCCGGCGGTGCCCATGCGCTTGGTCTCGTCCAGGTAGCGGATGTCGGCGTCCCAGCGGGCGCCGTCGCCCAGCGCCTCCTTGATCTTTTCGCCCAGATAGTTGACCGAGACGTAGAAGCGGCGGAAGCCCTGGCGCACCAGCTCCTCCAGCGCGATCTCCAGCAGCGGCCGGTTGCCGACCTTCAACAGCGGCTTGGGGGTGTCCTCGGTCAGCGGGCGCAGGCGCATGCCCAGCCCGCCGGCCATCAGCACCACCCAGTTGTCGAGTCCGCGTTGGTCCACCTGCATCATCTCATCGACCACGGCCAGGCCGACGACGCGCCCGTCGGCGGCGACGATGGGCAGCTGATGCACCCGGCGGGCCTTCATGCGGGCCAGCAGGGCGGCGCGGTCCTCGTCGGGGCGGGCGGTGATGGGGGTGCGGTTCATGATCCGCTCGACCGGCAGATCGAGGGGATGGGAGCGCAGGATGGCGCGGCGGATGTCGCCGTCGGTGACGGTTCCCTGCAGGCGGCCCTGGTCGTCCACCACCAGACAGATCTGCTTCGACGATTCGTCGATGATGCGAATGGCCTCGGCGATGGGCGCCGACGACGAAAGAAGGGTGCTCTGCCAATGGGTCATGGCCGGACGTTAGCGCCTCGCCCGGGGGGGCGTCCAGAGCAAATGGCCGTTCGCGCTGGCTTCGGCGGCGGCGATGCACTAGCATCCGCCGCCGCTGGCAATGGAAACCGAAGCTGGGAAGATGAAGGTTCGGCGGATCGTCTACGTGGTGCAGAGCCCGCTCACCGGACGCGACCGCGACCGTTTCCATATCGACGGATTCCTGGCGGCCGGCTTTGCCATCGACGTGATCGATTGCGGCCAGCTGATGTTTCCCCACATCCCGTTCGAACGCGACCATTACCGGGACTGGACCGATCTCGCCATCGTCGTGCCGCGGCGCTGGCAGGAGGTCCGAGCCCTGGCCGCGCGCCTCGACGAGGCGGCGCTGATCGTCTTTCTCGCCCAGTCCTTCGGCGCCTGGAGCGCCAACCTGCCGGCGCTGCGCGCGGTGTCGCGGGCCAAGGCGCCGTTCCTCATCATGCAGGGCAACATCGTTCCCATGCTGTCCATGGCCCCCACGGCGGCCGAGCGGTGGAAGGCGCGGCTCACCCATCCGTTCCACATGCGTCCGCTGGAAAGCCTGATCCGGCGCCTTCCGCTCGGTCTGCTCGGCATCCGGCCGGCCGATTTCGTGGTCTATGACGGGCGCTGCAGCATCCGCCCCAATCCGCTGGTCGGACCCCGCACCCGCCGCATCCTCGCCCACAGCTACGACGTGGAAACCTGGCGCCGCCGCATCGCCCAGGGACGGCCGGACCGGAGCGACATCGCCGTCTTCCTGGACCAGAACATCCCCTACCACCGCGACATGAAGGACACCGGCGACTGCGTCGCCCTGGCCGGGGCCTACCACGCGGCCATGCGCGGCCTGTTCGACCGCATCGAGGCGGAGCTGGGGCTGGAGGTGGTGATCGCCGCCCATCCCCGCGCCGAATACGGCGACAGCCAGCCCTTCGGCCGACGCCGCATGGTGGTGGGCGACACCCCGGGCCTGGTGGCGGCCAGCCGGCTGGTCATCGGGCACTGGAGCACCGCCGCCAGCTTCGCCGTGCTGGCCGGGGTGCCGCTGCTGTTCTGCGTCTTCAGCCCGCTGCTGGCCTTCCATCCGCAGATCCGCAACATGACCTTCGGGCTGGCCGGCAGCATCGGCAAGGCGGTCGAGCTGGTGGACGATCCGGCGGCGGTGGATCTCGCCCGCGCCCTCGAAGTCGATCCCGAGGCCTATGGCCGCTATCGCGAGAACTACCTGAAGACCGGGGACAGTCGTGACGCCCCGCTGTGGGAGATCGTGCTGGACGAGGTGGGGCTGGGCCGCGCGGACGCCGGTTCTTGACTTCCCGGGGGCCGCTCCATAAGTGTCCCGCTGCAACGCTGGCAACGCGCCTCCGGTTTCCGATAGGATCGCCGAGTCCGGCGACGTTCACTGGTTAGGGTCGAAAATGAAGCCCAAAGTATTCCTGGCGGACCTGATCCATAACCAGCGCATCTACAATTACTGCGTCCCGCTCAATGTCGGCTGCGTCGCCGCCAAGGTGGCCAGCGTCGTCGGCACCGAGGCCGACATCCGGGTCTTCAAGTTCCCCGATCTCCTGCTCGAGGCGCTGGAGGAGAAGCCGGACATCCTGGCGCTGTCCAACTACGACTGGAACATCAACCTGAACCGGGTGGTGATCGCCAAGGCGCGGGCGCTCAATCCCGACGTGTTCGTGGTGATGGGCGGTCCCAACGTCCGCCGCGGCGAGGCCGGCTGCGCCGAGTTCCTGCGCACCCGCCGCGACATCGACGCCTATGTGATGAACGAGGGCGAGGAAGCCTTCACCAACATCGTCCTGCACCTTTTGTCCCATCCCGGCAGCCTGCGCCGCACCCTGATCGGCGAGCGGGTGAGCCTGCCCCAGGTCGGCTTCCTCGACGCCGACGGGGCCTTCGTCACCGGCGGCCATTGCCCGTCGGCGTCGGCGAACCCCATCACCCATCCGTCGCCGTGGCTGACCGGCTGGATGGACGGGTTCATGGACGTCACCTCGTTCCCGCTCTCGCCCATCGTCGAGACCACCCGGGGCTGCCCCTACAAGTGCACCTACTGCACCGCCTGGGGCACCGCCGCCACCGGCACCAAGTCCATCCGCCAGTACCCGCTGGAGACCGTGTTCGCCGAGCTGGACTACATCTTCAGCCGGTCGAAGAACCCCTTCTACCTGTTCCTCGGCGACGCCAATATCGGCATCCTGGAACGCGACCTGGAGATCGTGGCCGAGGTGCGCCGGCTGGCCGACACCTACCGCAACGTGGTCGGCGTCGGCCTCGATTCGTCCAAGAACATGGTCAAGCGCAACATCGAGATCTACCGCATCCTCGGCGATCTCTGCATTCCCACCTTCGCCCAGCAGACCTTCAACATCGACGTCTCGGAGCACATCGGCCGGCGCAACGTCAGCCTGGAGACGGTGCGGGATCTGGTGGCGACGGTGCATGGCGACGGCGAGCGCATCAGCACCGACCTGCTGGTGGGATTGCCCACCGAAAGCCGCCGGCGCCACGTCGACAGCATCAAGGTCGCCTTCGATTGCGGCTTCGACAAGCTGCAGATCTCGGACATCCGCCTGCTCAAGGGCACCGAGATGGAGGAGGACTACCAGCGCGAACGCTACGGCCTGAAGTCCAAGGTGCGCATCATTCCCAACGCCTTCGGCGTCTACGGCGGCGCGAAGGCCATCGACTACGAGCACTGCATCCGCGAGACGGCGGACATGTCCGAGGAGGATTTCCTCGAACTGCGCCTGTTCCACGCCCACATGTTCGTCTGCCTGAACCTCGAGATCGGCCGCCCGCTCCTGGATTTCTCGACCCGCCACGGCCTGCACGCCATCGACCTGCTGGAAAAGGTGTCGCGGTCCCCCGATGCCGATCGCTTTCCGCGCCTGGCCGCCTATTTCCGCGGCTTCATCGACCAGGCCCGCAGCGAATGGTTCGACGACGAGGACGGCGCCAACGCCCATTATTTCGACGAGACCCGCTTCGCCGGCCTGATGCGCGACGGCTTTCCCAAGCTGAATTACGACTATGCCTCGCGGCTCGCCATCGACGCCGAGTTGAAGGCCGACCTGTTCGGCTGGATGTCGGCCATCGTCAAGCGCGAGCTGCCCGCCCTCGAACCGGCGCTGATCGACGAGGTCGCCGCCTTCAGCGCCGAGCGGGTGATGCTGTATCCCTTCACCGGCGAGTCCCGGCGCATGCGGCTGTCGGCGGCGGCGCGGGCCGAGCTTGGGCGCTACATCGACGGCGGCGGCGATGCCGCGGCGGAGGTCGAGCTGTCGGTGGACGACCACAACATCGAGCTGTTCCGCAAGAACCTGGAGCAGTTCGGCGCCAGCAACTCGGTGGCGCTGGCGGTGCAGCTGGTGCTGCAATATTCCAACAAGGCCCTGCTGCGCTCGGTCCGTCCCGCGCTGCCGACGGCGGCGTGACCGTGCCCGCCCGCGCCCTGATCTTCCATTATTTCGAAGGCGGCGGCCATCCGGCCTGTCCCGGCTCGCTGACCGCCGAGGGCCTGGCCGGCTTTCTCGCCCGCTTCGGCCCGCGCCGCATTCTGCCCGCCGCCGAGTGGCTGGCCCGCGCCCGTGCCGGCGCCCTGGGCGACGACGACGTGTGCCTGTCCTTCGACGACGGGCTGGCCTGCCAGATGGATGTGGCGCTGCCGGTGCTGCGGGATTTCGGCCTGACCGCGCTGTGGTTCCCCTATACCCTGCCGCTGACCGGAGCGGTCGATCTCAACGAGGCGTTCCGCTATTTCCGCGCCCTGCGCTTTCCCGAGCTGGACCGCTTCTACGACGCCTTCGACCGGGCGTGCGCGGCATCCTCCCACGCCGGGGCGGTGGAGCGGGGGCTGGCCGGCTTCGATCCCGATACCTATCTCGCCCAGTATTCGTTCTATTCCGCCGCCGACCGCAAGTTCCGCTACGTCCGCGACGAGATCCTGGGCGAGGCCGCCTATTTCGAGGTGATGGCGACGCTGATGGCGGCCGAGGGCATGACGCCGGAGAGCCTGAAGCACCGGCTGTGGATCACCGCCGGCCAGCTGGGCGGCCTGGCGGCCGAGGGCCACGTGATCGGCATGCACGCCCACCAGCACCCCGTCCGCGCCGCCGCCCTGTCGCCGGCCGGGCGCGAGGCCGACTGGCGCGCCAATCTGGCGGCGGTCGAGGCCGCCACCGGAAGCCGGCCCGATTGCATCGCCTATCCCTGCAACTGCTACGATGCCGATGCCATGGCGTTCCTGTCGGGCCTGGGCGTCCGTGTCGGCTTCCGCAACCTGATGGACGGCGCCGGCGGGGTCATGGAATGCCCGCGCCAGGACTACACCCATGCGGTGCGGGACCTGGCCTGACGTGGAGAGGATGTGATGTTCGAGTTGCGGTCGCTGGCGCTGGAAACCACCACGGTGTGCAACAGCAAGTGCGTGGTCTGCCCCCACGACACCTTGCTGGAGCGTCCGCTCACCCACATGACCACCGACCTGTTCGAGAAGGTGATGTGGGACGTCTACCGCAATCACCGGCTGATGGGGCCGGTGGGATTCGGCGGCGGCATGGGCGATGCCGGCTGCGACAAGCACCTGCTGGAGCGCCTGCGCTTCGTGCGCCGCAACATGCCCGAGTATCAGATCGACGCCTCCTCCAACATGGCGCTGTGGAAGCGGGACTGGACCGACGCGGTGGTCGGCGAGCGGCTGATGGACAAGATGCGCTTCTCGCTGCTGGCCTATACCGACGCGGGCAGCCTGCGCATGTACAAGCGCGCCGACCAGGTCAGGAAGGCCTGCGAGGCCATCGACTATTTCCTCGAGCGCAACCGGGCGGCGGGCAATCCGGTCACCACCGAGATCTACACCCTGCTGGTGCCCGAGGACGAGGGCGACGTCGAGGGCATCAAGGCCCGTTACTGGGACCAGGTCGATCTGTTCGAGGTGTGGCGGCCGCACAGCTGGGCCAACCTGTTTCCTGAACTGCGGACCCTGACCGCGGGGCGCATGCGCTGCTCGAAGATCGCCGCGTTCGACCTCCTGGTGTGCGTCGATGGCGACGTCACCTCGTGCACCATGGACATCAACCACCAGAACGTCTACGGCAACCTCAACCACCAGACCGTGGAGGAGGTGTTCGCCGGCAAGGCGTTCGCCGCCTATGTCGAGGCCAACGAGGCCGGCGATCTCGGCCGGTTCGACCTGTGCCGCAATTGCGTCTTCATCAACGACCAGAAGCAGGAGGTCCTGCTGGAGGCCAAGTCGCGCGAGCGCGACGAACGCTTCAAGGTTGGAATTTAGGGGGGTGCCTGTGAACATCCTGCTGATCGGCGGCACCGGTTTCGTCTCGGGCGCGGTGCTGCGCGAGGCGGCGGCGCGGGGCCATGCGGTGACGGTGGTCACCCGCGGCGTCACGCCGCTGCCGCCCGGGCTGGCGGCCGGGCACGTGCGCTGCGACCGCGACACCCAGGACCCGGCGGCGCTGATCGACGCGGCGCCGTTCGATGCGGTGATCGACTGCATCTGCATGAACGCCCACGATGCCGCCCAGGCGGTGGCGCTGGCCGAGGGCGGCAAGCGGCTGATCATGATCAGCACCGAATACGCCTATGACCCGGCCCACCGGAAGCTGTTCCTGAAGGAATCCGAGGCGGTGTTCTCGGACCGCGACGACATCGGCGGCCACAAGGCCCGCGCCGAGGCGGTGATCCGCGCCGCCCATGGCGAGGGCCGGGTCAAGGCCACCATCCTGCGCCCGCCCCATATCTACGGCCCCGGCAGCAATCCCGGCACCATCCCGAAGCACGGCCGGTCGCCGACCCTGCTGGCCGACATGCGGGCCGGGCGCACCCTGCACCTGCTGCAGGGCGGGCTGGGGCTGATCCAGCCCATTCATGTCGCCGATTTCGCCCGCATCGTGGTGGCCATGCTGGACCAGCCCGGATCGGTGGGCGAGGACTACAACTGCTCCGGGCCTCAGCTGATGACCCAGCTGGACTACTACAAGACCATCGCCGCCTGCCTGGGGGTGGAGCTGTCGGTCACCGCCTACTGGCCCGAGGGCGGCACCGCGCCCGACGTCAACCACTATGTCGGCGGCCATCGCTGCTACGACATGGGCAAGCTGAACGCGCTGCTGCCGGACATGCGCTACGTCCCCTTCGCCGACGGCATCGCCGACTGGGTGCGGCACCTGGGATAGCCCTCAGGCGCCGGGCGGGGCGCTGCCGCGCCCCTTGGCTTCCGCGCCATAAGGCGCGCGGCCGCGCTTGCGGCCGTCGGGGTGCGCCGAGTCTGGCGCGGGTCGTTTTCAGGCGGGCAGGGCAATCCCGGCGGCGCGCATGTCGGCGGCGATCTTGCCGTGGTCCTCGCGCGGCCATTCCAGCTCCGAGTACGGATGCAGGGCCATGTTGGCGCGCATGCCGTGGACCACGCCCAGGCGGCGCAGCACCACCAGGGTGTTGTCGTCGTAATCGTTGGCGGGATGGGACATGGTGGTCGGCCGTTCGCCGGTGATGGCGGCGATGATCTCGGCGTTGCGGCCGTATTCCTCGGCCTGACGCTCCGGCGCCAGCAGGCCGAGGCGCATGGGATGGGTATGGGAATGCAGCCCGATCAGGTTGCCGGCATCGTGCAGGTCGCGCAGCATGGCGCGGTCCATCCACAGCAGCGGCGCCAGACCGGTGAAATCGACCCCGGCATCGGCCAGCATGAGGTCCATCACCTGCTCGTAGCGCTCCTGTCCGAGCACCACGTCGCGCACCACCCGGAACACCCGGTCGGCGGGGGTGTAGACCGGGAATTCCGGCCAGGCGTTCTCGGCGTCGAGGGCGGGCAGGCGCGCCGCCACCTCGGGCCCGAAGGGCGAGGCGGCGACGGCCTTGTGGAAGGCGCCGTAGAAGGCATCGACGGAGTCGAAGCCGGCGTGGCGGAAGTGGCGGTAGATCTCGAGGCGGTTGACCTCGCCCTCGACCACGTTGGTCATGGCGAAGAACAGGCCGGTCAGTCCCATCTCGCGCATCACCGGCCAGGCGACGTCGTACTGGCAGCGCAGGTTGTCGTCGAACGTCAGGCACAGGGACCCGGCGGGCAGGGTGCCGGCGACGGCGCGGTCCACCCACTCGCGGGCGGGCAGGAAGCGGTCACGGCCCAGCCATTCGATCATGGCGCGGAAGCCGGCGGCCGACAGCGAGCCCTGGCTGGGGACATGGACCCCGCCGTGGAAGTGATGGAACATCATGCCGTGGGCGAAGGCGGCGGTCATGGAGAGCGGGTTCCCGGAAATTGGCCGCGGCCACCTTAGCCAAAGCCCGGGCCGGCGCGCCACGGTTAAATCGCCGGGCCATTTCCCGCTTCCGCGCTTCCGGCAACAATGCTAACCATCGGCCCACCATGCGCTTCGTACCGAACAAGCCGGTCATCCTCGTCGGCGGCGGCGGCCATGCCCGCGTGCTGCTGCAATCGCTGCGCCGCCTGGGCGTCCCGGTGCTGGGCTGCGTCGTCGCCGATCCCGGGCGCGAGACCGGTCCCGGCGTGCCGGTGCTGGGCGACGACGGCGCGCTGGGCCGCTTTTCGCCGGCTGACGTGCATCTAATCGCCGCCTTCGGCTCGCTCGGGCCGGGTTCCCGCCGCCCCGACGTGATCGGCCAGCTGGCCGGCGCGGGGTGGACCTTCGCCTCGGTGATCGATCCGAACGCGGTGGTGGCCGACGATTGCGATTTCGGCGACGGCGTCCAGGTGATGGCCGGCGCGGTGATCCAGCCGGGCGTCATCGTCGGCGCCGGGGCGATCATCAATACCCGCGCCGGCATCGACCACGACTGCACTATCGGCCTTTATGCCCATGTGGCGCCGGGGGCGACGCTGTCGGGCGAGGTGTCGGTGGGTGCGTTCGCCCATGTCGGCCCGGGCGCGGTGATCCTGGAAGGCCGCCGCATCGGCACCGGCGCCATGGTCGCGGCCGGCGCGGTGGTGATCGATGACGTTCCCGACCATGCCCGCGTCATGGGCGTGCCCGCCCGGGTGCGGCCATGAGCCGGACCATCGGCATCGTCACCTCGGCGCGGGCCGATTTCGGCCTGCTGCGCGGGCTGATGGCGGCGGTGCGGGGCGCCGCCGGCCTCGATCTGCTGGTCTACGCCACCGGCATGCACCAGTCGCCCGCCCACGGCCACACCATCGACGAGGTGCTGGCGGCCGGTTTCGGTCCGGTCCTGGTCGAGGTGGCGGCGTTGCCCGCCGATGACGGCGCGGCGGCGGTGGGCGACGCCATCGGGCGGGCGGTGTGCGGCTTCTCGGCCGCCTTCGCGGCGCGCCGCCCCGACCTGCTGGTGGTCTTGGGCGACCGTTTCGACGCCCTGCCGGCGGCGCTGGCGGCGTTGCCCTTCACCCTGCCGGTGGCGCATCTGTGCGGCGGCGACGTCACCGAGGGGGCGATGGACGATTCCATCCGCCACGCGCTTTCCAAGCTGTCGCACCTGCATTTTCCCCAGCTCGAAAGCCATGCCGAACGCCTGCGCCGGATGGGCGAGGAGGCATGGCGGATCACCGTGGTCGGCCAGCCCGGCCTCGACGAGGTGGTGGCCTTCCGGCCGCGGCCGCGGCCCGAGGTGCTGGGCGGGCTGGGGCTCGACCCGGCACGGCCGGTGACAGTGCTGACCTATCACCCCGAGACCCTGGCGCCCGGCGATGGGGCCGATGCGGTGGCGGCGCTGCTGCGGGCGGCGGCCGGCATGGACAGCCAGATGGTGTTCACCGCGCCCAACGCCGACCCCGGCAACGCGCCCATCCGCGCCGCCATCGAGGCCTTCGCCGCCGGCCGGCCCGGCTGCGTCTACCGCCAGTCGCTGGGCCGCACCCTGTACCTGGAGATGCTGAACCACGCCGACGCCATGGTCGGCAATTCCTCGTCGGGCCTGATCGAGGCGGCGTCGTTCCGCCTGCCGGTGGTGAACATCGGCGAACGCCAGCGCGGCCGCCTCGCCCCCGCCAACGTCATCACCTGCGCCGACGATGCCGACGCCATCGCCGCCGCCTGGCGCCGCGCCCTCGACCCCGGCTTCCGCGCCGGCCTGGCCGGGCTGGTCAATCCCTACGGCGACGGCCGCTCGGTCGAAAAGGTGCTGGCGGTGCTGGCGACGGTTCCTCTCGACCGCCGCCTGATCGTCAAGCGGTTCGCCGGAGCGGATCCGTGACCGACATCCCGATCGCCGCCCTGGCGGCCGACCGTGCCGCCGACGTCCGCCGCTTCCTCCAGGGCACCTACGGCGACGGGCATTACGGCGCCGAGGCGCGCTATTTCGACTGGCTCTACCTGCGCTCGCCCTGCCGCTGGTACGAAGGCGAGCGCCGCGCCGGCCGCATGCCGGTCAACGCCATCCTGGACCAAGCGGGCGATCTGGCCGCCATCCACGCCTATCTGCCGTTCGACGCCCGCACGCCGTGGGGCGGCGGCACCGGCGTCTGGGACGTGGAATGGATCAACGGCTCGGGCGTGCGCGGCGGCGGAAGGGCGCTGGCCACCCATCTGCTGGCGGCGGTCGACGTCTATGGCGGTTTCGGCTGCAACGATTTGTCGGCGGCGGCGTTCGAGCGCCTGGGCATGACGGTGCGGCCCGAGATCCACCGGCTGGTGGCGCTGACCGACGCGGACGCCTTCCGCGCCCTGCTCGACCGGGAAGGCAAACTGGGCGAGGCCGGGCCGCTGCCGGCCGGGGTGCCGCCGCTGGCGGTCCGCCCGGCGGTGCTGGACGGGGCGCGGGCCATCCCCGGCGCCGCGCTGGAGGCCTATGGCGAGCGCACGCCGTTCGGGGTCGGGCGCGACCGCGACTGGCTGGAGTGGCGCTACGACCGCCATCCCTTCATCCCCTACCTGGCCATCGGCGCGGCCGGCGGCGGCGCGGTGCTGCGCCTGGAGGCGGTGGTCGGCACGGCGGCGCGGGTGGCCCGGCTGCTGGAGTTCTTCCCCCTGCCCGGCGGCGAGGCGGAGCTGCTGGCGGCGGCGCTGGCGGCGGCGCGGGATGCCGGGGCGCCGCTGCTGGACGTCTTCACCACCGGCCGGGCCGAGGCGGCGCTGCTGGCCGATTCGGCGCGGGCTCTGGATGTGGACTTGCCGGCCAACCCTCGGCTACCCTATATGTTCCAACCCCTGGAGTTCGCCCGTGCCAACGCCCCCAACATGGTCTTCGCCATCGGCGGCCGCGCCGGCGAAAACCGTGCCGATCCCGCCGATTTCCGGGCCGGCAAGGGCGATTCCAACCAGGACGTCCTGCGCGACCCGGCCTCGGCGCCGCGGCTGACCAGGCGTCCGTGACAATGACGAAGGAACCCGGACCGTGCGCCTGACCAAGCCCGAGGAGGAATCCGAGCTTCTGGCCGCGCTGACCCGCGCCCAGGCGAAAAGCCCGTTCTGGCGGGACCGCTTCGCCGCGCTGGGGCTGCGGCCGGGCGATTTCGTGCCGGGCTTCCCGTTCGAGCAGCTGCCGCTGCTGTCCAAGTCCGAGCTGCTGGCCGACCAGGCCGAGCACGGGCCGCTGGGCCGCCTGCTGGCGGTCCCGCCCGAGGAGATCCGGCGCATCCACAAGACCTCGGGCACCTCGGCCCGGCCGCTGTTCATCGCCCTGACCCAGCGCGACATCGCGGACACCTACGTCTCGGCGACGCGGGCGTTCAAGGCCGCCGGCATGGGGCCGGGCGACCGCGTGGCGCACTGCCTCAACTTCAACATGTGGTCGGGCGGGGTGTCCGACTATTTGCCCATCGAGGCGGTGGGAGCGACCGGCATTCCGTTCGGGGTCGGCAACACCTCGCTGCTGCTGGAAACCATTCGCTCGCTGGGGGTGAACGCCATCTCGTCGACGCCGTCCTACATGTACACCCTGCGCGACCGCTGCCGCGCCGAACTGGGCCTCGATCCGGCCGAACTGGGGCTGAAGCGGGGCTATTTCGGCGGCGAGGGGCTGCTGCAGGTGCCCGGCGTGCGGGCCGGGATCGAGCGCGATTTCGGCCTGGTCGCCATCGACGCCAATTACGGCATGTCCGAGGTGCTGTCCATCATCGCCGGCGAGGACGCGGCGCGCGACGGCCTGGTCTACCACGCCTGGGGCATCGTCTACGCCGAACTGGTCGATCCGTCGGGCCGCCCGCTGCCCATCGAGGCCGGCGCCACCGGCGAGCTGGTGTTCTCCAGCCTGCGGCGCGAGGGCCAGCCGCTGTTCCGCTACCGCACCAACGATCTGGCCGAGATCCTGTGGGCCGAGACCGCCGATGACGGCCTGCTGCGCATGCGCTACCGTATCATCGGCCGTTCCGACGAGATGCTGGTGCTGCGCGGGGTCAATTTCTTTCCGCAGGCGCTGCAATCGGTCATTCCCGCCTTCGAGCCGGCGCTCAGCCGCTTCTACCGGGTGGTGCGGCCGAAGGACGGCGATTGCGGGGCGCTGGAGGTGCTGTTCGAGACCGACCTGCCCGACGGAGCGGAACGCGACCATCTGGCCGCGTCCATCGCCGCCAAGGTCGCCGCCACCTTCCAGGTGCGCATCGAGGTGCACTGGCTGCCCATGGGGCGCATTCCGCGCGAAGCCAACAAGGCGCGCTACCTCGTCCGCTCGGCGGACGAGATCTGAGAGGAGACCGACGTGGCAGGCACGCGCACCGGTGAGTTCCGCCAGCTGATCTCGCCCTTCCTGCAGGCGAAGATCGCCGAACTGGAGGAGGCCTACGGCCCCGACAGCCGCCAGGTGCTGGCGCTGACCCGGCAATACGTGACCAGCCCGCTGGAGACGGTGGTGCAGGACAACGCCCGGCGGCGCCACTACGAATCCGAGGTCTCGATCCTGTTCGACGGGCGGCCGGTGGTGGGGGTCGAGCGCCTGTACCGCCGCACCATGCTGATCGAGCCCACCACCGTCTGCGCCGCCCATTGCCGCTGGTGCCTGCGCGGCCAGTACCCGATCCGCACCATGAAGGAAGACGACATCACCCACGCCACCCGCTACATCGGGTCGGCCGAATTGCGCGACGACGTCAACGAGGTGCTGATCACCGGCGGCGATCCGCTGATGAGCCTGCCGCTGCTGGGCCTCACCCTGGGCGAGCTGGCGCGCAACGCCCCCAACGTGCGCATCGTCCGCATCGGCAGCCGGGTGCCGTTCCAGGACCCGGCCCGCATCAACGACGCCATGCTCGAGATGTTCGGGCGCTATCCCGACTTCCGCTTCGAACTGGGCTGCAACGTCAACCATCCGCTGGAATTCTGGCCGGAAAGCATCGACTCGCTGAAGCGGCTGCAGGACATCGGCTTCCGCATCTACAACCAGCATCCGCTGCTGAAGGGCGTCAACGACGACACCGAGACACTGACCGAGCTCTACGAGCTGCTGCGCTGGCACGGCATCGAGGCGCATTACCTGTTCCACGCCATCCCCATGCGCGGCATGGCGCACCACCGCACCTCGCTGCGCCGCGGCCTCGAGCTGGTGCGCCGCCTGACCGCCGGCGGCGTGTTCTCGGGCCGCGCCAAGCCCCATTACGCGGTGCTGTCGGACATCGGCAAGATCGTCATCTATGACGGCGTCATCAGGGACCACCGCGAGGAGGACAATTGCCTGCTGCTGCGCTCGGGCTTCCGGCTCAAGGAGCGGCGGGCGTGGAACCCGTCGTGGCAGGTTCCGGAAAGCCTGGTGATCGACAACGACGGCTTCATGTGCACCTGGTACGTGGACGGCACCGACGACCCCATCCCGGCGGACGCGGCATGAGCGAGGCGAAGCCGATGCTGTACGTGGTCCACTGCGTCGATGCCGAAGGCCCGCTGTACGAGCCGGTCGAGGCCACCTTCCAGCGCCTGAAATCCATCTTCGGCCTCGACCTGGCGCCCGACCACCGGGTCTTGAAGCAGTTGCAGGCGGGGACCTACGATCTGGGCGACCCCGATCTGGCGCGCAAGGTGGCGCGCACCCTGGCCCCGGACCAGCTGGCCTATCTCGACGACTGGACCAGGATCGAGGCGATGCTGGACGCCGTCGATGCCGACGCGGTGCGCCTGCGCGTCCCCGACAGCCGGGGCGGCGCCTGGACCGTCAGCTGGCACTGCCTGGCCCATTTCGGCTTCAACCCCGCCCGCAATCCGCGCCGGCGCGATCTCGGGGTGCACAACGTCTTCGACCGCTATGCCGCCCGCTACGGCTTCGACGGCGCGCGCGACCGCCTGCACTGGCACTTCCACCCGATCCCGTTCAGCGGCCAGGCCAACCACTGCGCCACCCATTACCTCAACGACCCGTCCATCTTCGAGATCGTGTCGCGCCGGGTGCTGGAGCGGCACTGGTTTCCGTGCGCCAACCGCCCCGGCCTCAACGTCGAGCGCCCCGATTCCCACTGGTTCCTGGAACAGTGGCTGCCCTACGACATGGGCAACAACCATGCCGACCACGACCACGACCAGCCCGACCTCGACCACGGCCGCTGGGGCGACTGGCGCCGGGCGCCCCTGGACTGGGTGGTCTACCACCCCCACCACGACGACTATCAGCGCCCCGGCCAGTGCCGCCGCGCCATCGCCCGCTGCCTCAACCTGCAGGCCCGCTACAACGCCATCACCCCGGCCGAGGTCGAGGCGGCGTTCCGGGCGGCGGCGGACCGCCCGGTGGTGATGGCCTTCACCAACCACGACTTCCGCAGCCTGGAACCGGGCATCGCCGAGATGCAGGACTGGCTGAGGGAGATCTCGGCCCGCCACCCCGGGGTCGAATGGGTCTACGCCGATTCCGCCACCGCCATGCGCGGCGCCCTGGGCCAGGGCGAGGCGCCGCACGCGCGCTTCGCGGTCGAGGTGACCGCCACCGGCAATGGCGGCCATCGCCTGGACGTGCGCCTCGACCGCGACCCGTTCGGGCCGCAGCCGTGGTTCTGCTATCTCAGCCGCGAGGGCCGGGTGTTCCACGACAATCTGGGCTTCGGCCTGGAGCCCCGGCGGTGGTTCTACGAATTCGACGAGGAATCCATCCCGCTGGAGGCGGTGGCCCGCATCGGCCTGGCCACCAACACCGGCAACGGCCGCACCAGCGTCACCACCTTCGACCCCGCCACCGGCGCCCGCACCGACGCGTTCCATAACTGACCGTCACCCGTCGATGGGTTCGTCCTCGGCGTAGTCGCGCCCGGCCGGCGTGCCCAGCACCTCCCAGGTGCGGGTCGGCGAAACCCCGCCGCCGGGGCGCTTGGCGGTCAGGTTGGCTTCGGTGAATGTCTCGCCGGCGCCGATGGGGCGCCGCGCCACCAGGCTCTTGCGGGCGATGGCGATGTTCTTCACCTCCGAGGGCGCGGGCACCTTGTCGGCGCTGCCCAGCGCCAGCTCCACCTGGCGCACCATCGCCACCATGGCGGCCAGTTCGTTCGGCTCCAGCGAGGCGGCGTGGTCGGGGCCGGGCAGGGCGCGGTCCAGGGTGAAGTGCTTCTCGATGATGGTGGCGCCGCGGGCGACCGCGGCCACCGCCGCGGCAAAGCCGACGGTATGGTCGGACAGGCCGACCGGCAGCCCGAAGGCCCGCGCCAGGGTGTCCATGGCCCGCAGGTTCACGTCCGCGAACGGGGTCGGGTATTCGGTGGTGCAGTGGAGCAGGCTGACCCTGGCGGCCAGCGCGGCGCGGCCCGCCGCCGACGCATAGGCGGCGCGGAAGGCTTCGGCGCCGGGGGCGGCGGACGCGGCATAGCCGAAGGCGAGCACCCCGAGGGCCGCTTCGACCTCGTCCAGGGTGGACATGCCGGTGGACAGGATGATCCGCCGTCCGCTCCGCGCCGCCGCCAGCAGCAGCGGCCAGTTGGTGATCTCGCCCGAGGGCAGCTTCAGCAGGTCCAGTCCCAGCCCCCCGGTCAGGAAGTCCAGGCTGGGCAGGTCGAAGGGGGTGGACAGGAAGGCGATGCCTTTCTCGCCGCAGCGGCGGACCAGGGCGCGGTGATCGTCCTCGGACAGCCTGAGGGCGCGCACCATGTCGAGCTGGCTGTCGTCGCCGCCGGTGGTGCGTTTCTGGTATTCCGCCTTGGGCGCGAAGCGCGAGATCACCTCTTCCGGCACGAAGGTCTGGAACTTGACCGCGTCGGCCCCGGCGGCGGCGGCGGCGTCCACCAGGGCCAGGGCGCGGTCCAGATCGCCGTTGTGGTTGACGCCGGCCTCGGCGATGACGAACACGCCGCTCATTCCGGGACCATCCACGGGCTCGACGGGATGTTGACCAGGCGGGCGGCGACGGCCTCGGCCGCCGACAGACCGGCCATGCGCGGCGCGGCGCCATGGGCGCCGGTCAGGTGCATCAGGGTCCAGCACGGCCGCGTCTGCAGCCCGGCGGCGTTGGTCTCGGCCAGGAAGCGGTCGCGGTCGGCGGGATCGTCGAACAGCACCGCGTTCAGCCAGTGGATGCCGTCGGCGAAGGCGGGCGGGCGGAACAGACGGCAGCCGGGGCAGTCGGCGAACAGGTCGGCGTACAGGGCGGCGAGGCGGCGCTTGGCGGCGGCGAACTCGCCCAGCCGCTCCATCTGGGCGCAGCCCAGGGCGGCGTTGAGGTTGGGCAGGCGGTAGTTGAAGCCGACCTCGTCGTGGTCGAAGGCCCAGGCATGGGGCGCTCGCGCCGTGGTGGTCAGGTGCTTCAGCCGCCTGGCCAGGGACTCGTCGTCGGTGGTGACCATGCCGCCGCCGCCGGCGGTCAGGATCTTGTTGCCGTTGAAGCTGAAGGTGCCCATCAGCCCCAGCGAGCCGCAGCGACGGCCCCGATAGCGGCTGCCCAGCGCCTCGGTGGAATCCTCGATCACCGGAATGCCGAACTCGGCCGCCACGGCGTTCAGCGCGTCCATGTCGGCGGGATGGCCGAAGATGTGGACGGGAACGACGGCCTTCACCGGCGCACCGCTCCAACCGGCCAGCAGCGCGCGCAGGCGGGCGGGGTCGATGGCCAGGGTGGCGGGGTCGATGTCCACCAGCAGCGGCGTCGCCCCGGTATAGGCGACGGCGTTGCAGGTGGCGACGAAGGTCAGCGTCGGGCAGACCACCGCGTCGCCCGGCCCCACCCCCAAGGCGTGCAGGGCGGCGTGCAGGGCGGCGGTGCCGTTGACGGTGGCGACGGCGAAGCGGGTGCCGGCGGCCTCGGCCACCATCGCCTCGAAGCGATCGACATAGGCGCCCACCGACGACACCCAGCCGGTGTCCAGGCAGTCCTTGACGTAGTCCCACTCCCGCCCCGCGAACCGGGGCGCGTGCAGCGGCACCGGCCCGTCCAGCCCCAGGGTGGCGCGGCAGAACCCTTCCAGCCGGCGGGTGGCGTCCAGCATCTCAGATATTGTAGCGATCGGCCTTGTAGCGGCCGAGATGGGCGGGATCGGCGAACCAGGCGACGGTCTCGGCCAGGGCGCGGGCGAAGCCGTCGCGTCCGCCCCATTCCGGCCGCCAGCCGAGCAGGCGGGCGGCCAGCGCGTTGTCGCCCCACAGCCGCTCGACCTCGCTCTTCTCGGGGCGCAGGCGGATTTCGTCGGTCTCGATCTCCAGGTCGCAGCCGATCACCTCGGCGATCAGGCGGGCGGTGTCGCCCACCGAGATCTCGTAGTTGGAGGCGGCGTTGATGACCTCGCCCTCGATGCCGGGGGCCGTCATGGCGGCCATGAAGGCGCCCGCCGTGTCCCTGACGAAGTTGAAGTCGCGGGTGGGATGCACCGCCCCCAGGCGGATGCGCCGCTGGCCCGCCAGCAGCTGGGTGATGATGGTGGGGATCACCGCGCGGGCCGACTGCCGGGGGCCGAAGGTGTTGAACGGGCGCAGGATGGTCACCGGGGTGGCGAACGAGCGATGGAAGGCGATGGCCATCTGGTCGGCGGCGATCTTGGTCGCCGAATAGGGCGACTGGCCGACCAGCGGGTGGTCCTCGGTGATGGGGACGAAGCGGGCGGTGCCGTAGACCTCGCTGGTCGAGGTGTGGACGATGCGCGACACACCCAGGTCGCGGGCCGCCTGCAGCACGTTCAGGGTGCCGGTGACGTTGGTCTGAACATAGGCGTCGGGGGAATGGTAGGAATAGGGGATGGCGATCAGCGCCGCCAGGTGCAGCACGGTGTCGCAGCCGGCCATGGCGGCGCGCACCCCGTGCGGATCGCGGATGTCGCCGGCGAAGACGTCCAGGTTCGCGCGGATGTCGGCGGGCGAGTCGTCCAGCCATCCCCACGAATTGAAGGAATTGTAGAGGACGAAGGCGCGCACGTCGTGGCCGGCGCGCACCAGCGCCTCGGTCAGGTGCGATCCGATGAAGCCGTCGGCGCCGGTAACCAGGATCTTCTTGGGCATGGGCGGTACGTTATAGCCGGGCGCCGACGGCCGCAACCCCCATCCCCGCGGAAGCCGCGGCCATTCCGCTTCCTTTCGCCGCGCCCGCAAGGTTAGAATGCCTTGCCGTCCAGGCATAACCGCAGCAACGTCCGGTATCCACGTGCCCCTTCGCCCGCCCTCGATCCCGGGTCCGGACCGAAACTGACCCCATGCCCCTCAGCCTGTCCGACATACCTGTCATCGCCGCCGCCGCCGCGCTGTTCTATGCGCTGGTCGCCGTCTGGGTGCTGGTACCGCAGGCCAGGCGCCGGCTGGATCGGCTGTTCACCATGCCGATGCCGCACAACCAGCCGCACCTGGCCGCGCTGGATGGCGTACGCGGGTTCTGCGCCATCTGGGTGATGACCTTTCATTTCTGGCAATGGCACCGCGGCATCTTCGAGGAACTGGTGCCATGGTTTCCGCCTATCCGCGACGGTGCCAACGCGGTGTCGGTCTTCGCAGCCCTGTCGGGCTTCCTGATCTACCGTTCGGTGAAGAACCTGGCCGGTCCCGAGGATCTTCCGACCTATCTTAAGCGCCGCTTCCTGCGCATCTACCCGCTGTATTTCGTGACCACCGTCGTGGCGCTTTTGGTATTTCCGCCCGCCGGCCTTTCGTTCAGCCGGGTGATCGCCGAATTCTCCATGGCCCGCTCGCTCGGCTACGGCGTTTTTCTCAATCCGGTGGCCTGGAGCCTGTATGTCGAGGTGCTGTTCTACGTGGTGCTGCCGGTGTGGGTCTGGGCGGCGCGCGGCAAGCTGGTGCCGTTGACGGTGACGGCGGCGGTGCTGTTCGCCCTGGCCTCCAGCGGCACCCGCGAGGTCGATCTCTGGAAGTTCTTCGCGGTGGGAATCCTGGTATCCGAGGCGATCGACCGCCTGGTGCCGACATGGAACGGGCGCAAGGCGTTCGCCGTGTTCGCCCTCGGACTGGTCCTGGTGGCCGCCAGCTATCACAAGCATGACCTGCACCGCCAGGCGATCATGGCCCTGGGGACAGGGCTTCTGTTGGTCGGCATCGTGGCCTGGAGACCGGCGGCCTGGGCGTTCTCGACCAGGCCCATGCGGGTGCTGGGAACCATCTCCTACAGTGTCTTCCTCTGGCATCCCTTCGTCATCTGCTGGATTTTCCCGACGGTGTTCAACGGCAGCGGATCCATCGCCTACACCGCGCCGCACACGCGAATGGACCCGCTGCTGCTGCCGTTCGTGTTCGTTCCCGCCATCCTGCTGTTCAGCGCCATCTCGTACCTGGCGATCGAGCGACCGGTGCTGTACCGCAAATTTCGCGAGAAGGGGCGGCCTGAACCGGCGCCCGTGCCGCTGTGAACGGGATGCCCGCGACGGTGATGCGGTGAAATCGGCACACCGCCTCTTCGCGATCCTGGGCTGGTCCTGGCTGGCCGCGGCATGCCTGGTCTATTTCGCCCAGTACCGGGACATGCTGCCGTCGGTCCTCGCGATCCTGGGGCTGCGATGACGGCGGCCCTCGTGTTGCTGGCCGAGTTCGCCGCGAGCCTCGGGCTCGGTGCGCTGCTGCTGCGCCTGCTCGGCCTGGGCAAGGTGCTGGCCGGACCCGACGGGTCGGTCTTCGCCTTCATTCTCGGATTCGGCGGGCTGGGCTGGCTGGTCTTCCTTCTTGGCGTTCCCGGGCTGCTGACGCCGGTCTGGCTCACCCTGCTGCTGGTCGCCGGCATCGCCGCGACGCCCCTGCTGCGGCCGGCCTTGCGGGGGATCACGCCGCCTCGACTGGATTCCATCGGTTGGACCCTGGCGATGCTGTTGGTCGCGGTCGCGTCGATGGACGTTGCCGAGGCACTGGCGCCGCCCACCGACGCCGATTCCCTCGCTTATCACTTCGCCACCCCCCGGCGTTTCGTCGAGGCCGGGCGCATCGAGTTCATCCTGCGGCCGCTCGACGGCGCCATTCCCCATCTGGTCCAGATGACCTACATTCCGGCCCTCGCCCTCGGCGGCGAGCGGGCCATGACCTTTTGGGTCATGGTCACCGGATGGATGGCCGTGGCCATGACCTTCCGGCTGGCGCGGCCCTACCTGTCGCTGAACTGGTCGCTGGCCGCCGCCCTGCTGTTCGCCACCCTGCCGGCGACCGTGTACGCCGCCGGGACAGGGCAGGTCGAGGTCCGCATGGCATTGTTCGCGGGCGTGGCGGCCCTGGCGGCCGGCCGCGCGGCGGCGAGTGGCGGGATGGGATTCGCCGCCCTGGCCGGCCTGACCACCGGGTTCTTCGTCGGGTCGAAGTATCTCGGGCTGCTGTTCGCGGCGATGATCGGTATCGTCCTGCTGACGGGGCGTCGGCCCATCCGCACGGCCCTGGTCTGCGCCGGGGCCGGTCTGTTGGCGGGCGGGCAGTGGTATGTCTGGAACGCCATCCATACCGGCGATCCGGCTTTCCCCATGTTCTTCCAGTACCTTGGCAAACCCGATCTGGGCCTGTGGAACGGGGAGCAGGACGCCTACTTCAAGAGCGTCTACCTGGAAAGCGAAAGGCCGCTGCGGCGCTCCCTGTTCAACCTTTTCTTCTTCCCCGTGCTCGCCTCCGTCGCACCGCCGGCGGTGACCGAGGCGAGGCAAGTCGGTTTCGGCCCGTTCGGCCTTCTGGTGCTGCCGGTCGCATTGAGTGCCGCCTGGCTCTTGCGGCGGTCGATCCGCCGCGGACCGATGCTGTCCTTCATCCTTACCTGCGCGGGCTTCTACGTCCTGTGGTTCTTGACCGGAACACCGCAACGCCTCCGCTTCCTGTTGCCGGTGGTGCCGCTGCTGATCGTGGCCACCTTCGCCGCCATCCATCGGGTGGCTGCCCTGAGGCCATATCTGACGGCGGCGGTCATCGTGTCGCTGTCGTTCCAGTTCGCCGTCTCGGGCTTGTTCGCACACAAATATGTATCGTATTTGTTCACGTCTGAGACGAGACAGGAATACCTGAAAAAACATCTTCTCATGTACGATGCCGTCTCTTTGGTGAATTCCAACGTGTCTGACAGCGACACATTGCTGATTTCAGAGAGACAGCTTCTTTATTATGTGCATGCCAAGACCCTGTTCGCGTCTCCGCATACGCAGGCGCTGATTGACCTGCGGCCGGACTTCGACGACCCGGCCGCCAGCTACCGCCAGCTGGTTGCGGCCGGAATAACCCATGTGCTGATCCGGGGAACCGAGGGTCCGATGCCCCGGCTGGCGCAGACCGACTGCCTGACCCTGGTCGGCACCACGCCGGCCAGGGTCCTGGGATCGCGCACATTCGACGCCGGCAGTGCCCAAACCGTCGATGTCAGGCTCTTTGCCGTGAACCGCGATGGTTGCTTAAGGAACTAGGGTCCGTACTCAATTAGGGTGTGGCCTGCGCCGAGACGAATTTGCCCGCCTGGCAGGAAGGACGCGCAGCGCGATGTGGACCATCGCGCAAGCGGCCTGACGCACCGGGAGGGCAAATTCGTCCGGCCCGGAGGGTTGGCGTTCCAAGGGCGCCCTGGTACGTTGCCGCCGCTAGGCGATGCGTCCAGCATCGCCGTCGCGCCGGCGCCTGCCATTGCGCCCTTGGAACGCCAACGCAGGCCACACCCTAATTGAGTACGGACCCTAGAGAACCGCCACCCATTCCCCCGCCAGGGTGAACTCGTCGCCGCCCAGGCCGCGCTTGAACGCCGCCACGCCCGGGGTCAGGCGATCATCCATGCCGCCCAGGTCGAACCATCGGCAGCCGCGCTCCTTCAGCTCCAGCAGGGACCGCCACAGCAGCAGGTGGTTGCCGCGCAACCGCCGCCCCGAGTCGCCGTTCCAGCCGATCAGATAGGTGGCGGCGGCGCCGTGGCGGGCCAGCAGCACCGCCGAGGCCGGCTCGCCTTCTGCGCGGGCGATCAGGGTCAGCAGCTGGTCGGCATCGCCGTGGCGGGCCAGCGCCGCCAGCAGGCCGGGCGGGAGGGCCTCGAAGCCCTTGTCGGCGGCCATTTCCCGGTAATGGGGCAGCAGCCAGTCGAGCCCGGCCGGCCCTTCCGTCACCGCCACCTCCAGCCCCGCCTTCTCGGCATTGACCAGCATGTTGCGCCACTTGCCGGCCAGGCCCTTGCGCAAAGCGGCCTCGTCGCGGGCGAGGTCCAGCCACGCCGACGACCATGCCGGCCCCCGGCGCGGGCGGTAGCCGGCGGCCCGCAGCAGCGCCGCGTCCCCGGCCGCCACTTCGGGCGCCGCCAGCAGGGCGCCGGCGCGGAACCAGCGCCACGGCCGGCGCAGGGCGGCGAGGGCGGCGATGCGATCCTCGACCGAAAGATCGTCATCGAACCACACCGGGCCACGATTCAGGCGGGCGATGCAAACCGGGCCGATGCGCTTTTCCAGCACCTGGGCCACCGCCACCGCCACGGTGCCCACCGCGATCACCGCCCGGCGCGGGCGCCAGCCCTCGGACTCGGCCTTGGCCTCGCCCCAGGCCCAGTCCTGCAGCAGCGCCGAGCGCCCGGCCTCGAACAGCATGGCCTGGTAGGCGTCGCGGTTGTCGATCCAGTCCAGGGTGGCGGTCACGGCGCCCCCTTCAGCGCGCGGGCATAGGCGGCGGCCAGGGTCTCCGGGTCCAGCGACTGGTGGCAGGGCAGCAGCAGCAATGTGGCGCGCAAATCCCGGGCGCTCGAGCCCGGCGCCGCCTCGGGCGGCAGATCGGGCCAGCTCTCCACCGGCAGGCCGGCGGCCCGCAGACGGGCGTAGAGACCGGCCGCCACCCGATGGGAGGCGCAGCGCATCACCAGACGATACGGGGTCCAGCCGCCGGGCGGGAACAGCGGCTCCCATTGCGCCAGCGCAACGATGGCGACGGACAGGGCATCGGCGTTGGCGCGGCGGCGGCGGGACAGCGCGTCCAGGTCGGCGCGGGCGATCAGCGCCGCCCCGGCCGGCGACGGCATGGCGGTCGCCGCCAGGGCGCCGGGCGCCGGGTCCGAGGCGAAATCGGGCTGGCCGCCGGGCTTCAGGCGGGCCAGCAGCGGCCCGGCCGGGCTCTTCTGGATCAGGCGCTTGAGGCGCCAGCCGGCGGTGGGCGGATGGCTCCAGCCCAGCGCCGCCACCGCCTTGCCCAGATGCCCCTCGAGCCGGGCGGCGCCGGGGCGCACCACCATCACCGCCCCGTCGGGCACCGCCAGCAGCTTGTGCGGGCTATAGAGCGCCACGTCCCCCGCCTCGCCGATCCCCGCCTGGGGCCGCAGCACGTGGGCGCAATCCTCGACCAGCAGCGCCCCGGTGGCGTCGCAATGGGCGCGGGCCGACGCCAGGTCCGCCGGCCGGCCGAAATAATGCACCGCCACCAGAATGTCGCAGGCGGGCAGCGGCCCGGCCGGGGCCAGGGTGGCGCCGTCCACCGGGAAGAACGCCAACTCGGCCCGGCCCTGGCGCAGCGGTCCCAGCGAGCCGGCGCAGATGTAGTCGGGCAAGGCCATCAGCGGCGCCCGCCCGTTGGCCGCCGCCCAGGCATCGGCGATGGCGGCCAGCGACCACGCCGAGCGCGACAGCCACAGCGCCCCCAGGTCGCCGTCGCGCCGCCAGGGCCGGGCCAGCGCGGCGCCGTCGGGGGCCGTCAGGAAGCGCAAGGCCAGCAGCTCGACCCAGCCGGGCAGCGGAGCGGTGGTGATCACGGCGCCACCTCCTCGGCCGGCACCAGCCGGGCCAGGAAATCGGGCCGTTCCCCGCTGGCGAAGGGCAGCGCCGCCAGCACCGACACCAGGCGCGGCAGCAACAGCACGCCCTGGCGCAGGGCGGCCAGTCTGGCGCCGCGCCCGAGATGGCCGCGCACCGCCTCCACATGGATGATCAGGGTGCGCAGCAGCACCGGACCCAGCACCGGCCCCGGCAGCCGCTTCAGCACCCCCATGTGGCGCTTCAGGATGGCCAGGGAACAGGCGACCTTGCGGTCGAGGCGGCTGGTGATGCCGTCGGCGGCCAGGGTGTAGCGCAGCAGCGGCTCGGCGAAGGTCTCGAAGCGGCCGCCGGCCCTGGCCAGCACCGCCAGCCACAGCTCGTAATCCTGGGCCGAGCGCAGGGTATCGTCGAAGCCGCCCACCGCCACCACCGCGTCGCGGCGCACCAGCACGGTGGAGCTGGAGATGAAGCCGCGCAGGAACAGGGTGCGGTAGGGATCGGCGGGGTTGGAGAGATAGCGGGCGCGGCTGTCGATGAGGTGGTCGCCGGCGGCATCGACGCCGAACAGATTGTGCGAGGACATCACCAGCCCCCCACCCGCGGTCACCGCCAGGCTGCGCTCCAGCTTGGCCGGCAGCCATTCGTCGTCGGCATCGAGGAAGGCCAGCCAGGTGGCGGCGGATTCCGCCACCGCCCGGTTGCGCGCCGCCCCGGCGCCACTGTTGCGCTGACGGAACAGTCGCAGCCGGGTGGGACCCAGGTCCACGGCGCGGGCCGCCGCCAGGGTGTCGTCGGTGGAGCCGTCATCGACCACGATGACCTCGCGCGGCGGCACGGTCTGGGCGCGAATGCTGGCCAGGGCGCGGCCGATGGTGGCGGCGTTGTTGTAGGCCGGCATGATGACGGTGACGTCTGCCAGCTCAACCGGCATCGGCGACCTCCTCCAGCGTCGCCGAAGGCGGGGCATCCAGGCGCAGCTCGCCATGCAGGCGGATGGTCAGCTCCAGCATGACCAGGGCGTAGAGGCGGAAGGCGTGGCGGCGGGGGTCGGCGGCCAGCTCGCCGATGCCGGCCAGGGTCCAGAAGCCGCGATCCAGGGCGCGGCGCTGGGTCAGCAGCCGCGCCGCCGCCTTGCCCAGCGTCCCCTCCATCCAGGCCGGCACCGGCGAGGCGAAGCCCTGCTTGGGCGCATTCAGCACCGAATCGGGCAGGTATTCGGCGGCCATGGCCCGCTCCAGCGCCTTCTGCCGGCCGCCGGGGGTGCGGATGGAGGGCGGCACCGCCAGCGCCGCCTCCACCAGCCGGTGGTCGAGGAAGGGCACCCGACCCTCGACGCTGGCCGCCATGGTGGTGCGGTCCAAGAGCAGCAGCAGGTCCTCGGGCAGGTAGGTCTGCAGATCGGCGGCCAAGGCGGCGCTCTGGGCCGGTCCCTGGAAGGCGGCGTAGGCGGCGCGCTGGGCCGGCTGGGGGCGCGCCTGGATGTTGCCGATCAGCCGGCGCAGCGGCGGCGGGAATTGGGTGGTGTGATCGTTGAGATAGCCGCCGCCGTCGCTGGTGAAGCGTCCGGCCCGGGCCAGCCGCCAGGCGGTCATGGGGGCGACCAGGGCGATGGCCGGCTCCACCAGGCCATGGCGCAGCCAGCCCGGCAGGCTGGTGTAGCGGGCTTCGACCGGCAGCGGGAAATAGCGGCCGTAGCCGGCGAACAGCTCGTCGCCGCCGGTGCCGTTCAGCACCACCCGGGTCTCGCGCCCCAGCACCTCGGAGATCAGATGGTTGGGCAGCAAAGCGGCGTCGAACAAAGGTTCGTCGCAATGCCAGGCCAGACGCGGCAGCAGCGCAGCGGCTGTATCGGTGGCCAGCTCGAATTCGGTGTGGTCGGTGCCATAGCGCTCGGCCACCATGCGGGCCAGCGGCGATTCGTCATAGGCCGCGCCGGCGAAGCGCACGGTATAGGTCTTCAGCGGCCGGTCCAGCTGGCGCGCCGCCAGCGCCACCATCAGCCCGGAATCGACGCCGCCCGACAGCAGCGCCCCCACCGGCACGTCGCTTCTGAGCTGCAGCCGCACCGAATCGGCCAGCAGATCGGCGAGGTGGCGGCGGATGGCAGGCTCGTCGGCGGGCAAATCGGGGGCGGCACTGGGACGCCAGTAGCGCTCCACATTCACCGCGCCGTCGCGCCCGGCCGTCAGGACGCTGCCCGGCGGGAGTTTGTTGACGCCCCGGAACAAGGTCGCCGGGGCCGGCACGTAGCCGTGGGTGAGATAGGACGACACCGCGGCCGGGTCCACCTCGGGCTCCAGCAGGCCCGAGGCGAACAGCGCCTTGACCTCGGAGGCGAACAAGATGCCGCCGCCGTTCAGACGCGCCCAATAGAGCGGCTTGATGCCGAGACGGTCGCGCACCAGCAGCAGGCGGTGGTCGCGGCGGCCATAATGCGCCAGGGCGTACATGCCGTTGAGGTCATGGACGAAACCCTCGCCCCGCTCCAGGAACAGGCGCAGGCCCGCCTCCATGTCGCCCTGGGTGCGGAAGACGTGGCCGCGGGCCGCCAGCTCGGCGCGGATTTCGCGGTAATTATAGATCTCGCCATTGCCGAGGAAGACGTGCTCGCCGCCCGGTTCCACCAGCGGCTGGTCGCCGGTGGCCAGGTCGATGATGGCCAGGCGCACGAAGCCGGCCTGGAAGCGGCGGTCCTCGGAGACGTGGATGCCCTGGCCGTCGGGGCCGCGATGGCGCATCACCTTCAGCATGGCGCCGAGATCGGCGGTAACGGCCGAGGCGCCGTCGGGCAGATAGAGGCCGGCCAGCCCGCACATCAGAGCGCCTCCACCGTCAAGGTGCCGCGCCAGGGCAGCACGGCCTCGGTCTCGAAGGCGAGGACGGTGCCGGGGCTGCCTTCCCCGTAGGCATGCCACAGGGTGAGCGGCGAAAGCGCCGGACGCGCATCCTCGGCCGCCACCCGCCAGCGCCGCCCCGAGGGCTGGGTCAGGATGGCGGCGCCGCCGTCCACCGCCACGGCGGCACCGGTGACCAGCCGGCGGGTGATACGGTGACGTCCGCGTCCCTCGACCGTGTCATCGACGCGCATGGCACCCTCGCGGAACCGCCACACCCGCTCCACCGCGCCCAGCCCGAAGCGGCGATAGCCGTGATGGACCAGCCGCACGCCGTCGGGAATGGCCTCCAGACCCGCCGGCCCGGCCTGGGCGGCGCGGAACTCGGCGGCGTAATAGGGGCGGTTCTGCGGATAGGGGTCGGCCCCGTCCACGCTGAGGCCGCCATGCACGCCGGCCCCGACATAGGGATCGGCCTCGCCGGCCTGGGCATAGGAGCCGCGTCCGGCATCGACGAACAGGGCCTCGCCGCCCGCATGCAGCTCGGGCGCGCCGCAATCCTGGTGGCCGTGGCCGGGCATCATGGACCAGCCCTCGGGCTCGCCGTGCCACAACCCGCTCCAGCCCGCGATGTCGCGGCGCAGCCAGCCCTCGACCGAAGCGGCCGGCGGCGTGCGGTCGCGCAGTTCCGCCAGGGCGGCGCGGTCGGCCACCGCCAGCAGGCCGGTCCAGCCCGCCGCCATGGGCCGCCCCGGCAGCAGGCAGGACAGGTGATCGGGCGGGCAATCGGGCGAGATGTCGCCCATCAGCGGGAAGCGGCCGGGCAGGTCGAAGTGCGGCAGCACCGCCATGGCGCCGGCCAGGACGGCGCCGAAGGCATCCGTTTCGGGGCGGGAATGGGTGCGCGCGGCCAACCAGACGCTGGCCCATTGGCGAGTCAGCAGCAGATGGTAGTGGGTCGAGCCCTCGCGCAGCACGCCCGAAGGGCGGAAGATGCGCTCGCCTTCCGCCAGCAGGATGCGCGCCCCGGCCTCGGTCGCCCGCTCCAGCCCCAAGGCCAGGCCCAGCAGATAGAGGCCGCGGCCGTTATTGGCGCAGTGGTTCGAGGTATGATGGTCGCCGAACCATTCCAGGCCGGCGGCGATGGCCGGCGCGTGGGCGGCCAGCGGCGCCGCCGCATCCTCGGGCAGTCCGTGGCGGGCGGCGAAGGTGAGCAGGTTGACCGCCCGCTCGGCCGCCGTATAGGGGTGCCAGGCCATGGACCCGTCGGGCGCCGGGTGGCGGCGCGCCCAGGCCGACCACATCGCCCCGACCCAGCGCGGATCGGCGCCCGAATCCATCAGCGGCACCCAGGCGAAGCGGTGCAGCGCCAGCTGCGTCTCGACATCGGCGAAGGTCCCGGCCACCGCCGCCTCGGCCCCGCCCGGCGGCACCGTCGGCGTGATGCCCGGCAGGCGCAGGACCAGCGGCCCCTCGGGCTCGCCCGCCGCCAATGCCGGCAGCGCACGGGTCGGCGCCTCGAGCGGCAGGCCGGGCCAGTCGGGGCCGAGATAGGCGGGGCGGTGGGCAACGAAGCCGGGCTCGGCCGGGGTGCGGCCCAATGCCCGCGCCAGCAGCCACCGGCGTAGCACCGGATCGGCGGCGAGCTGGCGGCCTTTGCGGGCGACGGCGTGGAACATGGAGAAGCTTGTAGCGAGAATGGGCGCGGGACGCTATAGAGGATCGCGCCGCAACCCTGCCCGGAAGCCATGTCCAGCCCCGCCACCAAGTCCGACATCCAGGCCTTCTGGAAGGCGCTCTACGATTCGCTGTACGAGGACGTGGACCGGGGGCTGACCCGTGACGCCCTGCTGTCGGCCATCGACGACCTCGAGGACATGTTCCGCCTGCGCCGCCACATGGCGGTGGTGGAGATGCCTCTGGCCGAGCTGAAGGGCAAGCGGGTGCTGGAGATCGGCCCCGGCGCCGGTGGCCATTCGGCGCTGTTCGCGCGCCACGGCGCCATCATGACCTCGGTCGACCTGACGGCGGCGCGGGCCCGCGCCACCAATGCCAAGTTCCGCCTGCTGGGCGCGCTGGCCGAGGGCTGCCAGGCGCTGCAGGGCGACGCCGAGGCCCTGCCCTTCCCCGACGGCGCTTTCGATATCGTCTATTCCAACGGCGTGCTGCACCACACCCTGGACACCGAGAAGGCCATTTCGGAAGTGTACCGAGTGCTCAAGCCGGGCGGAAAGGCGGTGATCCTGCTCTATTGCAAGAGCTCGTGGCATTACTGGATCAACATGGTGCTGCCCGTCGGCCTGCTGCAGGGCCAGCTGTTCCGCGACCGCGACTGGCTGGGCAAGGCCACCGAATGGGGCGGCAAGAACCGCCAGAGCGTCGCCAACCCCATCACCCGCTGCTACACCCGCTCCGGCATCGAAGCCTTGTTCGGGCGATTCCAGGGCGTCGCCATGCGCAAGGGCGAGTTCTACTGGTACCTGGTGCCCAAGCTGGGGCGCCTGTACCGCAAGTACCAGATCAAGAAATACGGCACCCATCCCGGCGGCGTGCTGGTCTATGGCGAGCCGTGGCCGATCCAGTCGCCCATGGAGCTGAAACTGGGCGAGCTGATGGGCTTCGCCTGGTATGTCAGCGCCACCAAGCCGGCCTGATGGCTTGCCTTCGGGCCCCAAACCCGTCTAATCATTCCGGGCGCGGGCCTTGGTCCCGGCGCCGGAGGAGAACAGGTCGATGACGCTTCAGCCGGTCACCCTTCTGGACTGCACGCTCCGGGACGGCGGCTACTACAACGACTGGGATTACGACCGCGATCTGGTCGCCGCCTATCTGCGCGCCCTGCGCCTGGCCGGCATCGACATGGTCGAAATCGGCTTCCGTTCGCCGCCGCAGGCGCGCTTCCTCGGCCCCTACGCCTATTCCACCGACGAATTCCTGGCCCGCCTGCCGCTGCCCGAGGGCCTGGGAATCGCGGTCATGGTCAACGCCAAGGACCTGCTGTCCGGCGGCGATCCGGCGGCGGCCGTCGACACGCTGTTCGCGCCGCGCGCCCAATCGCCGGTGGCCATGGTGCGCATCGCCGCCCACCTGTCCGAGGTGGCGGAATGCGGGCGGCTGGTGGCGCGCCTGGCGGCGCTGGGCTACCGCATCGGCTTCAACCTGATGCAGTCGTCGGCGAGCCGCGCCGCCGAGCTGGAGGCGGCGGCCCGCGCGGTGGCCAACTTCGCAGTGACGGGCTTCGGCGCCGTCGAGGTGCTGTACTTCGCCGATTCCCTGGGCAACATGTCGCCGGCCGACATCGCCGAGATCGTCGCCATCCTGCGCCGCCACTGGAGCGGCCCGCTGGGCGTGCATACCCACGACAACATGGGCAACGCCCTGGCCAACAGCCTGGCGGCCCTGGACGGAGGGGTGACGTGGCTGGACGGCACGGTGCTGGGCATGGGCCGCGGTGCCGGCAACGCCCGCATGGAATACCTGCTGATCGAGCTGGCCCGGCGCGGCCTTTCCCGGCTGTCGCCCGAGGCGCTGTTCCCGCTGGTGATGGATCAGTTTGCCAAGCTGCACCGGCGCTACAACTGGGGGCCGGGCCTGTTCTACTATCTGTCCGCGGTCCACGACGTGCATCCCACCTACGTGCAGATGATGCTGGCCGACGACCGCTACCGGCCGGACGAGATCATCGCCGCGCTGCTGCATCTGGGTCAGGCCGAGGGGTCGCACTTCAGCGGCGAGAAGCTGAAGAGCGCGCTGGCCAGCGGCGCCGCGGCGACCACCGGCAGCTGGTCGGCGGCCGGTTTCGCCCAGGGCCGCGACGTGCTGCTGCTGGCCCCCGGCCCGGGCGCCGAGCGCCACGCCGAGGCGCTGGCCGCCTATGTGGAGCGGCAGAGGCCGCTGGTGCTGTGCCTGAACGCCAAGGGCGTGCTGCCACCGGCTTCGGTGGACGCCTACGTCACCAGCAACGCCCGCCGCCTGGCCATCGAATCCGACCTCTACCACGCCATGGGACGGCCGCTGATCACCCCGCTGGGGCTGCTGGACGATGCCACCGCCGCCTTGCTGGCCGGCATCCCCACCCACGATTACGGTCTGGCGATCGGCAGCGGCTTCTCCGCCGGCGCCACCCAGTGCGAGATTCCCCACCTGCTGCCGGCCGCCTATGCCCTGGCGGTGGCCAATGCCGGCGGGGCCAGGCGCATCCTGCTGGCCGGCTTCGACGGCTTCGCCGCGAGCGATCCGCGCCAGCACGTCATGACCGAGGTGCTGCACGCCTACGAGGCGGCCGGCCTGGCGCCGCTGCTGGCGCTGACCCCGACCAGCTATCCGGTGGCGCAGTCGTCGGTGTATGCCGTCGGCGACGGATAAATCCTTAGGGGACGGATGGTTGCATTCGGTGGAGCGCTTGGGCTATAGACCGACCGGACGCCTGTCGGCGTTGTCCTTTTCGGATTTCGGGAATACGCCTCATGAAGGTCATGATTGCCACCACGCCGAACCGGGATTACGCGACGACGTTCCCGCCGGTGGGTGCATTGAGCGTCATTAATTACGCCCGCCAGAACGCCGGCCCGGACTTCGAGTACGACTTCTTCAACATTGACGCCCTGCGCCCCAGCCGCGAGGAGGCAATCCGACGCATCGTCGATTTCCGTCCCGACGTGCTGGGCATCAGCGCAGTGGTCTCCACCGCCTACAAGTTCGTGAAGGAGCTGACCGCGGACGTCCGGGCGGCATTGCCGGACACGTTGATCGTGGTGGGCGGCAACCTCGCCAGTGCGGCCGAGCTTCTTCTCAAGCGTACCGCCACCGACATCTGCGTCCCCGGCGAGGGCGAGAAGGTATTCACCAACATCCTGCTTCGCCTGCGGAGCACCCGCGACCTGAGCCAGTTCCACGACATTCCGGGAATGGTTCTGCTCGACTCCCAGCGTCGGCTGGTCAACACCGGCGACGAGGAACAGCTGCCGCCCGAGGAGGCCTGGAACTACGACTGGGCCGACATCGAGCGGGCCGGCCTGATCGACCATTACATTCATCCCGTCTTCAACGAAAAGGGCGAGGCCTGCTGGCCCTATCTGCGCGATCCTCGCACCTACCAGCCCCACCGCGCCGGCAAGCGGCTTGCCGTGCTCAATTGCGTCAAGGGCTGCGTCGCCCGCTGCACCTTCTGCCATCGCAACCAAAAGGGGATCCGGCATCTCCCGGTGGCAACGGTGATGGAGCGTCTGGACCATATCATGGAGCGCTACAATGTCGGCTTCCTGTACATGGGCGCCGAGACCTTCGGCGCCGACAAGCGCTGGCTGGGCGAGTTCCTGGACGAGATCGCCAAGCGCGACGTGATCTGGGGCGCCGGCGGCGTGCGGGCGAACACGCTGACCCCCGACTGGATCAGGCGGATGAAGGAGGCGGGCTGCGTCAACCTGTCCTATGGCAACGAGACCGGCTCGGAGCGCATGCTCGCCATCATGGAGAAGAAGGTCTCCGCCGAACAGAACTACCAAGCCATGCGCAACGCCATCGAGGCGGGCTTCCCGACAGGCATGCAGTTCGTCCTCGGCATGCCCGGCGAGACCGAGGAAACGGTCCGCGAGACCATCGACTACATCAAGTTCGGCACCACCCTGTCACCCGAACTCAATCCCGACATGTTCGCGGTCGGCTATGCGCAGGCGCTGCCGGGCACGCCCCTTTACGAGTACGCCCGCCACCACGGCTACATCAAGCCGGGCTTGGACGGCGAGGAGCAGTACCTGCTGTCCATGTCCAATCGCGACGCCTGCGACCCCGAGGTGGCGATCAACTTCACCGACACCCCGCGCCTGCGCTGGCTTGCCTGGCGGCAGTTCATCTCCATCGAGGTATATTTCAACTATTATAACAAGTATGGCGCCGAGCACTATTTCCGCACCATCGCCCGCGACATCCGCTACATCGGCGGCTACCATTCCGGTACCGCCTCCATCGCATCCCGGATTCTGGGGCCGCATCTCGAAGCCATGAAGCAGGGACGGCCCCTGCCGCTTGCGGTGCTGCCGCGGCTGCTGCGCTCAGACAAGCCGGGTCTGGCCATGACCTTCTATCCCGCCCTGTTCTACCGGCTGCGCCACTTCGTGACGCTGATCGCCTTCGCCCGCACGATCCGCACCGATGGCAAGGCCAAGGCCTTTTCCCTGCTGGTCGATTGGATGTGGAAGCGCATCACCGACCCATGGCGCAAGAAGGTGTTCAAGTACGAGTACAAGTCGTTGCGCAAGATCGTCGAGGACCTGGGCCCGGTTCCCGGCGAGCCCGACGGCATGCTGCCGCTGCGCCAGGGGCGCTAACGCCATGGCCGCCCCGGTCGTCGCCCTTATTCCCGCGCGCAAGGGCTCCAAGCGCGTGATCAACAAGAACATGCAGCCCTTCCACGGGCGCCCCATGGCCGCCTGGACACTGGACCTGGCCGAGAGCTGCGGGTGCTTCCAGCGCGTTTTCGTCAGCACCGACGACGACGGCCTGGCCGATCTGGTGGCCGATCGCCCACTGTTCGAACTCGCCCGCCGCCCGGAGGACTTGGCCAACGACACCGCCACCGTCCTGCAGGTGATCGGACAGGTGGCGGCGGCGAGCGATCTGCCGGGTGACACGGTGATGGTGCTGCTTCAGGTCACCGCGCCGCTGCGGGTGACCAGCGACATCACCGAGGCGTTGCGCCTGTTCGATCTGCACGGCCGCCGCCGCACGGTGGTTTCGGTCAGCGAGAACATGTATCCCCCGGCGCTGTCGTGGACCATCCAGGACGACACGCTGGTGCCGGTGTTTCCCACCGATGGCCCCGCCGTCACCCGCAAGCAGGCCCATGCCGCCAGCTTTCACTGGAACGACATCGTCCTGGTTGACACCGTTGCCGGCTTCGCGTCACCGGGGCGGAACCTGTTCGGCCCCGACCCTGTACCCCTGGTGTGCCCGCGCGAGCGTGGCGTGGCGATCGACTATCCGGTACAGCTGACCATGGCGGCGGCACTGTTTCCGCCCCACGACGAAAGGACCGAGGCATGACCCGTTTCTCCGGAGTGCTATCGACGCCGATGGCGCCGTTCGATGCCGACGGCCGGCTGGATGACGGCCGGTGCGACGCCTTCGCCGCGTGGCAGGCCGAATCCGGGGTGACTGGCATGTTCTGCCTGGGCACCTGGGGCGGTTTCGCCCTTCTGGACATGGACGAGCGTCGGCGCCTGACCCGCAGCTGGTGCCAGGCCGGGCGCCGCCATGGGGTCAAGGTCTTGATCCAGGTGGCGGCCTTCTCGCCCGCCGATGCCGCCGCCCTGGCAAAGCTAGCCGAGGACGAGGGCGCCGACGCGGCGGCCAGCGTGGTTCCGCTGTATTACAGCAATGCCAAATACTTCTCGTTCGACGACTACCGGAATTATTTCGCGACCCTGGCGAAGGCGACCAGGCTACCGCTCTACCTGTACAACAACGCTCGCACCACCGGTGTGCTGATGACGCCAAAGGAGTTCGTGGCGCTGGTCGAGGCGGGCCTTGCCGGCGTCAAGGACGGTTCCAAGGATCCCGGCTGGATTCTGGAAGCCCAGGACCTTCTCGCCCAGCGCGGACTGAGCGCCGAGATCATTCCCGGCAACACCTCGGCGATGGCCTATGCCGCCGCCTACGGCCTGCAGGCCTGCATGGCCGGCGCCGCCGTGTGTTTCCCGCGCCTGGCCGCCCAGTCCTGGGCGGCGATGGCGGCGGGCAATGTGTTCGAGGGCGCCGCCCTTCAGCGCAAGTTGATGGCGGCGCGGCGCCTGCTCGGCGCCTTCGGTCCACAGGCGCCGGCCAGCCACGCCCTGCTGGCCCGCATGGGTCACCCGCTCGGCACCTCGCGCTCGCCCTGGCCTTCGATCGACGCGGGGACGATGGATCGTCTGGTGGAGGACCTGCGCCAACTCGGCGTGCCGGACCTCGCCTGAACCATGGGCGGGACCTGTTCTGTCCTATGCCTCGATTTCGACGGCGTCATCCTCGAATCGGTCGATGTCAAGGACCAGGCCTATGGCCGGCTGTTCGAAGGCATCGGTGACGACGTGCGCGACCGGATCTTGGTCGAACACCGCTCGACGCCCGGCGTCCCCCGACCGGAAAAGGTGCGACGTCTCTATCGGCTGGCCTTCGGACGGCAGGCCGAAGACGCTGAGGCGGACCGGCTGGTGGCGCGGTATGCCGGCCTGGTCGCGGCTGGTATGCGGGCCAGCCCGCCGGTCCCCGGCTTCATGGCGCTTGCGCAGTCCTGCGACCTGCCCCTTTATGTGGTGACAGCGGCGCCCGAGGACGAAGTCCGCGGGATCGTTGCCGAAAGGGGATGGAGCGGAATGTTCCGAGACGTCATGGGTGCGCCGCGTGCCAAGTCGGACCTGTTGCGCGACGTCTGCCGCCGCGAGAACGTGGCGCCGGCCGACATCCTGTTCGTGGGCGACCGCCCCAACGACCACCGGGCCGCCGTGGAGGTCGGGGCCGCCTTCATCGGACGCGTGCCGTCCGGTGCCCCGTCGCCGTTCCCGGCCGATGTCACGGTCGTGCCGGACCTGACCCGTCTCCTCGGGGCGCGGTAAGGCGACAGCCATGGCCCGCGACTTCCTGGTGCTGACCGAGCTGACCCTGCCGCGCCTGCTTGTCGCGGCGGCTCTCGGTCGCCGGCCGGCCGTGCTGGCGGTCGATCCGGCCCTGCCGCCGCTGCGGCGGCCGCTGGAGCGCTTGCTTTCCGTCCTGGCCGCCGCCGGCCGCGCCCAGACCGTCGCCACCCTGTTTCCCGCCATGGATGCCATGGTGCGCAATCCCAACCTGTCCAGCCTGGAGGACCTGTTCGCCGACCTTGAGCCATGGCAGAACGTCCGCTACCGCTTCGCCGAGGCGGACAGGGATCCGGCCTACGGCATGGCCTACAAGCAGGTGACCTGCAAATACCTTCAGGACCGCTACGCCCAGCTGATGTTTCTCAAGGCGGCGCGCGCGGATGGCGGCACCGTCACCGTGGCGGGGCGCTGGCGCGACGCGGCGGATCTCGACTCGGCCTGGACCGGCAGGCCTGCGGCGGGGCCGAGGTCGGCACACATCCTTGGCGTGGCGCTCAACGGTCTGCTGGCGCTTGCCATGGTACTGGCCTGCTGGGCCTGGATCGCGCCGCGCATCCGGCGCCGGGTCGAGCCCCGCGAATGGTTCCTGGCCGCCGATTATCTGAAGGATGCCCGCGATTGCCGGGTCTATGCCGAGGCCGCGGACGGTGGCCCGGTGCTGCTGGTCAAGCGCAATCCGACCATGGATCCGGCGGCGGTGCCCTGCGGTGCCGGTCTTCCCGCCTGCGAGGCCGATGACGGGCTGTTCACCCCCGGCCAGGCGGCGGCGGCGGCGGTCCTGGCCCTGGTCCACACCTTCGCCATTCTGCGCCGCTGGTACTGGAGCGCACCGGCCCATTTCTTCGCCCTGGCCGCCTTGCCCCACAAGCGCATCCGCATCCGCGCCCTGCTGCAGCGCCACCGCCCCCGCCACATGTGGTGCCGCGACGAGTACAATGTCGAGCATATCCTGCGCACCCAGGAGCTTCACCGCATCGGCGCCCGTTCGCTGGGGCTGATGCACGGCATCCAGGCGCTGGCCGACCTCAATCCGCGACGCCGCTACGTCGATTTCGACGTCTTCTACGTCTTCGGCCTGCACCTCATCGACCGGCTCTATCGAACCACCTGGGCACCGCACATGAAGGTCCAGCCGGTGGGCAGTTTCGGGTTCACGCGGGAGCAGCTGGCGGCCGGAGCTCGGCAGGGTTCGGACGTGGTGGCGATCTTCGGGAATATCTGCCTGCGTCAGCCGGAATTCGCCGCCACGGTCCGCGGCATCGCCATCGCCTTTCCCCAACTCCGGGTGGTGGTGAAGCCGAAGCTGGGCCGGGAAGACCCTGGTTTCGGGCCGTTCTGCGCCCAAATGGGCGAGGGCCTTGCCAACGTCGAGGTCGAGACCGGCGATGCCGGCGAGCTGATGGCGCGGGCTCGATACGTGGTGTCGGATGCGTCCACCGTAATCGCCGAGTCCATCCATCTCGGCGTGCCGGCGGTCATGTTGGACGTCGCGCCGGACCATCGCACTTGCCTCTATCGCGATTTCCCCGGCCTGTGCCAGACTACTCCCGAGGCGGTGGTCGCCCGCCTGCGCGGATTCGAGGACGGCGGCGCGCCGTTCGACCGCGCCGCGCACGCCTCGCTGGTCGATCTGTCGGGCCGGCATTTCCTTGATTTCATCCGGGCCGATCTTGGCCTGCCGGACCGCTGGGGAGCGAACCGGTGATATCGCTGATCCGTACCATCTTCTCGTTCGTCGATCGCGGCAACCGCTCCAGGCTCGCCCTGCTGCTGGCCATGATGATCGCCACCGCCCTGTTCGAGATGGCCAATCTCGGCCTGGTCCTGGTCCTGATGAAGCTGGTGAGCGCCCCCGAGCTGGCGGCGCAGTGGCTTCCCTTTCTGGCGGGCATGGAACAGCGCACCCTGCTGATTCTGGCCGCACTCGCCTTCGCCGTGTTCTTCTTGGGCAAGACCCTGGCGGTCTGGCTGCTGATACGGACCACGAACCGATGGTCGGCGGTGATGATGGCGGAATTCCAGAGCGGGGTGTTCCGTCACCAATTGCGGCGCCCGTACCTGCATTGCCTGACCTCGTCCTCCACCATGACCCTCCAGAATACGGTGATGAGCAGCTACCGTGCCTTCGAATCGGTGCGTGTCATCCTCAACATCCTGATCGAGCTGCTGCTGATGGGTGCCACCGGGCTGGTCCTGGTGTTGGTGGAGCCCTGGGTGGTTGCCGGCGGGGCGGTGGTCGTGGGCATCCTGGCCTTCGCCTTCCACCGCATCGTCGGGCCGATCTTCCAGCGCTTCGGCAGCCAATTGCTGCGCTCCGAGCACCGCCTGATCGGCGTCACCACCCAGGCCTTCCATTCGTCACGCTCGATCAAGCTGCATCATTGCGAAAGCCATTTCGAGCAGGTGTTCCGGGCGGCGGCCGAGACCGATACCGAGTACCGCGCCCGCTCCTTCACCTTCCAGCACATCCCCAGGCTGATGCTCGAGGCGGCGCTGATCCTCGGCTTCGTCATCGCCATCATCGCGCTGTTGCTGACCCGCGGCACGCTGGAGGGCATGCTGCCCACCCTGGGTGTGTTCGCTCTGGCTTCGATCCGCCTGCTGCCGTCCTTCAACCGGGTGCTGCAGTACCTGGGGGAACTGCGCCAGCGCGAAAGCTCGGTGCGCCAGGTCGATCGCGACCTGGCCGCCCTGGCCGGCGAACCCGAGGAGAACGACGGGAGCGACGTCGCACCGCTGGTGTTCCGCACCGGGCTGGACCTGGACGGGGTGGGCTTCCGCTATCCCGGTGCGGAGGTCCAGGCCCTCAGCGACGTCAATTTGAAGGTCGGGCATGGCGAATCCGTGGGCCTCGTCGGCGCGTCCGGCGCCGGCAAATCGACGCTGGTGGAAATCATTCTCGGCCTGCTGCCCCCCACGTCGGGCCGGATGCTGGTGGATGGAGTCGATATTGCCGGCCGGACACGGTCATGGCAGGCCTGCCTCGGCTATGTGCCGCAACACGTCTACCTGCTGGACGACACCCTTCGGCGCAACGTCGGCTTCGGCCTGGCCGACGAGGCGATCAGCGAGGAGCGGGTCTGGGCGGCGCTGGAGCGGGCGCATCTCGCCGAGGTCGCCCGCTCCCTGCCCAACGGCCTGGACACCATCCTGGGCGAGAACGCCATGCGCCTGTCCGGCGGCCAGCGGCAACGCCTGGGCATCGCCAGGGCGCTCTACCGGGAACCGCCCGTGATCGTGCTGGACGAGGCGACCTCGGCGCTGGACAACGAGACGGAGTTCCTGGTGGCCCAGGCGCTGGACGAACTGGCCGGCGAGAAGACCCTGTTCATCGTCGCCCATCGCCTGAGCACCGTCCGCTGCTGCGACCGGCTGGTATTCCTGGATCGTGGGCGCATCGCGGCGGTGGGGTCCTACGGCCAACTGATGGAAACCTGCCCGGATTTCCGCCAGCTGGTGCGCCACGGCGAGTTCGCCACCGCCGTGGCCGAATAGACGGCGTCAGTCCAGGCCGGCGGCGCACCAGACTTCGCTGCCCGGCTCGGGAATTGCGTTCCGCGACAGCCCCTCGATGGCGGCGCGACCCATGGCCAGCACCGCCTCTTCGGCACTGCCGCCGATATGCGGGGTGACCAGGACATTGGGAAGCCGAAGCAGCTCGAGATCGTCCGGCGGCTCGCGGTTGAGGACGTCGAGGCCGGCGGCCGCCAGCCGCCCATCCATCAGCATCGCCTTCAACGCCGCCTCGTCGACCAGACCGCCACGGGCGCAGTTGATCAGGATCGCGTCCCGGCGCATCAAGGCCAGCCGGTCCGCCGAGAGCAGATTGCGGGTTCCCGCTCCACCGGGCAGGTGCAGGGTGACAATGTCCGATTCGGCGAGAAGATCCTCGAGGCCGCGCTTCTCGACGCCCTGGGCGCGGTAGAAGTCGGGGAAGTCCAGGATGTCGTGGGCCAGCACGCGGCAGCCGAAGGCCTTGAGCAGCGGGGCGAGGTCCTTGCCGATATGCCCGCAGCCGACGATTCCCACCGTGCGCTCGGACAATTGCCGGCCCATCAGCTGGCGCCATTCACCGCCGCGGACTTCGGCGTTGCCGCGCGGCACGTGGCGCAGCAGGGCGATGGCGAAGCTGATCACCAGCTCGGTCACCGAGCGCTTGTTGACCCCGCCGGTCCAGCCCAGCCGCAATCCGCGCCGGCGCATGGCCTTGAGGTCCAGCATGTCCAGCCCGACGCCGTACTTGCCGACCACCCGAAGCTCAGGCAGGGCGGCGAAGACCGCCTCGTCCAGGCGCTCCAGCGCGGTGATGGCGGCGTCATGGCCGGCGAGGAAGGCGACCAGCGCCTCGCCCTTCAGGCTGAGGCCCTCGTCGTTGAAGGTGATCCGGGCGTCGGGATGGCGGGCCAGCAGCTCGGCGCGCAGGATGGGATGGCGCGAGAACGAACGGGACGCGACGGCGATCCTCATGCCAGCAGCTCCTCGATCAGGGCGGGCAGGTGGTCGAAATGGCCGAGCAGGCGGTCGGCGCCCAACTCGGCCGCCGGCATGCGGGCATAGCCCCAATCGACGCACACCACCGGCATTCCGGCATCGCGGGCGGCCAGCACGTCGGTGCGCGAATCGCCGACATAGAGGGCGGGCAGCCCGTCGGCGCCCATGCGCCGCAGGGTCTCGCGCACATGCTCGCCGTCGGGCTTGCGGCGCGGGAAGTCGCCGCCCAGGACGGCGTCGAAATGCTCCGCCAGGCCCAGGGCCGCGAGCACCACCAGGGTCATGGCGTGCGGCTTGTTGGTGCAGACGCCCAGCCGGCACCCGGCCTGGCGCAGGCGAGGCAGCAGCGTGCGCACGCCGTCGAACACCACCGTCTCGTCGGCGGGATGGGCGCGGTAATGGGCGAGGTAGCGCTCCACCAGGGCGGGAACGGCGCCCCGGTCGGCGGGCGCGCCGGTGGCGGCCCAGGCCCGCTCCATCAGCGGCCCGGCGCCCTCTCCCACCATGTCCTGCACCGCCGCCAGGGTCAGCTTCGGCCGCCCTTCCTCGGCCAGCAGCCGGTTCAGGGCGGCGCGCACGTCGGGGGCGCTGTCGATCAGGGTGCCGTCGAGATCGAAGACGATGGCGGCCGGCCTCATCGCCCGCCATCCTTGTCCAGCCACGCCAGCCGGTGCCAGATCACCCGCCAGTCGCCGCGGCGGTAGTGCCAGAAGGGCGGAATCTTGGAATAGACCCACTGGCTCCAGGTGCAGACCTCGTCCAGCAGGATGCGGTCGCCCGGGCGCCAGGGATAGTCCGAGAATTTCACCTCGGTGCCGTCGACCAGGCGCTTCCACAGCTTGTTGCAGCAGTAGAAGCAGGTCCGGTCCGACCGCGTCGCCCGCAGCAGGCGGAAATATTCGGCCACCACCGGCGGGTCCATCTCCTGCATGGAGACGATGTTGACCGCCAGATCGACGGGGGCGGCGGCGATGGCGGCGGCATTGTCGGCCTGCACCGCGATCACCCGCACCCCCGCATCGGCCAGGGCGGCCTCCATCTCGGCCTCGCTCCGGACCAGGGCGATGCCGATGCCGGGCAAAGCCTGGGCGATGAACACCATGTCCAGCAGCAGCGGCTTGGTGAGGTTGACCGACACCACCTTGCGCCCGGGCCGGTCCAGCAGCAGGTGCGACGCCATCATGCCGTAGCCGTCGCCGATGACGCAGGACACGCGGTCGTCGCGATCCAGCGGCAGGTGGTGGCGGATCAGCGCCAGGCTCAGCGAGTGGCGCAGCAGGTCGTAGGTGTAGGCGCGCCGCTGGCGCTCGGCGATGACATGGCCGATGGCCAGCGCCTGCGCCAGCGGCGCGAAACGGCGGCCCATCCGGCGGAACGGCGCCTGCAGCACCCAGTGGGCGAAGCGGTTGAAGGCGCCGCGCTTGCGCGACACCATGCCCAGCACGCTTGAGCCGGTGACGGTGCCGTCGGCCTGGACGCTGAATTCCTTGACCCCGTCGCGCCAATAGGCCGACTGGCTACGTTCCCCGGCATCCGCCTCGGCCTCGAGGGCCCTGAGGGCGTCGAGGCCCGTCAGCATCTCAATAGGTTCCCCACAGCGGATCGGCGGTCAGCGCGTCCTCGACCACCTTGGCGTCACCGGGGCTGTCCACCGAGAAATACGCGGTGGCCGGGAAGGGGGCGACGCGCTGGAACCAGCCATTGTCGGGAATGCGGTTGGAATCGCAGGATTCCTTCCTTTCCAGCGGCGATTCCGGGGTCTCGGTGAAACGCTTCAGGGCGTGCCAGCGGAAGCCGAAGATGCCGCCCACCCGGCGCGCCCCCAGCTCGGGCGAGAACTGTTTCGCATAGGGAATGGGCGCGCGCGACGTGTAGAGCACGTTGCCCGCCAGGTCATGGATGATCTTGACGATATCCGGGTTGCGCCACATCCCCTCGTCGGTGATGTGGACGCCCAGCATGGTTCCCTCCACCGCCGGATCGTCGAGGAAGGGCTGCACCACCGCCGCGATCATCTCGGGCGTCAGCATGGGCTCGTCGCCCTGGACGCAGAGCACCAGATCGTCCTCGGCCACCGCCGTGCCGCATTTGGTCGCGGCCTCGGCCACCCGGTCGAGCGCGCGGGTATGGGTGTCCTTGGTCATGATCACCGGCCAGCCCTTGGCGGCGGCGAAATCGGCGATCTCGGCATCGCAGGTGCAGACCGCCAGCACGTCCCAGCGCGGATACTTGGCGGCGCGCAGGACGCAGTGTTCCAGCATGGGCCGGCCCAGCAGCGGGAACAGCGGCTTGCCCGGAAACCGGCTGGCGGCCATGCGGGCGGGGACGAGGCCGATGATCTTCATTGCGGCGTCTCCTGAACGTTCGCGGCGAGCCATTGGGTCAGCGCCTCGGCGGCCAGCTTGTGCCCCAGCGGCGACCAGTGGCCGTCATGGGCGAAGTGGGTTGGGGCGAATCCGGCCGCCAGGAAGGCCGGCAGCGGATCGACGGTGGCGATGCCTCGCCGCGCCAGCTCGACCAGTACCGACTCCCGAAGCTGGCGAGAGGAGGCGTCCTGGTCGCGAATCTCGAAGCGGGTCGGCACCACCAGCACGACGAACGGCGTTCCCTCCGGCAGCTTGCGTTGCAGGTCGAGGACGGCGTCGGCAGTCTTGCCCACCACGGAATCCATCTCGGAGGCGGTACGGTGGTGGTGTTCGACGTGGGTGGGATTGACGAGACCGACCACCTGAAGGGCCTGGTTCACCACATCCACCCGCTTCACCGCGACCGCAAAGAAATTGTACAGCGCGCTGTGGTGGGTCAGAGCCATCTTGACGTCGATCAGCCGCATGGCCTCGTCCGGCTCCGGTGCCGCGCGAGCCGCGGCGGCGGCGGCGCGGCCGGCGCAATCGTAATTGGCCATGTCGTTCTCGAGGATCAATCCGAGCACGACGGCACCTGGGCGGACATGGGCCGGCATGCGGTCGTAAAGGGCCTGATAGCCGCACAGGTCGGTACCCGGGCTCGCCACGTTGTAGGTGGGATATCCCGCGGCGGCGAGCGCCGAGCTGTACATTTGATCCCGTTCGACACCCCAGCCGAAGGTCATCGAATCGCCGATCACCCAGATGCGGCCGTCGGCCGCGCCGACCGGCTCATCGTTGCGCAGGCCGGATTCATTCAACCGGATGTGGGACCGGAAGTCGCCGTTGTTCTGCGAGAACCAGCCGTCAAACCCGGCCCGGCCGATGGCGAAGGGCCCATGTCCGGGCACGTGGCCCAGCTCGATGAACCGCCCGGAATAGAACTCCTGCCAACGCGGCATCAGGACCCGCAACGCCGCCTCGGCCATGCCGGCCAGGATGGCGACGCCCAGAATCAGGGCGAATGCCGCCCCGGTCAGCGACGGATTGTCGCCGCCGTGGCGGCGCCGTCGCTTCATGCCGCCTTCCTTCCGATCACGTCGAACAGCGCGCCCTCGCGGGCGATGGTGCCCAGCCACGACATCTGGGTGACGAAGCGGCTCCAGCGGGTGCCGGGGTCGGTCTTGTCGAACAGGCCGGGCGCGTCCTCGCCGGCGCTGTCCAGGATGGCCGGCGAGCAGTTGAGGTACTCGATGCCGTTCTCGTCGAACCAGCCCAGCACCTCGTCGATGGAATGCCAGGTCTCGTGCGGATTGAAGTATTGGTCCTTGATCCACACCTCGGCCTTGCGGGCGTCGCGGATGCGGTTGCGGACCACGTAGTCGATCTTGGGACCCAGCAGGCGGATCAGCTTCGAGCGCATCCAGGTGGGGAAGCGCGAGGGCATGTTGTAAAGGCCCACCATGACGAAGCCGCCCGGCTTGCACTTCTTCACGATGCTGGCGAAGGCGCGGCGCGCGTCGAAGGTGTGGTGCAGCACGCCGTGGCTGATGACCACGTCGAACGAGGAATCCTTGATGGCCAGCTCGAAGATGTTCATCTGGCAGAAGCCGGGCCGCGTCAGCTGGTTGCGGGTCTTGTGCTCGACCGCCAGGCCCAGCGAGGCCAGCGACAGGTCGATGCCCAGCACGTGGTTGTTGTTGAGCTGCAGGAAGTTGCTCATCTGGCCGGTGCCGCAGCCGCATTCCAGCACCGTCTTGTTGTGGCCGATGGCGTCGAGCAGCTGACGCGAGAACGGGTTGGACAGGCCCTTGCTGACCAGTTCGCCGTATTCCTCGAGCCCTTCGTAGCTGGGAAACGGCGTCTCCTCGTAGAACGAGCGGATGCGGGCGGTGACGTCCGCGCCTTCCTCGGGCGAGGGGTGGTAGAGCGACGGGATGCCGCGCAGCAGCGGGAAGGCCTCGCCGGTCTCGGGGCAGCGCAGGCCGTCGGCGGTCACCGCGATGGTGGTGTCGTCGCCCTTTCCCGGCGCCTTCAGCAGCGGCAGGATGCGGTCGGAGAACAGGGGAAGCGTGGTCACTGCGCCTCCTTCCTCAGGACGAAGTTGCCCAGCACCAGCATGTCCATCTCGGTTCCCATGAAGCAGCGCCAGGCGTCGTCCGGGGTGCAGACGATGGGCTCGTCGCGGATGTTGAAGCTGGTGTTGACCAGCACGCCGTAGCCGGTCACCGCCTTGAAGGAGTCCAGCAGCCGGTGCAGGCGCGGATTGCGCCCGGCATCGACGGTCTGGATGCGGGCGGAATGGTCCACATGGGTGATGGCGGGGATGTCGCTGCGCGCCACCTTCAGCTTGTCGATGCCGAACAGCCCTGCTTCCTCGGCGGTCATGGCGCGGCGGCGCTTTTCGGCCACCGGGGCGACGATCAGCATATAGGGCGACTCCGCCGCCAGATCGAAATACTCGGCGGAATCGTCCTTCAGCACGATGGGGGCGAAGGGGCGGAAGCTCTCGCGGTACTTGATCTTGAGGTTCAGCACCGACTGCATGCGGGGCGAGCGGGCGTCGCCCAGGATCGAGCGGTTGCCCAGGGCGCGCGGCCCGAATTCCATGCGGCCCTGGAACCAGCCGACCACCTTCTCGTCGGCCAGGGCGGCGGCGACGGTGGTGAACAGGGCGTCGTCGGCCAGTTCCTCGGCCTTGGCGCCCCGGGTCTCGATCAGCTTGAGGATGTGGTCACGCCCGAAATCCGGTCCCAGCAGCGAGCCCTGCTGGGCATCGTTGGGATGGACCATGCGCGGCGCGCCGCCGACCTCGTGGGCGATGGACAGGGCCACGCCCAGGGCGGCGCCGGCATCGCCGGCGGCGGGCTGCACCCACAGGCGGCGGAACGGCCCCTCGCGCAGCAGGCGGCCGTTGGCGACGCAGTTCAGCGCCACGCCGCCGGCCATCACCAGGTCGTCCTCGCCGGTGATGCGCCGGGCGGTGGCGGCCAGGCGCATCACGATCTCCTCGGTCACCGCCTGCAGCGAGCGGGCCAGGTCCATGTGTTTCTGCGTCAGCGGCTCCGAGGACCGCCGCGCCGGCCCGCCGAACAGCTCGGCGAAGGCGGCGTTGGTCATGGTCAGCCCGGTGCAATAGTCGAAATAGCGCTGGTCCAGGCGGAACGACCCGTCCTCCTTGATGTCGATCAGGTGGTCGCGGATCAGATCGACGTATTTGGGCTCGCCGTAGGGGGCGAGGCCCATCACCTTGTATTCGCCCTCGTTGACCTTGAAGCCGAGATAATAGGTGAAGGCGGAATAGAGCAGCCCCAGGGAATGGGGGAAGCGGATCTCGGACAACAGCTCGATGCGGTTGCCGTCGCCGCGGCCGATGGTGGTGGTGGCCCACTCGCCGACGCCGTCCATGACCAGGATCGCCGCCTTCTCGAACGGCGACGGGAAGAACGCCGAGGCGGCATGGCTGTGGTGGTGGAAGCCGAAATACAGCTTCTCGGCGGCGATGGTGCCGCGCCCCAGACGGTTCAGGCCCTTGTGGATCAGCTCCTTCTGCAGGATCTTTTCCTTGACCCAGACCGGGATCGCCTTGGCGAACGAGGTCAGGCCCCTGGGCGCGAAGGAGACGTAGGTTTCCAGCAGCCGGTTGAAGGTCAGCAGCGGCTTGTCGTAGAAGCCGACGCGATCGACCTGCTCCAGGCTCACCCCGGCCGCATCCAGGCAGTACTGGATGGCATGGGCGGGGAAGCCGGCATCGTGCTTGACCCGGGTGAAGCGCTCCTCCTGGGCGGCGGCGATGATCTCGCCGTCGCGCACGATGGCGGCCGCGCTGTCGTGGTAGAACGCCGAAATGCCCAGGACGATCATGGGGCCGCCGTCAGAAGATGGCGTAGATGAAGGGCGCGATGGCGGTGCTCTGCGCCGCGATCAGCAAGGCGCCCAGCGCCAGCAGGCCGAGGATGATCGGCGCCAGCCAGAACTTGCGGTACACCCGCATGAACTTGAACAATTGCCCCAGGACGCTCAGCATCGGTTCGCACTCTGATTAGAACAGGTCGGGATAGGTGTCTGGACCGGCGCGGCGGCCGACCGGTTGCAGGTAGCTCTTGGCCGCGGGGTCGAGGCGGCGATGCATGGGGTCGTTGCCCGCCAGCCGCATCAGCACTCCGACCGGAGTGACCACGGCATAGAAGAACAGCCCCAGCACCAGCCGGTTGTTGACGTGCCCTAGGCCCGCCACCAGCCGCCCCCACAGGCGGTTCAGCGGCAACAGCACGGCCGGTGCCGCCAGGGCCAGGGCCAGAAACACCGCCGACGCCGTCATCGCCCACGTCAGCACCACATCGAACGCGAGGAAGCCGACCGCGGCGATCATCGCGAAAACCGCGGTGAAGGTCAGGCCGAAGGCCCGGTTGGTCTGACGCGCAACCATGATTGGACTGGAGTTCCTGCGAAGCTGTTGCGACTGGGCGCCGGCAATTCCCGCCATCCGGCCGGCATGCCCGTACCCACCGGAAAGGCTGGCGGATTATACCGACGGCAAGGCTTATGGGAAGGAAGAAAACGCGGACGGCCTCGCCGGGGCATCGACGGACCGGCATGGCTTGCCATGTTGGCACGCCTGAAGCACACTCCGTTCCGATGACGTCCCCTCTTCCGCCCTCACGCAGGGACACCCCCCCGCAGCCCCGGCCCGGCTTCGTCCCGATGACGGTGGCATGGGTGGTCGGCGTGGCGCCGGTCCTTTCGCTGGTCTCCAATCGCGGATTGGTGCCGCTGGTGGTCCTGGTGGCCGTGGCGGTGGTCGCCGCCGCCATCCGCGACCGGCGCCGACCCTGGCATGACGGCACCCTGCCGCCGGTCCTGGCGGCAGGGCTCGGCGCCCTTATCCTGTGGGGCTTCGCCAGCGCGGCCTGGGAGCACACCGAAGGCCTGGCGGTGCGGAAGGCCTTGGCGCTTTCAGCATGGATGGCCTGCGGGAGCCTGCTGCTGGCGGGGTTCGCTAGGCTGACCGCCGCCGATCTGGTTCGGGTCACGCGGGCCGCCGCCTGGGGCATCGGCGGGGCGGTGGCATTGGCCGTGGCCGAGGGCTGGATGGGAATGCCGCTGACCATCCTGATGAACGAATGGCGCAATCCCGACGTGAGCGTCGCCGTAAACGCCACCCGGTTCAAGGCGGGAGCAACCGTGGTCGTGCTGTTGGGCATACCCACGGTCGCCGGGCTGGCGTTCAGGGGACGTCGGCTGGCGGCCGGGGTCACCCTTGTTGCCGTGATTGCCCTCGCGGTGGTCTCTTCGAGCCTGTCCGCCATGCTCGGCCTTGGCGCCGCCGTAGCGGCCGCCGCACTCTGCCTGGTGCCACGCATTGGAACCTGGGCGGTCGCGGCAGCCCTGGTGGCGGTGCTTGCCGGCGTTCCCCTCCTGCGTCAGCTCCCGCCAACCGAGCAGCTGGCGGTGTCGCTGCCGTATTTGCCCAATTCCACCCTGCACCGGACGATGATCTGGAAGTTCGCCGCCGACCGGATCGCGGAGCGGCCGCTCCTGGGGTGGGGTCTGGAGGGGTCGCGGGCGTTGCCGGGTGGTGACGACGACGCCCTGGTCCACATGCACGGCTATATCGGTCCAGCCGACCAACCCAACCGGCCCTTGGGCTTGATCGTCCAGCGGATGCAGCAGATGCCGCTGCACCCCCATAACGCACCGCTCCAGATCTGGGTGGAATTGGGGGCGATCGGCGCCCTGCTGGCGGCGGCGGTGCTGCTGACGCTGCTAAGGCTGGCCAATGCGGCGGCGCCAGCGGTGCGCGCCCCCCGGGTGGCGACCCTGGCCGCCGGCTTCGCCATGTCCACGGTTTCCTTCGGCGCCTGGCAGAGCTGGTGGCTGATGGCGGTGTGGCTGGCGGCGTTGATGGCGGTGGCGTTCACCGATCCGGTTCGGCTCGCCACGGATCGCCCAGACGCCGGGCGATGATCCGGGCGACCAGGGCGTTGCCGTCCTCGGTGTAATGAAATCCCTGGAACAGCCGATCGGGGCTGCCATCGGCGCGAAATGCGGGATCGAGATCGATCACCGACAATCCGGCCAGGCGCGACAGCCCCCGCTTCAGCCGCTGCGCGGTCAGTTCGGCACTGAGGCGTCCGCCCAGACCTGCATAGCGCCGCGGCGACGGCAGCATGACAAGGTGAAAATGCGCACCCTCGGCCTCGGCCAGGCGGCGCGCCTGATCGATCACCTCGACGAACAGCTCGACGGAGTCGCGACCGGGTCCAGGGACCAGCCCCAGCCGGTCGCGCAGCCGGCGCAGGAGCAGGACGGATTTCAGTCCCGCCTCGGCCGGCGTCTCATGGACCTGGGTTTCGACCGCGGCGGGGTCATCGGCGAGGCCAGCCTCCAGGAACGCCGCGACCTGAAGATCGAGGTCGGGACGGGCGGCTTCAACATCCTGCCGCCAGCCCGGTTGGAGGGCCGACAGCAGCAGCGGAGCAGCCGCTTCCCGCCCGATGTCCTGCAGCAGGTCGTTACCCTCGAAATAGACCCAGATCACATGGTCAGTCTTCAGCCCCGGCAGGTACTCCCGCAGGGTCGCCAGTTCGGTCAGCGGCCCGTTCCCGGCCATGCCGAGTGCCAGCACACCGCCCTCCGCTCCGCGGCGTAGCCGGTCCACGAAGGAACGACCCGAGGGCACGCAGGCGCCGTGGACGAAGGAATCCCCCACCACCACCGCCGCCAATCGCGGCCGCTCCCAGAGTCCGCGGGGATTGTTGAATCCTCGTTCATCGGAACGGTAGACCAGCCAGTCCCGCCCCTCTCGGCAGAATACCGTCTCCACCTCTGGCAGGCCGGCCAATGGCATGATCTCCCGCCCGGCGGCGTCGCTGAAGCGGGAGCGCGGACCGCCGCTTCCGTCGTTCCGCAGCACCAAGCTGGGTAGCAGCGCCGGATAGGCCCGGACGCCCGAGGCCCGCAAGTCGGCGACCACCTCGCGCCGGGTGCGCGGGTCGATGTCGCCCGCTGCCGGCGGCGCGGCGGGACCGGTCAGACCGGCACGTAGCGCCAAGTCGGCCAGAAACACCCCGAGCGCCGCAGCCACCAGGGCCGCCAGGACGACACCCTGGCCGCCGCGCCACCACCAGGCCGAAACCAACACCAGACCCGCCGTCGCGACGAGACCGGTCAAGCCGACCGCCAGGGGAACCGCACCCAGATACCTGAGGGTCATTGCCGCCGCCGCCAGCAGCGCGAGGCCGAAAAGGGCGAGCAGGCCCCTGGCCGCCACCTAGCGCCCCTCTGTCCTGGCGAAGAACCGCTCGAAGGCGACGCGGGCGATGGCCTCGTAGCCGGGTGCCAGAGGGTGGTCGTCGTCGCGGAACGGATAGACCTCGCGCTGCTCGCGCAGCAGCGACACCAACGCCGGGCGGGCGTTGGCCCAGGCGATGCCGGCCCCGTCCAACACCTTGGCGAACCGCCCCTCAAGCGCCGCTTCCTGCTCGACCACCGTCAGGAACTCGGGCGGCAGGGTCTGTCCCGCCTCCTCCAGATAGGTCTGGAAGACGCTCTGCTTCGACGGAATGAAGACGATACCGAAATCGACGCCCTGGGTCCTCGCCCGTCCCGCCATCTCGACGAACAGCGCCTCGGTGAGCGGCGCGGCGATTTGCATCCACTCGGCTGCGGGATCGGAATTGCCGGCGGTGAAGACGTTGAAGGCCTTGCTGATATAGGTATCGTTGCGGCCGTCGCGGAACACCACGGTTCCGGGTTCGGCCTTACGCGACAGCGCATAGTTCAACGGATCCACCACCAGGGTGCCGACGGCGCTGCCCAGAGCGGTGCGGCGCACCGCCAGCTTGAGGCGTTGACCCAGGGTTGGGCCTTGCACCTCGACGTTCGGCGCGGTCGTCACGCCGCCGGCGCGGCGCACGCAGGCCTCGACGTCGATACCTCGCCGGTCGGCCCAGTCCTTCCAGTACACGATGCCGAACATCTTGCAGACGTCGTTGAGATCGTTGGGCAGATGGATGCCCAGCAGGACCACCCGCGGCTTCTTCTCCAGCGCCTTGTCCAGCAGCCAGGAATAATGCAACGGTCCGTAGCCGCCGATGCCGAAATTGTAGACCGACACCCCGGCCATGCGCCCGAGCTGCTGCGGCCATGATTGCGCCGAGCCGACATTGTAGCCGTACGTCATGGAATCGCCCAGTGTCACCAATTCAGGGCGGGCGGGCGGATCGGGATTGCGAAAGCCATCGCGATCGATCTCGGGAAAGCTGGGATCGACTGTCTTCAGCAGGACCGGATGGGCCAGTGTATGCCCCGATTTTTCAAAGATGGGAAACGGCGAAAACAGGCGTAGCGCCACCTCCGCCACCCCCAGCACTACCGCCACGCCGATGATGAAGGCCATCAAAGCGCCAGTACGCGACGTTGACTCCACGTCCTGCTCCTAGAGTTCGGGGATTTTCGAGTCCAGATCCCAGCGCGCCTTCCACTCGGGATCGGCGCAATAGATGCGGTAGACCAGCTCCATGGTCCTCAGCGCGTCGTCGGACGAGCCGCAGGCGATGGCGCCGCCGTTCAGCACCGCGTCGGCGAATTCGGCCACCTCGTCCTCCCAGCTGGGATCGCGGTTGTAGCGGGTGGTCTGCTCCTTGGGGTCGCCGCCGTCGTCGGGCGACGCCCAGGCCACCGTCAGGGTCTCGGCGCCATAGGATTTCGAGCCCGACAGGATGCCGGACAGCTGGATGGTGCCCTTCGACAGGGTGATATCGAGACCGAAACGATGCCGCCACTGGGTGGCCGAGGAATGCAGCATGGCGACCACGCCCGAATTCGAGCGCATCAGCGCAAAGGCGTTGTCCTCGACGTCGTGGTGCCAGAAATCGTTGCTGACGAAGGCGTGGATGTCGGCGAACTCGCCGGCGAACAGGCGGATCAGATCGACCATGTGGATGCCCTGGTCGAGCAGGATGCCGCCGCCGGCGATGGCCCGCTTGGTCCGCCAGTGGGTGGGCGAGCGGAAATCGATGATCTTGGACTTGCCGTAGATGCCGCGCAGGTTGAGCACACGGCCCAGCTCGCCCGACTGCACCAGCGCCAGGGCGTCGCGCACCGAATCGTGGTAGCGGTGGTTGAAGCCGTATTTCAGCTTGAGGCCCGGGTGGCGCTTCTCGCAGGCGATCACCGCCGCGATGTCGGCGAGATCGCGGCCCGGCGGCTTCTCGCAGAAGACGTGCAGGCCGCGCTCCAGCCCGGCCATGGTGACCTCGGCGGCGACGTCGTTGGTCAGGCAGACGAACAGCACGTCCAGGTCTTCGTCGAGCAGGCGCTGGTAGTGGGCGTAATGGCGCACGCCGTCGGCAAACGCCCCCTCGCCGTCCAGGCGCTGGTCGCACACCGCCACCGTGACCATGTCGGCGCGGGAATCGATGACCTGGCGGCGGCGCTGGCCGACCACGCCGTAGCCGGCGATGCCCACCTTGAGGCGCCCGGCCATCAGCCGGCCTCCGGTGTGCGGTACCATCAGCCGGCCTCCGGCGTGCGGTAAAGGTCGGACAGGACCGGGTCGGGGCGGCCCAGGCGCACCGACTGCTCGGGCGCATCGACGCGCACCGCGGCGCCGCCGGCCTCGTCGGAGCGGTAGAAGGCGTGCAGCAGCTTCAGCGTCGCCATGCAATCGTCGCGGCTGACCGGATAGGGGGTGCCGTGACGCAACGACGCGGCGATGTCGTCGTACATGGCGGCGTGGCCGTAGCCGTAGACCGCGCCCTGGCCCTGGATGCCCTTGAAGTCCTCGCAATTGGCGGCGCAGGCGGACGCGTCGGGGGTGAACACCTGCAATTCGTTGACGGCGATGCCGCCGATCTGGGCCAGGCCCTTCTCGCCGACGAAGGAGATGGAGGCCTCGAAATCGTCGGGGCGCGCCGCGGTGGTCACCTCCAGCACGCCGACCGCACCCGAGGCATAGGTCAGGGTGGCGACCACGGTGTCCTCGACCTCGATGTCGGCGCCCAGGGTGCGCATGGTCGCGCTCACCGTCTCGACCTCGCCGCCCAGGTAGCGCAGCAGATCGACGTGGTGGATGCCCTGGTTGGTCAGGCAGCCGCCGTCATGGCTGAAGGTGCCGCGCCACGGCGCGAGGTCGTAATAGCGTTGCGGCCGGCACCAGCGCACCCGCACCCCGACGATGCGGATGGCGCCCAGCTCGCCGGCCTCCAACGCCTGGCGCACCCGCCGCACCGCCTTGTTGTGGCGGTTCTGGAACACCGGGAAGACCGAGACGCCCTTGGCGTCGGCCAATTGCCACAGCGCCGTCAGCTGCTCGGGCCGCATCACCGTCGGCTTCTCCAGGATGACGTGCTTGCCCCAGCGCTCGATCATCTCGGCGGCGTGCTCGAAATGCATGCCCGAGGGGGTGATCACCGCCACCACGCCGATGTCGGGATGCTCGGTCAGCATGCGGCGGTAGTCGGTATAGGCGGGGCAGCCGAAATCCTTCGAATACGCTTCCGCCTTGTCGGCCACCAGGTCGCAGACGGCGGCCAGCGACACGCCCTCGGCGGCGACGACGTTGCGGGCGTGGTGTCCGGCGATGCGGCCGCATCCGATCAGGGCGACCTTGATGGTGTTGCTGCGCAAGTGGCGGTCCCTACCTTCGGCTGAAGGGGTGCATATCACCGTTGAGCAGTCTTTTCCAGACTCCCATGTCCACCGGGCTGAGGACCTGCCCATACGGCAGCGGCGGCGGTGCCCCGGCAGCCTCGAGGGCGTGCGGCAGGTCGTCCAGGGTGACGGCCTCGGCCTCGATCCCGGCCGGCAGCACGTCGATGGAGATGCGGTCCGCCAGCAGCAGGCGGAAGGCGGGCAGCCCCAGCAGCAGCGCCTCCAGGCCCGAGGCGCCGGTGGCGTAAAGCACCGCCGACAGCTTGGCATGGCCGCCGATGCCGGTCTGCGTCCGGCGCAAGCATCCCCGGTCGGCGAAGTCCAGGGGATACATGGGATGCTCCTTGACCAGCACCTGGCGTCCCGTGGCGGCGATGCGCCCGGCCGCCTCCACCTGCCGCTCGGCCACCGCCGGGATGGCGGACAGCGGCACGAAGACCGGGCCGTCGGGATCGAAGGGGCGGCCCGCCAGGGGCTGGATCCGCCACGCTCCGGCATCGCCCAGCCGCTCCTTTGGAACGCCCCAGGCGGCCAGCTCCGCCAGGTAGGCGGGGCCGTCGGCGGCGATCAGGTCGGGCAGCGCGGCGGCGCCGTCGGCATTGGCGTGGATGGCATAGTTGATCTGGTGGCGGCCGATCACCGTGTGCTGATAGCCCACCGTGCGGATGCCGAGAGTGCGCGCCGCGCGGGCAAGGTCGCGCTCCCAGCCGTGATTCTCCCACGGCCAGCACGCCACGCGGGGCCGGACCGCCGCCAGGAACCGGCGCTGGCAATGCATCTGCCAGCGGTTCATGGCCGGGCCGCCGCCGCCGTTCTCGCGCATGGCGGCGCGGCGGAGCAGCCAGAAATCCGCGCCGTCCCCTTCCCGGCGGCGCGGGCGCCACGACCACAGCGGCATGGTCAGGGCGAACAGCGCGCTGCCCCAGCCGTGCAGGCTGGCGGTGCGGCCGTCGGCGGCCAGAAGGGCGGCGCGCGGCGGCGGGCAATCGGTGTGCAGCAGGCGCCGTGTCTCCGGCAGCTCGGCCATCAGGGTGCCGAAATAGGCGTCGAAGCCGTCGGCCCGGCTGGCCGGGTGGCCGTAGACCAGCAGCACCGGGTCGCCACCCTTGATGGCGCCGCGCCAGCGCCGCGCCGCCACCGCCGAACGGGCCAGCCGCAGCGCCAGCAGGCCGCGCGCGGCGAAACCGCGCAGCCGCAGCTTGAGTTCGGTGAGAGCGAGCGGCGGCGCGGCCCCCGCCTGCACCCCGGGCAGCGCCGCGAGGCGGCGGAACAGCCAGGGATCGTCACACAGCATCAGCACCGGATCGGAGCCGGCGGCCAACTCGCCGGCCAGCCGGACCCAGGCCAGCATCAGCCCGAAATCCGAGCCGAAGGCGCCGCAGGCGACGGTATGGGACAGCGCGCCGCCGGGATCGGCAGCGTGGGCGCGGCCCAGCCGCCACCAGGTTTCCGACGAATCCTCGAAGGCCCGCTCCAGCCGCCGCTCCAGATCGGGCAGGCGGGTGGCCGCGTCATTGAAACCGGGGGTGCCGGTCACCGCCAGCCAGTGCCGCCAGCTGCCGGCGGCGGGCAGGTCGCGCGAGGTACGCAAGGTCAGCGGCATGGCGGGTTTCGGCGGATTTGCAGCAGGGGGTGGTTGTGGCATAGTGTGCGCCCCCGCGCAAGGCGGGGCCAGATTCGGAGAACGGGGAACGATGGCGGATAGGCAGGGTTTCTTCCGGCAGGTGATCGCCTGCCTGCGCGAGGCGTCGGCGACCGGCCTGATGTCGGACAAGGGCGCCGAGGTGCTCACCGGCCTGTCGGGCCGCGCCACGGTGGGGGCGCTGCAGCGCATGGCGGGCTTGTTCCGGGGCCGCAACGACGTCTGCTACCTGGAGATCGGCGTGTTCCAGGGCCTGTCGCTGTTGTCGGTGGCGCTGGAAAACCCCGATCTCGCCTGCTTCGGCATCGACAATTTCTCGCTGCTCGACCCCAAGGGCGAGAACCTGGGCATCGTCAGGGACCGCACCGCCCGGCTGGGTCTGGCCAACGCCACCCTGATCAACGAGGATTTCGAGGCGGCGCTGGCGGCGCTGCCCCAGCGCCTGAATGGTCGCAAGGTCGGCGTGTTCCTGATCGACGGCGCCCACGACTACCGCTCGCAGCTGATGGCGCTGCTGCTGATCAAGCCGCATCTGGCCGAGAACGCGGTGATCGTGGTCGATGACGCCAACTATCCCGACGTGCGCCAGAGCACCCGCGACTTCCTGCTGTCGCACCCCGAGTTCAGGATGGTGTTCGAGGCCTATTCCCCCGGCCACCCGGCCAATCTGGACAAGGCCACCCTGGCCAAGTTCGAGGACGGCTTCCTCAACGGCATCAACGTGCTGGTCAAGGACCCCGAGGGCAGCCTGCCCGAGATGCTGCCGCCGGTGCCCGACTCCCGCCTGCTCTACGTCAACGAATGGCTGGTGCACCGCCACCGCCTTGCCGAGCTGGCGCCCGAGGCCCTGGCCCTGGCCCAGGCGATGCTGGAGGGCAGCGACCCCGCTCCGCTGCTGGAGCGCCTGAGGGCCGGCGTCACCGCCGAGATGGCGGCGCGCTTCCCCGACCGCAACCTGCATTCCGCCGGCCTGACCGAGGGGCGCTTTACTTCGTTTTCGTAACGAAGGGCCGGACGACGGGGGCAAGCACCTCGTACATGCGCCGGATGGCCGGCTCGCCGGGGTGATAGTCGCCCTCGGACGCCAGCGCCATGGTCCCGGCATTGGCGTCGCGCACCGCCGCGGTGAAATCCACCATTGGAACGCCTTGCGCCGCCGCCCATTCCGCCAGGATGGCCAGCGCGGCGGCGCGGCCGTCGTCGATGGCGCTGGCGAGCGCCGGATCGGTGATGCCGGGGCGGTAGATCTGCCCCCCGTTGGGATAGTAGGCGAGCACGAAGGCGGCGCCGGCGGCGCGGCTACGCCCCGCCATGTCGTCCAGCGCCTGCAGCGCCAGCGCCCAGTCCGGACGGGGCGGCACGGCGGGCGAGAGATTGCCGGACGGCAGGCGGACGGTGCCCCGCGGCAGCGCCACCGCGACCTCGCCGCCGGCGTCCCCCCGGCGCGTCGCCTGGACCAGCACGTAGGGCAGGTTCCACGCCACGGTGGCGACCCACGAGCGGTCCAGCGGCGGCGGCGGCACGTCGCGGGCCGGCGCACTGCCGAGATAGTCGCGCCAGTCGCCGCCCACCGCCCGCAGCCGGGCATAGGCCTGGGAATCGGTGACGTCGTTGCAGAGGCAGAACGTAAACACCACCACCTTGGGCGACCGGCCGGACTCGACCACGTGGCGCACCAGGGCGTCGCGGGAATGGGGCGGGCCGTAGCCGTTGAAGCCGAGATTGAGGGCGGGGATCCCGTCCTGGCGGAACAGGGTCGCAAGATCGGTCGGGCTGTTGACCGCGATGGTCACCGAATCGCCCAGCAGCACCACATCGGGCGAGCCGGCCAGGGCCTCGGGCGGGTTGCGGTAGCCCTGCGCATCGGGCACCAGCCACGGCTGGCCGGGAAAGCGGCTGCCGGGGATGTAGGAATACAATTGGCCCGACCCGATGATGGAGGCGGTGGTCAACATGCCGCGCTCGGCGGCCAGGCGCTGGCGGGCGTCGGGCGGCAGCAATGCCACCACCGCATGGGGCAACCAGGTCTGGGACAGCCGCAGCACCCCCTCGACGCCGGCACCGGCCAGCAGCAGGTTGAGCAGCGCCACATTGACCAAGCGGCGCCCGCCGGGCCGCGCCGCCAGCACGGCGACGGCCACTGCGAAAGCGGCACAGGTGGCGGCAACCGCGATGCGGACGATCGAAGGCGGGGTCCCGGCGGCCAGCGCCGGGTCCAGGGCGCGCAAGGCCACCGCGGCGCACAGCCCGATCAGGGCCAGCGACGGCAGCACCGCGATGAAGGGGCGCGAGCGACGCCGGCGGATCATGGCTACAGCCAGTCCCCGCCGGTGAGGGCGAACATCTGCCCGGTGACGAACCGGCTCCACGGTCCCAGCATCCAGATCATCAGCGCCGCCGCCTCGGCCGGGTCGCCGCCGCGCTTCAGGGGCACCAGGGCGGCGCGCTGCTCCATGTCCTCGGGGGTCTTGTCGTGCCAGCGCTGGTGGAACCCCGAGGCGATGAATCCCAGCCGCACCCCGTTGACCAGGATGTCGTGGGGCGCCCCCTCGCGGGCCAGGCCCTGGACCATGCATTCGGTACCGCGCTTGGCGATGGCGTAGGGCATGCTCATGGCGCTGCCGCCGTGCAGCGCCGATTCGGTGCCGTTCAGCAGGATGCGCCCGCCGGTTCCCTGCGCCTTCATCCGCGCCATGGCGGCCCGGGCCAGGAAGAACGGCTGGTCCAGGTTGACCGCCATGTCGCGGCGCCAATCGGCCTCGGGCATGTCCTTCCAGTGGCCGCTGAAATGGATCGCCCCGGACAGGCAGACCAGGGCGTCGATGCCGCCGGCGCGGGCGGCGAACTCATCGACCAGGCCGATGCAGTCGGCCTCGCCGGCGAAGGGGCGGACCAGCGGCATCACCCGGGAATCGGCGCTGTCGAATTGCTTGCTGGCGCCGTGGGCGCCGATGGTGATGCCGGGCGAGGCCTCCAGCAGCATGGCCACCAGGGCGCGCCCCAGCCCGCCGGTGGCGCCGGCGACCAGGATGCGGGTGCCGGGCTCCAGGCGGGGGCTCCAGTCGGGGCGGCGGAAGGGGGTCACGGCGCCTGCTCCTGTTTGCGAAAGACGAACAGATGATGCCGGTACCACAGCATGGTGTCGATGCGCTCGGACTCCAGGGTGGCGCCGGCCTGCGCCGCCCAGGCCAGGATGTCGGCGCGTTTGGGAAAACTGACCCATTGGCGGGCGAGCACGAGGTCGTGCACCAGGCTGGCGAGGACATAAGGAAACGGCCCCTCGGCCATGTCCTTGACCAGCAGCATCCCGCCCGGCCGCACCCGCGCGGCAGCCTCGGCGATCACCTGGGGCCGCGCCGATTCCGGGACATGGTGAAGCAGGTCGATTACCGAAACCACGTCGAACAGGCCGTCGGGCCAATTCTCGCCGACATTGCGGTGGTGGAATTCCAGCATACCTTCGGGCAGGCGCGCGGCGGCGCGGCGCGCCAGATCGATGGCGGCGGCGGCGGCATCGAAGCCGACGCCGCGGGCGATGCGGCCGCTGCCCGCCAGCAGCGCCAGGAACAGCCCGCCGCCGCAGCCGACATCCAGCACCGTGGCCCCCGGCGGCACCGCCTCGACCAGGACGTGGAAGGGGCAGATGCGGGGGCGATAGACCTGCAGCGCACGGTACAGGGGCGAACCCTCGGGGAACAGCCGTCGGGCCAGCTCCATCATGGCGCGAGCATCGACACTCATGGCAATACGGTTCCCTTGCCGGCGATCCGGCGCAGCACCGTCCAGCCATTGATCTCGGCTTCGGCGCGGAAGGGGAAATCGAGGCCGCCGATCTTGCCGGCCTCGGGCGTGCGCACCACGATGTAGTCGGGACTGGGTTCCAGCAGGGTAAGGCCGGCGATCACCGCGGCGCTGTCGCCCCGCATCCAGTCCTCGCCGATGGCGAAGGCGGTTTGGCGCTGGCGCAGAGCCCACCGGAAATAGTCGAGCTTCAGCCCGTGACCGAGCAGGTAGGGCAAGGCGACCGCCCGACCGGAACGCGACGCGATCTCGCGCCGCACCGTCAAGGTGGAAAAGTCGGGAATCGGCGTGGTCTCGCCGCGATATTCAAGCGGCAGCAGCACCGAGCCCGGTGGCGTATTGGCACGAAGATAGGCCGCGACCCCCACCCACTTGGCCTGAGCCGAGCGCCCGTGGATGCCGGTCTGGGCGAGATGGGCGAGGTCGGGCAGCCGCGATAGGGTGGAAACCGACGAACCGACCAGCGCGGCCAGGGCCAGCCCGCCGGCCGCCACCCAGCGCACCGATAGTCCGCCATCGACAGCGGCCGATGCCCGCGACCGCCACCACAGCAGGGCGGCAGCGGCGGCCCCGCCGGCAGCATAGAGGCCGGCCCATTGCAGGTGGTTGCCCGGCCCGGCCACGAACAGGGCGCCGATGGCGAAGATGGCGACGGCCTGCTGCCAGGGCGCCGCGGTCCGGCGGGCCCAGCGCAAGACCAGGGCGGTCAGGCCGACATACATCACCACCTGCGGCCCCTGCAGCTGGCGGGCGTAGGGAAACAACAGCAATTGGGGATGCTGCAGGCCGGGCGGAGCGAAATGGACGTACAGCCCGGCCGCCAGCCACAGGCCCAGGGATACCGCCGCCACCAGACGCAGGCGGCGGATCGGGGCCTCGGCCGGGCCGCGCCAGAGCAGGGTGGCCAGGCACAGCGCCACGAACAGCACGTTGCCGATCACCGTCGCCACCAATCCGTCGCGAATGGTGTTGAACGGATCGGCCATGTTCTTGAACCACAGCGTGGTCAGCAGGTGCCACAATTCGGCCCGGTCCGCCGGCGGCGGCGCCACCAGATGGAACAGCACCACATAGGCCGCGCCCAACCCGGCGGCCAGGGTCGCCAGGGCCAGCCTTTGGCGGCCCGGACTGGTCCCGATGGTCAGGGCGGCGATGGCGATGGCGGCGCTGGTCGGGGTCACCTGCAGCGACACCGCGGCCATCACGGCGGCCATCACCATCACCTTGGCCCAACCGCGCCCGGCCAGACCGAAATACAGCAGCCACAGAGACAGCGGCAGGGCCAGGGCGGAATGGTGGAAGTCGGGATCGTGGGCGAAGATCACCTTGTTGGCGACGATCTGGTGGTCGCGCATGAACATCAGCTGGCAGACGGCGCGCTCGGCCAGTCCGTCGAGCCCGAACAGGCGGGCGAAGCGGTCCACCGCCAGGAAGCTGGCCGCCACCATCAGGATGTAGAAGGGCAGCACGAAGCGGTCGTCGAGCCACAGCTCGCCGAACAGACGGGGCAGCAGGTAGAAGGCGGAAAGCTTGTAGGGGGTGCCGGATACCGACAGTGCCAAACCGTGCACGGGATCGTTGGCCAGCGCGTCCGGCATGATCGCCTGCAGGGTCAGGCCGGCATAGTACTGGCTGCTTTCCAGGCCGGGGAAATACTTGATGGCAAGGGCGATGCTGCACAGCGTGATCAGGGCGGCGATCACCCGGCCGGCCGGCCACCCCGACCGGGCACCGGCCAGGGGAAGGGGGCCGATCATCCGGCGACCTCGGCCACCGCCAGGGTCTGCTTGCCCATCAGGAACTGGGCGAAGGGCAGGTGCAGGTACAGTCGGACCAGCCAGGACGCGAACGGCAGCCGCGACCCGACCGAGGTGTAGGGCATGAACCGGCGCTTGAGATGGACGACGCGGAATCCGCTCAGCTCCAGCGCCTCGACCAGCGAGCGGTCGGTGAGGATGGTCTTGTGGTCGATGAAATCGAAATAGGCCGGCCCCACCAGGGCGAAATTGGGCTGCAGCACGATCAGGCGCCCGCCGGGTTTCATCACCGCGCGGACATCGGCCAGCATGGCCAGCACGGAATCGCTGTCGGGCAGGTGCTCAAGGAAATTGCTCATGAAAGCGACATCGAAGCGGCCGCCCAGATCGGCGTCGCGCAGGCTGCTGGCGGCGATGAACTCGACATCGGCGGCGGCGTGGCGGGCATTGTGCGGGTTGGCGTCCACCGCCACCTTGCGCCCTGCGGCGACCTGGTTGATGAAGGTGCAGTAGCCGGCACCGACATCGAGCACGGCGGCGTCGCGGCCGATCCACCGTTGCAGGGTGACGTCGATGATGGCGCGCCAGACACCGTTCATCTGCGCCTTGTGGGCATCGTCGAAACGATGGGAGTACATCGCCTCGAGGTCGGGACTGCTCATGGGGCGCCCCTGGCGGCGGCGCGGCGGCGGATGAAGTCCGGCCACATGCCGAGTATCACCGCGATCATGGCGAAGCCGGTGTTGAAGACGCCCTTCAGGTTGCCGGTGATCTTCGATTCGCCGACACGGCCGCGATAGCTCAAGGGGATCTCGATCATGCTGATGCCGTTCATGCGCGCCGCGATCACCATGTTGGGCAGGAAATGGCTGCGGCCGACATGGAGATCGGGGCGGATGGCGGCGGCCGCCTCGCGCCGCACCAGGCGGAAGGTGCAGCCGCAATCGGTCAGGGAGGCGGTTCCGTAAAGCACCTCCAGCATCTTCGCCACGGCGTAATTGCCCCAGCGCAGGAACCAGCCCATGTTGGCCTCTTCCCAGATCAGCTCGCGGGTGGTGCGGGTGCCGCAAACCATGGCGAAGTCTTCGGCATAGGACAGCAGCTTGACGATGTCGCGGGCGACGAAGGTGCCGTCGGGCTCGCACAGGACGATCAGATCACCGCCGGCCTCGGCCAGACCGCGCTGCAGGGCGTTGCCATAGCCTTGGCGGGGTTCGACGATCACCCGCGCACCGGCGGCGGCGGCCAGTTCGCCGGTGCGGTCGCGGGAATTGTTGTCGACCACCACGATCTCATCGACCAGGGCCTGACCGGCGAAGGTCACCGCCCTAAAATCGCGGATCGCGGTTTCGATATTGGGTTCCTCGTTATAAGCCGGAAAGACCACGCTGACTTTCTGCGAGTTCCACACGGCTACGACCCCCCTTGCCCGAAAAAACCTTAGAACAAACGCTCCGACCAGGTCTTCGGCGTGATGTCGTTGATGATCTCAAGATCCAGGTGGTACTTGAACGGCAGGGTGCCGCGGGTCTTGATATAGTCAATCATCTGCTGCAGGCCGTCACGCAGCGATATGCTTGTCCGGTAACCCAGCAACTGACGCGCCTTGTCGGCGGAACAGGTGGCCAGCTTCACCTCCTGCGGGCGGTCGGGCATGAAGATCGGATCGAGGTTGAAGCGCAGCTGGTTGGCGATGGTCTCGGCCAGTTGCAGAACCGAGACGAATTCCTCGTCGGGGCCGATGTTGATCACCTCGCCCAGCACCTTATTGGAGAACGCCATCTCCTTCAGGCAGAAGACGCAGTCATCGACGAACGAGAAGCACCGCTTCTGCTGGCCGTCACCGTAGATGATGGGCTGACGGTTCTGCAGCATCAGGTTCATCATGATGGCCGCGACGTTGCGGTAGGGGTCGTCGTACTTCTGCCGTGGCCCGATGATGTTGTGCGGCACCGCGATGGTGAACTCGACCCCATGCACCTGGCACAGGTTGCGCAGCACGTCCTCGGCGGCGACCTTGGCGATGCCGTAGGGATCCTGCGGCCGGGTCGGGTAATCCTCGCGGAACGGCACCGCGTTGGTGCCGTAGCGGGCCATGGACGAGCAGAACACGATGCGGCGCACCCGGTTCTGGATGGCGGCGGCGAACAGCGACACCGAGGCACTGAAGATGTTCTGGGTCACCAGATGCGGCGAGAACACCGACAGGCCTTCATAGGCGGTGGCGGCGCAGTGATAGACGACGTCGCAGCCCTTGGTCAGGCGCAGCATGGTGTCGAACTGATTGCAATCGACCTGATGGAATTCGACGGTACTGGGGACGTTGTCGAGCAAGCCGCCAATCATGCTGTCGCAGCCGATCACCTGGTGGCCTTCGGCGATCATGGCATCGGCAATATGAGAACCGAGAAAACCGGCCACTCCGGAAATGAAGATCTTCATGCCGTCCTTGCTGCGCTGGCGTGAATTTTCTGGCTGGTTCCCAGCCTAGCTTCGAACCCAGTCGAAGGTCGTGCTTCGATAAACTACCGCCTCGCCCGCTGTCAACGGCTATGAGCCGTAGAATCGGCGGGCCGCGGCGATACTGGCGGCGGCATCGTGGCGCCAATCCGGCTGTGCAAACATCCGCTGCTCCACCGAGACCCAGCCGGCATATCCGATCGCGCCCAGGGCGGCGGCAAAATCGCCGTGCGGCACGGTGCCCGAGCTGCCGATCACTGCCAGGCCGGGCTCGTTGGCGTGGAAGTGGTCCAAGCTGCCGGCGACGGCCCGGAAGGTATCATTGGCGGTCTCGCCGTTCTCGACCAGCGCCTTGGCATCCAACTGAAGGCCCAGCCCGGGATGGTTCCAGGTGCGCGCCAGGTCCAGGCACTCGGCGGCGGTGTTCAGGAAGTCGGTATCCTTCGGCCCCAGCGGCTCGAAGCACAGCTTGGTGCCGTGCGCCGCCATCACCGGCAGCATTCGGGCGAGGAAGCGGTCGCACTCGGCAGCCGCCTCGGTGGGCGCCATTTCACCCCGGCGCCGGCCGCCGCCATAGATCAGGGTGCGGCCGCCGAGATCGCGGCATACCGCCGACAGGTGGGACAGGAAGGCGATGGTAGCCTCGAATGCCTCCTCGCCCTTGAACAGGCCCAGCCCGGGATGGTCGAAGAACAGGGAATGCAGGCCGATCACCTGTAGGCCGGCGGCCTCGACCTGGCTGCGGTATGTTTCTACCGCCGCGGCGGTGAGCCCCCCCCATGTATCCGACCAAACCCGACTGGGCGCCACCTCCAAGCCCGTGACACCCATTGCGGCGATCTCGGGCAGCAGCTCAGCGTGATCGCCGGGCGGCAGGGCGATGTTGGAAATAGCAATGCTGTCCATCGCGACGTCCCCAAGGAATACCCAGCCCCCGGGGCCGGATTGCCCCTAATCCAGCTCGAAGGCGTTCTTGTAGTCCAGCTTCAGGGCCGGGTCCTGGTCTTCCTTCCTGAGGAAGCAGTTGCCCACCGTCAGCACCTCGATCTCGGACCCCATGAAGCAGCGGAAGGCGTCCTCGGGCGAGCAGACGATGGGCTCGCCGCGGACGTTGAAGCTGGTATTGACCACCACGCCGCAGCCGGTCCTGGCCTTGAACGCCGAGATCAGCGCGTGGTAGCGCGGATTGGTGTCGGCATGGACGGTCTGGACCCGGGCCGAATAATCCACATGGGTGATGGCCGGCACGCTGGAGCGCGGCACGTTCAGCTTGTCGATGCCGAACAGCCTGTTCTCGTCCTCGGTCATGGCGCGGCGGTGCTTTTCCCGCACCGGGGCGACCAGCAGCATGTAGGGCGAATCGCCGTCCAGCTCGAACCACTCGGCCACGTCCTCGCGCAGCACCGAGGGGGCGAAGGGGCGGAAGCTCTCGCGGTACTTGACCTTCAGATTCAGCATCTTCTGCATGGAGGGCGAACGCGGGTCGCCGAGGATGGAGCGCCCGCCCAGGGCGCGGGGGCCGAATTCCATGCGTCCCTGCATCCAGCCCACCGCCTTCTCGTCGGCCAGGGCCTGGGCGGTCCGCTCGATCAGCTGGTCGTCGCTGAGCACGGTGAATTTGGCGCCGGCGGCTGTGAGGCGGGCCTCGATGTCGGCCTGCTCGAACACCGGCCCCAGATACGAGCCGGCCATGGCGTCCTTGCCGCCGCCCGTCACCGTGCGGTTCTGGCCCTTGTGGATGTGGTAGCCGGCCAGGGCGGCACCCAGGGCGCCGCCGGCATCGCCGGCCGCCGGCTGGATCCAGATGTTCTCGAAGATGCCTTCCTTCAGCACCTTGCCGTTGGCGACGCAGTTGAGCGCCACGCCGCCGGCCAGGCACAAATTTTTCGCCCCGGTCTCCTTGCGGATGGAGCGGGCCAGCTTCAGCACCACGTGCTCGGTCACCGCCTGCACCGAGGCGGCGATGTCCATGTGGAACTGGGTCAGCTGGTCCTTGTCGGCCCGGCGCACCGGCTGGCCGAACAGATCGGCGAATTTCTGGTTGGTCATGGTCAGGCCGGTGCAATAGTCGAAATACGACTGGTCCAGCCAGAACGACCCGTCCTCCTTGACGTCGATGACCTTGTCCAGGATCAGCGGGGCGTATTTGGGCTCGCCATAGGGGGCCAGGCCCATCACCTTGTACTCGCCCGAATTGACCTTGAACCCGGTGTAGTAGGTGAAGGCGGAATAGAGCAGCCCCAGGGAATGGGGGAAGTGCAGCTCCTTGTGGATTTCGAGCCGGTTGCCCGAGCCCATGGCCAGCGAGGTGGTGGTCCACTCGCCGACGCCGTCCATGGTCAGCACCGCCGCCTCTTCGAACGGCGAGGGGAAGAACGCCGAGGCGGCATGGGACAGATGGTGCTCGGCGAACAGCAGCCGGCCCATGTGGTCGAAGTCCTTGGCGAAGGTCTTGAACTCCCTGGCCAGCAGGTCCTTCTGGAACAGCTTCTCCTTCAGCCACACCGGGATGGCGGTCCTGAACGAGGCGAAGCCCCGGGGCGCGAAGGACAGGTAGGTCTCCAGCAGCCGCTCGAACTTGAGGAACGGCTTGTCGTAGAACACCACGTGGTCGATCTGGTCCAGGGTGCAGCCGGCCTGCTCCAGGCAATAGCCGATGGCGTGCCGGGGGAAGCGGGCGTCGTGCTTCCGGCGCGAGAAGCGCTCCTCCTGCGCCGCCGCGACGACGCGACCGTCCTCGACCAGGGCCGCGGCGCTGTCGTGATAGAGGGCGGAGATGCCGAGGATCCGCAAGGGCCGCGCGCTCCCTAGAACAGGGTGTAGATGAAGGGCGCCACCGCCGAGCCCTGGCTCAGCACGATCAGGCCGCCGAACACCACCATCATCACCAGGATCGGCAGCAGCCAGAACTTCTTGCGGACGCGCATGAAATGCCAGAGTTCGAGCAGGAACGACATGTCGTGGTCCTTCAGAATTGACGGGTCATGGTCTCGGGGGCCGGGCCGGGCGGAGCGCGCTCGATCCAATAGGAGGGCGCCGCCGGGTCCCGCTCCAGGCGCATCGGGTCCTTGCCGGTGGCCCGCATCAGCAGGCCGATCGGGGTCACGGTGACGAAGAACAGCAGCCCCATCACCAGCGGCGTCACCACGTGGTGCAGCACCAGGCCGAACTTGAACCACAGGATGTTGAGGGGCTTCAGGGCCCGCGGCAGCACCAGCGCCACCGCCAGGAAGCCGGCCGCGGCGCCCAGCGCCCACAGCCGCATCTCGCCGTCGCCGGTCAGCGGCCACAGCCCGATCACCGTGAAGACGACGGCGAAGACGATGCCGAACGAGCGCTCCGAGCCCATCTGGACCGGCGCGGCATGGGCGCCGGTATCGTGGGTCGCTGCCTTGGATGTATCTGCCATGGTCCGTTTGACTAGCCGAAACTGCCGCAGGTGATATCACGTCCGGATTGGCGATGCCACCCGCTGCTCCAGCAGATCGCACAGGGCATGGCCGATCAGGATGTGCATTTCCTGGATGCGGGCGGTGACCGGCGATGGCACCACCACCAGGGGGTCGCACAGGCCGACCATGGCGCCGCCGTCGCGGCCCGACAGGCCGGCGGCAACGCAGCCCAGGGCACGGGCCGCCTCGAGCGCCCTCAGCACGTTGGGGCTGTTGCCTGACGTGCTGATGCCGATGGCGACGTCGCCGGGCCGGGCCAGCGCCTCGATCTGGCGGGCGAACACATGGTCGAAGGAATAGTCATTGGCGCAGGCGGTCAGGATCGAGGTGTCGGTGGTCAGCGCAATGGCCGCCAGCGCCCGGCGCTCGGCGCGATAGCGCACCACCAGCTCGGCGGCCAGGTGCTGGGCGTCGGCGGCGGAGCCGCCATTGCCGAAGAACAGGACCTTGCCGCCCCCGTCCAGGGCGGTGGCGCATGCCTCGACCAGCCGGGCGAAGGGTTCCGCCACCGCGTCGCGGGTGCGGGCGGCGGTCGCCGCGTGCTCGTCGAACTGCTCTGACAGGAATCGGGCGGCGGACAAGGGACCCCTCCACGGGTGGCTTGGTGGTCTTCCTACCCGATGGCAGACGCCACCGCAACCATTCACGGCCCGTTCAGGGCGCGCAGGGCCCGGTTGGCCACCGCCAGCATGGCGAGGTCGATCTGGGGCGCCGCCCGCAGTTCGGCCAGCAGGGCATCGGCGCGCTCGATTTCGGCCCGCCGGCCCGCCGCCCAGGCCGCCAGCGCCTCGGCCGGCGGCAGGGCCGACGCGGCGGCGGCGGCGGCGAAGTCGCGCTGGTGGGCATGCAGGTCCTCGATGGCGGCGGCCGCCGCCAGCTTCTGCCAGTGGCCCTGGATCGCCAGGCCCTGTGCCGTCGCCCGCAACCAGCCCAGCCCGAAGCGGGCGCCGACGGCGTAATAGAGCGCGCCGGCCTGCTCGACGCCCAGCCCGTTGCCGGCGGCGATGCGGATGATTTCGGGCGCCGAGGCCAGCACGATAAGGTCGGCGACCTGCCGCGCCAGCTCGTCGGGCACGCCGCGGCCGCGGTAATCGGCGGCGCGCGCCGCCACCGCCTCGGCCTGGTCGGGCGGCAGGATGGCGGGCAGCGCCGCCTCCAGCGCGGCGATTCCGGGGGCGAGGGCGGCCAGGGCGTCGCCGATGCCCTGGCCCATACCCTCGCCGGCCGGCAGGCAGCGCACCGCCCAGGCGGCGGCACGGTCGAGCAGGCGGTTGGCCTCGGCCAGCATGGCGATCTGCGCCGCCGCCGGCACCGTTCCGTCGAGGGCCTCGATCCCGGCCCACACCCGGCGCAGGCCGAAGGCCTCGCGCACCACGATATAGGCGCGCGCCACCTCGGCCGGCGCGGCGCCGGTGCGCTCGGCGATCTCGGACACGAAGGCGATGCCGACCCGGTTGATCATGCTGTTGACCACCGACGTGGCGACGATCTCGCGGCGCAGGCGGTGGCCGGCGATGGCGGCGGCGAAACGCTGCCGCAGCGGCGTCGGGAAGTAGAGCGCCAGGTCGCTGGCCAGGAACGGGTCGTCGGGCAGGGCCGAGGCCAGCAGGTGGTCGTGCAGCCAGACCTTGGCATAGGCCAGCAGCACCGCCAGTTCGGGCCGCACCAGGCCCTGGTGCCGGGTGGCCCGCTCCAGCAGCGCCTCGTCGTCGGGCAGCACCTCCACCACGCGGTCCAGCCGCCCCTGCTTCTCCAGCAGGCGCATGAAGCGCGCCGCCGCCTCCAGCTGATCGGCGGCCGCCGCCTCCATGACGCTGAGGGCCTGGGTCTGCAGGGTGTTGTGGCGCAGCACCAAAGCCGCCACCTCGTCGGTCATGGCCGCCAGCAGCCGGTCGCGCCCCGGCCCGTCGAGGTCGCCGGCGCGGACCACCCCGTCCAGCAGGATCTTGATGTTGACCTCGTGGTCCGAGGTGTCGACGCCGGCCGAATTGTCGATGGCGTCGGTGTTGATCCGGCCGCCGGCCAGGGCGTAGTCGATGCGCGCCGCCTGGGTCAGGGCCAGATTGGCGCCCTCGCCCACCACCCTGGCGCGCAGCCGGTGGGCGTCGACCCGCAGGGCGTCGTTGGCGCGGTCGCCGGCCTCGGCATGGCCCTGGCGGGCCGATTTCACGTAGGTGCCGATGCCGCCGAAGAACAGCAGGTCCACCTCGGCGGTGAGCAGGATGCGGATCAGCTCGGCCGGGGTGACGGTGGCGGCCGTGATGCCGAAGCGCGCCGCCATCTCGGGGCTGACCGGGATCGACTTGGCCGTGCGGGCGAACACCCCGCCGCCCGGCGACAGCGCCGCCCGGTCGTAATCGGGCCAGGCCCTGGCCTCGCCGAACAGCCGCCGCCGTTCCGCCAGCGCGACCGCCGGATCGGGATCGGGATCGATGAAGACGTGGCTGTGATTGAAGGCGCCGACCAGGCGGATGCGCGGGCTCAGCAGCATGGCGTTGCCGAACACGTCGCCGGACATGTCGCCGACCCCCACCACGGTGAAGTCCTCGGCCTGGGTGTCGCGGCCCATCTCGCGGAAATGGCGTTTGACCGCCTCCCAGGCGCCGCGCGCGGTGATGCCCATGGCCTTGTGGTCGTAGCCCTTGGAGCCGCCGCTGGCGAAGGCGTCGCCCAGCCAGAAGCCGTATTCGGCGGAAATCCCGTTGGCGATGTCGGAGAAGCTGGCGGTGCCCTTGTCGGCCGCCACCACCAGATAGGGATCGTCGCCGTCCAGCCGCACCACGGCGGGCGGCGGCACCACCGCCGCGTCCACCAGATTGTCGGTGAGGTCGAGCAGCCCGCGCATCATGGTGCGGTAACACTCCACCGCTTCCGCCAGCAGCCCGGCACGGTCGGCTCCCGGCGGCGGGCGCTTGAGCACGAAGCCGCCCTTGGCGCCCACCGGCACGATCACCGCGTTCTTGACCATCTGCGCCTTCATCAGGCCCAGGATCTCGGTGCGGAAATCCTCGGGCCGGTCGGACCAGCGGATGCCGCCGCGCGCCACCTTGCCGCCGCGCAGATGGATGGCCTCGACCCGGGGCGAGCAGACGAAGATCTCGGCCATGGGCCGGGGCAGCGGCAGCTCGTCGAGGGCGCGCGACGCGATCTTGATGGACAGATAGGGTTTCGGCCCGCCATCGGCGGCGGGCTGGAAGAAGTTGGTGCGCAGGGTCGCCCGCACCGCCGCCAGGACGCGGCGCAGGATGCGGTCGTCGTCGGCCTTCTCCACCGTCTCCAGGGCGGCGGCGGCGGCCGCGTCGGCATGATCGGCATCGCCACCATTGGCAGGATCGAAGCGGGCCAGGAACAGGTCGAGGATGGCCGAGGCCGCCTGCGGGTTGTCGGCCAGGGCGCGCTCCATGTAGGCCTGGCCGAAGGCGATGCCGGCCTGGCGCAGGAAGCGGCCATAGGCGCGCAGCACCGCCACCTGCCGCCAGTCCAGCCCGGCCGCCAGCACCAGGCGGTTGAAGCCGTCGCACTCGGCATCGCCGGCCCAGACCCGCGCCAGGGTCTCCTCGAACGGCCCGGCGCGCCCCTCCACGTCGAGGGGTCCGCCATCGGCGCCCTCCACAGTCAGCACCTGCAGCCACACCGGCTCGGCGCGGTCGGCCCGGCGCAGCGGATGCGGGACCTCGGAGATCACCCGCACCCCCATGGTTTCCAGCATGGGCAGGATGTCGGACAGCGGCACCGGCGTGCCCGGACGCAGCAGCCGCAGCTCGGCGCGCCCGGACTGCCCGGCACGAACGGACTGGTCACCGGGCCGGCACAGGCTGGCGGCCAGGGGGCGCCCGGCCACCACCGCTTCCGCCCGGGCCAGGTCGGCCAAGGCGGCCTCGGGGGCGTGGGCATCGCGGTAGCCGGCGGCGAAGCCGTCCCGCCACAGCCGCGCCAGCCGCAGGCCCTCGGCCTCGCCGTGACGGCGGACCAGCGCGTCCTGCAGCCGGTCCGGCCACGACCGCGCCGCCAGGGCGATGCGCGCCTCGAGCGCCGCCAGGTCCACCGCCGCCAGAGTCCTCCCGGGCCGGGTGCGCACCAGCACCTGCAGCAGGGCCAGGGGGGAATCGCCGACCTGGGCGTGATAGGAATCGACGGTGCCGTCCCAGGCCCGCTCCAGCAGCGCCTGGACCGTCAGGCGCAGCGGCGTGTCGTAATGGTCGCGCGGCAGGAACACCAGGCACGAGACGAAGCGGCCGAACTCGTCGGCGCGGACGAACAGCGCCGGCCGGGGCCGCCGGCGCAGCCGCAGGATGCCGATGGCCACCGCGTACAGCGCGTCCTCGGACATCTGGAACAGTTCGTCGCGGGGAAAGGTCTCCAGGATGTTGGCCAGCGCCTTGGCATCGTGGCCCGAGGGCGGGAAGCCGGCGCGGGCCTGCACCGCCGCCACCTTGGCGCGCAGCAGCGGGATGCCGGCCGGGTCGCGGGTATAGGCGGCGGCGGTGAACAGCCCGAGGAAGGCGTGCATGCCCACCGCCTCGCCATCGGCGCCCAGGCGCTTCGCCCCGATGACGTCCATGCGCACCGGCCGGTGGATGGCCGACAGCTGCGCCGACTTGGTGACCAGCAGCGGCCGGCCGCGGCGCAGGAAGGCCCGCACCTCGGCCGGCATCTCGGCCAGCGGCACCGCATCGTCGAACACCCGCGCGGCGGGATCGGCCAGCAGGCCGAGGCCGGCCCCGGCATCCACCACCACCTTCAACCCGTCCTCGCCGTCGGCGAAGCGAAACGAGCGGTATCCGAGAAAGGTGAAATGGTCGCGGCCGAGCCAGTCGAGAAAGGCCACCGCCTCGGCGATGCCGGTGCCGGGGCCCGAGTCCGCCAGCTCCCGCGCCGCCTCGCCCAGCCGGTCGGCCATCGACCGCCAGTCGGCGACGGCGCGGCGAAGGTCGGCCAGCACGCCGTCCAGGCGTGTGCGCAGCTGCCCGGCGGAGTCCGGGTCGAGGCGGTCGACCACCAGATGCATGGCGGATTCGGCGCTCAGGCCGTCGCCGTCGCGCTCGGCCAGAATATCCAGGCGGCCGGCACCGTCGCGGCGCACGAACAGCACCGGGTGCAGCAGGCGATGGATGGCGATGCCCAGGCGCTCGAAGGCCATGGCCACCGAATCCACCAGGAACGGCATGTCGTCGTTGACGATCTCCACCACGGTGCGCGGTGCTCCGCCCTCATCGGCGTCATGCAGGCGCACCAGCGCGGTACCGGCCGGGCGGTGGTCGAGGAGGCCTGCGAGGCCAAGGGCGGCGCCGTGGAGCTGGTCCGCCGTCAGGCCGGCCGGCTCGCCGCCGGCCGCCACCATCAGCCGCGCCAGACGCTCGATCCGCGCCGCCCGCATCGGTTCCAGCGCCGCCCGGGCGAGGGCCGACACCCCGCGGGCCAATCCGTCATGCGCGTCTTCCATGGGCGTGGCGCCTCCCCGACCGCTATGCCCTCATTTGGGCCTTCCCGCCGCCCGCGCCACCTGCATCAGCGCGCGCGAACAGATTTCCTCGGCCGGCATGCCGGTGGTCTTGCACTCCAGCTCGGCCTCCAGCAGCAATTCGAGGGCGCGGCCCAGCCGGTCGGTGGACCAGCGTCCGAGCTGGCGGCGGAAGCGGTCCTCGGCCTTGAAGATGACCGGCGGCTTCAGGCTTTTCATCGCCACATCGGCGGACTTGCCATGGGCCACCAGCCCTGCCGCCAGGTGCAGGCGCTGGATGTGGCGCGACACGGCGCGCAGCACGGTGACCGCCGCGGTGCCCTCGCGGAACAGCCGCTCCAGCGCCCGCTGGGCGGTGGCGTGGTCGCCGTCGGCGGCGGCCAGGGCGAGGTCGTCCATGGACAGGGCGGCGGAATCGCCGATGCAGGCGGCGGCATCCTCCAACGTCACCCGGCCCGGCCCGCCCATGTAGAGGGCCAGCTTCTGCAGTTCGGCGCGGGTGAGGCGGCGGTCGCCGCCGAGATGGCCGGCCAGATAGGCCAGCGCGTCGGGCTCGGCCGACAGGCCGCCGGCCTTGAGTTCCTCGGCGATCACCTGCTGCAGGCTCTGGCCCTCGTCGGCGTAGCAGGCCAGCGCCGCGGCGTTGTCGGCCGCCTCGAACAGCTTGCGCAGGGATGAGCGCGGACCCAGCTCGCCGCCCTCCAGCACCACCAGCGCGTCGCCGGCGGGATGGGCGAGGAAGGACTGCGCCACGCCGGTCAGGCCGTCGCCGGCATCGCGCACCACCACCGCGCGCCGTCCGCCGGTCAGCGCGATGGCGGCGGCCTCGTCGGCCAGGCGGGCGGGATCGTCCTTGAGGGCGGCCGGCGACAGCTCGGCGACGCGGAAGGGGTCGTGGGGATCGGGCACCACCGAACGCACCAGACGGTCGACCCGCTCGCGCACCAGGCCGCTGTCGGGACCATAGACCAGGATCGCCCGGGCCGCCGCATCGGGGGCCTTGAGGAAGGCTTCACCTTTTTGGCCCGACAGCTTCACCGCTCGTCGACGTGCGGGGCGAAGGAGGTGGTTCCCGGCCCCGCCTTGTGGCCGGCGATGACCGCCGCCGCCTGGGCGGCGACCCGCTCGGCCAGGTCCGAGACGGCCTTGGCTTCGGCGTCGCGCTCCATGGCGACGCTGCCGTAGCCGGGACCGAGGAAGCGGAACGTCACCGACGACCGCATGCTGTATGATGCCAGCGCGGCGCCGCTCTCGGCATCCTGAAGGTTGACGTGGGCGAACAGCACCGAATTGCCGATGGAGGCCTTGCCGTCCCGGCGCTCCGCCAGACCCTCGAAGGACTGGGCCAGGCGAACGTCCAGGGTGAAACGCGGATCGGCCGGCTCGCCCTTGGGGGTGAGGCGGTGGACCAAGTCGTTGCGCAATTGCTGGCCCAGCCTGTCCTTGATGGGCAACACCCGCACGCCGGCCAGTTCGGCGGCCAGCCCGTCGGGCTGCTGCGAGCGCGCGTGCAGCGGCTGGAACCCGCAGCCGGCCGGACCGAGGGCGGCGAGGACGAGGACGAGAAGGGCTCTAGACCACCACATTGACGATCCGGTTCGGCACCACCACCACCTTGCGCGGCGGCTTCCCCGACATTGCCGCGATCACCGGGGGCTGCGCAAGCGCCGTTTCTTCGGCGAGCTTGGGATCGGCGTCCTTGGGCAGCTCGATGGTGGCGCGCAGCTTGCCGTTGACCTGGACCGCGACGGTGACCGAATCCTCCACCAGCAGCGCCGCCTCGGCCACCGGCCAGGGGGTATGGACCACCGGAACCGCGTGGCCCAGGGCCGCCCACATCTCCTCGGCCAGATGCGGCATCATCGGCGCCGCCAGCAGTGCCGCCGCCTCCAGACCTTCGCGCAGCACCCAGGCGCGGTCGGGGGCATCGGCGGAAACCTCGCCCAGGGCATTGGTCATCTCGCGCAGGCGCGCCACCGCCTTGTTGAAGTGGAATTTTTCCAGGTCGTCGGTGATTGCGGCGACGGTCTTGTGCACCAGCCGGCGCAGCTTCAGCGCCTCGTCGCCCAGCTCCGGCATGGCCGAACCGGGGGCCGGCAGCGTGTCGGCCGTTCCCGCCACCATGCGCCACAGCCGGTTGACGTAGCGCCAGGCGCCGTCGATGCCGGCCTCGGTCCATTCCAGGTCACGTTCGGGCGGCGAGTCGGACAGCATGAACAGCCGCGCGGTATCGGCACCGTAGGTGGCGATGATGTGGGCGGGATCGACCACGTTGCGTTTGGACTTGCTCATCTTCTCGGAGCGGCCCAGCGTCACCGGGGCGCCGGTGGAGGCATGGACCGGCCTGCCGCCCTCGCCCCGGGTCACCTCGTCGGGATAGAGCCAGGCGCCGGCCTGGTCCTTGTAGGTCTCGTGGCAGACCATGCCTTGCGTCAGCAGGCCGGCGAAGGGCTCGTCCACGCCGAGATAGCCGCAGGTCTTCAGCGCGCGGGTGAAGAAGCGCGAATAGAGCAGGTGCAGCACCGCGTGCTCGATGCCGCCGATATACTGATCGACGGGCAGCCAGCGATCGGCCTCGGCGCGGTCGAAGGCGACGTCGTCGCGGGTGGGCGAGCAGAAGCGGGCGAAATACCACGACGATTCGAAGAAGGTGTCGAAGGTGTCGGTCTCGCGCCGGGCCGGCTTGCCGCAGGCCGGGCAGGCGACGTGCTTCCAGGTCGGGTGATGGTCGAGCGGGTTGCCCGGCTTGTCGAAGCCGACGTCCTCGGGCAGGCGGACCGGCAGATCGGCCGCCGGCACCGGCACCACGCCGCAGGACTCGCAATGGATGATGGGGATCGGGCAGCCCCAATAGCGCTGCCGCGACACGCCCCAGTCCCGGAGGCGCCAGTTGACGGTGCGGGCGCCGCGCCCGTCGGCCTCGATGCGGGCGATGGCGGCGGCCTTGGCGTCATCGACCCCCATGCCGTCCATGAAGCCCGAGTTGAACAGGGTGCCGCCCTCGCTGTAGGCCTCGGCCCCGACCTGGAAGGTGGCGGGATTTTCGCCCGGCGGCAGCACCACCGGCTTGACCGGCAGCCCGTACTTGCGGGCGAAGTCGAGGTCGCGCTGGTCGTGGGCGGGGCAGCCGAAGATGGCGCCCGAGCCGTATTCCATCAGCACGAAATTGGCCACGTAGACCGGCAGCTCCCAGCCCGGCACGAAGGGATGCAGGGCCTTCAGCCCGGTATCGACGCCCTTCTTCTCGGCGGTCTCCAGCGCCGCTTCCGAGGTGCCCATGCGGTTGCACTCGGCGATGAACTCGGCCAGTGCCGGGTTCGCCTCCGCCAGCTCGGCGGCCAGCGGGTGGTTGGGCGAGATGGCCAGGAAGGCGGCGCCGAACAGGGTGTCGGGGCGGGTGGTGAAGATTTCCAGCGTCTCTGGTCTGCCGGCCAGGTCCCACACCAGGCGCGCCCCCTCGGACCGCCCGATCCAGTTCTCCTGCATCAGCCGCACCCGGTCGGGCCAGCGCTCCAGCGACCCCAGCGCCGCCAGCAGGTCCTCGGCGAAATCGGTGATCTTGAGGAACCACTGGGCCAGCAGGCGCTTTTCCACCAGCGCGCCGGAGCGCCAGCCGCGGCCGTCGATGACCTGCTCGTTGGCCAGCACGGTGTTCTCGACCGGGTCCCAGTTGACCCAGGATTCCTTGCGGTAGACCAGTCCGGCCTTCAGGAAATCCAGGAACATCTTCTGTTCGTGGCGGTAGTAGTCGGGCTCGCAGGTGGCGACCTCGCGCCCCCAATCGTAGGACAGGCCCATGGATTTCAGCTGCTCGCGCATGGCGGCGATGTTCTCGCGCGTCCACTTGGCCGGGTGCACCCCGCGCTCGATGGCGGCGTTCTCGGCCGGCAGGCCGAAGGCGTCCCAGCCCATGGGATGCAGCACGTCGAAGCCCTTGGCCCGCTTGTAGCGCGCCACCACGTCGCCCAGGGTGTAGTTGCGCACGTGGCCCATGTGGATGCGCCCCGACGGATAGGGAAACATCTCGAGCACATAGTATTTGGGACGGGCGGGATGGCGGCCGGCGACGAAGGCGCCGCCCTGTTCCCAGGCCTGCTGCCAGCGGGCTTCGGTGTCCTTGACGTTGTAGCGGTCGTCGATGCGCGACATAATGGTCCCCGTCACTGAAGCGCGCCGCCCCGGACGGCGGGTCCGGCGGCGGCGCCTGGCGATTCCCGGCGAGTTTATTCCGAAACGATGCGCAGCTGGCGGGCGCGGGTGAGGATGGAGTTCTCGAGATCGGTGGCCATCCTGGTCTCGACCTTCATGTCCATCCACTGGCCGGTGGAATCGCGGCCCTGCTTGAACACCGAGACCTTGACCCCGTCGGCGCGCAGCGCGCGATCGAGGATGAAGACGTTGACCTTGAAGCGCTCGGCCGGCGATTCCGGCAGCTGGTACCAGTCGGTGATGATGGTGCCGCCGAACGGGTCGGCCGAGGCGATGGGCATGAAGCCCAGGGTGTCCAGCGACGCCCGCCACAGGAACGAGTTGACGCCGATGCCGGCGGCCTCGCCCTTGTCCTTCTTGTTGTCGCCGAACAGGCCCTCGGGCCCGAACACCGTCTCGCGCTTCTCGCCCGGCATGCGCGGCGCGCTGGCACCCTTGTCCCTGGTGGGATAGACCGCCTGGGCGTGGTCGCAGGCCGACAACGCCACCGCCGACAGGGCCAGGCCGGCCACCACGCAAACCCCCGCAAACCTGATCTTCATCGTACGTCCACCTTGATATCCACCGGACACTGCCTTCGGCATAGTCGGGCATTCTGGCACAAAAAGGGCGCTGGGCAGAATGCTACGGCACCGCCCGGCGGGCAATTGATTTGTCCCACCACCCTTGGCGGTCCTGCAATTGGGCTGCGGCACGGGCGATCACGTCTCCCCACGCGCCGTTGACGGACTGCCGGATCAGGCGCAGCGAGCCGTACCACGGGCTGTCCTCGCGCCCGAGGAACCAGGTCCACAACGGCGATGCCGCCAGCAGCAGCAGGGTCGGCACCCCCAGGGCGCCGGCCGCGTGAACGGTGGCGTTGCTGATGGTGACGACGCCGTCCAGGGCGGCGATCTGCGCCAGGAACGCCTCCATGTCGGACATCTGGTCGATCTCGGGGTCGACATGAATGCGGGTCCCGGTCCGCCGGTATGCGGCTTCGATCTCCTCGGCCACGTCGCCGTATTGCAGGCAGACGAACGAGTGGCCGGGCAACGCCAGGATCGGGTCCCAGTATTCCAGGCCGCAGGATTTGCGCCGGCCGTTCACCAGGTTCTTGGAGCGCCAGGCTAGCCCGATGCGCCGCCCGGGAAGCGCCGAATACCGCTCGCGGGCCGCCGCGAGACGGATCGGGTCGGCGGCGAGATAGGCCCCCGGGGCGGCCGGAAAAGCCGGCCAATCCGGGCGCAAGTGGCGCACCGCTTCGCCACTGGCGCACTGGAAGGCGATGCGGGAATCCAGCAGGGCCGGCTGGAAGGATTCGCCGCGCGGGAACACCGCGACGTTGTCGGGCAGGGATCGTGCCAGCACCGGCACCAGCCTGGGATCGGTGTGAACCAGGACGCGCGCCGCCCGGGTCGCCAGCTCCGGCAGCACCGAGGCCTGAAGGATGTCGTCGCCGATGCCCTGCTCGCCCCAGACGACGATGGCGCGCCCCCTCAGGTCCTCGCCCGTCCAAGCCGCCTGCGGCAGCGGCTGCGCCAGGATGCCGCCGGCGGCGATGCCGGCGGTGAAGCGATGGGCGAATTCCGGCCATCCATCCCGCAGGTTTCCCGCCAGCAGCAGCGCCTGGCCCAGGTGAAGGTGCAGGGCCCCATTGCCGGAATCGAGGGCGACGGCGGCCCGCAGCCGCTCGATGGCCGCGTCCGCCCTGCCATCCGCCAGGTCGAGGGCGCCGTGCTCGTATTCGGCGATGGCCCGCGACGGCGCTGCCAGCGCCGGATCGGCAGCGATTTCGGCGTAAGCCGCGCGGGCCGCCCCGGCGTCGCCGAGAAGGGCGAGGGTGCCGGCCAGCGCCAGGCGGTGCTCCGCCGCCCCCCGACCCAGAGCCAGGGCCCGCTGGTGACTGGCAAGGGCGTCCGCGCTGCGCCCGGCGATGGCCTGGGCACGGCCCAGCGCCGACCACTGGCCAGGGTCGGCGCAGTCGGGGGCAACCGCCCGTTCCAGGCTGTCGGCCGCCTCGGGGCGCTGCAACTGGAGCTGCAGCCGGCCGAGGTCCCACCAATCCCCTGGGCTGCCGCGCAACCGCGCCACCTCGGCCCGGGCGTCGATGGCCGCGTCCAGTTCACCCAGGGCGGCATGCAGGGCGGCCATGCCCTCCCTGGCTTGGAGGCTGTCACCGTCGAGGGCCAGGATGTCGCGGAGAACCCCGAGGGCGTCGCGCGGGCGCCCCGCCTCGCCCAGCATGGCGGCGAGATTGAACCGGATGCCGATATCGCCGCCCGCCCGGCCGGCCGCCCAGGCCTGCCATTCCAGGGCTTCGGCGGAGCGCCCGGTGGTGCGCAGGAGATGGGCCAGCACCACCGCCGGCTCGGGCCGGCGGCGATGGTCGCGGACGGCCCGGCGCAGCAGGGCCTCGGCCTCGGCGGCCAATCCCCTGGCGATCATGACCTGGGCGAGCCCCGCCGCCTGGCGGGCGGCAGCGATGGCGTCGGCCTTGCCCAGGCGGCGGCATGCCGCTTCGGCCTCGCGCCATCGTCCCGCCGCAACCAGGGCCGCCACCGGGGCGGGCGCCGGCGCCCCCGTCCTCGGGACCATCCGGGCGGCTACCGGCTACGCTGGGCGCAGGCCAGCATGGCGTCGCGTTCGGCGAACCAGACGTCGGCATAGCCGCAGTCGCGGTAATCGTCGAAATACGGGCCGCCGATGGTGTAGTGGATCAACGACAGGTCCTCTACGGGCGCTTGCGGATCGTAGTCAACCAGGTGGCCCCAGCGATGGGGCAACTCGCCGATCAGGCCGTCGTCACCCAGCCACTTGAACTGGTGAAGGTCGAGGCCGCTGGCGGTGTTGACGTAGTCGGGGGTCAAGGCCCGGCAGCGGGCGTTGTTGAACAGCATGACGCTGGACCAGTTCTTCTTTTCGTATTTGGTCTGGACCGCGCCCAGGAACTTGACCTCCTCCTGCGGCCGGTGGTCGTGCTTGACCACCATCAGCGCATAGCGGTCGTCGGCAAGGGCGAACAGCTTGGCGATGTCGTCGAGCACCAGCATGTCGCAGTCGATGAACAGCGACCAGCCCTCGAAGCCGGACAGGCTGGGCGTCAGGAACCGCGAGAAGGAAAAGTCGGTGGATTGCAGCGGGTTGCGCTCACGGACCATCAGGCCGCCCAGCTGCCCGAGGGCGAGCGGCACCACCGCCGTCGGCGTCGACGCCCGCCGCAGGATCGAATGCTGCAATACATTGTAGGCGACCGCCTCGCGCGGGTCGTAGCCGATGAAGACGCGATTCATGATGGTATTCCCCCTGGACAACCCGGCCGATCGTCCTGTTGCACATTCGCCACAGTGAGCGGCGTTCGACACATCCTACTCCGTCCGTTGCTTGACTTGCCCCTTCTGGCGTGGCTGGATCAGCGGCGTTCGTTCATTTGGATTGCGGGTGCGCTTTCGCATCCCTGTGTCAATAGAGAGGAGATACCATGAAGAAGGTTCTTATCGCCAGCACCGCGCTGGTCGCTGCCGGCCTGATGACCGCCGGCCCGGCCGCCGCTTCCGAGAAGATCAAGCTCAACCTGGGCGGCTTCTCCAAGTGGTGGGTCGTCGGCGCCTGGCAGGACGGCGTCTACGAGGCCGGCACCGGCACCGAGTACTCGAACGTCGATATCAAGGGCGACAACGAGATCTACTTCTCGGGTTCGACCAAGCTCGACAACGGCATCGAAGTCGGCATCCAGGTCGAGATGGAAGCCGGCGGTGGCGACACCGGCGACCAGATCGACGAGTCGTATGTGTGGATCGGCACCGGTTTCGGTAAGTTCATCGTCGGTTCCGAGAACAACGGCATCTACCTGCTGCACAACACCGCTCCGGACGCCGCTGGCAACTGGAACGAAGGCGGCGTGATGACCGGCGGCAACGCCATCGCCAAGCCGACCAATGTCACCCTGCCGGGCCTGGCCAATGCCGGCCTGACCACCGCCCCGGTGACCTCGAACGACACCGAGAAGCTGACCTACGTCGCTCCGACCTTCTACGGTCTGACCGTCGGCGGTTCCTACGTGCCGAACGCCACCAGCGAAGACGACCGCGCCCCGACCGCCGCCGTCGACATGTTCGGTGTCGCCGCCCTGTACGCCAACACCTTCGGTGGCGTCGGCGTCAAGGTCGATGCCGGCTTCGCCTGGGCTGACACCTCGAAGAGCACCGAGACCAACTACGAGTGGGTCGCTGGCGCTCAGCTGTCCTATGCCGGCTTCACCCTGGGCGGTTCGTACCGTCAGGTGATCGAGAACCAGAAGGGCACCTCGGCCACTCTGACGAACGCCAACAACGCCACGGCGTCGCTGGACGGCTACGTGTGGGATATCGGCCTGATGTACGCCACCGGCCCGTATGCCATCAGCCTGGCCTACATCACCTCCGAAGTTGACGGCGCCATCGCCACCAGCGACTCGGACGAAGTCACCGCCTACCAGCTGTCGGGCAAGTACAACCTCGGCGCTGGCGTCGATGTCCTCGCCTCCATCGGCCACGTCGAGTATGTGGACGAGGTTGCCGTCACCGCCACCGGCGACGCCGACCACAACGAGGGTTGGACCGTCATGACCGGTCTGTCGCTGGCCTTCTAATCGGCCTCGACATTTCGCTTGAGGGAGAGGGCGGCTTCGGCCGCCCTTTTTCTGTTTGTGGCGTCGCGGAGGAACGGGAACTGCTCGCGAGCGACCTTTCTTTCCGGGCGAATCGCGTGCCCCGGGAAGCGACCGGCCGATCCCAATTTGTGATGTTTTTGCAACAGCAAGAGAAAACGCGAGTTAAGACTGATTCGCAGCATTGACCCCCGTTCGCGCATTCCCTAGGATGCCCCCAGATTAAGCACGGTTGCTGATGCCTTGCTTTTAAGCACTGAAGACGAGGGACCTACCATGAAGAAGATCCTGATTGCCAGCACCGCCCTGGTCGCCGCCGGTCTGATGACCGCCGGCCCGGCTGCGGCTTCCGAGAAGATCAAGCTCAACCTGGGCGGCTATTCCAAGTGGTGGATGGTCGGCGCCTGGCAGGAAGGCTCCTACGAGGCCGGCACCGGTGTCGAATACGCCAACGTCGACATCAAGGGCGACAACGAGATCTTCTTCGCCGGCGACACCAAGCTGGACAACGGCATGATGGTCGGCGTCCAGGTCGAGCTGGAAGCCGGTGGCGACGCCGTCGGCAACGACCGTATCGACAAGAGCTACGTCTACGTCTCCGGCGGCTTCGGTAAGGTCATCCTCGGCTCCGAGGCAAACGGCACTGCCCTGCTGCATGTGATGGCGCCGGAAGCGGCCGCCAACAACGACGCCGATGGCGTGCTGACCGGTGGTTGGGCCATCTCGCGCCCGGCCAACGTCAGCCGCGTCGTCGCCACCGTCATCGACACCGATGCCGAGGCCGAGGGCATCACCTACGTCGCCCCGACCTTCTACGGCCTGACCATCGGCGGCTCCTACAAGCCGTCGGCCACCGAAGACTCGCGGGCCGCCGAGCGCGCCCAGGAGATCTACGGCATCGGCGCCCTGTATGCCCGTGAGTTCGGCCCCGTGGGCCTGAAGGTTTCCGCCGGCTGGGTCACCTACGACCTGTCCACGGGCACCGAGAGGTCCAACGAGTACAGCACCGGCTTCCAGGTGGCCTATTCCGGCTTCACCCTGGGCGCCTCCTACCGCAACATCAACCAGAACGAACGGGGTGGCCTGGCGCTGAATGCCGGCAACGCCAACAATCTGGCCAATTCTTCTGACACCCAGGCCTTCGACGTCGGCCTGACCTACGCCACCGGCCCCTACACCGTTGGTGCCTATTACTTCAAGTCCAAGTCCCCGGACACCATCGCCACCGAGGGCGACGACGTGTTCGAGGTCTACCAGGTCTCGGGTGCCTACAATCTGGGCGCCGGCGTCGATCTGCTGGCCACCGTCGGCCATGCCGAATACGACGACGAGACCGCCGCGGTCGCCACCGGCGACGCCAACCACAACAAGGGTTGGGCTGTCATGACCGGTCTCGCCCTGACCTTCTAAGTCGGACGAGGGCTTTGTTTCAGACCCCGCGGGCTTCGGCCCGCGGGGTTTTGTTTTGCCTGAACGCCCCGATGGCGGCCGCCCCGGCGGCCCGTCCGGCCAGGCGCCGCCAGGTCCGATCATTGATTCCGCCCAGGGCGAGCACCGGCAGCCCGGCCCGGCGCGCCCACAGGCCGAAACGGGTTTCACCCAGGGTGGCGGCACCCGGATGGCTGGCGGTGGGAAAGACCGGCGACAGCAGCGCCGCATGCGCTTTCAGACACCGTGCCCGCGCCAGGGCGGCCGGTGAATGCGCCGCCACGGTCAGCAGCAGGCGCCGGCGTCGCACCCAGCCCAGCGCCGGTGACAGCACGCCATGGCGGGCCAGCCCCTCGGGCAGGTGCAGGCCGGCGGCGCCGAGCCGGGCGGCCAGCCGCCAGTCGGCGGCGACCAGCAGCACCAGGCGGCGCCGACGCGCCACCGCCACCGCCGCCAATCCCACGGCCAGCCGGTCGGGGGCACCGTAGGGACGCAGCAGCACCCCCGTGCCGGCCGGCAGACGCGCCGCCGCCGCCGCGACATCGGGCAGGCGCACCGTGTCGCCGACCAGGATGCGGGTCGGAATCCGCCGCCGTTTGTCTTGCCGTGCCGGCTTTGCTAGGGTCATGGCCGCCATCCTACAGGAGTCCCGGCACCGTGTCCGACGTCGCCGCCAACCTTGCCGCCCTGCGGTCCCGCATCGCCGCCGCCTGCGCCGCCGCCGGGCGCGACGCGGCCGCAATCACCCTGGTGGCGGTGAGCAAGACCCACCCGGCCGAGGCGGTGGGTCAGGCCCTGGCGGCCGGCCAGCGCGTGTTCGGCGAGAACCGGGTGCAGGAAGCCAAGGCCAAGTTCCCCGATCTCAGGGCGGCGTGGCCGGACCTCGCGCTGCACCTGATCGGCCCCCTGCAGACCAACAAGGTGCGCGACGCCGTCGCCCTCTTCGACGTCATCGAGACGGTGGACCGCCCCAAGCTGGCCCGCGCCCTGGCCGACGAGATGGCGCGCGCCGGCCGCTTTCCCCGCTGCCTGGTGCAGGTCAATATCGGCCGCGAGGCGCAGAAGGCCGGCATTGATCCCGACCAGGCCGACGCCCTGATCGCGCTGTGCCGGAACGAATACCGGCTGCCGCTGTGCGGGGTGATGGCCATCCCGCCGGCCGACCAGGACCCGGCGCCGTATTTCCGCCTGCTGGCCGAGATCGCCCGGCGCAATGGGTTGGAGGTGGTGAGCATGGGCATGAGCGGCGATTTCGAGGCGGCGATTGCCGAAGGGGCTACCCATGTGCGGGTCGGCTCGGCCATCTTCGGCAGCCGGCCCTATCCCGCCTGAGGCGCTCTCTATTGCACCGTCAGCGGCGTCGGTGCCGGCACCGGCTTCGCCACCATGCCGTTGGCGCGCTCGTACTTGTCCAGCGCCTGGGCCATGGCGTTCAGCCAATCGACGTTGCCGCCCGGCTTGGCCGGCGCGGTCGGGCTCACCTCCTGGGCGGCGATGGCCGATGCGCTGCCATGGGCGACCGGATCGCGGCCGGTGATCGGCACGTTGGAGCGGTTGCCGCTGTTGGACACCGGCACCGAAACCGGCGGCGGGCCATTGTCGGGGTTGAGGTTGGGGTTGCGCGGCGGCACCGCGAAGAACCGGGCCGGCGGCGCCAGCGCGGCCGGCGGGGCCGGCATGGGCGGCAGCAGCGGCGAGGCCGAGGCCAGCTTCACCGGTTCGGCGTTCGCCCCGGCGGAGGTCACCATGCCGTCGATGGTGAACATCGCCGGCCGGGCGCCCCCCGTCTGGGAGGTGGCGGCCGGGATGGCAATGACCGGGGCGGAATTGGTTTCGGTCCCGGCCGCGGCGGCGGCCAGCTTGACCGGCTCGGGCGTTTTTTCGGCGGCGGTCTGCACCGGGGCGTCGGAGGGGTCGTCCTCGCCGCGGATCATGGCCAGCATGTGGCCGCCCAGGTCCTTGCCGGTTTCCGCCTCGACGGCGACGCCGATCAGCGCTCCCGCCAGGCCGATGGGTCCGCCGAACAGGGCGCCGCCGGCGACGCGGGCCCCGACTCCGATCTTGTCGCCGGTCAGCTCCTGATAGATGTCGCTGACGATGGGGATGTGCTGCAGCGGATTGATGACGTCGAGGACGTCCCAGAAGCTGGGCTCGTCGCCGTCGCCGAACATGGACAGGTCCTTGCCGCGGCGTTCGGCGCGGGCGGTGTCGGCGCGCTCGCTGGGCAGGAACGGCACCAGCCGGTCGGGATCGCTGTAGGCGGGCAGTTCGGCGGCGGAAATGCTCATGACTCACCTCTGTGGGGTCCGGTTCCACCGTTGCAATCACGGTGCCAGATGGCAAGTCGTTCAATTCATTGAGTTTCTTTGGTGCCCCGGACGGTCCGTCCCGGCAGAAACTGCCGCCCGCCTAGAAAAGATGGCCGCTGCGGGTGGCCTTGGTGCGCAAATAGCCTTGGTTGTGGTCGTTGGACGGGAACACGTGCGGCACCCGCTCCGCCACCTGGATGCCGTGGGCGGCCAGGGAATCGACCTTGCGCGGATTGTTGGTCAACAGCCGGACGCTGCCGATGCCCAGCAGGCGCAGCATCTGGGCAGCCGGCTGGTAGATGCGCTCGTCGTCGTCGAAGCCCAGCTGCAGATTGGCGTCCAGGGTGTCGAAGCCCTCGTCCTGCAGGCGGTAGGCGCGCAGCTTGTTGACCAGGCCGATGCCGCGGCCCTCCTGGCTGAGATAGAGCAGCACGCCGCTGCCGGCCTGGGCGATCTCGGCGATGGCGCCGCGCAACTGGTCGCCGCAATCGCAGCGCAGGGACCCCAAAAGGTCGCCGGTGAAGCATTCGGAATGCAGCCGGGCCAGCACCGGGCGGTCGCCATCGGGCTCGCCGATGACGATGGCCAGATGCTCGATGCCGCCGTCGGCGGGGCGGAAGGCGACGATGCGGGCGTTCTCGGCATCCTTCAGCGGCACCCGCGCCTCGGACACCATGCACAGGCTGCGGGCGGCGATCTGCTGGTGGGCGGCGATGTCGGCGGCATCCACCACCAGCAGGCCGGAGAGCAGCAGCGCCCCCGAGGGCGGCACCGCCACCAGGGTCGCCGGCAGCAGGCGGGCGACCTTGGCCAGCGCCACCGAGGCGGCGATGCCCGAGCCTGCATCGGCGGCCCGCACCGACAGGGCGGCGAGATCGGGCTCGGGCACCTCGCGTGCCACCGGGTCGGCCAGCCAGGCCACCACCTCGGCGGTGAGCCCCTCGGCCATATCGACGCGGACCACACCGTCGGGCGCCTCGGCCAGCCCCAGCACGGCGGCGCGGCGTCCGGTCACCGCCAGGCCCGGGCGGGCGCCGGCCAGGGTGGTGAGGGTGGCCAGGGAATCGGCGGTCGCCGCCTCGGCCGCCAGGGCATAGGCGATGCGCTGGTCGTCGCCGCGCACGGCGACGATGCCGCCGCGGCGCAACTCGGCGACGGCGCGGTCGACGGCGATCAAGGGGGGCGGGGCCGGCTGGGCCGGGCCGGGGGTGAGGTCGAGCGGCCTCGTCATGGGGAAAAAACGGCCATGCCTGGGGTCAAGGGGGGGCACCATAGCGGTTTTCGCCGCGCGGCAAAAGGGGGCGTCCCGCCATTCCCGCCATCGGCATTCTGTATTATATCTGGCGCCGCGACGACTCGTTCCCAATGGGACACCATGGCGCCCCGCCACCGCCTTCTCCTGATCGACGACGACCCGGTCCTGCGCCAGACCCTGGCCGAGCTGCTGGAGGGCGCCGGCTATGACGTGGCCGCCGTCGCCGGCCCGGCGGATTCCACTGGTTTCGACTTGGGCGGCTTCGACCTGTTGGTCGGCGGCCCCGTGGATTCCGGAGAGGTGCCGGTGCTGGCGCTGGCCAAGCCGGTGCGGCCGCGCACCCTGCTGGGCGAGATCGGGCGCTGCCTGGCCGCGCGGCCCGATGGATTCGCCCTTGGCCCCTGGCGGGTCGACTTGGCGGCCCGCCTGCTCGCCGACCCCACCGGGCGCAGGGTGCGCCTGACCGACAAGGAAGCGGCCATCCTCGAGCACCTGCACCGGGCCGGCGGCGTGGTCGCGCGCGAGACGCTGCTGGCCGAGGTGTGGGGCTACTCCGCCCATGTCGATACCCATACCCTGGAGACCCATATCTACCGCCTGCGGCGCAAAATCGAGGCGGATCCGTCCAATGTCTGCCTGCTGGTCACCGAGGCGGGCGGCTACCGACTTGGCTCCTGATGCTTTGTTCTTGAAACGTTTGCATGGCCCTGATAAAGTCACGCTAGAAACGCGATCCGCCTGAAGTTCCTGCGTGATATTTTGTGATGCGACACAACTTAATACTGCCGAAGTTAACATTCATATTGTTATTGGCGTGCTATGGGCCTGCCCATGCCGCTGACGAGGTGCTGCCCGGACCCGTCCTGGCTCGCGTGGTCAAGGTGGTGGATGGTGACACCGTGGCGGTGCGGGCGCGCATCTGGCTGGGCCAGGACGTGGAGACCAATGTCCGCATCCTCGGCATCGACACCCCCGAGACCCGCGGACGCTGCGAGCGGGAACGCGACCTGGCGCGCCAGGCCAAGGATTTCGTCACCGCGCGGCTGGTGGTGGACGACGTGATCACCCTCAACGACGTGACCCACGACAAATACGGCAAGCGGGTGGTGGCCCGTGTCGTCACCGGCGGCGGCGAGGATATCGGCGCCGGACTGATCTCGGCCGGGCTGGCCCGGGCCTATGGCGGCGCCACCAAGACCGGCTGGTGCCCTGGTTAAAGCACCGAGCGATCAATCTGAACCTGCCCCATTCTCGTCATGCCCGGGCTTGACCCGGGCATCCATGTGGCGGAGCCTAACACACTGTTTTAAAAGGATTTCAGGCGGACCCAGGTGGATGGCCGGGTCAAGCCCGGCCATGACGACGGAGTTTATTGCAGATTTCAGACGCGCCGCTCTAGCCTTTGACCAGCATCGGCCCCAGGCGGCGGCCACCGAAGACGTGGATGTGCAGGTGGGGCACTTCCTGGCCGCCATTGGCGCCCACATTGGCCAGCATGCGCCAGCCCTCGGCGGTCACCCCCACCATCTCGGCGACCTGGGCGACGGCGCGGAACAGGGCGGCGATCTCGCCGTCCGAGGCCCTGGCGGTGAAATCCTCCATGGAGACATAGGCCCCCTTGGGGATCACCAGCACATGCACCGGCGCCTGCGGGTTGATGTCGTGGAAGGCCAGGGTGTGGTCGTCCTCGTGCACCTTCTTGCACGGAATCTCTCCGCGCAGGATCTTGGCGAAGATGTTGTTGGGATCGTAGGCCATGACGGTCGCCCCCTATTTCACTCTGCTGTTCTTTTCCGCGATGCCCGACACCCCGGCGCGGCGGTCCAGTTCGGCCCACACGTCGTCCGGCGACACCCCGGTCTCGGCCCACAGCACCAGCAGGTGGTAGAGCAGGTCGGCGCTTTCGGCCGCCACCGCCTCGGGGCCTTCGCCCACCGCGGCCAGGGCCGTCTCCAGCCCCTCCTCGCCCACCTTCTGGGCGATTTTCTTGCGGCCCTTGGTGAACAGCTTGGCGGTATAGCTGGTGTCGGGATCGGCGCCCTTGCGGCTTTCGATCACCGCGAACAGGCGTTCGATGGCGTGGCTCATGGCGTCTTCACCCCTGGACCGGGCGCACCGGGATTCCCGCCGCCGCCATGTGGGCCTTGGCCTGGGCGATGGTGTAGGTGCCGAAATGGAAGATGGAGGCGGCCAGCACCGCGGTGGCGTGGCCGTCGCGGATGCCCTCGACCAGATGATCGAGGGTGCCGACCCCGCCCGAGGCGATCACCGGAATGGTCACCGCATCGGCCACCGCGCGGGTGAGCGGGATGTTGAAGCCCTGCTTGGTGCCGTCGCGGTCCATGGAGGTCAGCAGGATCTCGCCGGCGCCGTATTCCATCATGCGCCGCGCCCATTCCACCGCGTCGATGCCGGTGGGGTTGCGGCCGCCATGGGTGAAGATCTCGAACTTGCCGGGCGCCGTCTGCTTGGCGTCGATGGCCACCACGATGCACTGGCTGCCGAACTTCTCGGCCGCCTCCCGCACGAATTCGGGGCGGTGCACGGCGGCGGTGTTGATGGAGACCTTGTCGGCCCCGGCCAGCAGCAGCTTGCGGATGTCCTCGACCACGCGGACGCCGCCGCCCACGGTCAGCGGCATGAAGCAGGCCTCGGCGGTGCGGCCGACCACGTCGTAGATGGTGTCGCGGTTGTCGGAGGAGGCGGTGATGTCGAGGAAGGTCAGCTCGTCGGCACCGGCCTGATCGTAGATCTTGGCCTGCGCGACGGGGTCGCCGGCATCCACCAGATCGACGAAGTTGACCCCCTTGACGACGCGGCCGTCCTTGACGTCCAGGCAGGGGATGATGCGCATCTTGAGCATCGCGTCAGTCCTTGAGCAGCCGGATCGCCTCGGCCACGTCGATGCGGCCGTCGTAGATGGCGCGGCCCGAGATCACTCCGGCGATGCCCGAGTCCGCCTCGGCCTTCAGGGCCTTGAGGTCGTACAGCGACGACACCCCGCCCGAGGCGATCACCGGCGTCGAGATCGCCCGGGCCAGCGCCGCCGTGGCCGCCAGGTTGGGCCCGGTGAGCACGCCGTCGCGGTCGATGTCGGTGTAGATGATGGCGGCCACCCCGGCATCCTCGAACTTCAGGGCCAGCTCGAGCACGGTGAGGTTCGAGGTCTCGGCCCAACCCTCCACCGCCACCTTGCCGCCCTTGGCGTCGATGCCCACCGCGACGCGGCCGGGAAACCGCCGGCAGGCGTCCTTGACCAGCTCGGGATTGCGCAGGGCCACGGTGCCGAGGATGACGCGCGAGACGCCCTTGCCCAGCCACATCTCGATGGTGTCCATGTCGCGGATACCGCCGCCCAGCTGCACCGGCACGCTTACCGATGCCAGGATGCGCTCCACCGCGGCGCCGTTGACCGGCCGGCCGGCGAAGGCGCCGTTGAGGTCGACCACGTGGATCCATTCCGCCCCGGCGGCGGCGAAGGACGCGGCCTGGGCGCCGGGATCGGTGTTGAACACCGTCGCCTGGTCCATCAATCCGAGCTTGAGGCGGACGCAGGCGCCGTCCTTGAGGTCGATGGCGGGAAACAGGATCATGGCGTACCCTTGTTGCTGGGGTCCAGGGGCGCGACCAGGACCCAGAAGCCGGATTCGGTGCGATTGAAGACCAGCAGGTCGAAGCGGTCGAGCAGCTTCGACAGCCACCAGCGGGCAGGCTGCTGGATCAGGTGGGCGTTGCGGCCGTCGGGCAGCACTTTCATCGCCGCTCCGGTGTGCACCGTGAAGAAGCCATGCCGGCGGGTCACCCTGGCGAGGTCGTCCAGCACATTGTCGAGCAGGTCAGGCTCGATATGTTCCAGCACGTCGATGCAGGCGACGAAATCGTTGGGCACCGGGACCTTGGCCCATTGCGGGCGCGCGGGATCGTAGTGATCGACGGCGATTCGACCGGGCAGCAGCCGCGCCAGTTCCTGGCCGAGCCGGCCCTTCCCGGCACCGTAATCCAGCAGCGTTCGTGCCCCGATCTTCGCCAGAAGATCGGCCAGCAGCGGTGCGAAACCCACCGAGGCGACACCGTAATCGGGGTTGCTCTCATGCAGCTCGCGCTGCACGCGCCGGTATTCCTCGGTGATCACCGCCCCGGTCATGGCGCCCACCTGAGGAAGTTGGAGATGACCTTGAGGCCGGTGGCCTGGCTTTTCTCGGGATGGAACTGGGTGCCGACGATGTTGCCCCGCCCCACCATGGCGGCGATGGCGCCACCATATTCCACCGTCGCCAGCTGGTCGGCGCCGTCGGCGCAGGCGAAGCGGTAGGAATGGACGAAATAGGCGTGGGCGGCCGGCGGCAATCCGGCCAGGACGGGGTGGGCATCGGCGGCGAAGGCCAGCTCGTTCCAGCCCATATGCGGCACCTTCAGCGCCGGATCGGCCGGGCTGACCGGCACCACCTCGCCCTTGATCCAGCCCAGGCCGGCATGCTCGCCATGCTCGCGCCCCGTGGTCGCCAGCAATTGCATGCCGACGCAGATGCCGAGGAACGGCCGGCCCTTGGCCAGCACCGCCTGTTCCAGCGCCGCCACCATGCCGGGCAGGGCGGTCAGCCCGGCCTTGCAATCGGCGAAGGCGCCGACGCCGGGCAGCACGATGCGGTCGGCCCGCGCCACCGCTTCGGCATCGGCGGTCACCGTCACCTCGGCGGCCAGCCCGTCCTCGGCCACCACCCGCTCGAACGCCTTGGCGGCGGAGCGCAAATTGCCGGAGCCGTAATCGACGATGGCGATGCGCATGGCCCTACAGCACGCCCTTGGTGGAAGGCACCGCGTCGGCCTTCCGGGGGTCGATCTCCATGGCCTCGCGCAGGGCCCGCGCCAGCGCCTTGAAGCAGCTCTCGACGATGTGGTGGTTGTTCTCGCCGTACAGGGTCTCGACGTGCAGGGTGGCGCCGGCGGCCTGGGCGAAGGCCTGGAACCATTCCTTGAACAGCTCGGTATCCATGTCGCCGACCTTGTCGCGCACGAACTCCACCCGCCACACCAGGTAGGGGCGGTTGGACAGGTCGATGGCGACCCGGGTCAGGGTCTCGTCCATGGGCACCAGGGCCGAGCCGTAGCGGCGGATGCCCTTGCGCTCGCCCAGGGCCTGGGCAACCGCCGTGCCGATGGCGATGCCGGAATCCTCGGTGGTGTGGTGGGCGTCGATGTGCAGGTCGCCCTCGGCGTTGACCTCCAGGTCCATCAGCGCGTGGCGCGACAGCTGCTCCAGCATGTGGTCGAGGAAGCCGATCCCGGTATCGACGGAATAGGACCCGGTCCCGTCGAGATCGACGGCGACCTTGATGCTGGTCTCGTTGGTCTTGCGCGCGACGGCGGCCTGGCGCATGGCGCTTCTCCTTGCTGATCATGACGGTTTAGCAGGAACCGCCCGGCGGGGAAAGGACCGGGTGGACAGCGGCGCGCCAACGGTTTACCCAGAAGCCGCAACGCATCCGAGGTGATCATGGTCCAGGCCGTCAAGAAGGGCTTCGTCTTCGTGGCCATCCTGCTGCTCAACGTGGTGATCCTGGTCGCCCTGGCCGAATGGGGCGCCAAGGCGGCGATCCGCCACATCCGCGACACCCGCCCCAACACCATGCCCGGCCTGACCAAGGCGCTGTACGCGGCGCTCTACAACACCGACGATCCCGACCGCTACCTCGCCATCAGCAGCGAAGGCTGGCGCATGGGCGACACCGTCTACAGCCCCTTCGTCGAGTACCGCATGACCCCCTACCAGGGGACCCACTTCAACATCACCGAGGACGGCTATCGCCCCAACCGGCTGTCGCCGCAGGATCTCGGCCGGCCGGGCCGCAAGGTGTTCGTGTTCGGCGGCTCGACCACCATGGGCTCGGGCGTGCCCGATCACGAAACCATCCCCGCCGGCATCGAGCGCGCCCTGCACGGCGCCGGTCACACCGACGTGCAGGTGTTCAACTTCGGCGCCGTCGCCTATTTCTCGACCCAGGAGCGCATCGCCTTCGAACGCCTGCTCACCGCCGGGATGAAGCCCGATGTCGCGGTGTTCGTCGATGGCCTCAACGACTTCCACTTCTGCTCGATCCCCGACGAAAGCTCGTGGAACGAGCGGCTGGTGCAGCTGACCTCGGCGCGCAAGCGCCAGCCCCTGTTCCTCGAGCTGGCCAACCGCTCCAACGTGGTGCAGCTGGCCCGCACGCTCGGCGGCGACGACACCGTCATCAACCGGTCCTGGACCAAGAAATGCGATTCCGACGAGGACGTCGCCAGGATCATCCACCGCCTCGACACCAATCGGCGCATCATCGACGGCATGGCCGACCAACTGGGCTTCGAGGCGATCCTGGTACAGCAGCCGGTGCCTACCTATCATTATGACAACACGAAGCGGCCGATCACGGCCACCGACGAGATGATCGGGCACGGCAATGCCCGCCGCGGCTATCCCCTGATGGCGAAGATGCGCGACGACGGCACCATCACCACCCGCAACCTGCTCTGGCTGGCCGAGCTGGAGCCCGAGCAGAACGCCTATGTCGACATGGTCCATTACAGCCCGGCCTTCAACGACCTGATCGGCAAGACCATCGCCGCGGAAATCCTGCGCCGCGGCTTCAAGCAGGATGCGATGCAATGAGCGACCTTCCCTCCTGGCACGGCACCACCATCCTCTCGGTCCGCAAAGGGGGCCGCGTGGTGGTGGCCGGCGACGGTCAGGTCAGCCTTGGCCAGACGGTGATCAAGGCCAATGCCCGCAAGGTCCGCCGCGTCGGCAACGGCTCCATCCTGGTCGGCTTCGCCGGGGCCACCGCCGACGCCTTCACCCTGCTGGAGCGCCTGGAGGGCAAGCTGGAGAAGCATCCCGGCCAGCTGATGCGGGCCTGCGTCGAGCTGGCCAAGGACTGGCGCACCGACCGCTACCTGCGCCGGCTGGAGGCGATGATGGCGGTGGCCGATGCCGACGTGTCGCTGGTGCTGACCGGCCAGGGTGACGTGCTCGAGCCCGAGGACGGCCTGATCGCCATCGGTTCGGGCGGCAATTACGCCCTCGCCGCCGCCCGCGCCCTGATCGACACCGACCTCGACGCCGAGGCCATTGCCCGCAAGGCGATGGCGATAGCCGCCGACATCTGCGTCTACACCAACACCAACATCGTGGTGGAGAGCCTGTAAGCCATGAGTGCCACCGCCTTCTCCCCGCGCGAGATCGTCTCCGAGCTGGACCGCTACATCGTCGGCCAGGACGACGCCAAGCGCGCCGTCGCCGTCGCCCTCAGGAACCGCTGGCGGCGCCAGCAGCTGCCCGATTCCCTGCGCGAGGAGGTGCTGCCCAAGAACATCCTGATGATCGGCCCCACCGGGGTGGGCAAGACCGAGATCGCCCGCCGGCTGGCCAGGCTGGCCCAGGCGCCGTTCCTGAAGGTGGAGGCGACCAAGTTCACCGAGGTCGGCTATGTGGGGCGCGACGTCGAGCAGATCGTGCGCGACCTGGTCGAGATCAGCATCGGCATGACCCGCGAGCGGCTGAAGAAGCAGGTGGCGGCCAAGGCCGAGATCGCCGCCGAGGAGCGCCTGCTCGATGCCCTGGTGGGCGAGACCGCCAGCCAGGAGACCCGCCAGAAATTCCGCAAGATGCTGCGCGAAGGCACCCTCGACGACAAGGAGGTGGAAATCCACGTCGCCGAATCGCCCGCCGCCGGCATGCCCACCTTCGACATCCCCGGCATGCCGGGGGCGCAGATGGGCATGCTCAATCTCTCGGACATGCTGGGCAAGGCGTTCGGCTCCGGGCGCACCAAGCCGCGGCGCCTGTCGGTGCGGGACGCCCAGTCGCTGCTGCTGTCCGAGGAATCCGACAAGCTGCTGGACCAGGATTCGGTGACCCGGGACGCCATCTGGGCGGTGGAGAACCACGGCATCGTCTTCCTGGATGAAATCGACAAAATCTGCGCCCGCTCGTCCGAGCATCACGTCGGCGGCGATGTCAGCCGCGAAGGCGTGCAGCGCGACCTGCTGCCGCTGATCGAGGGCACCACCGTGGCCACCAAGCACGGCCAGGTGAAGACCGACCACATCCTGTTCATCGCCTCGGGCGCCTTCCACCTGGCCAAGCCCAGCGACCTGCTGCCCGAGCTGCAGGGGCGCCTGCCCATCCGGGTCGAGCTGAAGGCGCTGACCCGCGACGATTTCGTGCGCATCCTGACCGAGCCCGAGGCCAGCCTGATCAAGCAGTACAAGGCGCTGCTGGCCACCGAACAGGTCGAGCTGGACTTTCCCGACGAGGCCATCGCCGCCATCGCCGATCTGGCCGCCGAGATCAACCGGGCGGTGGAGAACATCGGCGCCCGGCGCCTGCAGACGGTGATGGAACGCCTGCTGGAGGAGATCAGCTTCACCGCCCCCGACCAGCCCCCCGGCACCGCCATCACCATCACCGCCGCGATGGTCAATGAACGGGTCGGCGAACTGGCGCGCAAGGCCGACCTGGCCAAGTTCATCCTGTAGACTGCCTCTGCCATCAACCGTCATGCCCGGGTCAAGCCCGGGCATGACGGAGCCCATGGGGCCTGCTATGATTCCAATCATAGGAGAACCCATGGCAGCCGAACTTCCGTTCCTGGCCGGCATCCGCCCGGTCCGCCGCGACCTCGCCGCCGGCGAGACGCTGTTCCGCGCCGGCGAGGCGCCGGCCGGGCTGTACCGGGTGGCGGCCGGCCGGATCGTGCTGGCACGCGCCGGCGCCCGGGTGCATGTGGCCGAGGCGGGGAACTTCTTCGGCGAAAGTGCGCTGTTCGATCCGGCGCACAAGGTGGATGCGGTGGCCGAGGGCGCGGCGGCGGTGGAGTGCTACGGCGCCGGGCCGGTGCTGCTGCACCTCAAGGCCCATCCCGACCTCGCCCTGGCGTTCGCCGCCTTCGTGGCGCGCCGCCTCAACGGCACCCGCGCCCGGCTGGAGCTGGCCCGCATCCGCTCGGCCGGCGACCGCATCCTCGCCTTCCTGCGCCAGTCGGGCGCCGCCGAGGCGGCCATCGAGCTGCCGCCGCTGATCGGCGTGGCGCGCGAGCTGGGCATGACCCACGAGGCCTTCTACCGCACCCTGCGCAGGCTGGTCGCCGACGGATTGGTGATCCGCGAGGGCCGCCGCCGCTTGCGCCTCGGCCCAGGGGCGCTGTAGGGTCGCAGCCCATGGATTATGCCGCCCTTCTTCCCGCGCTCGAGCGCATCGCCCGCCTGGCCGGCGCCGCCATCCTCGAGGTCTATGCCGGCGACTTCGCCGCCGATACCAAGGGCGACGGCTCGCCGGTCACCGAAGCCGACCAGCGCGCCGAGGCGCTGATCCTGCCCGAGCTGGCGCGCCTGACCCCCGACATCCCGGTGATCGCCGAGGAAAGCGTCGCCGCCGGCCACGTTCCGGCCATCGGCGGCCGCTTCTGGCTGGTCGATCCGCTGGACGGCACCAAGGAATTCCTCAAGCGCAACGGCGAGTTCACCGTCAATATCGGGCTGGTCGATGGCGGCCTGCCGCGGGCCGGCGTGGTCTTCGCCCCGGCCCTGGCGGTGCTGTGGTCGGGCGCCGACGGCGCCGGAACCACCCGGGTCGATGCCGCCGGGCGACGGCCCGCGGCCTGCCGGCGGCCGCCGGACTCCGGCGCGGTGGTGCTGGGCAGCCGCTCCCACGGCAGCGCCGGCGACATGGCGGCGTTCCTGGCCGGGCTGAGCGATCCGGTGGTGGAGAATTCCGGCTCGTCGCTGAAATTCTGCCGCGTCGCCGAGGGCAGCGCCGATTTCTATCCCCGCTTCGGCCCCACCTGCGAGTGGGACACCGCCGCCGCCCACGCCGTGCTGCACGCCGCCGGCGGCGAGGTGGTCAATCTGGACGGCAGCCCCTTCGCCTACGGCAAGGCCCCGACGTTCCTCAATCCCGGATTTCTGGCGCGGGCGGTTCGAGGCATCGGGTAATCACCGTCATCCCCGCGCAGGCGGGGATCCAGGGGGTGCACCGACACCTTCTCCGCGACTCCTGGGTTCCCGCCTGCGCGGGAACGACGGGGGTGGGGTCGTCAATCTTCTCCCAGCGCCCGCAGTAGCTCCGCCACTTTCTCCTCGGGCAGGGTGGCGATGCGTTCGGCCAGCCGGTTGGCCAGTTCGGTGCGGGACGGCGACAGGCCGGCGGTGTCGATGACGATGCGGGGGTGGGACAGCTCGGCCAGGCGCTTCAGCTCCTCCGCCGCGTCCCAGATCAGGCCGAAATAGCCGGCGATCTGCATCACCAGGCCGGGCGCCGGGCGGCCGCGATGGCCGTGCTCCAGCGCCGACAGATAGGCCGCGGACAGGTGCAGATCGGCGGCCATGGCCTTCAGCTGGATGCCACGGGCCTCGCGCAGGGCCCGCACCTTTGCCCCGAACGGGGTCATTGGCGCTTCCGCCGGATCAGCACATAAAGCGCACCCTCGCCGCCGTCCCTGCCCTGGGCGTGGGAGAAGCCGATGATGCGTTCGCGCAAGGGAGGCTGGTTGAGCCAGCGCGGCACATTGGCGCGCAGGATGCCGGACCCCTCGCGCATGCCCTTGCCGGTGATGACCAGCACGCAGCGGCGGCCGGACTCGTAGGCGCGGGTGATGAAGGCGGTCAGCGCCCCATGGGCCAGGTCCTGGGTCAGGCCGTGCAGGTCGAGGCGGCCGTCGATGGCCAGCTCGCCCCGCTTCATCCGCCGCGCCGACTGGCGGTCGAGCCCCGGCGCGGCGCCATGGCCGAGTTCGGGCAGCACGCCGCGCACCGGCGGCGGGCGGAGGGAAGGCGGCGCGGCCGGAGGCGGCGCCGGGTCCGCCGGTTCGGCGGCGGGCGGGGGCGGCTCGGGCGGCAGGTCGGCGGCGCGGCCGGGCAAGGGGGCCACGTCGGCGATCACCGCCCGCCAGACACGGGCCTCGTCCGGGGTGACGGTGCGGCGGCGGGGCCGGTGGCCGGGATCATGGACCATCGGCCAGCAGCACATGCAGGCGGCGGGGACCGTGCGCTCCCAGCAGCAGGGTCTGCTCGATGTCGGCGGTGCGCGACGGGCCGGTGATCCAGGTGACCGTGCGCGGCCATGCCCCCGCCTTGCGCAGCGCCTTCCAGGCGTCTTCGTAGGCGCCCACCACGTCGGCCGTCCGCACCAGCACCACATGCAGATCGGGCAGGAAGTTGAGCGTGGTCGGGGCGTCCGGCCCGCTGCGGACGATGCAGGTGCCGGTTTCGGCCACCGCCCGGAAGGCCGGAACCACCGACACCGCATCGCCCCGCCCGGCGGCGCCGAAGCGCGCGGACAGGCCGGCACCGGTCCAGTCGAGGCCCGACAGCGCCGGGGCGGCGGCCACCTGCGGCGGCAAGCCCGATTCCGCCAGCAGCCGCGCCACCGCGGCCGGAGCGGCGGCGGCGGTGGGAATGCGCTCGATTATGGCGCTCATCTCGGTTGCCATGGCGGCGAAGCGCTCGATCAGCTCGGCCGGTTCGCCCTTGCCGCGAGCCGGTATCACGTTGGGCCGGGGCTCGGCCATGCGGCGGTCCAGCTCGGCGCGCAGCGTTTCCGGCGGCGGGCCGCGCCGCAGCGCGCGGCGGACCGAGTCCAGGATGGTGGCGCGGGCGTCACTCATGGCGGCAAGACCTCGCCGTCCCGCGCCTCGCCGTCGTCCTCCTCCTCGGGGGGGGCGGGATGAGAGCCGTCGTACAGGTTGCGCCGGACGTAGCGGCGCCAGTCGCCGCGCGGGGCGATGCAGGGCGGCTCGGTGCCGCCGGGGATGTAGAGGGCGAGGCCGCCGATGGTCCACAGCTGGTTCAGGTGGGCGGCGCTCTGCACCACGTATTCGTTGGCGCGGGCGCGGATGCGCCAGGCGATGAAATGCTTGATCCCCAGCATGTGGGCCAGCGCGCCGACGGTCATGGCGACGATGCCCACCGCCACGCCGGTGGCCAGCAGCACCACCAGGGCCAGCACCATGGCGATCATCAGCGGCATGACGTGGTCCCACGCGCTGTGCACCGGCGAACCCTGGAAATCCAGCATGCGCTGGTCGGTGTAGATCTCCACCTGGCGGGTCAGCACCGCCGCGCGCAGGCGCTCGTGCAGGTCGATCTCCTCCTGCGCCTTCTTCTCCCGCCAGTCGCGGTAGCTTTGGGTGTCGCTCATCGCCGCTTTCCCTGCCGCCACTGATCGAGGAAACCCGGCCCGCTGGGCGCCGGCAGATCGCGGGCGGCGGTCCAGCCGCCGGCCAGCGGCACCCGGGCCAGCCGCCCGGTTCCCCGCGCCAGCCGGCGCAATCCCCACGAGGCCAGGCGGGTGACGGCACGATACAGCCACGGGCGGCTGGCGGCAAAGCTCCACAGCGCCAGTCCCAGGCGTTCCCGCGCCGGCTTGAGGTGGCGCTCGAAGGCGTGCTCCCGCCAGTGGCGCAGCAGCGCCGGCAGCGGGATGGACATGGGGCAGACCTCTTCGCAGCGGCCGCACAGGGTGGAGGCGTCGGGCAGCTTGGCGGTCTGCTCCAGCCCCACCAGCGCCGGACTCAGCACCGAGCCCATGGGGCCGGGATAGACCCAGCCGTAGGCATGGCCGCCGACCGCGCCGTAGACCGGGCAATGGTTGATGCAGGCGCCGCAGCGGATGCAGCGCAGCATGTCGCGGAACTGGCCGCCCAGCATGGCGGAGCGGCCGTTGTCCAGCAGCACCACGTGGAACTGCTCGGGTCCGTCGAGGTCGTCCGGCCGCCGCGGGCCGGTGGAGAAGGTGGTGTAGACCGACAGCTCCTGCCCGGTGGCGGAGCGGGCCAGCAGGCGCAGGATGGTGGCGGCGTCGTCCAGGGTCGGCACCACCTTGTCGATGGTGGCCAGCACGATGTGCACCCGGGGCAGGGTCTGGGTGAGGTCGCCGTTGCCCTCGTTGGTGACGATCACCGTCGAGCCGGTCTCGGCGATCAGCAGGTTGGCGCCGGTGATGCCCACATCGGCGGCGAGGAAGCGGGCCCGCATCTCCTCGCGCGCCTCGTCCAGCAGCACCCGCGGCTCCTCGAGGTCGCGGTCCGGCGGGCGGCCGCCATGGGCGGTGCGGAAGGCGTCGGCGACCTGGCCGCGGTTGAGGTGGATGGCCGGGGCGACGATATGGCTGGGCGGCTCGCGCCGCAGCTGGATGATGTACTCGCCCAGATCGGTCTCGACCGGAATCACCCCGTTCTTCTCCAGGAAATCGTTGAGGCCGATCTCCTCGGCCACCATGGACTTGCCCTTGGTGGCGGTGCGCGCCCCGGCGGCGCGGCAGATGGCCAGCACCGCCGCCTTGGCCTCGGCGCCGTCGCGGCACCAATGCACGGTTCCGCCGGTCTCGACCACCTTGGCCTCGAAGGCTTCCAGGTAATGGTCGAGATGGGCCAGGGTGTGGTCCTTCAGCGCCCGCGCCTCGGCCTTCAGCGCCTCGAATTCGGGCAGGCGGGCCACCGCCGCGGCGCGCTTGACCCGGAACCCGGCCTTCAGGCGGGCCAGCGCGTCCTGCAGCACCGGATCGGCCATGGCGGCGCGGGCATTGGCGGCGAAGCGGCGCGAGGTCGGGTGCATGGGCGTCAATCCCCCTCGCCGATGGCCGGGCCGTCGGCCATGCCGGCCAGCACCTCGGCGACGTGGCGGACCCGCACCGGCGAGCCCTTGCGCTTGAGCCGGCCGGCGATGTTCAACAGGCAGCCGAGATCTCCGGCCAGCACGGTGCCGGCGCCGGTGGCGGCGATGGCGGCGACCTTGTCATCGACCATGCGCTCCGAGATCTCGGCGTACTTGACGCAGAAGGTGCCGCCGAAGCCGCAGCATTCCTCGGGATTGGCCAGTTCCGCCAGCTCCAGCCCGGCGATGCCGGCGAGCAGGCGGCGCGGCTGCTCGCGCACCCCCATCTCGCGCAGGCCCGAGCAGGAATCGTGATAGGTGACCCGGTCGGGGTATTGGGCGGCGACCCGGTCCACCCCCATCACGTCGGTGAGGAACGAGACCAGTTCCCAGGTCCGTTCGGCCAGCGCGCCGATTCGCGGCAGCAGATCGGGATCGTCGGCGAACAGGGCCGGGTAGTGGTGGCGGATCATGGCGGCGCAGCTGCCCGACGGCACCACCACGTAATCGTAGCCGGAGAAGGCCCTTAGCACCGCCAGGGCCAGGGTCCGGGCGCTGGCGCGGTCGCCGGAATTGTAGGCGGGCTGGCCGCAGCAGGTCTGGTCCGGCGGCACCTCGACGGTGCAGCCGGCCTCCTCGAGCAGCTTGACGGCGGCGAAGCCGGTCTCGGGGCGGAACAGGTCGGCCAGGCAGGTGACGAACAGGCCCACCCGTGGCGCAGCGCTCATGGTCGCAGCCTCTCCCTGGGATTTGGAACACAATGAGGCCGGAACCGGCCCAGTGCAAGATTGGAAGGCTACTCGGCCAGCGCCACCCTGGGCGAGCGCTGGCGCGGCAGCAGCAGCCAGTAGCGGCCGGGGCTCTTCATGCGGCCGGCCTTCTCGAAGGCGGCCTCGCCGGCGCCCCAGAAGAAATCGCCGCGCACCGGCCCCTTGATGGCGCCGCCAGTGTCCTGGGCCATGACCAGGCGGCGCAGCGGCCGCCCGGCGGGATCGACGGTGTCGAGGAACAGCGGCACCCCCAGCGGGATGTAGCGGTTGTCCACCGCCAGCGAGCGTTCCGGGGTCAGCGCCACCCCCTCCGAGCCGAGGGGGCCGTCGCCGGTGACCACCTTGTAGAACACGTAGCGCGGATTCTCGGCCATCAGCGCCTGCGCCCGGGTGGGATTGTCCTTCAGCCAGGCGCGGATGGCCGGCATGGAGATGTCGTCGAGAAGACCGCGCTCGCGCATCAGCTTGCCGATGCCGACGAATCGGTGGCCGTTGGTCCCCGCCACCCCGAGCCGCAGCACCCGCCCGTCGGGCAGGCGCACCCGGCCCGAACCCTGGATGTGCATGATGTGGGCATCGACCGGATCGGCCACCCACGCCACCGCCTGGGCCAGGCTGCCCAGGGTGCCGGCCTCGATCTCGGCGCGGCTGGGATAGGGGCGGAATTCGCCGCCGACCATGCGCCCGACCTGGTCGCCGCGGGTCACCAGATCCTTCGGCTTGGCCAGCAGCGGCACCCGGTACCTGGGCGAACGGGCCAGCGAGCCCTCCAGCTCGGGCTCGAAATAGCCGGTGAAGGTCCCCTCGGCGCGGCCGTCATTGGTGGCCAGGTAGGGCACGAACCACGCCTCGAAGAAGGCCCGCGCGATGTCGTGCTCGCCGGCCGAGATGCGCCGGGCGGTGGCGCAGGGGGTGTGCCAGTCGGCCACGGTGCCGCCCATGCCGTCGGCGCCGATGCTGCGGTCCCAGGGCAGCTTCGCCATGCGCTCGCACGAGCGCAGCAGCGCCGGCAGCACGGCGCCGGCGCCGTCCTCGCCCCAGCCCGGAAGCTGGTCGAACGAGCCCGGCAGCAAAGTCAGCCGCTCGATGCCGGTGGGCGGTGCGGAGGGCGGCGGCGGGGCGGGAGGCGGTCCGTAGACACGCGGGGCGCAGGCGGTCAGGGCCGCGAGCAGGACGAGCGGGGCGAGCCGTCGCATCGGGCGCTTAAGCCCCGTCATCCTCGGGCGCGCGGGTCGCCGCCAGCTGCCAGTTGGGATCGCGCGACTGGGTGTCGCGGCGGAAGGTCCATTCGTCGGTGACCTCGGCGATGTGGGCCGGGTCGCCATCGACGATGCGGCCCTCGGAATCCTTCACCACGTTGGTCTGTTCGGTGACGAAGCGGACGGTGACCAGCGCCGCGCTGCCGACCATGCGGGCCTCGACGATCTCGGCCGAGCGGATGCCCACCAGTTCGCTGTCCAGGGTCTCGCCGGCCCGGTCGCGCGCCATCACGGCGTCGGCAAACGGACGGTATACCTCGTCGGCGAGCAGCGGCCGCAGGGCCTTGAGGTCGCCCCTGGCATAGGCGCCGAGGATGATCTCGAACGCCATGCGCCCCCCCGACAGGAAGCCCTCGACGGTGAAATCGGGATCGGCGGCGACCACCGCCGCCAGGCCGGCCCCCACCGGGCCGTCCGGCAGCGGCGTGGGCGCGGGCTTGCGCGCCCGGGTCAGATCGATCACGTTGTCCGTGGCGGCATCCTTGGCCGGCTGCGGCGCGCCCCAGTCGCGGGGCGCCTCGCGCTCGTGACCGGTGCGCCGGCCCAGCACGCTGCGCAGGCGCAGCACCAGGAAAACCGCGACTGCGGCGAAGAAGACGATGTCGAGGGCGTGAAAACCGTCGTTCATGGACCTACGTTTCGGAGACGCGGCGTTTCGGGAAGGCGCGCTCTATGGACCGGGGCGCGAGCCCGTCTCACACACATAAGCCGCCAGGGGGCAAAGAGCAAGCATGGCATGGATGGTGTTGTTGGCGGTGATCGCCGTGCCGGTGATCGAAATCGCCCTGTTCGTCAAGTCGGCGCAGCTGATCGGCGTGCTGCCCACCGTGCTGCTGGCGGTCGGAGCCGGCATCGCCGGCATCGCCCTGGTGCGGCTGCAGGGCCTGGGGCTGCTGTGGCGCACCCGCTCCCAGCTGGATCGCGGCGAGCTGCCCATGGCCGAGGTGTTCGACGCGGTCTGCCTGGCGCTGGCCGGCGGCCTGCTGCTGCTGCCCGGCTTCCTCTCGGACGTGGTCGCCCTGGCCCTGCTGCTGCCGCCGGTGCGCCTGCTGCTGCGGCAATGGCTGGGGTCGCGCCTGGTCACCGTCCAGGCCGGCGGCACGCCCCAGCGGGCGCCGGACCCGCCTGTGATCGAGGGCGAGTACCGGGTGGTCGACGACAAAGGTCCCAAGCCCTGAGACCACCGCCGGAGCGGTTGTGCCGCACATCGATCCGTGCTAGCCATCGGCCAAGCCCCCTGTCGCCTTTTCCCGAGGATTTGCCATGACCGACGCAGCTCCCGCCCAGCCCGATCCCAACCAGCCGCCGCTGGTCATCAACGGCCAGTACGTCAAGGACCTGTCCTTCGAGGTGCCCGGCGCGCCCGAGATCTATTCCGAGATGCAGGGCCAGAACCCGTCCATCCCGATCCACGTCGACATCAACGCCCGCAGCCTGCAGGGCAACACCTTCGAGGTGGTGCTGCATCTCAAGGTCGATGCCCAGTTCGAGGACAACCGCCCGGTGTTCCTGGTGGAGCTGGCCTACGGCGGCATCTTCACCCTCAACGTGGCGCCCGAGCATGTGCAGCCCATGCTGCTGATCGAGTGCCCGCGCCTGCTGTTCCCCTTCGCCCGCACCATCATCGCCGACGCCACCCGCGACGGCGGCTTCCCGCCGCTGATGATCCAGCCCATCGACTTCGTGCAGCTGTTCCGCTCGCGCATGGAAGCCGCCCAGGGCGAGGCCCAGGGCACGGCGTAGAACCGCGCGTAACGCCTCATTCGGGCCTCACCCTGAGGAGCCGCCGCAGGCGGCATCTCGAAGGGCGAGGTCCGTCACAGACGGGCTGCCCCATCCTTCGAGACGAGCGCTGCGCGCTCTCCTCAGGACGAGGCTACGGATAGGGAATCCACCAAGGGCGGGAACGACGGTGAATCGCTACCCGGCAGCCCCCTCCGGTTCCCGCAGCCAGATCGGCGTCTTCAGCTTGGCGACGAAGGCCGCGTGGGCCTCGGCCTCCTCGGGGGTCGGCGCGTGCGGCCGGGGGGGGCGCGCCGCGCGGTCGAGGGTGGTGGTGGTGCCGGTGTTGGAGCGGGCGTTGAGGCCCAGCTCGAAACCCGGCTGGCGGCCGCCGATCAGCTGCAGGTAGACCTCGGCCAGCAGCTCGGAATCCAGCAGTGCGCCGTGATGGGTGCGGTGGGTGTTGTCGATCTCGAAGCGGCGGCACAGGGCGTCCAGGTTGGCCTGGGCGCCGGGGAAGCGCTTGCGCGCCATGGCCACGGTGTCGGTGGCCCGGCTCATGGGCAAAGCGGGAAAGCCCAGCCGCGCCAGTTCGGCGTTGATGAACTTCATGTCGAATTCGGCGTTGTGGATGACCAGGCGCGACTCGCCCAGGAACTCCAGGAATTCGGCCACCACCTCGGCGAAGACCGGCTTGTCGGAGAGGAATTGCTGGGACAGGCCGTGGACGCGGAAGGCTTCCTCCGGCACGTCCCGCTCGGGATTGAGGTATTGGTGATAGACCTTGCCGGTGGGCAGGTGGTTGATCAGCTCGACGCAGCCGATTTCCACGATCCGGTGGCCGGACAGCGGATCGAAGCCGGTGGTCTCGGTATCGAGGACGATCTCGCGCAAATCCTTACCTCCCGGCTGAATCTCGGGTCAGTCTGACGGCCCGCTTCAGCGCCCGCAAGGCGAAAGCCCGTCCCAGGCCGGTGGCGACGACGAAGTCGGCGCGGCGGCGCTTCTCGGCATCAGGCATCTGCTTGGCGCGGATGGCCCGCAATCGTTCCATGGTCATGCCCGGGCGCTTCAGCACCCGCTCGGCCTGCAGGAAGGCGGGGCAGCTCACCACCGCCACCCGGTGGCAGCGGCGCTCGCCCCCGGTCTCGAACAGCAGCGGCACGTCGAGAGCCACCAGCCGGGCGCGGCGGCGGCGCTGGCGGCGGCGAAAGGCGGCCTCGGCCGCCCGTACCAGGGGATGGACGATGGCTTCCAGCCGCCGCAGCGCCGCCGCGTCGCCGAACACCAGCCGGCCCAGCGCGGCGCGATCCACCGCGCCGTCCCGCACGCTGCCGGGAAACGCCGCCGCGACCGGCGCCACCGCGGCGCCGCCGGGACCGAGCAGGGCATGCACCACCGCGTCGGAATCGTGGACGGGAATGCGCATGCGCCGCAATTCGGCCGCCGCCCACGACTTGCCCATGCCGATGGAGCCGGTGAGGCCGAGCACCCTCATGCCAGGACGAAGTCCCGAAGTTCGGGCGTCACCTCCGGCCGTACCCCGAACCACGCCTCGAAGCCGGGCACCGCCTGCCACAGCAGCATGCCGATGCCGTCCACCACCGGGTTGCCGCGCGCCGCCGCTTCCTTCAGAAGCCCGGTCTGCAGCGGCGCATAGACGATGTCGTTGACCACCGCGTCCGTGGGCAGCGGCGCCAGGTCGATCTCCAGCGGCGGCTGGCCGGTCATCCCCAGGGTGGTGGTGTTGACCAGCAGCGCAGCGCCCTCCAGGGCATGGGCGACGCGGTCCCAGGCCATGGGCGCCACCGGCCCGCCGATCTCGGCGGCCAGCCGGGCGGCGCGGTCGAGGGAGCGGTTGACCACCCGCACCTGTGGAACGCCGGCATCGACCAGGGCGGCGGCCACCGCGCGGGCGGCGCCGCCCGCCCCCAGCACCACCGCCGGCCCCAGCGCCGGGCGCCAGCCGGCGGGAGCGCCGCGCCGCAGGTTCTCGAGGAAGCCGAAGGCATCGGTGTTGCGCCCCAGCACGCTGCCGTCGGGGCGGAAGACCAGGGTGTTGACGGCGCCGATGCGCGCCGCCAGCGGCTCGACCTCGTCGGCCAGGGCCAGCGCCGCTTCCTTGTGCGGCACGGTGACGTTGGCGCCGGCGAAGCCCAGCTTCGGCAGCGCCTTGACCGCCAGGGCGAAATCGTCTGGCGCCACCGCCAGCGGCACATAGGCGCCGTCCAGCCCCAGGCGCTCCAGCCAGAAGCCGTGCAGCCGGGGCGAGCGCGAATGGCCCACCGGCCAGCCCATCACCCCGGCCAGCCGGGCCTTGCCGGTGACGATCATGCCGGCAGCTCCCCGCAATCGCGCAAGTACCCCAGCAGCGGCAGCAGCGGCATGCCCATGATGGTGGAATGGTCGCCCTCGATACGGCTGAACAGCTGCGCCCCCAGCCCTTCCACCTGATAGACCCCGACGCAGCCCAGCACCTCGGGCCCGGCCTGGTCGAGATAGGAATCGAGGAACGAATCGGTGAAGGCCCGCATGGTCATGGCGGCGCGATCCACGGCGTGCCACACCGCCATGCCGTCGCGCACCGCCACCACGGCGCTGACCAGGGTGTGGGAGCGGCCGCGCAAGCTCACCAGCTGGGCGCGGGCGGCGGCGCGATCGGCCGGCTTGTCGAACCACTGGCCGTGGCAATCCAGCATCTGGTCGGCGCCGACCACCAGGGCGCCGGGATGGCGGGCCGACACCCGCTGCGCCTTCAGCTCGGCCAGCGCCCCGGCGACGCGGGCGCAATCGGCGCCCTCGGCCTTCAGCGACTCCTTCATCGCCGCCTCGTCGATGGCGGCGGTATCGACCGTGAACGCCACCCCGGCGCGTTCCAGCATCTGCCGCCGCGCCGCCGAGGCCGAGGCGAGCACCATCATCCGCCGCCCTCCCGCTTGGCGTGATGCTGGGCGTGCAGCTGGATGATGGTGGCCGAGGCCTCCTCGATGGAGCGCCGGGTGACGTCGACCACCGCCCAGCCATGGCGCGAGAACAGCTTGCGCGCCGACGCCACCTCCTCGCGCACCTTCTCGAACTGGGCGTAATCGGCGTCCTCGTCGTGGTTGAGGAAGCGCAGCCGGGCGCGGCGGATGTCGGACAGGCTCTTGGGGTCCTTGGTCAGGCCGACCACCAGCGGCCGGCGCGCCGCCTCCAGCTCGGGCGGCAGCGGCACGCCGGGGACCAGCGGGTAGTTGGCGCATTTGAAGCCGCGATTGGCCAGGTACATGCAGGTCGGCGTCTTCGAGGTGCGCGACACCCCCACCACCACGATGTCGGCCTCGTCGAGGTCGTCGAGCAGCTGGCCGTCGTCATGGGCGAGGGTGAACTGCATGGCGTCGATGCGGGCGAAATACTCGGCGTCCAGCTGGTACTGGCGGCCGGGCAGCGCCTGCATGGTCGCCCCGAGATGGCCGGCCAGCACCGCCAGCACCGGATCGAGCACCGGGATGCAGGGAATCTTCAGCCGCCGGCAGGCTTCCTCGAGCAGCACCCGCACCCCGGGATCGACCAGGGTGAACAGGACGATGCCGGGATTCTCCTCGATGCCGGCCACCACCCGCTCCACCTGGCCCTGGCTGCGCACCAGCCACCAATTGTGCTGGACCGCCTGGATTTCCTCGAACTGGACCATGCAGGCGCGGGCCACCGCGGTGACGGTCTCACCGGTGGCGTCGGAAACCAGGTGCAGGTGGAAGGTGGTCATGGGCTGTGGATCACTGCCAATTGCGGGGATAACCGGGGGGTCGGGCGGCGGGGCGCGGATTCGGTCCCCGTCCTCCCGGTTCCGTCCGCCTTGGCGCCCGCCTGTGGGCGGCACGCCGGCCGGTGCCGAGAATAGCGTGAATCGGCGCGGCCGGCATCCGCTTTCCCCGCTATCCACCACTTTCGGGTCCGGCCGTGCCCAAAGCGCCGGCCGTCTTTTCCACCGGCGCCGGCACCGCGCGGGGCGAATCGGGGGAAATCTGTGGACAGAAGGGGGAGCGAGTCGCATCCCCGTCTTCCACAGGCCCAACAACACTCAGCCACCTTTTCTCTTCGACCTAAACCTTGTATGACCTAGAGCGCGATGACACCCGCTCGCCGCACCGTGTGCGCCGAGCGGTTGTCTGAATCGCACTCTAATTTTATGATCTAGAGGCGGATTCAGCTTTCAGGTTGGATCGCCTCGCGAACCAACCTGAAAACATCCGGCTCTAGGGCCGAACAGCCACCGGAATCCCCCGTCCCGTGACCGCATCCCGAAAGCCCTTCCTGCGCGCCCTGGCCGGCGAGACCCTGACCCCGCCGCCGTTCTGGCTGATGCGCCAGGCCGGGCGCTACCTGCCGGAATACCGCGCCACCCGCACCCAGGCCGGCAGCTTCCTCGACCTGTGCTACAATCCCGAGCTGGCGGTCGAGGTCACCCTGCAGCCGCTCAGGCGCTACGGCTTCGACGCCGCCATCCTGTTCTCGGACATCCTGGTGATCCCCGACGCGCTGGGGCAACGGGTCGCCTTCAAGGAGGGCGAAGGTCCGGTCCTGCCGCCCATTCGCTCGGCAAGGGATCTGGAGGGTCTCGACATCTCGGGCCTGCACCAACACCTGGCGCCGGTCTATGCCACCGTCGCCGGCCTGTCCAAGGCCATCCCCGCCTCCACCGCGCTGATCGGCTTCTCGGGGGCGCCGTGGACGGTGGCCACCTACATGATCGAGGGCGGCGGCTCCAAGGACTTCTCCCACGCCAAGCGCCTGATGTGGAGCGAGCCGGAGACCTTCGCCCGGCTGATGGAGCTGCTGGTCGAGGCCACCGGGCAATACCTGATCCGTCAGATCGACAACGGCGCCGAGGCCATCCAGATCTTCGACACCTGGGCCGGGGCCCTGCCGGAGACCGAATTCCGCCGCTGGGTGATCGGCCCGGCCCGCGCCCTGGCTGAACGCATCCACGCCGAGCGCCCGGGGGTGCCGGTGATCGGCTTCCCGCGCGGCGCCGGCATCCTCTACGAGGCCTATGTGGCCGAGACCGGGATCGACGCGGTCGGCCTCGACACCGCGGTGCCGCTGGATTGGGCGGCGGACAAGCTGCAGACCCGCTGCACGGTGCAGGGCAATCTCGATCCCATCCTGCTGGTGGCCGGCGGCGAGGCGCTGGATGCCGGCATCGACCGCATCCTCAAGGCGCTCGGCAAGGGGCCGTTCGTGTTCAACCTGGGCCACGGCATCGTGCCGCCGACACCGCCGGAAAACGTGGCGCGTCTGGCCGAACGGGTGAAGACCTGGCGAGGGTAGCCATATGGATTCGGAGCGAGCGAAGCGAGCGACTAGGCCATTGAGGCCTCGCGAGCTTATGCGAGCGGAAGCCAAGCGCGCGGGAGCGCGCGCCCGGCGCCTGAGGGCAAACAAATGACTAAAACGGCTATTGTTCTGTTCAACCTGGGTGGTCCCGATTCGCCTGAGGCGGTCGAGCCGTTCCTGTTCAACCTGTTCAACGATCCCGCCATCATCGGCGCGCCGGCGCCTATACGCTGGCTGATCGCCAGATACGTCTCGGCCAAGCGGGCACCCGTGGCCCGCGGCATCTATGCCCATCTCGGCGGCAAGTCGCCGCTGCTGGAGCAGACCGAGGCCCAGGCGGCGGCGTTGCAGGAGCGGCTGGGCGACGATTTCAAGGTGCTGGTGGCCATGCGCTACTGGCATCCCTTCACCACCGAGGCGGTGGCGGCGGCCAAGGCCTGGGGCGCCGAACGGGTGGTGCTGCTGCCGCTCTATCCGCAATATTCCACCACCACCACCGCCTCGTCGGTGCGGGAATGGATGCGGGCGGCCAAGGCGGCCGGATTCGAGCGGCCGACCGAAACGGTGTGCTGCTATCCCGAGGAACCGGGCCTGGTCGCCGCCATGGCCGATCTGGTGCGCACGGGATGGGCGGAAGCGGCGGCATCGGGCCGGCCCAGGGTGCTGTTCTCGGCCCACGGCCTGCCGCAGCGGGTGGTCGATCGCGGCGATCCCTATCCCTTGCACGTGGAGCGCACCGCGCGGGCGGTGGCGGCGGCCACCGGCATCGCCGATCTGGACTGGCGGGTGTGCTACCAGAGCCGGGTCGGACCGCTGAAATGGATCGGCCCGGCCACCGAGGACGAGCTGGACCGCGCCGGCGAGGAGCGGGTGCCGCTGGTGGTGGTGCCGGTCGCCTTCGTCTCGGAGCATTCCGAGACCCTGGTGGAGCTGGACATCGAATACCGCCACCGCGCCGAGGAGGCCGGGGTGCCGGCCTATGTGCGGGTGCCGGCGCTGGGCTGCCATGCCGCCTTCATCGACAGCCTGGAGCGGCTGGCCCGCGATCCCGGCGCCAGCCGGGGTTTGGCCTGCAAGGCGGCGGGCCGGATCTGCCTCGGCGGAGGGCAGGGATGAGCGGCGAGGGCTATCTGTGGCTGAAGGCCCTGCACGTCATCGCCATCATCTCGTGGATGGCCGGATTGCTGTACCTGCCCCGGCTGTTCGTCTACCACGCCGAGGCCAAGGCCGGCTCCGAGACCTCGGAATTGTTCAAGGTGATGGAGCGGCGCCTGATGAAGGCGATCATGCTGCCGGCGGCGGCGGTGGCCTGGGGGGCGGGCCTGACCCTGGCGGTGGTGGGCGGCCTGTTCGCCGATGGATGGTTTCACGTGAAACTATCCCTGGTCATCCTGATGACGGTCTCCCACTACATGATGGGTCGCTGGCGCGCCGACTTCGCCGCCGACCGCAATACCCGGCCGCAGCGCTTCTTCCGCATCGCCAACGAGGTTCCGACCTTGCTGATGATCGTCATCGTCGTCCTGGTGGTTCTGAAGCCGTTCTAAAGGCGCGCGGCCTAATTCACGTTTGACAGGCCGGGGCGGTTTGGCTAATCCTGGGCCTGACTCCGAGGGGCCGGACCAAGCCCCATTCCCCCGAAAGCGCCATCCGTTCCGAGAATGACCTCGGAATCCCCATTTCTGCGATGGGCGGCGCGTCATCCAACCGGACCCGCCCCCATGCACCTTCAGGAACTCAAGAAGAAGTCGCCGGCCGAACTGCTCGCCTTTGCCGAGGAGCTGCAGATCGAGAACGCCAGCACCCTCAGGAAGCAGGACATGATGTTCGCCATCCTGAAGCAGCTGGCGGACAACGACACCCCCATCTACGGCGACGGCGTGCTCGAGATCCTGCAGGACGGCTTCGGCTTCCTGCGCAGCCCCGAGGCCAACTACCTGCCCGGCCCCGACGACATCTACGTCAGCCCCAGCCAGGTCCGCCGCTTCAGCCTGCGCACCGGCGACACGGTGGAGGGCCAGATCCGGGCGCCCAAGGACGGCGAGCGCTACTTCGCCCTGCTCAAGGTCAACGCCATCAATTTCGAGCCGCCGGAGAACGTGCGTCACCGCATCAACTTCGACAACCTGACCCCGCTCTATCCCGACGAGAAGCTGAAGCTGGAGATCGAGGATCCCACCCGCAAGGATCTCACCACCCGGGTGATCGACCTGGTGGCTCCGGTGGGCAAGGGCCAGCGCGCCCTGATCGTGGCGCCGCCCCGCACCGGCAAGACGGTGATGCTGCAGAACATCGCCCACGCCATCAGCCTCAACCACCCCGAGGTCTACCTGATCGTCCTGCTCATCGACGAGCGCCCCGAGGAGGTCACCGACATGGCCCGCTCGGTCAAGGGCGAGGTCATCAGCTCCACCTTCGACGAGCCGGCCAGCCGCCACGTCCAGGTCACCGAGATGGTGCTGGAGAAGGCCAAGCGCCTGGTCGAGCACAAGCGCGACGTGGTCATCCTGCTGGATTCCATCACCCGCCTGGCGCGCGCCTACAACACCGTGGTGCCCAGCTCGGGCAAGGTGCTGACCGGCGGCGTCGATGCCAACGCCCTGCAGCGGCCCAAGCGCTTCTTCGGCGCCGCCCGCAACATCGAGGAGGGCGGCTCGCTGTCCATCGTCGCCACCGCGCTGATCGACACCGGCAGCCGCATGGACGAGGTGATCTTCGAGGAGTTCAAGGGCACCGGCAATTCCGAGATCATCCTGGACCGCAAGCTGTCGGACAAGCGCACCTTCCCGGCCATCGACATCACCAAGTCGGGCACCCGCAAGGAAGAGCTGCTGGTCGACAAGGGCGTGCTGTCCAAGATGTGGGTGCTGCGCCGCATCCTGATGCCCATGGGCGTCATGGACGCCATGGAATTCCTGGTGGACAAGCTGAAGCAGTCGAAGACCAACTCCGACTTCTTCGACGCCATGAATTCCTAGGCCGATACTCCCTCCCCCTGGTGGGGAGGGTTGGGGTGGGGGGCTGCTGCCGTCCGGTCTTGCGGCCACCGACCCCACCCCCGGCCCCTCCCCATGGAAGGGGAGGGGGAGCGCCGCCCTACCGGTCCTCCGGCATCCGCGGCCGGGTGGTGTGGGCCTTGGCCTTGCTTTTCCAGTCATCGACCGGGGCGATGTCGTCCAGCGTGTGATGGGCGGCCTTGCCCGGGCCGCGCCGGGCGCCGGGCAGCTCCGTCTTGTCGAGGTGCAGGTCGCGGGCGGCCTCTTCCGGGCTTTGCGTCTGGGTGTGCTTGAAGGCGCGCTGTTTCCAGTCGCCGCCCGCCTCCTGGTGGTGCCCCGGGTTGAGCGGCACCGGATGGCGGCCGAGAAAGCTGGACAGCCACACCGTGGCGATGATCGGCGGCACGATCACCAGCAGGAAGCGCGACGACAGGTTCCAGAAGGTGTCGCGCCCGCTTTCGACGATGATCTCCTCCTTGCATTGGTAGCGCTGCTTGAAGGTGCCCTGGCACTCGGCTTCCATGCGGTCCTTGACCGACGAGCTGCTGTGATGGGCGACGGCGCTTTCGGGCAGGGTGGTCCACATCAGCCAGCCGATGCCGGCCATCCAGGCCAGGCATGCGGCGGTCACCAGGGACACCAGCGTCGAACGTTGAGCCTTGGTCATAACTCTCCCTCCGGCGGGCGTGATCGCTCCCGACCGGACGGATTATACGATTGTCAGGGCATCAGGACCAGAGACCCGGTGGTCTTGCGTGATTCCAGGTCGGCATGGGCGCGGGCGGCCTGGGCCAGGGGGTAGCGGTCGGCGACCTCGATGCGGACGATGCCCCGTTCCACCACCTCGAACAGCTCGGCGGCGCTGGCCACCAGGTCCTCGCGCCGGGCGGTGTAGGTCATCAGGGTCGGCCGCGCCAGCATCAGCGAGCCCTTGGCCGACAGCATGCCGATGTCGAAGGGCGGCACCTTGCCCGAGCTGTTGCCGAAGCTGACCATCATGCCCAGCGGCCGCAGGCAGTCCAGCGACCCCATGAAGGTCTCGGCCCCCACCGAATCGTAGACCACCGCCACGCCGGCGCCGCCGGTAAGCTCGCGGGTGCGGGCGGTGAAATCCTCGCGGCTGTAGACGATGGCATGGTCGCAGCCATGGGCGCGGGCCAGCTCGGCCTTGGCATCGGAGCCGACGGTGCCGATCACCGTGGCGCCCAGATGTTTGGCCCACTGGCACAGGATCAGCCCGACCCCACCGGCGGCGGCATGGATCAGCACGGCATCGCCCGGCTTGACCGCATAGGTGCGACGCAGCAGGTATTGGGCGGTCATGCCCTTCAGCATCATGGCGGCGGCGGTGTCGTCGGCGATGTCGGATGGAATGGCCACCAGCCGGTGGGCCGGCATCACCCGGCGCTCGGCATAGGCGCCCATGGGCGGGTTGGCATAGGCGACGCGGTCGCCCGGCCGGAATTCGCTCACCTCCGGCCCCACCGCCTCCACCGTTCCGGCCCCTTCCAGGCCCAGCACGGTGGGCAGCGGCGTCGGATAGAGGCCGGTGCGGTGGTAGATGTCGATGAAGTTGACACCCACCGCGGTGTGGCGGATCAGCACCTCGCCGGGGCCGGGAGCGGGGACCTCCACCCCTTCCCAGACCATCGCTTCGGGTCCGCCGGTGCGGTGGATGCGGATCGCCTTGGTCATTTCGGGACTCCCTTAATCCAATACCCCCTCCAGCCTGAGCAGGAAGCGCTTGGTGTCGATGCCGTCCATGCCGGAATAGCCGCCCAGGCGGCCATCGGCGCCCAGCACCCGGTGGCAGGGGACGATGATCGGTATGGGGTTGCGGCCGCAGGCGCCGCCGAGGGCGCGCGGGGCGGTTCCCAGCTCCTGCGCCAGCGCGCCGTAGCTGCGCACCGCGCCGTAGGGGATGGCGGCCAGGGCCGCCCATACCTTGCGCTGGAAGGCGGTGCCCAGGGGCGCCAGCGGCAGGTCGAAATCCCTGCGGCTGCCGTTGAAATAGGCTTCGAGCTGGCGGCAGGCCTCCTCCAGCACCGGCGCCGGCGGCTCCGGGCTTTCCGGCGGCCAGCCCCATTCGACGGCGACGATGGCGCCGTTCTCCTCGAACAGGGTCAGCGGCCCCACCGGGCTGTTATAGGCGATCAGGCTCATGGCGGAAGCTTAACCCGCCGTCAAGGTCGCCCGCAACGTCTCGGCATCGGCGATGGGCGGCAGGCAGGCGGACTGGCGGCACACCACCGCCTGGGCCGGTCCGACCGCATGCTGGAGCACCGCCGTCGGCAACGCCACCGCCGCCACCGCCCGCAGCAGCGCCGCCTTGGCCGCGCCGTCGCCGCCCACGGCGATCTCCACCGGCGCCGCCAGCTGCTCGAAGGCGGCCAGCATCGCGGTCATGTTGGCGAAATGGTCGCGCACCGCCGCCGAGAAGGAGGCCACCACCGCCTCGGCCCGGCGCAGATGGGCATCCTCGCCGGTGACCTGGCCCAGCCGGGCCAGCACCTGCGCCATGATTCCGTTGCCCGAGGGCACCGCGTGGTCATGGAACGCCTTGGTCCGCGCCACCAGGTCCGAGGCATCGTCGGCGCCCATGAAATAGCCGCCCTCGGCCGCGTCCCAATGATGGTGATCGGCCGCCGCCACCCAGATCCCGGCCTTCTCCAGATAGGCGCCGTCACCGGTCGCCTGATGAAGGGCGAGGGCGGCGCGGGCCATGTGGGCGAGGTCGTCCAGCAGCCCGGTCGCCGACACCCGCCCCAGCCGCATGGAATGGGCGAGGCGGCCGCCGGGCAGGGCCATGCGCAACGCCACCGCGTCGAAGGCGGTGCGGGCGGCGTCCAGCCAGTCGGGGCGGTCGAAGACGAAGGCGGCCTGGGCCAGGGCGGCGATCATCATGCCGTTCCAGTCGGCCAGCACCTTGTCGTCGCGACCGGGGCGCGGCCGCGTCTCCCGTTCCCGCCACAATATCTGGCGGGCGGTGGCGAGCACATCCTCAATCCCTTGCGGTTGTGGCTGGTGGTTGCGGTGGAGGATGCTGACCCCCTCCCAGTTGCCGCCGGGCCGGACGTCGTAGGCCATGGCGAACCAGCGCGCCGCCTCGGGGTCCAGCAGGCTTTCCACCTGCTCGGCGGTCCAGGTGTAGAAGCGGCCCTCGTGTCCCTCGGAATCGGCGTCCAGGGTGGCGGCGAAGGCGCCGTGCTCGGCGATCATCTCGCGCAGGACCCAGCCCACGGTCTCGGCGACCCGCTCGGCATAAAGCGGAGTGCTGGTCTCCTGCCAGGCCAGGGTGAGCAGCTCGATCAGCTGGGCGTTGTCATAGAGCATCTTCTCGAAATGCGGCGCCAGCCAGACCTCGTCGGTGGAATAGCGCATGAAGCCGCCGCCCAGGTGGTCGTAGATGCCGCCGTGGCAGAGGTGCTCGAGGGTCAGCGTCACCGCGTCGCGCAGCGCCTTGTCGCCGGTGCGCAGGTAGGCCCGCCACAGGAAGTCGAAGATGCCCGGCTGGGGGAATTTGGGTGCCCCCTGCAGGCCGCCATGGTGGGTGTCGACCGCCCCCAGCAGCCGCCGTGCCCCCTCGTCGAGCAGGGCCATGTCGAGGTGGCCGGCGCCGGGCGAGCGGCCCTCGCGCTCCAGCCCGGCCTTCAGCGCCTCCACATTGTCCTTCACCCGGTCCGGCGCCCGGCGCCACGAATCGTCCACCGCCCGCATCACCTCGGGGAAGGACGGCCGGCCGTAGCGCGGCACCGGCGGGAAATAGGTGCCGCCCCAGAACGGCTCGCCGTCGGGGGTGCAGAACATGGTCAGCGGCCAGCCGCCGTGCTGACCCATCATGGCCAGCGCCTGCTGGTAGATGGCGTCGAGGTCGGGCCGTTCCTCGCGGTCGATCTTGATGTTGACGAACAGCCGGTTCATCTCGGCGGCGATGGCCTCGTCCTCGAAGCATTCATGGGCCATCACGTGGCACCAGTGGCACGCGGCGTAGCCGATGGACAGCAGGATCGGCCGGCTCTCCGCCTTGGCCTCGGCCAGGGCCTCGGGACCCCAGGGCCGCCACGCCACCGGGTTGGCGGCATGTTGCAGAAGATAGGGGCTGGTCTCCCCGGCGAGGCGGTTGGTCATGGGATGTACCTTATGAGTCGGCGTTGCGCAGGCGGGGTCGAAGGCTTAGTTTGGGTCGCCGGTCGGGTTTCGCAAGGCGAGGTAACGCGATGAAGATCACCGTGGACGTGGATTGCACCCCCGAGGAAGCCCGCGCCTTCCTGGGCCTGCCCGACGTCAAGCCCATGCAGGACGCCCTGCTGAAGCAGGTCGAGGAACGCATGACCGCCACCCTGCATGCCATGGAGCCCGAGGCCATGATCAAGACCTGGCTGCCGGCCGGGGTGCAGGGGATGGAACAGCTGCAGAAGATGTTCTGGTCCCAGTTCGCCGGCGGCGGCCGACGCGACAGGAAGGATCCGGGATGATCGCCGACCCCAAGCCCTATTACCGCATCCACCTGTTCGCCTGCACCAATCGCCGCCCCGAGGGCCATCCCAGGGGCTCGTGCGGCGCCCGGGGAGCCGAGGGGTTGCGCGACTACCTCAAGGCGCGGGCCAAGGAACTGGGGCTGAAGGACGTGCGGGTCAATTCCGCCGGCTGCCTCGACCGCTGCGAGCTGGGGCCGGTGATGGTGATCTACCCCGAGGGGGTCTGGTACGCCTACCGCACCCACGCCGACCTGGACGAGATCCTGGATGTCCACCTGATCAAGGGCGGCCGCGTCGCCCGCCTGCTGCTGCAGCCCGACGCCCAACCAGCCGACGCCCAGCCCGCCGACGCGTCCTGACGTGGACAGCCGGGACACCGTCTTCGCATTGGCCAGCGCCAGGGGGCGGGCCGGCATCGCCGTGTTCCGCCTGTCCGGGCCGGCGGCGGGACCGGCGCTCGCCACCCTGAGCGGCAAGCCGCTGCCCGAGCCACGTAAGGCGCGGCTCGTGCGCCTCGGCCATGGCGGCGAGGCCATCGACGACGGCATCGCCCTGTGGTTTCCCGGCCCGGCCAGCTTCACCGGCGAGGACGTCGCCGAGCTGCATGTGCACGGCGGCCGCGCGGTGGCGGCAGCACTGGCCGAGGCGCTGCTCGATCTCGGCCTGCGCCCGGCCGAGGCGGGGGAGTTCTCGCGCCGGGCCTTCCTCGCCGGCAAGCTCGACCTCACCCGCGCCGAGGCCATCGCCGACCTGGTCGAGGCCGAGACCGCGGCGCAGCGGCGCCAGGCCCTGCGCCAGCTGGACGGCGGCCTGATGCGGCTGGCGGACGGATGGCGCGAGCGCCTGATCCGCGCCATCGCCCTGACCGAGGCGGCCATCGACTTCTCCGACGAGGGTATTCCCGACGGCGTGATCGACGAGGCCGCCACCCTGGCCGCCGCCCTGGCCGCCGAGCTGACGGCCCACCTGTCGGCCGATCACCGCGCCGAACGGCTGCGCGACGGCATCGACGTCGCCATCCTGGGGGCGCCCAACGCCGGCAAGTCCAGCCTGCTCAACGCCATCGCCGGCCGCGACGTGGCCATCGTCTCCGAGACCGCCGGCACCACCCGCGACGTCATCGAGGTCCATCTCGACCTGGGCGGCTGGCCGGTGGTGCTGGCCGACACCGCCGGCCTGCGCGAGGCCGCCGAGGCGGTGGAGGCCGAAGGGATACGGCGCGCCCTGGCTCGGGCCGAGGCCGCCGACCTCAAGCTGGCGGTGTTCGACGGCACCCGGCTGCCGGAGATGGACGCCGCCACGCGGGCGATCCTTGACGGCGACACCCTGGTGGTGGTCAACAAGAGCGACCTGGCGCCCAGTCCGGCCGACCCGCCGGCCCTGATGGTCTCGGCCCGCACCGGCGAGGGGCTGGACGGTCTGCTGACGGCGCTGACCGCCGCGGTGGCGTCCCGCTTCGAAGTGAACGCGGCGCCGGCCCTGACCCGGGCGCGGCACCGGGCGGCGGCGGCCGAGGCGGCGGCGGCGCTGGGGCGCTTCGACCCCGCGAGCGGCATCGAACTGGCGGCCGAAGAATTGCGCCGCGCCGCCCATGCCATCGGCCGCCTTACCGGCCGGGTCGAGGTTGACGAGGTGCTGGACGTGGTGTTCGGATCCTTTTGCATTGGGAAATAGTTTCACGTGAAACGGGATTGGGATCTCTCGGCCGACGTGGTGGTGATCGGCGCCGGCCATGCCGGGGCGGAAGCGGCGGCGGCGGCGGCGCGGACCGGGGCGGCCACCCTGCTGGTCACCCAGCGGCTCGAGACCATCGGCGAGATGAGCTGCAACCCGGCCATCGGCGGATTGGCCAAGGGCCAGCTGGTGCGCGAGATCGATGCCCTGGACGGGCTGATGGGCCGGGCCATCGACAAGGCCGGCATCCAGTTCCGCATCCTCAACCGCAGCAAGGGGCCGGCGGTGCAGGGGCCGCGGGCCCAGGCCGACCGCAAGCTCTATCGCGCCGCCATGCGGGCGCTGCTGGACGCCACCGCCAACCTGTCCCTGCTGGCCGGTTCGGTCGAGGACCTGGTGGTCGAGGGTGGTCGCCTGGTCGGGCTGGTTCTGGCCGACGGCCGGCGCATCGGATGCGGCGCCGCGGTGGTCACCACCGGCACCTTCCTGCGCGGGCTGATTCATTGCGGCGAGAAGAGCTGGCCGGCCGGCCGCATGGGCGACGCCCCGGCCTATGGCCTGTCGGCGGCGCTGGCGCGGGCGGGGCTGCGCCTGGAGCGGCTCAAGACCGGCACCCCGGCGCGCCTGGACGGCCGCACCATCGACTGGGCCTCGCTGGAGATGCAGCCGGGCGATGATCCGCCGGTGCCGTTCTCGACCCTCACCGACCGCATCACCGTGCCGCAGGTGGCCTGCGGCATCACCCACACCAATGCCGCCACCCATGCGGTGATCCGCGCCAACCTGCACCGCGCCCCCATGTATTCCGGCCAGATCCAGAGCGTCGGGCCGCGCTATTGCCCCTCCATCGAGGACAAGGTGGTGCGCTTCGCCGACAAGGAGCGCCACCAGATCTTCCTCGAGCCCGAGGGGCTGGACGATCCCACCGTCTATCCCAACGGCATCTCCACCAGCCTGCCGGCCGAGGTGCAGGAGGCGATGATCCGCACCATCCCGGGGCTGGAGCGGGTGACCATCCTGCGCCCCGGCTACGCCATCGAATACGATTTCGCCGATCCCCGCGACCTCACCCGGGGGCTGGCCAGCCGGCACCTGGAGGGGCTGTTCCTGGCCGGCCAGATCAATGGCACCACCGGCTACGAGGAGGCCGGCGCCCAGGGGCTGCTGGCCGGGCTCAACGCCGCCCGCCGGGTCGCCGGGTCCGAGCCGGTGACGGTGGACCGCGCCGACGGCTATCTCGGCGTCATGGTCGATGACCTGGTCACCCTGGGCACCTCGGAACCCTATCGCATGTTCACCTCGCGCGCCGAATACCGACTGGTCCTGCGCGCCGACAACGCCGATCTGCGCCTGACCCCCAAGGGGCTGGCTTCGGGCTGCGTCGGGGCCGAGCGGGCACGGGCCTTCGCCGCCAAGGCCGAGGCGCTGGCGCAGGGCAGGGCGCAGCTGGAGGGCTGCCGCGCCTCGCCGACCCAGCTTCGGAAACAGGGGCTGGAGGTGAACCTGGACGGGGTGGTGCGCTCGGGGTTCGAGCTGCTGGCCTATCCCGGCATCGACCTCGCCCGCCTGGCCACAGTCTGGCCCGAGCTGGCCGGGCTGCCGGCGGCGGTAGCCGAGCAGCTGGAGATCGAGGGCAGGTACCGCGGCTATCTGGAACGCCAGGAGGCCGACATCCGCGCCTATCGCCGCGAGGAGGGGCTGGCCCTGCCGGCCGACCTGGATTATGACCGCATCGGCTCGCTGTCGGCCGAGGTGCGCCAGAAGCTGAAGGCGGTGCGGCCCGACAGCCTGGCTTCGGCCGGGCGCATTCCGGGGATCACCCCGGCGGCGCTGACGGCGCTGCTGGGGTATGTGAAACGGGAAAGCGCCGCCTAGTGGGTCGGCGCGTTCGGACCACAAGATATTGTTTCACGTGAAACAGGGGAGGGGGATGAGTCCGGACGACTTCCAGGCCGAGACCGGCGCCGATGCCGCGACCATGGCCCGCCTGTCCGCCTATGCCGAGCTGCTGCGGCGCTGGCAGGCCCGCATCAACCTGGTCGGGCCCGACACGCTGCCCGATCTGTGGCACCGCCATTTTTTCGACTCGGCCCAGCTTATCCCCCTGCTTCCACAAACCGTCCACAGACTTGTGGACATGGGCTCCGGCGCCGGCTTCCCCGGCCTGGTCCTGGCCGCCATGGGGGTGCCCGACGTCCACCTGATCGAGAGCGATTCCCGCAAATGCGCCTTCCTGCGCGAGGCGGCGCGGGTGATGGCGGTGACGGTGACGGTCCACAATTCCCGCATCGAGGCGGTGGAGCCCTTGGGCGCCGACGTGGTCACCGCCCGCGCCCTGGCGCCGCTCCATAGGCTGTTCGGGTGGGCCGAACGCCACCTGTTGCCGGGCGGACACGCCCTGTTCCTGAAGGGCCGCGCGGTGGAAGACGAATTGACCGAGGCCGGCAAAGAATGGAATATCGCGCTGGGCCGCATTCCCTCCCGGACGGATGCGGCCGCAACCATTCTTCACTGCCGAGAGGTCCGACGTGGTCGAGCGTAGCGCCAGCACAGCCCCCGCGAACGCCCATCGCGGCGCCGCCGCGACATCAACACGCGTCATCGCCGTGGCCAACCAGAAGGGCGGGGTGGGCAAGACCACCACCACCATCAACCTGGCCACCGCCATGGCCGCCACCAAGAAGTCGGTGCTGATCCTCGATCTCGATCCCCAGGGCAATGCCAGCACCAGCCTGGGGCTGGAGGCGGCGCAGCGGGCGGTCACCTCGTACCATGTGCTGCTCGGCGAGGTGTCGCTGGGCGAGGCGGTGCAGGAAACCGGCATTCCCGGTCTGGCGCTGGTGCCGGCCGATTCCAACCTCTACGGCGCCGATATCGAGCTGGTGGACATGGCGCGGCGCGAGACCCGGCTGAAGGAAGCCCTGGCCGGGGCGGTGGGCGCCTTCGACTACGTGCTGATCGACTGCCCGCCGTCGCTGACCCTGCTCACCCTCAACGCCCTGGTCGCCGCCGATTCGGTGATGGTGCCGCTGCAATGCGAGTTCCTGGCCCTGGAGGGCATCAGCCACCTGATCAAGACCATCGAGGCGGTGCGCAAGGGCTTCAATCCCGGCCTCGATCTGCAGGGCATCGTGCTGACCATGTTCGACAAGCGCAACAACCTCTCGGACCAGGTTGCCGCCGACGTGCGCGAGTTCTTCGGCGACAAGGTCTACAAGACGGTGATCCCGCGCAACGTCCGCGTCTCCGAGGCGCCGTCCCACGGCAAGCCGGTGCTGATCTACGACCATAAATGCTCGGGCGCCGAGGCCTATATCCACCTCGCCTCGGAAGTGCTGAAGCGCGAGCGCGACATGCGGGCGGGGGCCTGAGACCGGTGGCCGAGGAAAAGCGACGCAATCTGGGCCGCGGCCTGTCCGCCCTGCTGGGCGATTCCGGCGTGGCCGCCGCCGCCGTGGTGATGGACACCGAATCCCGCGCCGCCGCCGCCGGGCCGAAGCCGGCCGGCCTGCGCACCCTGCCCATCGGCCAGCTGAAGCCGGGCAAGTTCCAGCCGCGCCGCCAGTTCTCCGAGGAGGCCATCGCCGATCTGGCGGAATCGGTGCGCACCAAGGGCGTGCTGCAGCCCATCCTGGTCCGCCCCCATGACGGCGGCTACGAGATCATCGCCGGCGAACGGCGCTGGCGCGCCGCCCAGCGCGCCCAGCTGCACGAAGTGCCGGTCATCGTCCGCGAGCTGACCGACAAGGAGGCCCTGGAGGTCGCCCTGGTCGAGAACCTGCAGCGCCAGGACCTGACCGCGCTGGAGGAGGCCGAGGGCTATCGCCGCCTGGTCGAGGAATTCAGCCACACCCAGGAGGAGCTGGCGCGCGCCGTGGGCAAGTCGCGCAGCCACGTCGCCAACATGATGCGCCTGCTGGCCCTGCCCGATCCGGTCAAGGGCATGCTGGACCAGGGCACCCTGTCGGCCGGCCACGCCCGCGCCCTGCTGACCGCCGCCGATCCGGTGGGGCTGGCCCGCCAGGTGGCGGAAAAGCAGCTCAACGTGCGCCAGACCGAAAAGCTGGCGGCGGCGGGCGGCAAGCCCAAGGCCGGCGGGCGTCCGGCCAAGGCGGCGGCGCGCGATGCCGACACCGCCCAGCTGGAACGTGACATGGCCGAAATGCTGGGGCTCAAGGTCGACATCCGGCCGCAGGGTCGCGGCGGCGAACTGGTGCTGCATTATTCCAGCCTGGAGCAGCTGGACGACCTGTTGTCGCGGCTGACCGGCGAACGCAAGTAGGCGTCTCGACTCGCGCGGCCGCATGCCGTTAGAATGGCGCGGTTTTTCGGCTCACCGGCGGGAAGGGGGGCGAGAGGGAATGTCGATCAACGACGGCGCACTGGAAATGCTGCTCGACCGGCTGCCGCCGGACGTCGCCGGGTCCTTCAGCGAGGCCCAGCGCGCGGCCCTGTGGCAGGCCATCAAGCCGGCCTCGTGGCGCCGCCATCCCATCAACATCCGCCTGTCGTTCCCGCTGTTTTCCGAACGCTATTTCGTGGTGCTGGTGGGCGGGGCCGAGAAGCGCTCGGGCGACCGCCTGAACCGCGAGAAACGGATGTTTCCCTTCCGCACCGCCGGCAACATCCTGTTCCTGCTGGGGGTGGGCGGCGCCTTCTACGCCGCCGCCGTGCTCGGCATCTTCATGTTCTCCAACCTCATCGAATTCTGACCGGATCCATCGCCATGACCTCCTGCCCCTGCGGCTCGGGCCACGCGCTCGACCAGTGCTGCGGCCCCATCATCGCCGGCGCCCCGGCGCCCACCGCCGAAGCCTTGATGCGCTCGCGCTACACCGCCTTCACCTTCGCCAACCTGGACTACCTGGAGCGCTCGCTGGCGCCCGAGGCGCGCGAGGATTACGACCGCGGCGAGACCGAGACCTGGGTCAAGGAAGCGCGCTGGCAGGGCCTGGAAATCCGCCGCGCCACCGGCGGCGAGGGGGACGAGCAGGGAACCGTCGAATTCGTCGCCCGCTACACCCTGAAGGGCAAGCCCTACGCCCACCACGAATTGTCCAGCTTCCGCCGCCTGGACGGCCACTGGGTCTACGTCGATGGCACCATCAACCCGCGCCCGGAGCAGCGGGTAGTGGAAAAGGTCGGCCGCAACGACCCGTGCCCCTGCGGTTCCGGCAAGAAATACAAGAAGTGCTGCGGGGCTTGAGTGCTTGGCGGCTGGCAGTCTTCAATGGGAACACAGATATAAAAGATGAACACCGATAAACACAGATATTGAAAACTAGTCCATATTCATCCGTGTGCGCCGTCAGGCGCCTGTGTTCAACTATGTTCCATTGACTCGTTGTCGCCGCATCTAGTGACTCGGCCGGTCCTCGGCGCCCAGCAGGGGCTGCACCTGGGCGGTCAGCCAGGCCTGGACGATGGCGCCGCCGCCGTTGGTCAGCACGGCGACCGGGCTGGCGGCGAAGGCGTCCACGTGGCCGCGCAGCCAGGCGCGCCGCTCGTCGGGCTCGGGCAGGATGGTGGCCAGCGCCCGCTGGATGGCGATCACCATCTTCAGCGCATCCAGCGTGCCCTGGGTCATGGCCAGCGGCGGCGCGTCGCTCCAGCCCGACAGTTCCTCGATGCCGATGCCGACGATGGCCGATTCCTCTTCCAGGCTGAGGCCCAGATCCTCGATGGCGGCCAGGTAATAGGCGGCGAATTGCTGCAGCCCGACCCGCTGCCACAGCGCGTTGCGTTCCTCGGGCTCCAGGATTTCAGCCAGCGGCGAGGTGGCGCGCAGGCTGCCGGCCTCGACGCTGTCGGCCAGCACCGCCTTCGCCACCACATCCAGGCCGGCGGCCAGCAGCACCTCCCAGCGGTCCCATAGCGCTTCCTGCGCGGGGGAGCGCTGGCGCAGCCCCGGCAGCGCCTCCACCGCGCGCGCCACCAGGTTCGGGGTGCGGCGCGCCTGATCCACCAGCACGCGGTGGAAATACAGCATGCGGGCTTCGTTGACGGCGAAACGGTCCATGGCGTGCAAAGTCCCCTGGTCGCAGGAAGCCCTTATATAAGCACGCCGGCAAGCGGTTGCTAATAGACTTCCACCCCCTTGCGGTTCAGCAGGCGGCCGTCGAGTTCGACGGTCTCGCCGGGCTCTCCCACCCGTGTACGGACCCGGATGTGGCGCATGGAGCGGGCCAGCCGGGCGGCGAAATCGAACAATTCCCCGGGCGACATGGCGTCCAGCGGGGGATAGCGGCGGTCGGCATCGAGATCGACGTCGTACATGGGGAGACCTCGCTCAGAACAGGTCGATGGACTCGTCGTCCAGGGCGGAGCCGTGGAACACCACCTCGTCGCCGCGCTGGCTGCCCAGGGTGGCATGCACCTCGGCATCCGGGATCGCCCGGGCGATGGCGGAGGCGAAGCCGTACAGGTATTCCGATGCGTTCACCGTCAGGGGCTGATACAGCCGATCGCGGTTGGGTTCGAGCTTGACCAGAAACATGGGGATAACTCCCCTGGGGCTGGTGATGACCTGGGGAAAATCATACCGCCAAGGAATGGGGACGACTTATGCGAAAGGATGAGTCCCACCGCTGCGCACAACTCATGTGGAAACGCGTAAAATTGCAGGAATTTTTCCGGCCTCAGGCGCGGGACTGGGCGCGCAGGCGCTCCGCCAGCGGGCGGTAGAGAGCCATGGCCGCCGCACGGGCGGCGGCGAAATCCGGCTTTTCCGCCATCAGGGCATCGCGCAGGCCGCGGCCGATGGCGGTGAACAGGCCTTCCTCGGGATCGCCGGCGAAGACGATGGGAAAGGCCGAGAACACGGTCAGGGCGGCGTTCATTTCGTTGCTGAAACGGGTGCGCCCGAGCACCGACCAGACTTCGAACAGGGCGTCCAGGGCGGCGCCCAACGTGTCCTCGTCATAGCGCCGGCGCAGCACCTCGCGCAGCTGGAAGGCGAGGTCGCGCGGCCGGCGCCCCAATTCGCCCTTGAGGAAGGGACGCAGCGCGGCGCGGGCGCCGTCGTCCTGGGCGGCGCCCATCCAGATTTCGTGCAGGTCGGCGAAGCGCAGGTGGCCGCCGCTGTTGAACAGCAGGATCAGCAGCGCGTCGGCCAGGGTGTTGGCGTAGGTCTGGTCGATGGCCTTCAGCCGGTCGCGCAGATAGTCGCGGCTGGTCGCCTTGTGCTCGACCAGCGCGGCGAATTCCCGCGTCGCCTGGGCGAAATGCTTGGCGTCGAACTCCAGCAGCTGGCGCAGGAAATGCAGATCGCAGGCGGCGGGCAGGTCGAGGCCCTCCTGCCCGGCCATGTCGCGCAGGCGGCCGACCAGGTCGAGGGCCAGGCGCTCCTCGGCCTCCAGCTCGGTGGACGGGCGCAGGCGCACCTGCATCCGTTCCATGCGGGTGCGGCTGCCCAGGCGGAAGGCCACCCCCAGCACCCGGATCACCCGGGGCCGGCTGACCGGCACGTCGACGCTCTGGAATTCCGGACCGCCACCTGGCGCGCCTGCCCTCACCAGCTTGGTTGCGGCAGCGTTATGATGACCGCCCAGCTTGCCCAGGCGCTCGGTCAGGATGCGCCACAGCTCGGGCCGCTTTTCCGACAGGAACAGGTCGAGGCGGGCCGGTCCGGCCAGGGTGGCCTCGTCCAGATGGCGGTAGAGGTGGCGTTCCAGCCCGTCGCGGCACAGCGGCACCGCCACCTCGGCGAAGAAGCGGCGCACCACCCGGGGAAAGGCCGGCGAGAACAGGAAGAACGGCTGTTCGTGGACATAGGCGACCGAGGGAAAGCGCGGCTCGGGCGCGGTGAAGATGGCCAGGCGGCGTTCCAGCACGCCGCCCACATGGGCCGCCACCGCCGCCTCGGCGCGGGCATGGGCATAGGCGGCAGGACCGGGCGCGGCCGCGTCGGCGTCGCGGGCGAGGTCGTCGGCGGGCAGGTCGAACGGAGCCAGATCGAGATCGGGCAGATCGTCCGCCGATGCCTGATCGACGGCGCGGCGGCGGTGGGGGGCGTCCTCGGGATGGAGCTGCTGCCAGGCCAGCGCGATCTCGGGGCGCTTGGCGATGACCAGGGCGATCACCTCGCGGGCGAGATGGCGCTGCTCGTCCGGCGACAGCCCGGCCAGCCCGGTGGTGAAGGAATCCTGGACGGCGCGGCGGAACTCGTCGTCGCCGCGGCGGCGCAGCAACGATTGCAGCACCCCGGCCATGAAGGCGATCAGGGCCTCGCTGCCCTCGATGCCGTCGAGACGCGACGTCAGATCACGATACAGCAGGACCTGGTCGCGCCGGTCGGTCACGGCGCCTGGCCCTGGCCGGGCGGGATGGGCACCACCGAGATGGAATTCTTGGGCGAGCCCTCGATGATGCGATCGGAATAGACCAGATAGACCAGCACGTTGCGCCTGGTGTCGTGGAAGCGCACCACCTGCATGGTCTTGAACAGCAGCGAGGTGTCCTTCTGGAACACCGTCTCGCCGGCCTTGAACGCCTTGCGGATGGCGATCGGCCCGACCTGGCGGCAGGCGATGGCGGCGTCCGAGGTATCCTCGGCCACCCCCACCGCGCCCGAGATGCCGCCCTTCTTCGCCCGCGACAGATAGCAGGTGACGCCGTCGATCTTGGGGTCGTCGAAGGCCTCGACCACGACCTTGTCGTTGGGACCCAGCATCTTGAACACGGTGGAGACGCTGCCGATCTCCTCGGCGGCCGCCGGTGCGGCGGCGGCGAGAACGGCCAAAGCGGCCAAACTCTTGATCATCGGAACGGCCCCCCATCTGCTGTGCCGTCAATATAGGCACCCGCCGCACCGGGCGCAAACGGGCCTTCCGTTTCCCAAGCCGGCGGAAATCTGCTAGAACCCGGCGCAACGTGAAGAAATCGGGGTTGCGAGCGCCATGTCGGTGATGGTTCCGGTGTCGTGGGGCGAGGTGATCGACAAGATCACCATCCTGGAGATCAAGGCCGAGCGGCTGACCGACGCCGCCAAGCTGGCCAACGTCAACAAGGAACTGGCCGAGCTGGCGGCGGTGCGCGAGCGGGAATTCCCCGGTCACGCCGGTCTCGCCGCCCTGGCCGCCGAGCTGAAGGCCATCAACGAGAAGCTGTGGGTGATCGAGGACGACATCCGCGATTGCGAGCGGGCCAAGGATTTCGGGACGACGTTCGTCGAACTGGCCCGCGCCGTCTATTTCACCAATGACGAGCGCGCCGCCGTGAAGCGCCGCATCAACGACCTGCTGGGCTCGGCCCTGGTCGAAGAGAAGTCGTATGCCCCGTATTGAGGGCCGCCCGTGCGCCTGCATCGCCTGCTCGATCCCGTCCTCGACCCGCTGATCGGCTTGACCGGCCGCCCCGGGCGGCCCTCGGGCGTGCTGCTGGTCAGCGCCGGCGGGCTGGGCGACACCGTGCTGTTCGCGGTGGTGCTGCCGCGCTTCCTCGCCCTCGCCGAACCGGGCGAGACGGTGACGGTGCTGCTGCGCAACGACGCCGCCCGCATGGCCTTCACCTTTCCCCCGGGCGTGCGGGTGCTGAAGCTGGATTTCGGCCATCTGCGCCAGATCGGCTATCGCCGCCGGGTGTTCGCCGAACTGTACCGGGCCAATTTCCGCCTGGTGGTCCATACCGACTACCTGCGCCATCCCGACCTGGACGAGCCACTGGTGGCCGCCTGCCGGGCGCCCGCGACGGCGGCCATGGAACCGCGGCCCTCGGGCAAGCACGGGGCGCGGCTGGCGGCCAATCGCCGGCTCTATTCCCGCCTGGTGGACAGCGGCCCGCCACTCACCGACAAGGTGGTCCGCTGGACTCGTTTCGCCAACGCATTGACAGCCCGCGACGAGCCGCCGCCGGTGGTGGCGCTGCCCGATCCGCCGGCCCCGGCGGCCTTGCCGGCGCCCACCCTGCTGCTGCAGCCGTTCTCGGCGGTGGCGCTGAAGCACAGCCCTGTGGCCCTGTGGCGCCGCCTGATCGAGGCCGCTCCGGCCGGCTGGCAGGTGCGCATGGCCGGCCATCCCTCGGATCTCGAACGCAATCCCGAGTACCGGGCGCTACTGGAGCTGCCCGGCGTGGCCTTCGAGGGCGCCCCCTTCGCCGAACTGGCCGCGATCATCCGCGCCTGCCGGCTGGTGGTCAGCGTCGATACCGCCTGCATGCACCTGGCCGCCGCCCTCGGCACCCCCACCTTGTGCCTGGCCTCGGCCGCCTATGTGGGCGAGATCGTGCCCTACGCCCCCGAGGTGACGCCGGCCAACCTGCGGGTCCTCCACCGCCCCATGGAGTGCCAGGGCTGCCTGGGGGCCTGCCGCTTTGCGCCGGTGGACGGCATGTATCCATGCGTCGCTGCCCTGGATGCCGACGAGGCGGTGGCCGCGATGCGGGGGATGATCGCGTGATCCGCCGGCTCTTTCACGCCGGCATGCGGCGGATTTTGTTTCCTGCCGGCATGCGCCGGATTTTGTTTCCTGCCGGCATGCGCCGGCGGTGGTGGCTGTTCCGCCCCATCGACGCCCTGTGCGCGCTGATCCCGGCCCGCCGGCCGCGCTCCGGCGTGCTGGTGGTGCGCATGGACGGCATCGGCGACATGGTGATGGTGCGGCGGGCGCTGGAGCACTATCCCGAAGCCTTCGGGGTGGCGAAATCCGACATCACCGTGCTCGGCTGTACTTCATGGAAGGGCCTGGCCGCCGAAGTGTTCCCCGGATTCCGGGTGGTGGCCATCGACGAGCACGCCTTCGAGAAGAAATGGTTCTACCGCCTGAGGATCTCGGCCTGGGTGGCGCGCCAGGGCTTCGCGGTGGCGGTCTGCGACATGTTCATGCGCAAGGTGCTGACCGCCGATTCCCTGGTGCGGCTGTCCGGGGCGCCCGAGCGCATCGTCTGCGCCCCCTTCGTCACCGAGCGCACCCGCGCCGAATATGCCTGGTATTTGGCGGGGGCGACGCGGGTGATCGACACCGGTCCCTATCCCACCCACGAGGGCCTGCGCCATTTCGCCTTCCTGTCGGCCCTCACCGGCCGGCCGCATCCGCCCGAGGTGCCGGCCATTCCGTGGCCGCAACGTCCTCTGCCGCTGGCCGAAGGCGCGCCCTATGTGGTGATGAATTTCGGCTCCAACGAGCCGGGCCGGCGCTGGCCTTTCGACAATTTCCTGGCGGTGGCGCGCCTCTGTCTGGAGGCTGGATACCGGGTGGTGTTCGTCGGCGCCGCCCAGGAGGCCTTCGCCAGGCCGGCCATCGCGGCGCTGAACCACCCCGGCGCCATCGACACCATCGGGGCGTTGAAGCTGGGCCAATTGGTGGACGTCCTGAAGGGCGCGGCCGCCGTGCTGACCAACGACACCGGCCCCGGCCATCTGGCGCTGGGACTCGGCACCGCCACCGTGCTGATCGCCGGCGGCGGGCATTTCGGCTGTTTCGTGCCGTATCCGGAACAAATCCGCCCGGCCGGCGCGGTGTTCCTCAACCACGCCATGGACTGCTACCACTGCCTGTGGGTGTGCCCCAAGCGGGCCAGTCGCCAGGACGCCTTCCCCTGCGTCGCCGGGGTGAGCGTGGAGCAGGCGTGGGAGGCCATCGACGGTGTGCTGAAGGGATAGGTTTCACCACAAAGACACAAAGAACACCAAGGAGAAATAAACCTTCGTGCCCTTCGTGTCTTTGTGGTGAAAACCTTGTTCCTATTCCTCCGCCGCCCGCTGCGCCTTCTTGCGGTCGTTGGGGTCGCGCAGGCGCTTGCGCAGGCGGATGGACTTGGGCGTCACTTCCACCAGCTCGTCGTCCTGGATGTAGGCGATGGCCTGCTCCAGGCTCATCTTGCGCGGCGGGGTCAGGCGCACCGCCTCGTCCTTGCCGGCGGCGCGGATGTTGGTCAGCTGCTTGGCCTTGAGGCAGTTGACCTCGAGGTCGTTGCCGCGGGAATGCTCGCCGATGATCATGCCCTCGTAGACCTTGACGCCGCCGGTGATGAACATCGGGCCGCGGTCTTCCAGGTTCCACAGGGCGTAGGTGACCGCCTCGCCGCCGGCATTGGAGATCAGCACGCCGTTGCGGCGGCCCTCGATGGCACCCTTGTAGGGGGCGTAGCCGTGGAAGACGCGGTTCATCAGGCCGGTGCCGCGGGTGTCGGTGAGGAACTCGCCGTGATAGCCGATCAGGCCGCGGCTGGGGGCGTAGAAGGTGATACGGGTCTTGCCGCCGCCCGAGGGCCGCATGCCGGTCAGCTCGGCCTTGCGCAGGGTCATCTTCTCGACCACGGCGCCGGTGAACTCGTCATCGACGTCGATGAAGACCTCCTCGATGGGCTCCAGCCTCTGGCCGGCCTCGTCGGTCTGGAACAGCACCCGCGGGCGCGACACGCTGAGCTCGAAGCCCTCGCGGCGCATGGTCTCGATCAGCACGCCCAGCTGCAGCTCGCCGCGCCCGGCGACCTCGAAGGCGTCCTTGCTGTCCATCTCGCGGATGCGGATGGCGACGTTGGACTCGGCCTCGCGGGCCAGGCGGGCGCCGATGACGCGGCTGGTCACCTTGTCGCCCTCGGTGCCGGCCAGCGGCGAATCGTTGACCGAGAAGATCATGGCCAGGGTCGGCGGGTCGATGGGCTGCGCCTTCAGCGGCACGGTGACTTCCGGGGCGCAGATGGTGTCGGCCACCGTCGGCTTGGTCATGCCCGAGATGCAGACGATGTCGCCGGCCTCGGCCGAGTCCACCGGTACCCGCTCGATGCCGCGGAAGGCCAGGATCTTGGCGGCGCGGAACTGCTCGAGAAGGTTGCCCTCGCGGTCCAGGCCCTTGACCGCCATGTTGGTCTTGATGGTGCCGGTATGGATGCGCCCCGTCAGGATGCGGCCCAGATAGGGATCGGCCTCGAGGGTGGTGGCCAGCATGGAGAAGGGCTTGTCGAGATCGCGCACCGGCGGCGGCACGTGACGGACGATCAGGTCGAACAGGGCCGAGAGGTCCTGGCGCGGACCGTCCAGCGATTCGTCGGCCCAGCCGTCGCGACCGACCGCGAACAGGGTGGGGAAGTCGAGCTGGTCGTCATCGGCGTCCAGCGCGGCGAACAGGTCGAAGCACTCGTCGTGGACCTGATGCGGCCGGGCGTCGCCGCGGTCGACCTTGTTGATCACCACGATGGGCCTAAGACCCAGGCCGAGGGCCTTGCCGGTGACGAACTTGGTCTGCGGCATCGGCCCTTCGGCGGCGTCCACCAGCACCACCACGCCGTCCACCATGGACAGGATGCGCTCGACCTCGCCGCCGAAATCGGCGTGGCCGGGGGTATCGACGATGTTGATGCGCAGGCCCTTCCATTCCACCGAGGTGCACTTGGCGAGAATGGTGATGCCGCGCTCCTTTTCCAGGTCGTTGGAATCCATGACCCGTTCCGCGACCTGCTGGTTCTCGCGGAAGGTGCCGGACTGCTTGAGCATGGCGTCTACCAGGGTGGTCTTGCCGTGGTCGACGTGGGCGATGATGGCGATGTTGCGGAGTTCCATGGGAATATCGTTACGCTACCGGAGCGAAGGGGGAGGGACCGAGGCGGGCCAGGGCCAGCTCGGCGAGGTTGCGGTCGGGGCGGGCGCCGAAATGGCCGATGACCTCGCCGGCGGCGATGCCGCCCAGCATGGCCGAGGTGGCCAGATCGCGCCCGTGGGTGAAACCGTAGAGGAAGCCGGCGGCATAGAGGTCGCCGGCACCGGTGGTGTCGACCACCGCCGGCACCGGATCGGCGCCGACCACGATGACGTCGTCGCCGGCCACCACCACCGAACCCTGGGCGCCGCGGGTGATTGCGGCGACCCGGCAATGGCCGCGGACGGCGCGCAGGGCCTCGTCGAAGTCGGCGGCGCGGAACAGGGCGGTCAGCTCGGCCTCGTTGGCGAACAGGATATCGACGTGGTTGGCCACCAGGTCGAGGAAGGCGTCGCGATGGCGATCGACGCAGAACGGGTCGGACAGCGACAGCGAAACCATGCGGCCGGCCTTGTGGGCGATCTCGGCCGCCTTGAGGAAGGCCCGCTTGGCCAGCGGCGGGTCGTAGAGATAGCCTTCCATATAGGTGACGGCGGCGGCGGCGATCACCGCCTCCTCGACATCATCGGGGGTAAGCTCGATGCAGGCCCCCAGATAGGTCAGCATGGTGCGCTGGGCGTCGGGAGTGACCAGCACGAAGCAGCGGGCGGTGGAGGGGCCGTCGGCCGCAGCCCTGGTGGCGAAGGCGACGCCGGCGCTGCGGAGGTCGTGCCCGAACACGGCGCCCAGCTGGTCGTCCTTGACCTTGCCGACATAGGCGGCGCGGCCGCCCAGCGAGGCGACACCGACCACCGTGTTGGCGGCCGAGCCGCCCGAGCATTCGATGCCCGGCGGCAGGCCGGCATAGATGCGCTCGGCATCCTCGGCGCCGATGAGGGTCATCATCCCCTTGGCGACGCCCAGGCGTTCGAGCATGCCGTCGTCGGCGTGAACCAGCACATCGACGATCGCGTTGCCGATGGCGGCGACGTGGTAGCGGGTATCCACCATGGAACCTGATCTCTCGCTGCTTGCGCGGGCCGGCCGAAACGGGTCGTTAGGCCGAAACGGGTCGCCCGGCCGGCGGCGCAGTATAGCGGCGCAAGCGGACGGGACAATCAAAAACCACCGCGTCACCTCCGCCCGCCCCTTTGCCGACACGCCCCGGGCGTGGTTGAATGGGGCATGATCGCCGCCCTGTTCAAGGCCTTCGCCCAACTGCCCGATCCCCGCCTGCGCCGCGTGCTGGCGCTGGGCATCCTGGTCGCCATCGCCGCCTATGTGGTGCTGGTGGCGGCGGTGTGGACCACCCTGGCCAACGTCTCGCTGTTCCAGTCCGGCTGGCTGGACCTGGGCAGCGACCTCGCCATCGGCCTGGCGGCGCTGGTGCTGCCGGTGCTGTTCTTCCCCGCCCTGTCCACCACCGTGATGGGCACCATGCTGGAGCGGGTCGCCGATGCGGTGGAGGACCGCCACTATCCCGGCCTCAACTGGCCGCGGCCGCAGGGGCTGGGGGAAGTGCTGGCGACCACGCTGCGGTTCCTGGCGCTCACCATCGCCGTCAACCTGGCGGCGCTTCCCGTCTATCTGGTGCTGCTGCTGACCGGGCTGACGGTGCTGCTGGCGGCGGTGATCAACGGCTACCTGCTCGGGCGCGAATATTTCGACCTGGTGGCGCTGCGCCGCCTGCCCCCGGCCGAGGCCCGGCGGGTGTTCCGCCACCATCTCGGGCGGCTGTGGCTGGCCGGCATCGTCATCGCAATCCTGTTCGGCGTGCCGCTGCTCAACCTGGCGACACCGGTGCTTGCCACCGCCTTCATGGTGCACGTGTTCCAGTCGTTGCGAATTCAAGCGGAAACCCTATAATCCGCGCTGTCTTCGCCTCCCGGTTCTCCCCATGCGCCCCCACGCCAGTGCCGTTCTCGGTTCCGCCCTGCTGCTTGCCGCCTGTGCCGGCAATCCCCAGACCGGCCAGGGACCGGCCGCGTCGGTGACGCCGGCCGGGGCGGGAGAGCCCGCCCCGGCGCCGTCCCGTCCCGCCATCGCCGAAGCCCGTCGCGTCCCCCTCGAGCCGACCGCGCTCAAGGGCCTGAGCCCGACCCAGCTGCGCTCCATGCTGGGCGCGCCGGTGTTCACCCGGCGCGACACCCCGGCCGAGATCTGGCAGTATCGCGGGCGCAGCTGCACCCTCGACCTGTTCCTGTATGACGACGGCGGCGGCCAGATCGTGGCCCATTACGCGGTGCGCTCGGCCCAGCCGGTGAGCGACCGCGATTGCGTCGACGAATTGCTCGGCCGCACCCGCCCGCCGGTGCCGGCCAGCTGAAGCGTCACGGACCAACACTCTCCTTATCCGTCCCCTCGGCGGCGTGGATGGCCGGGTCCAGCCCACTTGTGTCCGGTTGAACCGTCGGCCGTCATCCATGGCAACACGGATGGACACGGATGCCCGCTGGCGCGGGAACACGGATAGCACGGATGGAGGTGGTGACGCGCTTCGCGCGCCAAGGGTCTGGAATCCGTGTTCATCCGCGTCCGGCGAAGCCGGAATCCGCGTCATCCGTGTTGCCATGGACGGCTGCCGACGGTTTTCCCGGACAGGCATGGGTCGAGCCCGGCCAGGACGGCATTCAGGACGGTTTCTCGTCGCACTCGCACAAATCCCGCACCACGCAAACCGGGCAGTCCGGCTTCTTCGCCTTGCAGACGTAGCGGCCATGCAGGATCAAATAGTGGTGGGCGTCGTGCAGGTAGGCGGCCGGGGTGTTCCGCAGCAGGCCCTGCTCCACCTCCAGCGGCGTCCGGCCGGGGGCCAGGCCGGTGCGGTTGGCGACGCGGAAGCAATGGGTATCGACGGCGATGGTGGGGTCGCCGAAGGCGACGTTGAGGACCACGTTGGCGGTCTTGCGCCCCACTCCCGGCAGCGCCTCGAGGGCGGCGCGGTCGCGCGGCACCTGGCCGCCGTGCTCGGCCAGCAGGATGCGCGACAGGGCGATGACGTTGCGCGCCTTGGTGCGGTACAAGCCGATGGTCCTGATGGCGTCGGCCAGGGCCGCCTCGCCCAGGGCGACCATGGCGGCCGGGGAGGCGACGCGCTCGAACAGCGGGCGGGTCGCCTTGTTGACCCCGACATCGGTGGCCTGGGCCGACAGCACCACCGCCACCAGCAGGGTATAGGGATTGACGTAGTGGAGTTCGCTCTTCGGCTCGGGCATGGCCGCCCGCAGGCGGGCGTAGAACGCCTCCGCCGCCTCAGGATTCATCCGCAGCCGCCCTTGCCGCCCGAGCCGCAGCCGCAGCCGGCATGCTTGGGCGCGGCCTCGCCCCCGCCGGTGGCGTTGGCCCCGGTGGCGTTCGGGTGCCGGCTCAGGCCGGCGGCGGCCAGGGCCGCCTCGTATTCCCGCCAGATCTGGTCCTGGTTGGCGCCCAGCCAGTACAGGTAGTCCCAGGTGTAGATGCCGGAATCGTGCAGATCGTCGAAGACGATCTTGACCGCGTAATTGCCCACCGGCTCCACCGCGATGATGCCCACATGGCTGCGGCCGGAAACCAGCTTCTTCTCGTCCGGGGTGTGGCCCTGGACCTCGGCCGAGGGGCTTTCCACCCGCAGCAGCTCGGCCGGCAGGCTGAAGGCCTTTCCGTCCCCGAAACGAATTTCCAGGCGCTTTTCCGCCTTCTTGACCTTGATCTCTTCGGGCGTGTGCTGGCTGCCGTAGGTGCTGTTCATTTGGATGCTCCCTGGGTGTCGAGGGACCGGGCTTCGTCCGGCAGCATGATCGGGATGCCGTCGCGGATGGGATAGGCCAGGCCGGCGCTCTCGCTGACCAGTTCCTGGCGGTCGGGGTCATAGCGCAGCGGCCCCTTGGAGACCGGGCAGACCAGAATCTCCATCAGCTTGGGGTCGATGCCGGGCAGGCGGTCGGTCATGGTCGTCTCCGATGGGTCAATGGCGGACGAAATCGCCGCTTTCGGTCAGCAGGGCCATTTCGAACATGGCGGTCATCAGCTGGGCGCGCTCGGTGGTGGAGGGGGCTTCCAGCAGCGCCTGCTTCTCTTCCGGCGACAGCGGCGCGGCCATGGCCAGCGCGGTGACCAGTTCGGTGTCGTTGCTGTCGTCCAGCCTGGCCATGTCGGCGGTCAGGCCCTGGTGCGACAGATAGGCCGAGACGGCGGCGATCAGCCGGCGGCGGTCGATGTCGATCCGGCCCTCGCCCTCGCGGTCGCCGGCGAAGGGGGCATAATCGGCCACCACCCGGCGATAGCCCGAGCGGCCGGGCTCCTCGCCGACCAGGCGGAAGCGGTTGATGCCCAGCCCGGTGATCAGGTAGCGGCCGTCGCCGGTCTCGCCGAAGGCGACGATGCGGGCCAAGCAGCCCACCGGCTGCAGGCCCGGCACCGGCACGCTGCCGTCCTCGGGTCCGGGCTGGACCAGGGCGAACAGGCGCCCCGTCCCCAGACAGTCGTCGGTCAGCGCCAGGTAGCGCGGCTCGAACACGGTCAGCGGCAGGCGGCCGCCGGGCAGCAGCAGGGCGCCGGCGACGGCGAAGACCGGCAGCACGCCGGGAAGTTCCCTGAAGTCCGCCAGGCCGGCCATGGCGCTACGAGAACAGCAGGCTGGACAGGCGCCGGCGTCCCGCCACCGTGACCGGATGGGTCGGCCCCAGGGCCTCGAACAGCTTGACCAGCTGCTTGCGCGCGCCATCGTCGTTCCAGGTGCGGTCGCGGCGGAACAGCTCCAGCAGCTCGTCCACCGCCGCCTCGGTCTCGCCGGCGGCGTAATAGGCCATGGCCAGGTCGAAGCGGGCCTGATGGTCGCCCGCGTCCTGGGCCAGGCGGCGCCGCAGCTCGGCGGTGGCGCCGGCGCCGGGGGCGGTCTCGGCCAGTTCCAGGGCGGTGCGCACGGCGGCGATGTCGGCGTGGCGGGTGACGTCCTCGGGCAGCTGCGCCAGCATCTGCTTGACCGAGGCGGTGTCGCCCACCGCCATCAGGCAGCGCAGCAGGCCGGCGATGGCGGGGGCGTTGGCGGGGTCCTCGGCCAGCACCTGCTGGAACAGCTGGGCGGCGGTCTCGGGGTCGCCGCCGGCCAGGATCTCCTTGGCCTCGGCCACCAGATCGGCCAGCGAGGACTGGGCGCCGCCCTTGGTCAGGCGCTCGATGAAGCTGCGGATCTGGCCTTCCGGCTGGGCGCCGACGAAGGCGTCCACCGGGCGGCCATCCTTGAAGGCGTAGACCATGGGCACCGACTGCACCCGCAGCTGGGCGGCGAGGTCCTGGTTGCGGTCGACGTCGACCTTGACCATGCGCACGGCGCCGCGGAATTCCTTGACCACCTTCTCCAGGGTCGGTCCCAGCTGCTTGCACGGGCCGCACCAGGTGGCCCAGAAGTCGACGATGACCGGTACATGGCGCGACGCCTCGATGACGTCGGCCATGAAGGTGGCGGTGGTGGCGTCCTTGATCAGCTCGCCGGCGGCCGCGCCGCCGGGGGCGGCGGGCTTTCCGCCGGCACCGAAGATGAGATCCATGGGTATCAGGTCCGGGCGAGGTGGAGTTCGACCCGCAATAGATGGACCGTCCCCGCCACCCTGGCAAGGGCAAAGCGGACGATTGCGGGAAGGGACAAAAAAGGGCTTGATCGGGGCGCCGCTTTTCGTATTATCCGGGCCTCCGGGCGCCAAGGCATCCGGTTCAGACGCCGAGCGGGCGTAGCTCAGGGGTAGAGCACAACCTTGCCAAGGTTGGGGTCGAGGGTTCGAATCCCTTCGCCCGCTCCAAGTCGCCAGACGTAAAGGCCGCGGTCTTCCGCGGCTTTTCGCGTTTCTGGGGCTTAAGACAGGACTGCTGGTCGCGGCCCTAGGGACCAGTCAGACGGGCGCGGTTACCTCGTGGTTACATGGTGCCGACAGACCTCAGCAGATCGCATGGGTCAAACCCAACAGCTTCAGCGACGTCCAGGTACTCAAGCACATCCAAGCGCCGCTCGCCGCGTTCATACTTCGCCACATAAGATTGGGGTCGTCCCAGCTTCGCGGCTACTTGCGCCTGCGTAAGCCCACTGGATTTGCGAGCGGCAACCAGCAAGGCCAGAAGCCTTTGGTGTCGTTCGCTGTAGATGGGCTTGGGCATAAAATCTGACCGCCGGGTTTGCCCCTTGGTCAATAATCCCGCTATCGGATAATCCCATTTTGGGATACACAGCCCTCACTGGCCCTGGAATTTCCCGGATTAAGCCTATGTGGGTTGGCGCAGACCCTGGAGGGAAAGACGCCTTCGGCGTCGCCACCATTGATGCGGATGACAACGTCCGCTCCTATTGCGTTTCCTGCGCCGAAGAAGCCGTCGAACTGATCTCGTTGCCGCCACGGGGAGTCGGTATTGATGCCCCCATGTGGTGGTCCGCTGGCCGGTCGAGTGACCGAATGGCCGATCGCAGAATCAGAAAAACATACGGGCTATCGGGCGGACAGGTTGCAACAGCAAACTCGCTCCGCGGAGCCGCTCTTGTGCAAGGAGCACTGTTCGCAGACCTCATCCGCAAGAAGTTCCCGGGCACACCTATTACTGAGGTCCACCCCAAGGCTCTTCTATATGTTCCAGGTATAAACTGGCTACAGTTATGCCCAGAGCGTCCAATCCTTAGCTATATCGGACCAGAACACGAACGAGACGCTATAATTGCAGCCATCGCTGCAAGAGAAGGAATGGAAGGAAGATGGAAGCATGATCTTTCAAAGGATCGGCTTCCTTCCGAGCAGGATGTAACTACCTATTGGCTCTCTCCAATGGCCTATTTTTGGCCAGAAATGATCCCGACAATTTAGCCCACATCTCCGCAGTTATACGCATGTGAGCGAACCGCTCACCCCTGCCCGCTTAATTCGCGAAACCGCTCCAGGAATGCCTTACGGCCCTGGCTGGGCGAGAGGCACCTGATACGGCCGTCCTT